>CALKIV010000049.1 GCA_937995835.1 uncultured Dysgonomonas sp. | reverse complement strand
ACAGCTGAAAAATAAAAACCACTGATTGTGCCACGGTGCCAATCGGTGGTTTTTTATTTCCAATTAAGGCGTGTTGCATATAGGCTGAAAACCTCAGCGAAACAGTTTCTCGAAAAAGAGTATCACCCCTATAACGATGACCACCAGTCCTGCTATCTTCATCTTTTTAGAGTGCTCACCCGGCTTCATTCCCGTGGCGTAGATCATGACACCTACGGCAATGGAAATCATGCTATCTATAAAATCTGCTATATTCATATGTCTTGTTTTTGTTGTTAAGCGAAATGTTTTGTCACAAAAGTGGAAGATGTATAAAGATATGCAGAAAAATGGATATACAATAAAAAGGATAAGAAATGAAGAGAGAGCTTGTCGTTTTTGAGAAATTATATTTGTTTGTTTTCTAATTTCTTGCTAAATTGAAGTTATAACCTCTTAATAACAACGGCTATGACTGCAATAGATAGAGAAAAAATAATGAATGAATATTTGGCTGCCTACAACAAGATTGTAGCCAAGTATAAGATGGACAACATTGCCTCTCTGGTAGAAGAAATAAATAAGGCGATCAAGAAAGCGAATAATATGGCTGAGGTCAATTTGGTTTATGAGCGCATTTCCGACTGGAACAATTTGGTGTCCAATCTGCAAGGCATCAGAGATGCTCTGTTGGCACGAAGCAAGAGCTTAAAATTGCCCTCTATCAAAGAGTTTTTGATCATCTTCGATCATGTGACCAAAGAGTGGCGCTTTAACACCGATGCTGAGTAGGCATATCTTGTGTGTAGATAGCAACATCAGCAAAGATGAAAGTTGAGGGGGATATTCATCCCCCCCCTTGATTGTCTGAAATGAGCCATATGCAGAGGCTTTTTCTATTTACTCAAAATTCCACAAAAATTGATAGATTGAGCCGTTTATCGGAATATTTAGGCTAAACTGCTGGGCTTTTTTGTGCGATATATTTATGTACCCTACATATTCAGTTTGATTGGGTATTGTATTGATCTTAAGGTAGCCATCACTTAATGATTGTTTGATCTGCTGTTGCTGATTTTCATAATTCGCCACATTGGATCTGGCATTTTGCTGAGCTAGGTAGGCATTCATTCCATCATAAGAGGTCGTAGTGCTCGAACCACTTATCGATGTGCTGGAACTACTAGCGCCATATGCGCTGCCGTATGCACTGCCGTAGCTGCTATTGACATATCCGTTGGCAAAACCAAACGAGTTAGAATAGACCTGAGCATTGGTGTTCGTTGTACTGCTGGAATAGCCTGCATTCATACTTCCAAAACTTTCGCCCAGTGCTACGCCTATGCTACTCCACATCTGACTTCTGCTAATTTTTTTCATGTATTCATTGTAGCTTAGCACCTTGCCGTCTTTTATTTTCTTTTTTATCAGCATTTGAGAGGTGATCTCATCCGGATTCAAAAGCACATCTCTGCCCGTAAGGTTTTGAACCAGAAGGTGTGCTTGGTAATATTTTCCATAATCTGTTGAGTAAAATAACTTTACGATGACAGATAACCCCTTATGATTATAGTAGTGAACAACGTTTCCTTCCTGATAATAGTATCCAAATTCTTTTAGAGGACTCTCCGATATAAAATCATGTATATCAATAAAATTGGCAGGCTCGGCTTCTTTTGATAATTCTATTCCATGATAGTCAAATCCATTCTCCACACCCTCAAGGATATCTATTCTGGAGGTCGATTCTGGAAGTTTTTCAAACTCCAAGGTAAAATGAAACACCTCATCTGCACTAGAAAACATGTGCACTTTTTCTCCATTAGAAATAGGAATATTGAAAGCATTTATAATTTTATATTTCTTTCCTGTGTCTAAATCTATGATATGAAATTTTTCATTTGCACCTATCCATGCTGCATTGTTGTTCTTGTATCTCAAATGCACTAAAGTGCTATATTCTCTACAATCAATCTGTACGAGTTCTACTGATGTGTTAGGCTCCTTTATATTAAAATTTCTGTACTGAGCCGAGGTAGGTAAACTGAAAGTACAAAGAACGATCAATAAAACACTTATAATTTTCACCTTCATAAAATTGAATTCATAATATGTTAATATTCATAATATATTTTCTCTAGGTAGGAATTTGGCATCATCCTAACGTGCATTTTTATGCTTAAATATTTTGCGGGTCAAACATAGTTAATTTGATTCATATTTCTGGTTTTCAGCTCCTCGTATTTGATTATTTTTAATGTATACATTTTTGTATAGGCAAGTGCTTTCAATAATCAAAAAATAGCCTATCTTTGCACCACTACAAAAAAAAGAAACACAGAGAGGTGTCCGAGTGGTTGAAGGAGCTACCCTGGAAAGGTAGTATACGGGTAACTGTATCGTGGGTTCGAATCCCATCCTCTCTGCTAGATAAATTTAAGAAGAATAACCTCTTTATGTTCTTCACTATCCAATGCAATAAAGCTTATATTTTTTATTTTATATGTATTATAATTCGTATATTTATAATGCATTAGTTGTACAATTCTTCAACTTCATAATGCCTTATATGACGATGCGAATGGAAGAGTCAGATCGGTCAGTATTTGTAGGTTCAATTATATGTTGAGCCTGTAAATGATTAAGAATGTTAGAGTGGAGCGTCCAGAAGAAAAATAAATGGCAAATGAAAAAAACGATAGACTTTCTTGTGAAATTTTCAGATAAGGCTGCATTACCTATCTTTTTCATAGTAGTATGTTTAACGCTTTTTAAAAAAGATTTGGAAGCATTCAAGTTTATTAGATATGTATATTATATCGGCTTGCCTATCGCATCTTTAGTTACTCTAGGTATGGTTATAAATATTTTCAGAAAAAAAGATGAATAAAAAACTTATTGGTTGGTATATTGAAGAAATTATATTGGGGCTATTGATCCTTTATTTTATCTTCTACTATTTTTTGTCACTATACGACAAGCATCTTATTTTTAATTATATCCTCGTTTTAATGATGGGTGTTTTTATTGGCTGTAAAATTATGAAAATGATATTTCGATACTTTTATCCTGACAGCAACTTATGGAAATATAAGAAATAGATAAACAGTTTTTTTACAAGGGACCTTAAACAAATGTGGTTGTGATTTTTTGATAAACACTTATAAAGGATATGACATGAAGAAAGCAGCCCTGCAAATAATGGTTTTAGTACTCTTAACATCCTGTCCATCCGCAAATTGGTTTAGGATAAAACATATTACAGATGATTATGTAGTTACATGGGGTGATTATTATGATAATGGAGATATTGGTTACACTCTTTCGAGTGATTTATGCTTTGAGAAAAGAATAGAGGACATAAAAAACGTAAAATGGAGTCACCGAACAATGCTTGTAGAAAAAAACAGCAAAGAGCAATTACGATGGTATGCTATTTTAGCAAAGAATAACTCGATTGAATTATGTTTTGGAGATACATTAATCGGACCATTGAGCCATATGCAGGTAGACTCTCTATTAAAAGCTAATAACATCAGTAATCTAAAGGAAAAAACATTTATCAAATAACATTATTGGAAATATTAAATATTAAAGCCCACGATTTCAATTAATACGATGCTGTAACAAAGAAATATTATTATTACCTTACCGATCATTTGGGGAATAATCGTGTAGTGATTGATGCCAATGGTACAATAGACCAATATACTCATTATTATTCATTTGGGATGGCTTTTGCCGAGAGTAAGGGCGAACATGAACAGCGGTTCAAGTACAATGGCAAAGAGCTGGACACCAGACTCTAGCTCAACACCTATGATTATGCAGCGAGGTATTATGATTCTGCAATGGGGAGGTTTACGAGTATAGATCCAGAGCATTGATGTATGCTAGAGAAATAACGAAGAATGGAAAATATTACAACTTAGAAATCTTAAATGATTAAAAAACAAATAGTATATGGCATTTCCAATATTCTCCTATAGAACCATAATTTTAGATATGTATCAAAAATCAGATAAGCGTTTCTTGTATTATATTATAGACCTCTACCTTAGAGGTGAGATTGATGAGTCTACTTTTTGTGATGAATTATATTATTCATATGTATTAGAAATTGACGAAAGCACATTGACAAGTGTCGAGAACAAAATTTTCTCTGAATTGGAAGCAATAACTAGTCGATTTTCTGAGTTCGAAGAAGATTATCAGATGGACTCTAAAGCATTTGCGACGAAGGATGAAGTTAGAAAGGAAATAAATAGAGTAAAAGAGATTCTTCTCGATAATTAAATTGAGTTTTTTAATTCTATAATATCTCTTTCAACTTAGTCTGTTTAATAAGAGTATCAAGGAGAGCGAAAACGTGTTTACGGTTGCTCTTTGCAAATTCTCCGCCATCAGGATTACTACGCGTGGAGAAAATTTATTGATGTCATCAATGCATTGAAAGCTCTCAACCCAATTTCGTACCCCAGAGCCTCCCATACCTATTTCCTTTCTTCTCTCCCTTTCTGCATCAGATTAGAAAAATGTAACACTTCATTAACCTTTATTGATCAAAATAAAAAGGTTTGATCGACAAAATTCCCTACTTTTATAATCACGATAATGGTATAACAACAAAATATTATCCATAGAGAGAGGCAATGTTATAAATGGGGTGGTTTCTAGAATCATACTCAAACAAAGCCTCTCTCGCCTATTTAAGGCACTTCTTATTCCTTGTCCGATTCTGCTTTTTTAATCCCACATTGAGTATTAGAGATTTTACAAAAATAAAATGTCAAAAAACATATTTGAAACTGATAATAAATAAGGTTCTTAGAACCTTAAAACACATCGTCGCTTTTTTCACGACTAAAAAGAGCCATAAACTGCCCTTATATTATTATATTGCACTTATTATCTATACCACAATCTAAACCACAATAGAAGTTTAAGAAAATATGAAAATAACAGCCTTTGCTGGGAGCAACAGCTCACAGTCTATCAACAGACAACTAGTCAAATTTGCCTTATCGTATATCAAAAACGTAGACGTCAATCTGCTGGATTTGAATGACTTTGAGATGCCAATCTTCTCCGTCGACCGAGAAGAAAAAGGCTATCCCGATCAGGCACACAGCTTTATAAAAGCAATGGATCAGGCAGATATTATTATCTGCTCGCTGTCCGAAAACAATCGGACTTACTCCGCAGCCTTCAAAAACGTGTTCGATTGGTGCTCTCGCATCGATATGAACATCTTCAGAAACAAGCCCATGCTGCTCATGAGCACATCACCCGGAGGCTACGGTGGAGGCAATGTGATGAATGCAGCAAAAGCATTTTTCCCTTCCTGTGGAGCCAACATCATCACCACCTTTTCGCTACCTCGATTCTACAAAACATTCGATCAGCAAAAAGGAATCATAGATGAAGAACAACTGAAGGAATTTGAAGCTCAGATCCACCTATTCAAAAAAGAAGCAGGACTGGCAGAGTGATTCCTGTTTCTTAATTGCAGTGTATAAGTGTATGACTCATCCCTTTTTCATCGTTGTTGGCATATTGTTGGTGTTAGTCATGGCTTCGCCCGTTGTGGCGTGTCTGGCTTATCTTACAGCCTATCTATGGTGGATGTAGCCCACTTTTTGTGAAGTTATAATACTTTGTATATGGCAAAACAGCGTAGAAAGAAAAAGAGTAAATTCCCTAAGAAGAAAAAATACACGTCTTTGCCTGTTGAGAAGGCTAGAGCTTCTGTTTTGTCTAAGATTATTTTCATCTTGATTGTTCTCCTTTACTTTGGAATCCTTACTTATCTCAACTTTAAATATGAACGATATCCTAGAGGTGGCTATGATAGATATCCTGGCATGCCTCACGATCTGGATTAATCTTGTTCGTTCTTGTCCACTCTTTTTAGCCAATATCGGAGGTCAGGTGATACTCTTTTTGTGAGGCCGACTTTATTATTCGTTCCTCAATCTACTTGTATAACAAACCAGAGAGCCAAGGGCTGAGTCTCAAATCAAGAGGTTCTTTTTTTAGTTGTTCCAAATATTTGTAATAATCCAAACTGTCACTGATAGGATAATCAAATAACAAGACACAATATTCAGTGTCTATCGAATCATAAACAGCAAGGAAGTGCCTTTTATTAATCTCTCCACTATCATATGTGTTGTTAAGTATAACACTGGATCTGGCAACCTTCTTCTCGCCATTTAGCTCAAGATACATTTCTGCCCATCTAGAAGATGGGCCAGGACCTAGATACTTGGAGTATGTAATAACATAACTAATCGAGTATTTGCTGTTAGCAGTAACTCTTGCCCTTACGTATTCCTCCTTAATTGGCCTATAAAGGAATAATGAAGCTCCAGAGATAGTCAAAACCATTGAAAATGAAAAAGAGCGCCAACCCCACTCACGTCTTACCAGTTTAATAATATAGTAAACTACTAAAACGATAGCTATCAATGCCAGAATGCTCAAGCTCAACACTAGTCTCATTGCTTTCTATATATGTTTAAATCACTTATTCAATCTCTTTCCCCTTTTTTGTCCTATCACAAATATAATCAATTACTTAATTATCCCTTCCCTCGCTACTCTCTCTCTTTTAAGGTAGATTACCTTTATTGGCTTAACATCCCCGTTCCCCCTCTAACAAAAAAGCAGATGGCCGAAAATAATATCCTTATTTTCAGCCATCCATAACTCAAAGTTCGCCTTTAATCTTCGTATGGTTATCCCTCAACACTACTTCTTAGTTGCATATTTACTCAAATCATACTCAATACCTTCTGTCTGCTTCAAGATGTAGTTTTCGGCCATTTCACCTTCCACCTGTTTGCCCTCAGTATCAAGCATAATCAAGCGACTCTCCGAAACGAAGTATTGGTTAGGTGTTTCTTCCCCCTTAGCATCATGTAGCGTGATTGTATTTCCTTCCTCGTTCCAAGTATAGGTTCCCTTGTCAGTAAAAATATCTTTCTCATGACCGATGTACACCAGCGTACGAGTATATGTGCTATCGTCAGGAATCTCTATCGTAACATTAATTCCCGGACCATCAGCAGCAGGAATCGTACCCTCATATTTGCCATGATAGCTCAACGAGTTTCTGGCATTATGCTCTTTCTTAAAAGCCTCCATATCCTCCACCTTAGACTCTACTTTATTTTCAGCCTTACTCTCCTTGTTTGCATTCCCGCAGCTATACATAGCCAACAGTGCACCCATTAAAATCAAAATCTTTTTCATAAATAATTTCTTAGTTCGTATAAACAATTTTATCGTTCAGTCCTTTTTTGTCCTCCAACAAGACAATGTTAATATCACAAATATAGTTAAAATAAAACAATATCATTGATTATCAGACTATTTGTTTGTCTACGGTCTGTTGATGTATTCAAAATATAAGCTGTCAAGTTGTGGCTCCTCCCAATATACTAGCAGTGAAAAAAGTAAAAAAAATATATACTAAACCATCCCAAATGCCGTTCTCTATATGTAACTTTGTTAGAGAATTTTATATTTTTTAATTTAAAAAGGAAAATGAACACATTAAAAACAATGCTATTAGCAGGCCTTATGATAATCGGCTTGCAAGCATGCAACAACACCAGTAAAAAATCTGCCGAAACAGCCGAAACAGTGCCAATGACCAAATTAGAAAAAGCCATCAATCACACAGGGCTTTACGTGTGCGAAGGCTATGCCAAACGTGCCGAAGGATCTGATTGGGTATCCATAAACGTAAGCCCAGCCGAAGCCGAGCAACTAAAAATAGAAGTAAGATCAAGAACAGACATCAAAAAACCAACCTGCACGTTCGACGCCGTAGCCGATCGTAAAAACGACTCCACCTACGTAGCCGTGCACGAAGGCAAAAATATCCTTTTCACCTTCACCGATGCCGACCTGACCATCGCCACCGAGAATCCCGAAGACAGCGACATGCTTCACTTCTTTTGCAGTGGAGGAGCCACTTTGGCAGGCACATACGCTAAATTCGTAGAAGAAAAAGCAGAAACAGAAGCAACAGTGGGAGACGAATCCACTCAAAAATAAAAAAACATAGCGATCACCCATCGCCAATCCCTCAAAAAAAGAGCACTTCTCAAGATCAGAAGTGCTCTTTTTTTTGTCTTTTGTCTTTTGGGCGTGCCCCCTGTCGGGGTCGGGCTCTACGCAGTAGCCTCGCCCTGTCAGGCTTCGGGCTACTTGCTTCTATCCCTCACGCAAGGCTGACGCCCTCATCTCCTCCTCGTTCTGCTCACCTGCACCACATTAAACACCTGAGACACATCGCGCAAGTTGAGCGAAAAATCAGGATACAGATGGTTGAGCGAGTGCAGACGCAGTTCGCCCGTCTCCACATTGTGATCCACAATGCGTTTCACCAACACCCCCTCCGTGCGATGCACAATCACGAAATCCCATTTGTGGATGTGCAGTTTATACTGCCAATACTCCTTGCGAATGTTGCGACAGATCAAAATATCGCCCTCCTTCAGGCACTCGTCGCTTTGGTCATCCATACTGTCGCCCCTCACCTCGAAGGCAAGATATTCGCCTCTCAGCTCATGATCGCCCATGATGGGGATGCGAGGCAGAGCCTCAATATATTCGCTGTCTGTGAAGCCCGACAAGTAGCCTGCCTGAGCATACTGACTCACCAACGGAACCATCATCACATTCGGTTGAGCGATGGCACATGCCTCACGTTCAGGTTTTTGCTGTCTCATTTCGCCTTTGCCCAGCAAGAGCCATTCGGCATTCAGTCCCTCGATGGCGCTGGCAATGGCTTCGATGGTGGCGCTCGATGGCGTAGATTGTCGATCGCCAATGATGTTGATGATTGTCTGATATTTAACGTTGGTCTGATTAGAAAAATCTTTGGTGCTGCCACCAAAAAAATGATCTATCACCTCTTTGATTCTTGTATTTATTGTATTCATAACGCTCCCGTTTTTTTTATAGAGTTCTCAAAACAAACTCAAAAGAATAACTTGATTAGGTTGAAACTCAATAGAGTTTGATTGTCTTTCTTATACTATGCTACAAATTTATTCAATATCTTTTTGATAAGCAAGTGTTTGTGTGCTTTGTTGTGAAAAATATCACTCTTTGGCGACATTGTAGGGGTTCTGTTGTATTTCCTCTGAGGTTTTATTAATTTCCCCTGATGGTTAAATGATGTTAATTGAAACTCAATAGGGTTTATTTTGCTTGCTTTTAAAACTCAATTGAGTTATATTTGTAGAGGTTTTAATAATCAGTTGAATAATAAATAAGATAATAAACTCAACTGAGTGCATTTTGGAAGAGTGGAGAACTCAATTATCTATACTTCGGATAAATGTATAAATACGGATAAACGGTAAACATAAACCACAAAAACAAAAAAAATATGGGCGCACAACACTTAAATCCAGTTCCTATCATGTGTCAACTCACACAGTGGCAAATTCAGCATCTGGCAACGCACGTAGCCGACAATCTCCCTTTTCGTCTCGACGAGCTGGAGGATGTCGATCAGCTGATGTTTGGCGATAGCATTCGCTTGTGCGTCGATTTTGATGTCGATGCCTTAAACAATGTGACCGTCAGCGAGGCAGAAATTCTCGATCGCGATTGGGATATCCTCCACACCGATTCCTTTGCCCTCTTGCACTATCTGGAGCCCATGGTAGAGCGTTACAACCTGTATCGACAGCAAGCCGTGGCTCAATGTCGTGACGTTCAGTACGAAACCCAACAAGGGCGCTACTTTTAGCACATAACAAATGCATATATTTTTAACACATATAAACAATTGCAAATCAATGAATCAGCCAACATTCATCAATCATCGCCAACACAAACAAAGCGTACATGCTAAACACACACCTATATATATAAGGTATAGGAAACGAAAACGCAGAGCCGTTCGCAAAACCCTCGAGCGCCATTTGCTCGACATCCTGCTCGCCATCTTGCTTTTCGTAGGCATAGCCACAGGCATGCGAGCCAAGCTTCGCCACAGTCAGCGAGAGGCAAGCAGACCCACCACCACCGATCTGCACCAACAGCAAGCCATGGTGGACTATCATCACACACAGGGGCGAGAGCTGATTTTCAGATAAATCCTTTCGTCAGAGGATGGGAGAGAAGTGAGAAAAATCATTAACAAAAAAAGATGCATAGAGGATATTTAAAACTGCACCGCAGAATATTTGATCATAAGTTTTGGACAAAATCACGGGTATTTTCGGAGTTCGAAGCGTGGCTTGACCTTTTACAGCAAGCACGATTTGAGGAAACCGACACGACACAATACGTTGGCGATCGTCTGGTGACTTATGGCAGGGGGCAGTTGCCGGCATCAAGAACATTTCTCGCTAGGCGTTGGGGCTGGGGGCAGTATAGGGTCAAAGATTATTTAAATCGTTTGAAAGCCGATCGTTCTATTACCACGCATGTGGTTTCAGGAATTAACATCGTAACGATTTGTAAGTATGATGGTTATAACTCATCGGTAAATGATGATGATCTTATCTCTACCCGCATCGCTCCCCATGATAAACATCTTTCATCCAGCGAATTGCGAGGATGTTCCCCCGTGTGTGTCCCCGTATCCACCCCGACTCCTCCCCACAATATAAAGAAAGATAAGAAAGATAAGAAAAAAGAATGTAGTAGGGCAACGACTGCCGTCTTTGCACCACCCACACTGCAACAAGTGAGCGAATATGCTTTGGAACTAAATAAACTAGAAGAAGCTCAACGCTTTATAGACTTCTACCAGTCCAAAGGATGGATGGTGGGGCGCACCAAAATGCGAGACTGGAGGGCAGCCCTTCGCCGATGGATACCTCGCTCACAGTCAGATAGTAAGATGCCTCGAGGGGGCGCAAGACCGAATATCACAAACTTTGACAATACGACTGATTATGAGCAGTTTTGACGATCTGATGGCGCAAATGCAACGCCACAACATGAAGTTGCCCACCGAGCGAGAAATGGTGCGCTTGCCCAATGCTAAACCATTGTTGCATAGTGTGATGACCCATTTTTTAAGCTTGGAAAATAAGCCCTTGCAGTGGTTGCCCGAATACGACCAGGTGGCTAACTGGCTGACCGACAACCAAGGACGGGGGCTTTTCCTCTACGGCAATTGTGGCAGGGGCAAAAGCCTGTTGACGCGCCATGTGTTGCCCGCCATCTTGCTGGGTGGCTTGCGCAAGGTGGTCAACGTGTACGACATTCAGGACATGAATCGAGAGTTGGACGAGCTACTCACCAAGCGTTTTATTGCTCTCGACGATGTTGGCACAGAGGAAGTTATCAATCATTTTGGCAACAGGCGGATGGCTTTTGCCGAGGTGATGGATGTTGCCGAAAAGCAAGGCAAATTGCTGATCATCTCGTCCAATCTGCAACAGCAAGAGCTCTTGGAGCGCTATGGGCAACGGGTGGTCGATCGCCTAAAGGCCATCACGCAGAGGGTGCTCTTTGTGGGCAATAGCCTGAGAACGAGCTGAAGGCAACGGACTTTGGCACACGCTCTTTGATGTTTTTCTTCATCGTCGTCCTCTCCACAGGGCAGATGTTTTGGGCGTGCCCCCTTTCAGGGGTCGGGCTGTTCGCAGTAATCCTCGCTAACGCTGTGGGTTACTTGCTGCCATCCCTCACGCAGGCTGACGCCCTTTGTGAATTTTTCCCCATTGGCTGGCATATCGGTTGATGGCGAATAGTTAGTGGGTTGGCAATGAGTTTGTTGTCTTTGGTTTGTGCCACTGGCATGGAGGCAA
>CALKIV010000048.1 GCA_937995835.1 uncultured Dysgonomonas sp. | reverse complement strand
CTGTTCCATATGCCACAACCACAACTTCTTCCAATAGTTCTTCGTCGTTGTTCATCACAACTTTCATATTGGTGGTCGCTTTTGCTTCTACAGTTTCCATACCAATAAGTGTAAAAACTAATGTTCCTCCTTCTGGCACATTAAGACTAAACTTACCATCAATATCGGTAGCAACACCCGTAGTTGTTCCTTTCAACACAACTGACGCGCCTACTACTTCTATACCGGTATCATCAATCACAGTACCTGTCGCAGTAATAGATCTCTGCGAATAGACTAATCCTACACTAAGAAAGATGCAAGAAAAGATCAGTAATAATTTTTTCATCATTTTTAATTAATAACACACTACTAAATTCTACAAATAATTTTCTTTCTATATTCATATTGTAACAATAGGTCACACGATTACAATAAAAATGTTTTTTAACAAGTAAGCAAAATTAACTAAAATAAAATAGAAATAAAAATCACAACAGCTACCAAACCTTAACATTTGAATACAAAAAGAAAGACAAACCATGCGAAAATACAAAAAAACACAAAAAAAAAAGAGAATAATATATCATTTTATCAAACCTAATATATAAAACAGAGTAATAAAAGACAAAAAGGTATCAAATAGACATTTGTCATTTAACACCTTTTTTAACATACATAAGCATGAAATTGAGAATAAACCTATGTTTTTTGTAACTTTATTCTACTTTCATCTACACTTTACCAGATTATGTAAATAATTATCTACATTTTAAATTAAAATCACTCTTTATCATTTGATAAAAAAACATAATAACTATTACAGATTTTCTAAAATTCTTTTAATCACTGTTTGTGCCGAAAATTCACGATTAGCTGCCTCAGGAATAACCAATGACTGTGGACTCTCGATAACATCATCGCTGACAATCATATTTCGTCTCACTGGCAAACAATGCATAAAAAAAGCATTATTGGTCAGAGCCATCTTTTCTGTAGTGACCGTCCAAGCCCTATCCTTACTCAAGATCTCTCCATAATGAGGGTCTTGATAAGCACTCCAGTTCTTTGCATAAACAAAGTCTGCGCCTGCCAAAGCCTTATCCTGATCATATTCAACCTTTGCTCCACGCACAAATTTTTCACTCAGTTCATATCCCTTAGGATGAGTGATCACAAAGTCAACATTAGCCTCATTCATAAAGTCGGCAAAAGAGTTTGGCACAGCCTGTGGCAATGCTCTTGGGTGTGGCGCCCATGTCAATACCACTTTAGGGCGATCAGTCTTTTTATACTCCTCAATGGTTATCAAGTCTGCAAAAGCCTGCAAAGGATGTCCTGTGGCAGCTTCCATACTGAAAACCGGCTTACCTGAATATTGGATAAACTGATTGAGAATCTTCTCATTGTCATCATCAGCCTTATTCTCGAAAGTAGCAAAAGCCCTAACCCCAATCACATCACAATAGGAAGCCATCACTGGAATTGCTTCCAGAAGGTGCTCAGACTTATCTCCATCCATCACCACTCCTCGCTCGGTTTCCAGTTTCCATGCTCCTTGATTGATATCCAACACCATCGTGTTCATCCCCAGGTTCATTCCAGCCTTCTGTGTACTAAGCCTCGTGCGCAAACTTGAGTTGAAAAACACCATCAATAGCGTTTTATTTTCACCAAGATGTTTATATGCAAAAGGATTCTTCTTGACTTCTAAGGCTTCTTTCACAGCCTGATCAAGATTCCCTAAATCTTTGACGTTGGTATAAAATCTCATATTAAAGAAATATTTTTATTCGTTTATTTACAAATGTTAGAACAATGGTAGCAAGTACCGAAGATACAAAAACAATGGGGATATTATATATATTGTTATTTACAGAATAAAATTTGAATATAAAAAACACATGAATATAATATACTCCATTAGGGATATATCCCAAATATTCGTTCCATGTAGCCTTATCTACCAACAACGGATTTTTAATAAAAAAGAGTAACATGGCTGGTGCAAACAACAAAGCCGACAGATTTAAATTATGCAACTCGCGAGAGGCGAAACCGACATAAGACTCTATCATCAATGTACAAAGACTAACTACTACGATTGTCAACAGCTGCCAAGACTTGAAGTATTCTTGAGCTTTCCACTTTCTCAACAGATAACCTATTGTCAAAAAAGGAAAAGCCATAAAGATCCCGTTTCTATAAGTGTAGATAGCAGGGACTAATGTTTGCTCATCACCTTGTGCCAATAATAAATCAGGAATCACCTGAGCCACTTCATCCACATGCCCTACTAGATACAACATGCCAACAAGCAAAATTAAGTGTATATCTTTTTTGATATACTTTCGCGCAAAATAAAGAATCAAAACTCCCCAAAGCAAAGCCGGAAGATACCATAAATGATGATAGCCCATTACCAAATTGAAAACAATATCTTTTAGGGAACTTGCCTGGTAATAGAAATAGAAATAGAAAGCTGACCACACTCCATAGATAACCAGAAGATGTTTTAGATACTTCTTGACGATCTGCCAATCTTCTATTCTTGGCGCTAAAAAATAAGCATTAATCAAAAAAAAGCAAGGCACAGGCAATCGTGCCAAACCTGCCCCAATCTGCCATTCTAATAGATTTCTTGTTTCAAATAAAGGTTGAATATGAACAGCTATGATAATAATGCTCAACACCACCTTAAACAAGTCTAGAGACAAACTGCGCTTCATTCTTCCAACAAGTTTCTTTTATTATCCTTCCTGTTATACGCTTTTTTACTTTTATGCACCATGGTAGTACGCTGCCAACCGGGCTGTTGTTCTAATTCAATCTCCCGGTTAGCTTTTTTCACAGCCTTAATATAATCTTCAACTGTTATTCTATAATCTTTTTGTTTCTTTTTTTTCTTAGCCATTTCTCACTTGGCCATCTCCTTCGATGATCCATTTATAAGTACATAGCTCTCTGAGCGCCATTGGTCCACGAGCATGCATCTTTTGCGTACTGATGCCTATCTCTGCACCCAAGCCGAACTGTGCACCATCCGTAAAAGCTGTTGATGCATTGGCATATACACAGGCCGCGTCCACCAAAGTGGTGAAGGCTGCAATCGCCATCTTATCTTGAGCCACAATAGCCTCACTATGTTTAGAGCTATAAGTATCAACATGTTTGATTGCTCCTTCAATATCCGATACCGTTTTGATGGACATCACATAATCTAAAAACTCTGTTCCGAAGCTTTCTTCATCAGCCTCAAACAGCAGATCTTTAGGATATTTTCCTTCCAATTCTTCAAAAGCATATTTATCTGCATAGATTTTCACATGCTGAGGAATCAATCCCTCACAAAGGAAAGGCAGATCGTTCAAACGTTCTTTATGAATAATCAAACAATCCAAAGCATTACAAACACTTACTCTACGTGTTTTAGCATTGGTGACAATAGCTTGCCCCTTTTCTTTGTCTCCATCTTTGTGAAAGTAAGTGTGGCAAACACCTGCTCCGGTTTCTATTACCGGCACTTTAGAGTTTTCTCGAACATACTCTATCAAGCCCTTACCTCCACGTGGAATAATTAGATCGACGTATTTGCGAGCGTGAAGCAGTTCGTCTGTTGCTGCTCGGTCATTCTCCAAAAGTGTACACACATTAGGATTGACACCATTAGCATCTAGAGCTTCTCTTATAATAGTTACGATGGCTGCATTAGAGAAACGAGCATCCGAACCTCCTTTGAGCACACAGGCATTCCCTGATTTGAAACAAAGAGAAAACACATCAAAATTGACGTTTGGTCGAGCCTCAAATATCACACCTATCACACCAAAAGGTACAGCCTTCTTTGTCAGCTTCAATCCATTGGGCAAGTCTCGCTCTTCCAGCACCCTACCCACCGGAGAAGGTAATGTCGCCACTTTCTCTATATCAGAAATAATTCCCATCAATCGATCCTCAGTCAACTGAAGACGATCGTATTTAGGATCTTTGGGATCCATTCTTTGCAGGTCTTTCTGATTTTCGGTTAAGATGTAATGCATCTTAGATTTTGTTTCTTTAGCAATAGCCATCAAAATGCTATTGACTCGCTCTTCATCAAGAAGCGCAAGCGTTTTGCTCACCTCAGCAATATGCTTGAAGTTGCTCTGTCGATTATCGTCCATCTCGTTTATTTGTCAATATATAAGTAATCGTAATGTATAATTGGTTTTTTATTATTTTTCCCTATCAGCTTCAGAGCCTCCTCGCTACCATAACTGGTGCGCCCTAGCCCCAGCTGACTTCCTTTGTCGTCTATAATTTTCACTATATCGTCTAACTCAAAGTTACCAACAATTTTGGTAACTCCAATAGGTAAGATGCTTACAGCTTCATTTTTGTTAATCACCTTACGCAATCCCTCATTGATGTGAATCTCTCCCTTGCTAAAATCTTCGGAATGAGCTAGCCATTTTTTGATGCTCGAAATTTCTTTTTCAGAAGGCACAAAACGCGTGCAAATGGTATCCTCGTTTTCCATCAGATGCAACAGGATATTGCTGGTTTTACCATTAGCAATAATCACCTCAATACCTTCTTCAGCTACCTTGTGAGCTATATTGTATTTGGTTTGCATCCCTCCTCTGCCAGCTGACGACTTAGACGATTGAATGTACTGTTCTATATCATCATCCACCTGAATGGTTCTCAACACCTTAGTGCCCTCGTCATTTGGATTTCCGTCATAAATACCATCAATATTGCTAAGAATAATCAGTCGCTGACAATTCATCATAGCCGCCACCATCCCCGACAGCTCATCGTTATCCGTAAACATCAGTTCATTGACTGACACCGTATCATTCTCATTGACAATAGGTATCACATCATTATCAAGCATCACTTTCATACAGTTGCGCTGATTGAGATAATGTGTACGTGTAGAAAAATCGTCTTTAGTGGCTAAAACTTGCCCGCAGACAATATTATAATTTCTGAAAAAGTCGTAATATCGGTTGATCAATTTCACCTGCCCTACGGCTGAATATAATTGACGAGCCGAAACGGTATCTAACTTATTCACCTTTTTCAACTCACTTTTTCCTGATGCCACGGCTCCCGAAGAGATCATAATAACCTCAACACCTTGACCATGAAGCGTCGCGATCTGATCGACCAACGATGACATTCTTGTTACATCCAATGTGCCATCTGCACGGGTCAAGACATTACTGCCAATTTTGACTGCTATACGTTTTTTCATTTTTATTTTAATTCCTCTTATATTAAAACAAAGTTAATGATTATTTGAATTTTAAAGATCAAACTGCTTCATACAAATAAAAAACTCCTACAACTTTGTCCAAATGCCTTAGCTAATTTTCATTAAGTGATTTTATTTACTAATCTGCATCCCCACCCAAACAGCTGTGATACCCACCACACTACTTGCCACCACATAGAGCAAAGCCAAGAAACTTTGTTGCTGATTAATCAGATCCATACTCTCGCGAGCAAAGGTGGAGAAGGTGGTAAACCCTCCACAGAAACCGACAATAAGAATCAACTTGAGATTAGCATTGGCAGGCAACATATTGACTAGTAAACCAATGATAAAACATCCCAAAACATTGATAACAAAGGTAGCTAAGGGGAAAGATTGTACATAATATCGCCCTGTAATCTCTGAAATCAAAAAACGGAAAATACTCCCCACTGCACCTCCAGCACCTACCAATAAGACTTGTTTTATCATATCTTTACGTTCAATTGATGATTGGAAGGCTAAATCTACAAAAAAATGATCGAATATGAGTATCAATATTTAAAACATGGTTTTTCAGGTAAAAAATAGTAGCTTTACCCTCAATAGAAAATATAAACAAACAATATTAAAGAATGAAAGATATAGATAAGTACATTGAGGACAATAAAGATCGATTTTTAGAGGAACTATTCGAACTGATTCGTATTCCGTCCATTTCTTCACTTCCTGAACATAAACAAGACATGTACAAGGCAGCTGAAAAATGGAAAGAATTGCTATTGAAAGCCGGAGCAGACAAAGCCGAAGTGATGGAAACTGCCGGCAATCCTGTGACTTACGCAGAGAAAATAATTGACCCCAAAGCTCCAACTGTATTGGTATATGGACACATGGATGTGATGCCTGTGGATCCAATAGAGCTATGGAATACCAAGCCTTTCGAGCCCGTGATCAAAGATGGCAAAATATGGGCAAGAGGAGCCGACGACGACAAGGGACAAAGCTTTATGCATGCCAAAGCTTTTGAATATATGGTAAAATCGGGCACACTGAACTGCAATGTCAAGTTCTTGATAGAAGGAGAAGAAGAAGTGGGCTCCCCTAGCCTACCAGCCTTCTGCCAAAAACATAAAGAGATGCTAAAAGCCGATGTGATCTTAGTTTCCGACACTTCAATGATTGCTTCTGACACACCATCCATCACCACCGGACTCCGAGGCTTGGCTTATTGGCAAGTGGAAGTCACAGGACCAAATGCCGATCTACACTCCGGTATTTTTGGTGGAGCTGTTGCAAACCCGATCAATGTGCTGTCGAAAATGATTGCACAAACGATGGACGAAACAGGCAAGATTCTCATCCCGGGATTCTATGACGATGTCCTAGAGATATCAGCCAAAGAAAGAGAAATGCTCGCCAAAGCACCTTTTGCTTTAGAAGATTACAAAAAATCGTTAGATATTGAAGAGGTATTTGGTGAGGAAGGCTTTAGCACTAATGAGCGCACCGGCATCAGACCAACCTTCGATGTTTGTGGCATCTGGGGTGGCTACACTGGCGAGGGGGCTAAAACAGTACTCCCCTCAAAAGTATTTGCAAAAATCAGTACACGCTTGGTTCCTAATCAGCAACACGAAAAGATTGGTGAATTGTTTGTGAAATACTTCAAATCGATAGCCCCAAACACAGTGAAAGTGAAGGTGGAATATCTTCATGGCGGACCATCTTATGTTTGTCCAATCAACTTGCCTGCCTACAAAGCAGCAGAAAAGGCCTATGAGGCAATTTATGGAAAAACACCTATACCTGTTCGCTCGGGTGGTAGTATTCCTATTATCTCTTCGTTTGAAGAAATATTGGGTATCAAATCCGTATTGATGGGCTTTGGCTTACAGTCGGATGCTATCCACTCGCCAAACGAGAATTATCCGTTAGAACAATTTTTCAATGGTATACGCACCATTCCTCTGTTCTACAAAAATTTTCCTGAAGAATTGAAAAAATAAGATCCCTTTTTTTATAATAAAAAACCTCCTTAAGATGACAGATCTGAGGAGGTTTTTCATTCCATTATATCTCCTGAATTTAATACCCCGTCACCAACAAACGCTTGGCTGCATTCACTCCACATTTTTGATACTTAGAATATGCCTTAGCCGCACTCTCCCGAACTTCCAAATAACCCTTTCCAGCCAAATAGCTATCTATGGCATCGTGCAAGGTAAGCCTCTGGAGCCATCAGATTAGTAGTCCAAACTAAGGGATAGGCATTGGCACTTTTGAGATAAGGCGTAAAGTAATTTTTGGCAGCACAAGCTAAAATAATTACTTTTCGTTCTTTATTATCTATATTCTGACAAACATTCTTCAGACGAAAATCCATCAACCCATTATGCCCGATATATGCCACAATCTCACTATTGCCCTGAATACCTATTTCCTTTTCATCAACTTTGATTTGTCCCTTTGATTTTCCTGCAGATGCATTCAAAAAATCATGCGTACAATTGGAAATATATCGACCATCATAAGCATCAGCAACCAAATAATAATCAAACGTATTATGCTTAAACACCACTCGTTCTAGAATAATAGAATCCACAGCATAACGCTTCACCTCTTTCCAACTAGCACTTTTCTTAAAGTAAGTACTGACCCCGTAACCACAGCCCCAATAAAGATTATTTTGGGGGTCTTGTCCATTACCAATGGCTTTGGGCACTTTCACAATACCTTGATGAATATTGTCACAAAGCGCCACCATGACATGAATACTCTTTTGCGAGTAAAGTGCCCCGAATTGAGAAAATAAAAAGAAAAAAAAGAATAAATATCGTTTCATATAGCCCTAGTCATTAACAAGATGTCTGTGTAGTTTTCTAAATTAATCTTTATTTTGCAAAATAAGTACATACTTTACACTCTATCTTCTAAACATCCAAAAAATACACTATCTTTGGTGTTTGTTTTTTATGTTAAACTATGGATATACGATACTCGATGAGAAGAATTATCATTGGTCTAAGTCTTTTAATTACATTTACTTCTAGTCTAAAAGCACAGATATACGACAAGCAATGCTACTACGGAATTAGCTTTGAGAAAAGCGAAAACAGAAATTGGGGCTATGGCGAACTGGTGATTACTGATGTGGAACCGGGCTCACGGGCTGAACAGGCCGGCATAAGGGTAAACGACATCATCATGGAAATCAACGGACAAGCAACCTATCTGCGAGACAATCCCACCATTTCCGAATGGTTATTCGATAATACTGACCCCATCGTAAAGTTTACGCTAAGAAATATAGACACTAATTTTAGAGAATATACACTCGATCGCGAATGCATCGCGGTAAATAGTGTGGATGAAAGCTATTTAGCAAATATATTCTCATTCTATAGTCTTGAAGACACAAGACAAAAGAACTTTACCTTGCCCCTAAAAATCAATCCTACACCTGATGTAGATTTCACTGATTATCACACCTTTTCGTTCTATAATGATGGTAACGAAAACACAGAATTGGATACAAGAATTCAAGAAATATTGACTCAAAATCTCACTAATTTAGGATTAAAACAAGAAGACAACAATCCTGACATCTGGATCAGCCTATATTACGAGCATACTAGCAACCCTCACTATGTGGAGACAGCAACAGCTGGCTCATCGGCTTTCACTCAACGTTTTAACAAGGAGACCATGAAGATGGAAAACTATCCGATTTATGATGTTGACGAACCCAATCTGATTAGTAAGGGACAATATGTAGTGAAGTTAGGTTTCACTTTTTATGAAAAAAAGTATATCAAAGAGGGAGAATTCACACAAATATGGGAATGTAGTATTCAAGACTATCTTTCAGACAATCTGACTCTAGAGGAGTATGCGAGAGTTCATATCCCACTGATTGCCATGCAGTACCCATATGCCTCTGCAAAAAATGAGAGTGAATATTTCGTAAGTTTCAGCAAACACAATTACACAGGGATGCATTTTGATGCTGACAAGATAGGCTACATTGCCGACATCGACCCTGAATCTCCGGCCTATGAGGCAGGTATTCGTCCGGGAATGCTAATCAATAAAATCAATGACAAGAAGGTAGAAAACACGATAGACAAACTATCCGAAGGCTACAAAAAATTTATCACAGAAACTGAGAAATTCAGAGATCACAATACCCAATTCACAGGAATAGAGGGTTATAAATGTAAATTATGGGATCCTGCCCACTATGCTGATATTGCTAAAGCATTCAAAGACCCGAAATATCTTACACTATTCTCCTATCTATATGATTTTGAGAAATATGTAAATCCTTCTCCGGACGGCACAATAACTTTAGATGTGACAGACGAGAACAACAGACGTGTGATCATCATTCGTCCTCAGATAAAACAATCGACAGTTATCAAAGCATTATAATTGAATGAAGAAGCTTTTGTCTTTTGCCATATCATTCATTTTATCAGCCACTTCTATATTTTCACAAGAATACAAAGGAGCTTTTGCCATCATTAGTGATATCGACGGATACACTAACATCAGAAACAAGTCGCAACAACTCATCGACAAAGTATATGATCATGAAATATTGGCTATCAATGATTTCTGTGTCACTGCTGAAAACTATATGTGTGTAGATTACGGTTGGAATGCTCCAAAAGGAACCTTCATGCGCTTTGGATGGGGAGAAGAAAGCTATAAAACTGATAATGAGAAAAATGGCATTATTCACTCATCACGAATAAAGTACCTTATAGACCTACCACAACTAGAAAAGGAGATCGTAGATAAAAAGACAGTTATTTTCGAAGGACAAGACATTCATGTTGAAGTATCAACAGGCAGATTTGATGTTTCGGAATATGAAAATGTTACCGAAGATAAAATCGGCAACTACCCTATCTGGGGCTATGATGGCTTTTGCAAGTGCGATCCAAATCCAACAGAAATAAAAAGTATCACCTTCACCTTTGCTGACCAAAAACTCGTTTTTCCTCATGAAGCTCTGATAGCCTATCTGCGTCCAAATGTAGACAACATGTATGTTGCCAAAGCCTCCGAAAACATTTATTATCTCGTGATGCTCAACTCAGACGGTGCTGGAGGTTACGAGCTGGTATACACCATCAAAGACAAAAAGTTAGTTTCGTCCATTGCCTACAGAAACTTTTAGAGGGCAACAAAACGTCAAAAAAACAAACTAACAAACTAAGAACTTGAAGAGTTACATAAATATTATGTACTTTTGCAACCTGATATAATTTACTCTCATTTTATAAGATAAGAATGATTACAGTTTCAAATTTAGGAATGCAATTTGGAAAACGCGTATTATTTCAAGATGTGAATCTGAAATTTACTAGCGGAAATTGCTATGGTATTATTGGCGCAAACGGTGCAGGAAAATCTACATTCCTCAAAATATTAAGTGGTGAACTAACCCCCACAACAGGTAATTTTCATCTTGAGCCAGGTGAACGTCTTTCGGTTTTGTCGCAGGATCACTTTGCCTTCGACCATCAAACCGTGATGGACACTGTGCTACAAGGACACACTAGCCTATGGGCTATCATGGAAGAGAAAAATGCTTTGTATGCCAAAGAAGATTTCTCAGATGCTGATGGAATCAAGGCTTCGGAGTTGGAAGAAAAATTTGCCGAAATGGAAGGTTGGAATGCCGAGAGCGATGCAGGTATGCTATTGAGTGGATTGGGTGTGAAAGAAGAATTTCACTATGCCAACATGGAAGACCTCAGTGGTAAGATGAAAGTACGTATCTTGTTGGCTCGTGCCTTGTTTGGTAATCCTGACAACTTACTACTGGATGAGCCTACCAACGACTTGGACATCGAGACTGTGATGTGGCTCGAAAACTATCTTTCGAACACCGAAAATACCGTTCTGGTAGTATCCCACGACCGTCACTTCTTAGACTCCGTTTGTACACATACAATAGACATCGACTTCGGGAAAGTGAATGCTTTCTCCGGTAACTATAGTTTCTGGTACGAATCTAGCCAATTGGCCCTTCGTCAACAGCAACAACAAAACAAGAAAGCTGAAGAGAAGAAGAAAGAACTGGAAGAGTTTATTCGTCGCTTTAGTGCCAATGTGGCTAAATCTAAGCAGACCACAAGTCGCAAGAAAATGATCGAAAAACTAAACATCGAGGAGATCAAGCCATCTTCGAGACGTTATCCGGGCATTATCTTCACCCCTGAACGTGATCCGGGAAATAAGATCTTAGAAATAAATGGTCTATCTGCCTCTATTGAAGGAGAAGTGTTGTTCGACAACATCAGCTTCAATGTAGAAAAAGGAGATAAGATAGTTGTATTATCACGTGACCCACGTGCTATGACTGCCTTCTTCGAAATCATCAACGAAAACCTGCAACCCAACAAGGGCACTTTCAGTTGGGGACAAACCATCACCACTGCTTATCTGCCACTTGACAATAGCGATTATTTTAAGGATAACATCAATCTAATCGACTGGCTAAGCCAATTCTCTGACGACACCAGCGAGATCTATATCAAGGGCTTTTTGGGGCGTATGCTTTTCTCAGGAGAAGAAGTTCTAAAGATGTCTCCGGTACTTTCAGGAGGTGAGAAAATGCGTTGTATGATCGCTAAGATGATGCTCAAGGATGCCAACTGCTTGTTGCTAGACTCACCAACCAATCACTTGGACTTGGAGTCTATTCAGGCTTTCAACAACAACTTGATCACCTATAAAGGGAATATCATTCTTTCATCTCATGACCACGAGTTTATCAATACCATTTGTAACAGAGTTATTGAATTAACGCCTAATGGTATTATCGACAAACTGATGGACTATGACGAATATGTGACTTCAGAAGACATCAAAACTTTGAAAGAAAAGATGTACTCTAAATAATAGTTCAAAACCTATATATTAAAAAAAGCCTCTCGCTGATTGCAAGAGGCTTTTTTATATCCTATACAGTAGTAGCATTATTTCACATCTTTGACACAACGCACAGAATAACACATCGCTAAATGAGGATTGTACGGAACCATATTTGTACCTTTTTCACTAAGTATAGTTCTGTTATTTCTTAATGCATAGCGTTCATATCTTTTGGTATAATCAACCCCTTGAAGATTATCAAACCACCAATAAGCAGAACTACCAAAGGTTAGGGCTCCTGCTCCTGTAGACTCACCAGTACCAGCACCCGAAGGCAGTGCATTAAATCCTGTATTAACCACCTCAGAAGAACAAATATCGACACCATCCCAGTTTGACTGCACACCATCACTTAGCGTTTCATAAACAGATTGATCATTTTTCATAGCTCTGCCAGCTAGATCCGCACTTAGACCAGTCAATCTCTGAATTTCAGAATACATCTCCATAAATTCTTCCTTATTAGGCAGTCTCCACCCCGTAGGACAAGCCTTCAACGCCTGTGAATAGTTATACAATACTCCAAACTTAGTTGCGAAGTCGTCTAAACTAATGTCCATTTTATCCCCATTCATGATATACGCATGCATACCATAATCAATTAGATTTTGTTTCGTCTCAAACAAAAATGCAGACTGCAAATCAGAGTCATGTGTCAACCCCCAATTAATCAATAATTTTTTTTGAGTCATTTCTCCGGCTTTCCATTGAGTCGATTCGTTTGCAAGAGCAGAAGTTCCTTCTCCATGCACAGTAGTTGTCCTAATATTTTGCGTCGTCCAATACAGTGACCCAAATTGTGCATAAGTATAGGTATTTCCTTCACCATCAGTGAAAGTAAATTGATCACTGGTAATTCTTCTTTGAAAAGGCTCCCACTTACTTCCATTCCAGACATATAAACCCGGGCAATAGTTATCACTCCATACCTTAGGAACGTATACTAACATTCCGATATGAGCCTCTTTTTGAGTTTCTTTCTTCTCTTCCGAGTTATACTCTACGTCAGTCTCTGTAAACATCGGATACAGTTCAGTCGGACTAATGAGCTGCACCCGTGGCATACCAATTCCTTTGTCAGCATTGGCTCCACCCACTTCTGTTTCTTCTACATTCTTTAACTGTAAGATTGCTCCTTCTACCGGAACAGACGCACTTCCAATAGTCACTTGTCCTTGCACAGAAATGCATACAATAGTAAAACTCAGAATACAGGATAATAAATATTTCATCTTAATATATAGTGTTGTAAGTTTATAAGGTACAAAATTAAAAATATAATATCAGATTTATACAGTTCAATCTTTATTATTAAACGTATAATTAAAAAAAGAGCCACCAAACAAGATAATTGTCTGATAGCTCTTCAGTTTTTCATAAAATTGAAATCTCGACTGTTAATCCAACTCTTTCAAGTTAAGATCAATCATTTCCACTTTCTTCTCAATCAGTTCAATCTCATTTTTCAGAGCTTCTACTTTCTTCACCACCTCTTTCATCAAAGGATTTTCTTTTCCTTTGGAAGAGATAGAAAGGAAGCTCATATTATTTTCATAAGTCTGCAAGTCCGATTTCAGTTTATTATATTGATAAACCAACTGATTTCTTTCTTTTGATAACTCTCTCTCCGGATTAGCCTTGTTAGCCATTCCTTCTACATTCGATTTGAAATCTTCGAATCGTCTTTCAGCCTTACCAATCTTCAGTCTATCATAGTGTGCATCAACTGCTGCATATAACTCTTGATATGATTTGTCTTTTTCTTTGTAAGGAACAAAACCTATTTTATGCCACTCATCTTGCAACTCACGAAGTTGCTCTGTCAAATCGCCAGCTGACAGTGCTTGATCCAGATTTTTGATTTTCTCTACGATAGCTCTTTTGGCATCCAAATTCTTTGTTTCCTCACTTCTTTGCGAGCCAAAGTGCTTCTTGCGCTCATCGAAAAAGTGGTCACAAGCTCCCACAAATTCTTTCCAAACGGCATCTGAATGTTTACGCGAAACCGGGCCTATTTTCTTCCAGTCTTTTTGCAGCTGCACCATGATGTCCGTCGTCTTTTTCCAATCTGTGCTATCTTTTAATTCCAAAGCACGAGCCACTAAAGCTTGCTTCTTTGTCAAATTTTGCTCCATTTCTTCGCGTTGTCCTTTGAAGAAACTACTCTTGGTGTCAAAAAACACATCGCATAGTTTTCTAAATTCTTCAAATACTCTATTGTTATCTTTGCGAGGAACAAAGCCAATTTCGCGCCATTTGGCTTGCAACTCCAACACCTTTTTGGTCATGGCATCCCATTCCTTAAAAGCGTTTATTTTTGAATAATCTATAGTCTTCAGTTCTTCAATAATAGCAGTTTTGGCTACAAGGTTATCTTCTTCTTGTCCTTTTAGCGACTCGAAGTGAGACTGATAATTTCTATTAATCTGGCTAGAAACTTCTTTAAATCGTTGCCAAAGCTCTTCTCTCAACTCACGTGACACGGGTCCTATTTCGCGCCATTGTTGGTGGAAGTTTTGAAGTTGATGGAATGCAGACACATGATCTACCCCCTCTAAGAGTCTCTCAGCAGCTTCACAGATTTCTGTTTTCAGCTCTAAATTTTTCTTGAAGTCGTAATCTCTCAGCTCATTATTTATTTTCACTAAATCGTAGAACTTTTCTGTATAAATCTGATATTCAGTCCACAATTCTTTTGCTTTAGCCTGAGGAATCAATTTGATATCATTCCATTTGTCTTGAAGACTTTTGAATTCGTTAAATAGCTTATTAAATTCATCGTTGCTCTCTGTCAACACTTTAATAGCTTCTATGATTTCAAGCTTTTTATGATAGTTAGCTTCTCTTTCTTTATTTTCTTCGGATACTTTTTTTGCTCTCTTTTCTTTTATCCCATCAAGATACACCTTTAGTACATCCTCACTTGGGTCAACCGATGGAGTAAAATCTTCTCCCTCTTCGGCAGTTTTAGCAAATTCTTCTCTTTCAGCTTCCACTTCCGTTTTACGTATTGCATAGTAAGCTTGCTTCAATGCATCTACCTCCTGACGGGTGGGTACTCTTTCTTCCATTCTCAGATCTTTCAATCGATTGATTACTTCATCTTTTGTCAAGGATGAAACATCTGACTGGGCTTTTTCAGGGTTTTCATCTGAAGAATCGGATTGATTAGCATCTTCTGAAGCCTTAGACTCGTCTGTTACAGTCTCTTTAGCATCAAGCTCTTCAGGAGAGGCAACTACATTATCCTCTACTGACTTGCTGTCAACAGATTCGCTTAATAAATCATTATCCAATTTTTCAGATTCAAGGTTCTTATCCATAATTTTATATTTTGATGGTGCACGTTATCTTAGTCAAAAACTTCTAAAGTGCCAAATTAGCAATTTTTTTAGCTTCATGCCAAGATTTTAGTGTTTATTTTTTGCTATAAAAAAGGTCAATCGTAAAACCTCAGTTCTAAATTTCATCTATTTAATAGCATTACAATCACTTTTCCTTCTGTTTCAGAAGTTCGTTTCGCTCTCGTTCACGTTGCTTTCGCAAGTCTTCAGCCTGTTTTTCTTTTTGCTTACGTTCTTCTTCGCGTTGACGCAATTTTTCTTTTCGGGTTTCCTCTTGTTGTTTTCTACGCTCTTCGCGCTCTTTCATTTGTTGCTTGCGAGCATCTTCTCGCTCCTTAAGTTGACGTTGACGCTCGTCTTCACGTTGACGTATTTGCTGTTCTCTGTCCTTTTTGTCTTGCTTAATTTTTTCTTCCTCAGCTTTCTTAACCTCCTTGAGAGAGTCTTGGAATGCACGTTCTACTTGTTTGATAGAATCTACTCGTATTTTTTCTACACGCTTGATAGAGTCAGCTCTAAATTTCTCCACCTTATTAATCGAGTCGGCCTTAGCTTTTTCTATTCTTTCCAATTCTTTTTGATGTTCTTTTTCGGCTTTTCGTTCTCTCTTCAGGTCTTCTTTTTCCTCTTTAGTCAAATTGTCTTCTATCTTCTTTCTGTTGAAAATATTTTTCAACCCTTCCACCGGATTCGTGCCAAGCATATTAATGCCCTCCACAATGTCGTCAGTTTTTTGATCGATAGCTCCAATGGCAGACACTTGTTCTTTGCTCAGAATATCCTCTAAGTTGACTTCCTTATCGTTCAACTCTTCTTCTGTTTTCTCTTGATCGGGTCTGCGTCGGTCACCTTGACCAAATCTGATTTTAGCCTCTCCTGTTTCAGGAATCACAATTTCCTCTTCTGTTTTTTCTTCATCTTCATTCTCCTCTCCCTCTTGCTCTGGTTGGGTAGCAACCTCCACATCATCCACGGCAAGCGAAGCCAAAAGCTGTTCTCTCTGTTCTTTGTTCCAATATGCCAAGAGTTCAGGTGTTTCAACAGCCAAACTATCTGTATAGAAAGTCATATAATTTTCTAAGCCCAAGCGAGGAAGGATGTTAGCATAGTTGTCCATTGAGATAGGCACCGGCAATATTTCTTTATCCAACTTGGTGAGCAATCCTTCTTTCTGCATTGCTCGGCTGAGATAAGACCGAAGTGCTTTGAAATCGTTGAAACCTTTGATCTCTAGAGCAGACATGACCTCATCAGCATTATAACTTAGATCGAAAGTCTGAATCACATAATTAGAGAAATTATAATCAGCCACCTCGTAAAGCAATTCATTTCTGTCAATACTGTTTGGACGGAACATCAGCAGCAAGGCATGAGGTTTGTCAAGATCGGCTAAATATTCTATCACTCTGGCACTATCCCCTTCGAAGATGCTATCATTAGCATAAGCCATCGTCCAGTCAAGCCCCGTGATAGGCGTGCCATCAGAGAGTAATATTTTACCATCTTTGATATTTCTCAAAATGCTTGTAGCCAAAGGCACAACGTCAGATTGTGGATAATCGACCACCAATTGGCTTAAATGCTGTTCCAAACTTTTAGCATCTTTCGTTTGAGCATAAGTCAACGAATGAAGCAAAGCAAACTTAGGCATCAGACTGACAAAAGGAAATTTGGTCTGAATATCGGTATAATTATGTCTTACAGTTTGCACATCGCCAGCAAAATAGGCATCATACGTTTTTTGATAGATTTCTTCTTGCAATTGCCCCATGTACGTAAAATTCCAAGCATAATTAGGATCACTCAACGGAATCGTATATTTGCTTTCAGGGAACTGCTCGATTATCATATTTCTATAATTGGCTGCCAATTGTTCATTCCCCAAACGCAGATAGATCAAGAACATTTGATAGTAGATTTCTTCTCTGTTTATCGATTCCGGGAAACGGCTCATATTTTGCTCAAAGGCACCAATAGCCAAACTATGATCTTCGAGTAAATCTTTGTAGATCAACCCCATATTAAAGAGTCCATCATCTATCAATTTATAGGACGCCTGTTTGGCTTCTTCCGTAAGTGGCAGTTGTTGCAAGTAATAATCTACTGAATAGATATCAGACAGCACCTCACCCTCTTCTCCGTCTCTTTGCAAAGGGTCTGTTTCTCCTTCCACCTTCAAACTATCAGTTTCGGCCAAAAGTTCGTCTTCGAAACCAAAAGGATTTTGAGTTGCCTTATTGTTTCGTCGCCAGTTATCCTCCAATGGACGTCTACCCCAATTTTTCTGAAAAGCAATTTTTCCTTGTTTTACAGTACTTTCTTGATAAAAGTAAAAATCAGATTCTTCTCTTTGAGACATAGTGGGTGGGGCAATGGGGGCTGTGCCTCCAATATCTTCCCAACTGAGTATCTGATTAGAGTTCTCAGCCTCCAGCCTCCGAGCTTCGTCTTCTTGTTTCTTTTTCAGCACCTCAATGTGTGCATTGATAACTGCCAGACGCTCGTCTTCGGGTAAATTTGCAAGGTGTAATAAGCTATCTTGTTCTTGCACAACCTTGGCATGTACCACCAATTGGTCTAAAACTTCTGATCGGAACGAAACTAAATTATAGAATTCGTCATCTTTTCGGAGTTTTCCCAAAGCACCTGAGTAACATGGCTGAGCCTTTACGTATTCTTTCTGAGTGAAATATAACCCTCCTAATTTGACCTCAGCCATCGCTTTGTCGTAACCATCCGTCTTGCTCTTTTCGATAGCTAAGGCATAATTTTCAATAGCAGTCAGCGTATCGGGAACCTCCATATACACATCACCAATGATGGTATACACCTGATCGAGATAGTCTTCATTGTTAACACCTTTCGTAAATTTTTGCAAGGCTGAAACTTTCTTCTCTCTGCTCATATCTGCCACCTCTATTTGACGCAATTTAGAGTTGATCGTATACTTGTATGGCGCAGTCATTCCTCTAGCCTTTCCAAAGGCCTGATAAGCTTTTTTTTTCTCTCCCACTTGGGCATACAATTGTCCCAAAAGATAACGTTTGCGCCGTTTCAGATTACCACGTTTTTCTTTACTGATCGCTTGTTCCAACAGAGGGATAGCGTCTGCATAATTTCCGTTTCTGACCATCACATTGGCTTTCACAGAGGTGTACAACCCCACCATGTCGGGATGAATGCCATTGTTTTGCTCCAGCTTTCGCAACACATCGTCAGCTTCGTATGTCCACCCCATTTCAGAATAGGCTCTTGCGATCCACAACTTACACTCACTGACCACCTTGGCATCGTTGGCATATATTTTAGTGATGTGCATAAAAGTGGTGATGGCTCGCAGATAACTCCCTTCCTGAAATTCGGCTTTAGCCAATAGCATCCATGTATTAACCAAAAAGGGATTAAATTCTTTTTGACGAAGCCACTGGCGATATTCTTCGTCCATCCTTTTGTTAGGATCTCGACGAGGGCGAGTGGTGATGGAGTGTAGCTTGATAGCTTTGGTGGTTTTATCGATGGTAGTTGTAAATGCACCGGTATATTTGAGGTCAGCACTATCGAGAATCAGTGGATAGATATGTAATAGCTTAGTCAGATTATCGGCTTCGTCTTCCGATCTTTCTTTGCCTGCCAAAGTTTCTTTGTAAGCCTCATTGGCATTGAAGTGTATGTTATATCTAGTGTTGATAGAATGATAAGCACGAGTAACAGCAGTGTTCTTTCTATTAGAACACGACATCAAGATGAGTAGCATTAAGCCACTCATCCACAACAGAGATATAAGTTGTTTACCTTTTTTGTTCAAAATATAGCAATTGCGCTTCTAAGTATTAAACACAAAAATAGAGATTTTATTGTGATGTCAAGTGCTATACCAATATTTAATAAGTTCTAAAACACCTCTCCTTTTATGCATCGTATTGATTTCATACTATAGGCCCAATCGTAATTTTGATCCGACACGGCGTAATCGTAATTATAAATCAATTCTCTATAGTATGCCGTTTGGTCGTTCAACACACTACTACTCCAAAAACCTGTTCTTTGCCCATAATCTAAAACATTTCCGTCTCGTATTGTACCCACCAATAGCGCATTAAATCCATACTGGAGCGATACTCCATTTGTTTTTTGACTCACGCCCGAAACGGTGATAGGCGACTTGGCTGTGTAACCAATTTTATTACCTTCTTCGTTTTCGCTATATTTTTCAGGATTTTTACTTAACTCTTCTCTTAGCCTTCTCCAATCTAACCTACTAGGAACCACCCAACCCTTTGGACACAGACCTTGCACTCTGCCCGATGTTTCTGTCGCCCCCGGCCTATCAGTCACTCTGCCGTTGGTAGCTGCAACCAGATTATACAAGAGTCCATATTCTGGATGCTTCTCAAACAATGCTTTGTCCTTGTTGGGATAATAATAATTGGCTTCCCACATCGTGTAATACGTATTTATCTTTTCGGTCGGCTGCTGAGCCCTTGTTTCTCCTTCATCGTACATTGTCTCACGCAAATTCTCTACCATCCACGTACCTGCATCTCCAAACTTTCTAGTTTTATAAACAGTTCCACTCACTCCATTCACGTAGCCGATTTCATCCTCACCGGGCTGATCTGTAGAAAAATCTTCTTTTGTTCCATAGAGAGAGAGCCACTCACTCCCGTTCCAGACATACAATCCCGATTGTAATATGGGGTCATTATTTGTATTAACGTGATACACCAGCAAACCAATGTGCTCTAAATCTCTTTTCTTTTTTTCCGAAGCAATATAATTCTCAGCACCCTCTTCGAACATAGGAAAAAGATTATTTTTGTCGGTCAACTCTACTCGTGGTAAACCGAGCCCTCTAGTAGAATTAACCTCACCCAATGGTGTGTTTTTTTCTTTTAGCTCCAATAGAGCTCCCCCATTTGGTTTGACATCAGAGCCAATCGTAACTTGAGCAAAAATTAATTGAAAAGAAGAAGCTATGCCAAGAAGGCATGAAAAAGTAACTTGTTTTGACATTCTTATTAGTAATAGTATATATTAAATTTCAAACACACATGAGTTACTTGAACAACGATATTGGAAAAATGTTTTTCCAATACAGTATTTATTAATAAATAATTTTAATTGATTTTATCTATGAGCCATTATAAGATAAGATCATCGAACGCCAATAGCATTCTTTGCGAGCATCGGCATGTCATTAATAGAATTATAATCTTTATTTTAATTAGTCTTCAACACTCACCACTTCTGTAGTATGTGGGCGAAGAACAGAGCCTAACCATTTTTCTTTCACCTCGAAAAATGGAGTTGTAGCCACATTATTTTCCACCTTTATGATATAATCTAACTCTTCTTCTTGGGTTGACATTCTAAAACGGATACTGTCTCCATCAGGAATATTGATGGTCTTGACATAATATTGCACAGTGGCACCTGGTCTCGCATTATTCACAAAAGCTCCTTTATCGGTTCTAAAGCTTGTTGACCTGATCATTCGTGAGGGCACTTCTTCGTCAACTTGAGTGACAAATGCTCCAAAAACATATCCATATTCTTGTGGCTGGTTGCCTTCCCACCTCACCTTATACCAAGGATAAGTTCCCCAAGGGGCAATGGAGTCAGTTTGCATCACTTCTTCTACATAAAAACGATGCCCCGTAGACCATGCCTCTCGCACACGACTTGTAGTGTTAGGAGCTTCACGAACGCTGACGCCATTGGCTGTGATATGCACCCACTCTTTTACTCTGACTTGTCTAAATTTCACCCGTTGCGAGAAATCCATTGGCTTAAGCCCTGAACCATCCCATAAGTTATTGACATGTACATATTTTTGAAAATCCCAATGCAATATTCGTTTAGGATACGAAGTTTGAGCCTTGATCACAAGTCCAGATTGTAAACTATCTGTAGATTTTATCTCATAATTTAAGAGAATCGGTTTCTTTCTCGATTCATCTTTGCCAATGCTTCCAAGGAGTCTAGGTTTACCTTTTTCGTTTATGTTGAAATAAATAGTGGTCAAGTCTCCCTTATTATTATAATAAGCATCCACATAGTGAGTACTATCTTGGAAATGGAGGTCAAGCTCATATCGGCGTAGGTTGTTTTGCTGATCATAATAAACTGTGCCTTGCCCCACCGAACGGTTCGGTTTTTCATGCTGACGATAGATTTTGCCATCAGCATAAAAGTCTAAATAAAGTCTAATAAAAACACTATCAGTTGTTGTCTTATCTTCTTGCGAAGAAAGGAGGATAGAGAAGAGAGGACACCACCAAAGGATGAGAAATATTATATATTTGGCTTTCATTTTGTGTTCAGTTTTATGCTTCTACAAACTTAACACGAATTAGTATATTTCTTACAAAACACAAGAAATCATTATCGTATAGAGTGAAAAACTAGTTTCAATCCATAAATGGAATGAATATCAAGATATACTTTATCATTAAGTTGGAAGTTTTAGTTACATTTGTAACCTTGCATTGAGCGAGTTAATTACACCTTTAATGGAATAACATGGAGAAGAAATTTTTAACGCTGATAAAAAACGGAATTAGCGAAAATTGGGAACGCCCTGCCCTGACTGATCTAGGGAGCAAGACCTATCACTACAAAGATATGGCTCAGGAGATAGCCAAACTGCATATATTGTTCGAAGCTTTGGAAATTAAACAAGGTGATAAGATTGCACTATGTGACAAAAACTCGTCACATTGGGCTATTGCTTTCTTTGCCTCCATGAGCTATGGTGCTGTGGTGACAAGTATCCTCAACGATTTTGATGGGTTGAGTATCGAGAATATTATCAATCACTCAGAGTCGAAAGTTTTGTTTGCCGGAAAGCAAACAATGGAAAAAGTAGACCTTGCCAATATTGCCAACACCCCAACGGTGATCATGACCGAAGATTTTAGTTTGCTAAGATCTGCTACTCCAAAGGCTGAAGAGATACAGATGAAACTGGGAGATCTGCTTGCAGAGAAGCATCCTGCAGGTTTCACTCCACAAGACATGTATTTTTACAACGAACACCCTGAAGAGTTGGCTATGCTAAACTACACCTCAGGAACAACCAGCACACCCAAAGGCGTGATGATTCCTTATCGAAGTCTTTGGTCAAATACCAAATTTGCGATGGAAGAAATTCCATTCGTCGAGGCTGGCGATGGCATGATCTGCATGTTGCCCATGGCGCACATGTATGGCTTGGCATTCGAAGTATTATTATCGATGGCAAAAGGTAGTCACCTTCATTTCTTGACGCGTGTACCTTCACCACAAGTAATACTTGGAGCTTTTTCGGAAGTAAATCCAAGACTAGTCATCACTGTTCCTCTGATTATCGAAAAAATAATTCAAAATAAAGTATTCCCGGAACTAAAGAAATTCCCTGTTAATATATTGACAGCCATTCCGTTTTTCAGAAAGAGAATATATAAGAAGATTGCAGACAAACTGATTCCTCTCTTTGGCAACAAAATGGTGGAAGCCGTTATTGGTGGAGCCGGGCTCAATCAGGAAGTAGGCGCATTTCTTTCGGCCATCAAGTTCCCATACACCGTGGGTTATGGCATGACCGAATGTGGTCCCCTGATCTCCTATGCCTACTGGGAAGAATACAAAGCCACCTCATGTGGAAAACCTGTTGACCGTATGCAGGTGAAAATAGACTCTGAACATCCAGAAACCGAAGCCGGAGAAATCTTGGTGAAGGGCGACAATGTGATGATAGGCTACTACAAAAACGAAGAAGCCACCAGAGACACCTTTACCAACGATGGCTGGCTACGTACTGGCGACCTAGGAGTAATGGACAAAGAGAATCACATCTTTATCAAAGGGCGTCTGAAAACAATGATCCTTGGTCCTTCAGGACAAAACATCTATCCTGAAGAGATAGAAGATTTCTACAACAATTCGCCTTATATAGCCGAATCGCTTATCATCGAAGAAAATCATAAGCTGATAGCCTTAATTTATCCTGACAAGGATTACATGGAGGCGCATGAAATAGCCGAAAGCGAGTTTCCTAAGCTCTTTACAGATGAGATGAAAGCCATCAACAAACGTCTACCCGGATATAGCAAAGTGGTGAACTTCAGACTGCAAGAAAAAGAATTTGAAAAAACTCCCAAAAGAAGTATCAAGAGATTCTTGTATCAAAAATAAGAAACAAAAAACAATATGAATAAATTAGAGCATGTCATCGTTTCCTCCAAATCGTTTGACGACGAGGAAGCTTATGCCATCATTGCGTCCAACATCACTGCGATCAACCTCATTTTGGAAGAAGGGGGCAGCTATGATCAGATATCAGCCGAAGCCTTACAAAGCTACTTTGTAGACTATTATGCTGCACAAGTAAACAACGGTAACTTTTCTCAATTTGTATATAACTCCAAATGGAATAGGACACTCAATAAGCTAGTTGCTGAAGGCTTGAAAAATATGGGAGCTGTGAAACAACTTGAATACTTTGAAGCACAATCTAAATTTGTAGAAGGCATGTCGGCAGACGAGTTAAGCATGTATTTCGACAGCCAATACTTTGCCGAAAACGCTACCAGAGACAGTTTAAACAACTCAGGCTATTTTCAGATTTACGAAGAAGAAAACTTGGTCAATCTCAATGCACAATGGTTGCACCAATTGCCCAACTTGAAAGTCTTGAGTATCGAGGAGATGTATAAAGAAATAGAAACACTTTTGGGTAAAAACATTAGCAGAGATTAATCTTTATTCATAAGCCCTAGAGTGTAGCAAAAGAAAAGAGGAACATCACTGTTCCTCTTTTTCTTTTATTTCCTATAATGCACCTCTTGTATCTGATAAATAGGTTTTCCTTTACTCTCGCTATCATAGATCACACGATGTATCCAATTTTTATGAGCATCTAGCTCGGTATAAGCATATTTTTTATCCGTGTAAATGCTCAACTCGCTAAAGCCAAAAGACCTGACAGACCATTCTTTATCTATAAAACCCCATCGAGGATGGTAATCGAAATTAGACTCCATTCCAATTGTCATCATGCGTATCCGCAAATTTTCCAACTGTCCTTTAGCAGTGTATTCTTTAGACATGTAAAATGATTCTTTCCCATTCTCCACAACATAATAGTTGTCAACACATGTCTTTTTCTTAATTAAATCTACTAAAACACTTGTATCTTTTGCCTCTACATAAGTCTTTTCCCAACACTCAGTGCTATCTGTCTTTTCCATCAGTATGTCCGTTTTCAATTGCGATAGCACGCCTGTTTTCACATCATACTCTTCTACTACCTCTTTCGTTTTCATATTCTTTTCGTCATAGGTATAATACACCATTTTATCCTTTTTCCAGCCTTTCTTATCGTCTAAAGCCCAACTTTCACTTGATGCCACATTTCCCGATCTGGTGTAGCAAATGAGCTGTTTGGAAAACAAACCTTCGCCTTTACGCTGCTGATTATTCCATCCCGAATAGCTGTAGATGATGATAGAGTCCACATTGCCTTTTACCCCATCTCTGTAGCCTATACTTGGCTCTTGAAGGCTAGTTTTGCAGGATGCGAGGAATAGAATAAAAACTAAAGTAATTGAAGATAATGTAACAAATCTCATAGTTATGTATCGTTTATTTGTGTTCTGTTTTCCAAAGTAATCTAAATAAACTCTCAAATGAAAAAAACAACTCACTTATTTTCTCCATAATACTACTCACAAACTAATATTTCAAAACAACTGATCTAATCCTTCCTCAACAATTGAGTTTTCCAATGTCAACTTAAAAGCATTATAAAACATATAATTTTCATTTTTTTTGTATTGTGACAGTCTTTCTAAATCTCCTTTTTTTGTGCTATCTTGCGGCACTAAATGAGCTTGCTGAAATGAAGCATATCAGTCTGCTCAATAAAAAAAGAAAACAAGAAAAAAACTTATAACTAAAAGTATGTCTGACGATAAAAAAATCATTTTTTCGATGATGGGTGTTTCCAAGACCTATCCTCCACAAAAACAAGTTTTAAAAAATATCTATCTCTCATTCTTCTACGGAGCAAAGATTGGTATCATTGGTCTCAATGGTTCGGGAAAATCTACTCTCCTGAAAATTATTGCTGGGCTAGACAAACAATATCAAGGTGAAATAGTATCTGACAAAGAGTTTTCGGTGGGCTATCTGGAACAAGATCCACAACTAGACCCTACCAAAACCGTGAAACAGATAGTAGAAGAAGGTGTGCAAAATATAGTAGATGCACTAAAAGAATATGAGGAAGTGAACCTGCTATTCGGCTTACCCGAAAACTACGAAGATGCTGACAAGATGGACAAGTTGATGGAGCGTCAGGCAAAACTTCAAGACATCATTGACGCCACCGATGCTTGGAACTTGGACAACAAGCTAGAGCAAGCAATGGATGCCTTACGCTGTCCACCGGAAGACCAATTGGTGGAGCATCTTTCGGGAGGAGAACGTCGTCGTGTGGCACTTTGTCGTCTACTGCTACAAGAGCCTGATGTATTGCTACTCGACGAGCCGACTAACCACTTGGATGCTGAATCGATCGATTGGTTAGAGCAACACTTACAACAATATAAGGGAACAGTGATCTGTATTACCCACGACCGTTACTTCCTTGATCATGTGGCAGGATGGATTCTTGAATTAGACCGCGGAGAGGGTATTCCTTGGAAAGGAAACTATTCCTCATGGCTCGATCAGAAAACAAAACGCATGGCTCAAGAAGAAAAACAAGCCAGCAAGCGTCGCAAAACTCTTGAGCGTGAGCTAGATTGGATCAACATGGCTCCTAAAGCTCGTCAAGCTAAAGGGAAAGCACGTTTGAACGACTACGAAAAGATGTTGAATGCCGACCAAAAAGAAAAAGAAGAAAAACTAGAGATATTTATTCCTAACGGTCCTCGACTAGGTAACAAAGTTATAGAGGCCAAAGAGGTAAGCAAAGCATTTGGAGACAAGCTTTTGTTTGATAATCTCAACTTCATGCTTCCCCCATCGGGTATTGTGGGCGTTATCGGTCCTAATGGAGCAGGTAAAACTACGCTATTCAAACTGATAATGGGCGAAGAAAATGCAGACAAGGGAATATTCGAAGTAGGAGAAACAGTAAAACTTGGTTATGCCGACCAAAGTCACAAAGATATAGACCCTAATAAAACTGTTTATCAAATTATTTCGGGGGGAAGCGAATTTGTTCGCTTGGGCAATAAAGATGTCAACGCACGTGCCTATCTTTCTCGATTCAACTTCGCAGGAGCTGATCAGGAAAAAAAAGCCAGTGTACTTTCTGGAGGAGAGAAAAACAGACTACATCTTGCGCTGACTTTGAAGGCAGATGCCAATGTATTACTACTGGATGAGCCGACCAATGATATTGATGTCAACACTTTACGTGCATTAGAAGAAGGTCTTGAAAACTTTGCAGGATGTGCCGTTGTTATTTCCCACGACCGTTGGTTCTTAGATAGAATCTGTACACATATTCTTGCTTTTGAAGGCAATTCTGAAGTGTTCTTCTTCGAAGGAAGCTATACCGAATACGAAGAAAATAAGAAGATGCGTATGGGTAATGTGGAACCTAAAAGGATCAGATATAGAAATATTACCAATTAAAAGGTAAATTAGGTACATATTTGAGGTTTTTCTGTTAGCTTTGCAGAGAGATATCTCAAGATAGATTTCGAATCAAGGATTGAGCAGATGTCTGCTAATCCTTGATTTTAATCTCTTAAAACAAGGTGTTGGATACACGAATCTAAACACAGATGATCAAACAAATTAAGGCATACTCAACTTTGAGAACGAAGTTCTTATTAACACTACTTACTTTCTCATATTGCTTTTCCTTTGCACAAGCACAAACCACAGTATTCAGAGGAAAGGTGAAAGACGCGTCCACAAACGAAGCCATCGAATATGCTTTGGTACACTTCGAAAGCACCTCGTCGGGTGTTTATACCAAAAGAGACGGAAGTTTTTCTATTATCTCTTACAACAATACTGCCCCCATCAAGGTTAGAATTCAGGCAATGGGCTATGGAGAAATGAAATTTACCATTCCTGTAGGGCAAGTGAGCAACAGAGAAATATTACTCGTTAGAGCCGATAAAATACTCAACGAAGTAATCATCAAACCCCGAAAAGAGAAGTATTCAAAAAAAGATAATCCTGCCGTTGCACTCATCAAAAAAGTAATTGCCAACAAGCATAAGAACAACATCAAGGCACAAGATTATTATCAATATAAAGAGTACGAAAGGTATATCTTTGCTTTCAACGACTTCAAGCCGGAGTCTGGCATCTTTAAGAAATACAAGATGTTACCCAACTACATGGACACCTCTATTACCAACTTCAAGCCGATTCTTCCTTTTTCGGTAAAAGAAAGAGTCTCGGATATCTTTTATAGAAAAGACCCGAAGGTGGAGAAAAGAATTGTGAAAGGGCAAAAGACAGAAGGAATAGACCAAACGCTAGATCAAGAAACCATTGAGCCTATCATGCGTGAAACGTTTCAAACAGTCGACATCTTTGACAACTACATCACCATGTTGCAAAACAACTTTGTCAGTCCACTGAGCGAACACCAAGCTGTCAGCTTCTACAAGTGGTATCTAGGTGATACAATCAGCATTGAAAATCAGCGATATGTCAGACTGGATTTTGGACCATTCAACAACCGTGACTTAGGCTTCACGGGGAATCTTTACATTTCACTCGATAGCACATTTGCTGTCAAGAAAGCCATATTGAATGTACCCAAGAACATCAATGTCAACTTCGTCAGTTCCATGATCATTCATCAAGACTTCAAAAAAGACGAGGCCACAGGCATATGGGTACCGGAACAATACAGAACGGCTATTGACTTTTCTCTCTACGATGCTGTGCAAATGTATGTGGATAAGACTGTAATTGTAGAAGACTTTATGCCGAATATGCCTCTAGCCTTTGTTTACAACTTTGCCGATCCTGAAATATTTGAAAAAGATTACCTGAAACGCCCTGATGATTTTTGGGCTCATCATCGACCTGAAGGTGACAAAAAAGATTATAGAATAGATGATCTGGTGCACGAAATGAAGGATGTTTTTCTTGTAAAAGCTATCCTTGACGTGGGTAACATTATGATGAGTGGTTACATTCCCTTGAACAAAGATCCTGAGGTCAACAAGATAGAAATAGGAACTGTACCATCCTTTTACAGCTACAACTATGTGGAAGGCAATCGTTTGAAACTAACAGTCAATACAACCAACAAGCTCCACCCTCGCCTCTTTTTTTATGGCTATACGGCATATGGCACAAGAGACAACAAGTTTAAATACGCCGGCGAAACCACATGGAGTTTCAAGGATGTGAAATATAACAAAAATGATTTTCCGGCAAACAACTTGACCGTTGGTTACAGCTATGATATGAACGTGTTAGGCGAACGTTTTTCCAGATCACAACGTGACAATATTATTCGTTCGCTCAGTAGGTCTAAATCATCTAAAATGACCTACAACAGACAATACCACATGACCTACCAAAAGGAATATCACAGTGGTTTTTCCTTCAAACTGGGATTGCTCAACAGCAAAGAAGTGTCGGCTTCCGGGCTTAAATTTCAGAAATATGACCCACAAGGCAATCTGTATGAGGTACCCAATATGAGAGTCACAGAAGCCAATGTGATGGTCAGATATGCCCACAAGGAAAAGTTTGTGCAACAAAGACGTAGACGTAGATCTCTTCCAACTGAAATATTTACGGTAGAGCTAAACAACACCACTGCCATCAAAGATTTTTTAGGAGGACAATACAAGTTTAACAAATCATCGCTGAAGGCTGCCAAATCACTATGGGTCACTCCTTACGGCAAACTTCATCTATCGGCAGAGGTAGAGAAGTTATGGGGAGAAGCTCCATATATCTACCTGATCACACCTAATGCCAACAGTTCATTCACTCTCCAAAGTGGAAGCTTCTATCTCCTAGAGCCATTAGAATTTGTGCACGATCAACAAGTATCGTGGGAGGTTTACTATCATATGGGTGGATGGTTATTCAACCGTATCCCTCTACTCAAGCATCTCAAGTGGCGTGAAGTATTTGGCTTTAGAGGCTTTTATGGCTCTCTGAACAAGAGAAACAATCCCATAAACAATCCTGACTTATTGGTATTCCCCGAAGATAACTTCTACCAAACAAGAGGTGGTAAACCCTATATGGAGTACAATATTGGGATAGAAAATATCTTCAACTTCTTCCGTGTAGACTATGTGCGACGCGTCAATTATCTATATCATCCCAATATAGACAAAGACGGTTTCAGAATATCGTTTCAATTGAGTTTTTAACTGATAGCTCTCAGCACACTTAACAAGATCTCTTGTGGGCTCAATGGGTTCTTTTTCGGTGGATTCTTAGGCAATAATACCTTCAGTCCTCTAGGTACAATTTCTACATCCAACACCTTACCGACCAATTTTTTAGCATCGCCATCTAGGTGCATCACACCTTCACTTTCTCTGGTGATAGTCACTTTGTTGGTTGTCAACTCCAACATCTTACTATTTTTATCAATCTTACTGGCAAACAACTGCATAGAGGTTTTAGGCACATCCAACAAGCTCAAAGGTTGCAGAATAGCGATATTCATTTTACCATCTTGTATGTCGGCATGAGGTGCAATATGTGCATTGTAACCATACTGCGAGGCATTGGCACAAGTCACAACAAAAGCCTTTTCTTCTATCGTTCCTTCAGGACATTCTATCTTATAAGACTGAGGTTTTTGATTAAAGAATGCCTCCAACATATTGGTGAAATACATTAAAGTACCTCGTTGTTTTTTTCCTGCCACTTTGCTTGCCACTTCAGCATCGAAGCCCATGCCACAAGTGCAAAAGAAAATATCTCCATTTGCTTTTCCATAATCAATGCTTTCCACATATTCTTCAGCAATAATATCCAAAGCTTTGCTAGCATTCAGCGGAATCCCCAAGTCACGTCCTAATCCATTTCCTGAACCCAATGGAACAATGCCCAGCGCAGTGTTAGAGTGCACAAGTTCTTTCCCCACCTCGTTTACCGTACCATCACCTCCGATAGCTATCACGTAATCCACATTATGGGCAACAGCTTCTCGTGCTATCTCAGATCCATGTCCGGCATATCCTGTGATGAAAATATGAACAGTAAATTTTCGGGCATCCAATTTTTCCACAATCTTGCGAGGAAGGCTCTGTTTGCCTGAAGTCCCTGACTTAGGATTAATGATGATATATACAGTTTTTTTTGTGCTAGTTGCCATAGTGTATTCTTAGTTAAATTTTATGGAACAAATATATACTTTTCTTTTCAATTTGAATACTTGTTTCCACCGATTTGATCTATCTCTGTAAAAGATACTATATATATTTTTCATTATCAATTTATCCTATTTCTTTGCCCCTCGTAAAAAGATATATAGCCCAGACTCCCTTAGCAAAGAAGATTCTTAATATATTTGTAATACAAAGTACAAAATATGTCTGATAAGAATCAATCGCCTATTTCGGCACAACGGCTTGCCAATCTAGTTTTAGATGTAGCTACCTATTTGCTAGCATCAGGTGCACACTGTGGCCGTGTGAATAGAAATATCACGCGCATGGCTAATGTATGGAATTTTGATGTACACCTCAACCTGACCTTCAAGGGAGTGACAACTACCGTTATCGACAGAGGCAATGAGGATAATATGGTTACTTTTTACAAGCAAGCTCCCGAACACAACATACATCTCAACGTGTTGTCCGAAATATCGCACCTCTCATGGAAGGTACATGATGAACACCTCTCGATAGATGAAGTGGAAAAACAGATTGCCACTCTAAAGGACATGAAGACGTACAACAACATCACCGTTGCCATTGCCTGTGCCTTTGCTTGTGCTGGGTTATGTTTGTTTTCGTTTGGCGACTATCTCAATGCCACAGTGGCTTTCGTTGCCACCTTTGTGGGCTATATAACAAAGGTTTTCATGGCAAGTAGAAATTATAATTCCATGATTTCTATTGGCTTGGCAGCCTTCATCACCACCATCATCACCGGTTCAGGAACCATCTTCCACATCGGTGCCAATCCTGAGGCTGCAATGGCTACAGCTGTCCTTTACCTCATTCCAGGAGTACCACTCATCAATTCGGTTATCGACCTGATAGAGGGCTATACCCTCTCGTCTATCAACCGGATGTTGTTCGGAGGGTTCATTCTTTTATGCATCGCTGCGGGCATGACACTAGCCATCACACTCATAGGAATAGATAATTTTTAAGAAAATGGAAGAACTTACACTATTCACTGTTTTTAGAGATTTTGCAATCGCCTTTATGGTCGGTTTTTGCTGGGCTATACTTTTCGGAAGTAGTAGGAAAGTCTTGTGGCTTGCGGGCTTACTTGGAGGTCTTGGACACGCTTTGCGTTTCGTTTTGATCCAGCTAGATTTAGGACTGATCACTGCCACACTTTCAGGAGCCATGTTCGTTGGCTTTGTAGGAATCTTTGCAGCACACAGAGTAGATCAACCACCCATCGTTTTCACCATGCCTGCCTGTATCACCATGATACCCGGCATGTATGCCTACAAAACGATGCTTGCCGGTATAAAAAGCACCGACGAAAGTTACATCCTCAATGACCCCACCATTTTGCCACAGATGGTGCACAACTTTATGCTCACAGCCTCTCTACTCTTCACCCTAGCAATTGGCATCAGCATCGGGGTATTATTATTCAGAAAAGAAAGCAGTCGACATATTTCGATCAAGGATATCACGAATATTGTGGGGAAATAAAAAACACTTCAGGGACAAACTAAACACCTTTTGCTTTATTCGTTATAGCCTTTCACTTTACGTCCAACAAGTCTAGAGGAAAATATTCCACAGAAATAAAGTCTTCTTTATTTAGATCTATATAATAATAATGATATTTATCTTTTTTATTATATATTCCATCCTTATTCACATCCTCGATGGTACGATAGTAGTATTTACCATTTTGTTCAACCAATTGTGAAAATTCAAGGTAGTGATAGTCTTGCGTTATTTTTGTAAAGTTTGTCCCATCCAAATTACTCATATAGCAAGCGCTCAAATCTCTATAGTCGAGTTTTCCATCTCTGTTATAGTCTCTATCGTAAACCGTATAAATCAAATAATGCTTACCGGTTTTCTTTATTACATCGGTCAGATACTTGACAGAAGTGATCACAACGGCCTTATCAGTCAATTTTCGCAGTTCTCCTGTTTCAATATCCTCAAAAAGCAGATTGACCATACTTCCCGAGATATAATTACGATTATTATAACTAATGTATTGGCTTGAAGAGGATACTCGATCGGCCTTTTTTAATCTATCTACATTGACACCATAGCTATCTACCAAATACACATCTTCCCAACCGATAGGATGTATCAGCACCGCTGTACTATCGAAATGAATGGGCATTGAAGCTATTAAGATTTTAGTGGTGTCTTCCAACATCTTCTCCACTGTCAGTGTATCAGTTACACCATCAGTATATCTTACTCGTGGAGTTTGCATATCATCACAAGATATCAGCAGTGTAGCAATTATAATTATTGGTGCAAAGATTCTTTTCCTCATCTCTTCGTTTTTTTAAGTGTGTAAGATTATATCTATCAGATTTTCAGAGATACTAAGATAAGAATAATGAGCAGAATACTGCCATTCAGACTAAAGCTTTCTTATCTTTTATTTTCATCAGCCCTCTGCATAACAAGAAGATAACAATTTGGCTAAAGATGATAAATACCCCAGACGGCACATCTAGCGTGGCCGAAAGAAAAAGCCCAATCAAGCAACCTGCAAAACCTATCAGCACCGACAGATAAATCATCTTTACAAAATTGGAGGTAAAAAGATTGGCAGTCATCTGTGGCACAGTCAATAGCGACATCAGCAACACAATGCCTACCAAACGGATGGAGAGTACAATGGTGATAGCAATGAACATCATCATCACATACTTTACCAAGTTGACAGGCAGCTGCTTAGTCTTTGCAAATTCTGGATCAAAAGCTGTGAAAATGATCTCACGCTTGAAGAAATAAAATACAAAGATCAGTATAATTGAAAGGACGGACAGCCAACGAATATCACCATGGGTAATCGTGAGAATATTACCAAACAGATAGTCATTCAGGTTGGGTGCAAATCCCGGTTTCAGATAGATAAAAATGATTCCAACAGCCATTCCCAACGACCAAAATGTACCGATTGCTGAATCTTCTCGCACATCTTGGCGGGTGCTCAACCACTCGATACCAAAAGCCGAAAGCACCGAAAAAATCATAGCCGAAAGGATAGGATTCCAACCAAAATAAAAGCCCATCCCCAAGCCTCCAAGCGAGGCATGCGTAATGCCACCACTGATAAAAACCAGACGACGCACCACTACATAAGTGCCCACAATGCCACAAGCAATACTGGCCAGCAAACTACCGATGAGGGCATTTTGGAAAAAAGGATAGGAAAGTAGATCTATAAAATTCACGCAGCTGACAAGTTTTTTTTGTACAAAACTGTACTAATTCTTTTGTTTCAAAACTAATCTCAAAGATACAGTTTCTTATTGAATACTTTTCATCTTTTACACTTCTATAAAGTAGATTTTATATATCAATTTATTTCTCATAACTTTATATCTTGATTCTATGTTCATCTAACAAAACACTTACAAACCTATATGTGGTCATCAAATTTCATTTATTCCATCGTATTCTTTACCATCATCTTACTCATCTATCTCTTAATAGTAAGAAGCAAGAGAGAGAATGAGAAAAAGTTATACATCAAAAACCTAAAAAAGAGTCCTTTATCTCATCAATATTATGTAGAAGGGTTGTCTGGCTTAATTCTAGATCACACATACAGTATTGAAACTACAAATGAAGCACTTCTGTTTACAAAGAACAATCAAACTCATGGACAAATAGCATTAAGGGGCATTGTCAATGTTGAAGTAACCGACCTTACAACTCTAGCAGATAATATTGATTCCTCCGATTGGTTCTTTTGGGATATCATAATCTTTTTCTTAACCAATGACAAAAAAGACGAACTTTTCAGACTAAGGATCAATTGGCTAGATGATAATAAAAACGAATGTCACACCGATTTTGATTATGTAGGTGACTATGCCAAAGAAGCAGCCTATATCGCCCAAGATGCTCTTCGGGAAGTGATTAGCAAAGATGGAAATAAATAATATTTTAGCCGATCTCTCTTATCCCCAATATTTATTTACAACTTTCCTCACAAGAGGTACTAAATATAAGAAATAAATAAACAAGTAAATTAGAAAAAAGCCCCCTCCTAAGATCAAAGAGATGAATAATAAAAGATAAGCATCAGCAATGGCACTGCCTGAGGTAGTGCCACTGCTTGCAAAAATCATCTCTATTAAGTATCCTAGAGGATAAAACAATACGAGAGCATACAGCAACAACCCCATCAAAAAAGCCAAACTATAACTAATGAAGTTCTCTAAAAATCTCATCTCTCTTTAAATTATTTTTCTAGAAAAGAAACTTTAATAAAAAATCAGACCAAATTGGAAGCTAAGAATTTTCTTGTTAGCTCCTCAGCTTCTCCCCTATTTTTGATATACTCCACTGCCTGACTTTCATCTATCTTGCCAATAGCAAAATATTTTGATTCAGGGTGTGCTATAATAATACCACTAACGGAAGCATTTGGAAACATTACACCATTTTCGGTCAATTCTACACCTATCTCTTCCGATTGCAAAAGATCATGATTCAATATAAAATTGATTGACTGATCCGGAATAGATGGATAGCCCACTGCTGGACGAATACTTTCATATTTGACAGCAAACATCTCATTCACTGTCAACTTTTCATCCTTTGCAAAGCCCCAATATTTTGTCCTTATGCGATGATGCAACCACTCGGTTGTAGCCTCTGCCAATCGATCCAAAACCGATTTCAAAAGCAGAACATTATATTCGTCACCTTCATCTTCATATTTTTTCAGCAGTGCTTCTGCTCCACCCAAACCTGCACTCACTGTGAAGCCTGCTACATAGTCGGTCTTTCCTTCTGTTTTGGGCATCACAAAATCTGCTAAAGACAGATAAATATCCTTCTCTGTTTTCTTTTGTTGACGAAGCATAGGGAAGCGTTTACCATCAATATAGATACTTTCATCAGCACTGTAAGCTTCATAGATACCGAATACGAAACCTATAAAATCTGCTTTGATATGCACCAAATGATCTATCATGGCATTGGCTTCCTTATATAGTTTCTCAGCTTCTCTTGCCTTCTCTTGCTCATCCTCTGGAAAAGACTTCACCCAAGCCGTACGACATGCAGGACAAGCATCCACTCCATGAATAGAACCATAACGTGCCGAAAGATTCCACGAATGAAAGAAAAATTTCCAATCGACAAAAGGTGCAATCTCACCTACCGGTACATTGGTATACACCTGTCTCCCTTTCACATTAGGCTCAACAGGGGTATAGTTTGACCAATCCACTTGATAAGGCTTTTTGATCACCTCTTTGAAAGGTTCAAGCTCTATTTTTTTATCTTTTTGAGCTTCTGCCAAACGCAAATACTCATCTTTTACTTCTTCGAGAAACTCCTTGCTTACAGATGGATTTACCAATTTGGCAACCACTGCCGGTGCTTGTGAAGCATCTTTGACATACACCACCGAACCACTATTATAGTTAGGTGCTATTTTTATAGCAGTATGTAATTTGGAAGTTGTAGCCCCACCAATCATCAGAGGCATATCAAATCCAGCCTTTTGCATTTCCTTAGCCACCACACTCATTTCCTCTAAAGAAGGAGTTATCAGTCCACTAAGACATACAATATCAGGTTTAATTTCTTTTATCTTTTGAATGATCACTTCAGGAGGTGTCATCACCCCTAAGTCAATCATTTCGTAGTTGTTACAAGCTAAAATAATGGAAACTATATTTTTGCCAATATCATGTACGTCCCCTTTAACGGTAGCAATCAAGAGTTTTCCCTCTTTCTTTGCTCCTTCAGCTTTTTGACTTTCAAGTACGGGTTGTAGAATAGCCACAGCACGTTTCATGGTGCGTGCCGTTTTCACCACCTGAGGCAGGAACATTTTACCTGCACCAAACAGCTCTCCCACTCGATTCATTCCTGCCATCAGAGGTTTGTCGATAATGTCAACAGCCTTTGGATAAACTTGCAATGCTTCTGCCAAATCCTCGTCCATATAGTCGCTGATACCTTTCACCAAAGCATGTTCCAGCCTTTTATCTAGATCGAACGAGCGCCACTCTTCCACCTTAGTCTCGGTCTGTCCCGATTTCTCTTCTCTAATTTTTTCAGCGTAAGCAATCAGTTCTTCAGTGGCCTCACGACGATTAAAAATCACATCTTCCACCAAGATGCGCAAATCATCTGGTATGTCATCATAGATAATAGACTGACCCGGATTGACAATTCCCATATCCATGCCACGTTGAATAGCATAATAAAGGAAAACAGAATGCATCACCTCGCGAATGTAATCGTTACCACGAAGCGCAAACGACAGATTGCTAATGCCACCACTAATTTTAGCTTCAGGCAAATTTTCTTTAATCCAAGTAATGGTATTTAAGAAATCAACAGCATAGTTTCTATGTTCATCAATGCCCGTAGCAATAGTCAAAATATTGGGGTCAAAGATTATATCTTTAGGGTCGAAACCATCATCTACTAAAAGTTTGTAGGCTCGTCCACAAATTTCTTTTCTACGCTCAAAGGAATCAGCTTGCCCTCTTTCGTCAAAAGCCATCACAATTACTGCAGCACCATAGGCACGAATGATTCGCGAATGATGTAAAAATTCCTCTTCACCCTCTTTCAGTGAGATTGAATTAACCACAGCTTTTCCTTGCACACACTTTAGCCCTGCCTCAAGAACCTCCCACTTAGAAGAGTCTATCATCACAGGAATGCGCGACACATCAGGGTCAGAAGCCACTAGATTTAGAAAAGTTGTCATCTCTTTTGCTCCATCTAGCAAACCTTCATCCATGTTCACATCAAGGATTTGTGCTCCATCTTCTACCTGTCTTACAGCTATTTGAAGTGCCTCTTCGTATTTTTGTTCTTTTATCAATCGTAAGAACTTTCTCGAACCTGCCACATTGCATCGTTCGCCCACATTGATAAAATTTATTTCAGGTTTTGCTTCCAGAAGTTCCAAGCCCGAAAGCCACATGTATTTTGGTTTATCGGCTGGAGTTCGTGGAGTTGCATTTTTTACCAACTCATCATACTGCGCAATGTGCTCGGGAGTTGTACCACAACATCCTCCAAGAATATTTACCAATCCTTCATCTATAAATTCTTGAAGTTGAATCGCCATTTTTTCAGGCGTTTCATCATATTCACCAAACTGATTCGGCAGTCCGGCATTGGGATAAGCTGATACATAGGCAGGCGCCAAACGAGATAACTCTTTCAAGAAAGCCTTCATATCTGATGCTCCAAACGAGCAGTTAAGTCCTACTGACAGATAGTCGATATGGCTCACAGAAGCCAAGAAAGCACCTATGGTTTGTCCCGAAAGCGTACGTCCTGCTTTATCAGTGAGCGTAACAGAAATCATGATAGGAAGATCCAATCCTTTCTCTTTTCTTACCTCCTCGATGGCAAAAAGTGCAGCTTTAGCATTCAAGGTATCAAAGATCGTTTCCACCAAGAAAAGATCTACTCCACCTTCAATCAAGCCTTCCACTTGTTGTCTGTATGCTAGCACCAAGTCGTCGAACGTGACAGCCCTAAACATCGGATTTTCCACCTTTGGACTGATTGATGCTGTTCGATTGGTTGGGCCCATTGCCCCAGCCACAAAACGTGGTTTGTCAGGAGTTTTCTTGTTATACTCGTCAGCAACCTCACGAGCTATTTTAGCTGCTTGGCAGTTCATCTCTTTGACGATATCTTCCATACCATAATCTTCCATAGAGATGGTTGTGCCATTGAAAGAATTGGTCTCAATGATATCCGCCCCAGCCTCAAGATATTGGCGATGAATCGTTTTTATTATTTCAGGTTGTGTAAGACTCAAAAGGTCATTGTTCCCTTTTTGAGGTTTCTTCACATCTTTAAAACGTTCTCCTCTGTAATCTTCTTCTTGAAGTTTATATCTTTGGATCATTGTACCCATTGCTCCATCAAGGATGAGGATACGCTGCTTTAATATTTCGGTAATTTTATTTGTCATAATTTTCTTCTAAAATAGGGTCATCTTCTTCTACAAAATGAATATTAACTCCATAATATTCTTTATTGAAATGACTAAAATCGGTATATTCAAAACGATAATTCAACATAATTTTTCTGAAGTAAACATCATTTTTCCCTTCTGCCTTGGCTTTAGCTATAATGGCCTCACGAGGGCGAATTTCTTTATCAAGAAACAGCAATCCTCTGAAAAATAAACTTAACTCAACATTCACTACACTCTCTTGTGTATTCTACTAATTCAAATAATCTTCTATTTTGTGATTAAACACACTCATTAATTTGTATCAACAAAAGAGATATCCATTTGATAATAATAACTCCTGAATTCGCCAGACTCCATATAGTTGTAATAATAATCGATCTTAGCTCTCTCAAACTCTATTGCATTTATTCCTTTAGCTTTATATTCATCTATTTGCCGTATTCTCTCTTGTTCCACATTGTAAATAAATCTAAATGATTTAGTTGTCTTCGTATAATCCCAAACAAAAAACCCCAACAATACTGAGAATAACAAAATATGAATAGCTTTTGTTCCAATATTTTTGAACTCAATATGCGCATAAAGCATAGCAAATGAAATGACAGTAAATACTGTTACACTGAAAAATGCTCGAGGAGGAAAAGTTGGAGCAAAAATAGAAATCCATAATATAAAATTAGCCACAAACAAGATAGCTAGAGAGTTCGTTAATATTTTTCGTTTGTTGTCTCCTTGATAAGTGTACCAAAATAGAACCATACATATTGCATAGACAATAAAAGGATAGCGTAGAAAATATTTATAATATCCCCATAAGCCTGCTACTTTTTGAGGCAATATATCTAATGAGCTAAACAAACTTGGATATTCTTCGGCAACAGCTCTCAGTGCTGTTCCTGGCGAAAAGATCATGATTGCACAACCTATAGATACACCTATTAATCCTGAAATATGCCATGCTGTTATGTTTTTTTCTCTATACAAAAGAAATGTATAGAGAAGTGTAAGCATCACTAATCCAACTCCCAAGTTTTCGTTGGAACAGCCTGCTAATATTCCGAAAAGAAAAATTCCTACTATACGAATGGCACTGTTTTCATATTCTCCCTCTTCATTATAAGTCTTAATATAAGGATAAATAAACAGGACAGATAGTGTCATTGTCCACAAAAAGCCACCACTGCCAGTGATCCAAACTGCACTCGCCACAAAAGTTGGTGCAAAAATGAAAATGGATATAAATATCAGAACCAAAAGTAAAACATTGTTTGCGTTCTTTTTCTTAACCATCTTATAACTACAGCATAATAGTATCATAAACACTAAAGCATTTATAAGATCTTGAAGCGATATAGGTAATAAAAGCATTAAGTGAGTCGAGGTTGTAGCCACCATACGTCCCCCCCAAGTCAAATAATAAGCTTTCATTTCTTGATAGACTTTTATCAAACTCTCGGGAAATTGGAACGATTCTCCATAAGTCAACACACTGTATATATAATCATCATGCATCATATATACATAGTGATTAAGCAAGAGCATAGCTACGAATATCAAAAATATTCCTGCATACACCAACCTTTTTTGTGTACTTTGCTGATCAAACCAAGCTTCAAAC
>CALKIV010000047.1 GCA_937995835.1 uncultured Dysgonomonas sp. | reverse complement strand
TTGTAAAGACTCTTATAAGCTATTTATTGGAGTCTTTGCTCCCTAACACAGATGCAAAAACAACCTAAATTCATTTACAGGAAGTTCTAAAGCATTCAAAAAAGCTGTATATTGCTAAATAATTAAAATCTGGACACATCATGAAAAGAGTTTTATTTCTAATAATAGGTACAATTTTGACCACATCTGTATTCGCTCAGATAGTAAGACAAAATGAACAATTTAAAACTGTTTCAGTTATAAATAATAAAGTCATATTCATCAAAGAAGTTGCGGTGAACAAGACTGACAAAGAGAAGAATTACTCCATCCTTAAAGAATGGGGAAGAGAAAATTACGGAAAAGATCCTTTTATTTCTAGCATCAGATACGACAATCGTAAAAAAGAAATCCTTGCAAACTCAAGAGTTGAATTGATTTTACCTGTCAACTCATCTGGCTTGCGCGAAAAGATGGTTATGCGTTTCAGAGTAAATGGCTTCTTATCTGAAGATAAGTGCGTTATTGAAATTGAAGATATTTCTTTCCTATCGGGCAACAGTGGAAATAAAAATTTACCAAGAGTTATTCGTGCCGAAGAGTTTATAACCAATGAAAAATTAGCCATAGAAGATGATCTGGCTGAGCTGAGACTCAACACTAAACGATCGGTTCTCTACTTCCTGAATACTTTGGGAAAAGACTTCGAAAAGCAATTTGGTCACTAAGCCATCATTTGGCATAAACAGTTTTGCCCCAATCCAAATTGTAGTACCATACATTTAGTTGTGGTGTATCTTCTTGCGGGATGTAGCTTGATAGTCCGCTATATCTATCTACTTTAAAAGTTCTAAGTAAACTTGATGAATAAATACGAGGTGTACTTCTCGTCCAAATAATAATATCTCTTAAGAGTGTATTCATCTCTATCTTTTCAGATTCAGTCATCAGTTGAGAATAGAAATCTGAGAAATCATATAAGATTGGCCTCTCTGTAACTTTGAGATGAAACATTGCTTGCGTATTTGGCAAATCCACTGTTCTTACTCCATTCTTGACCAATCTATGACACAGCAAAGACAATTCATCCAAACCTGCCGTTTTGATCAAAGAGACAGAAGCTGAATTGGCGTAATCTGCATCATTTGCATAAAAAGAATAAAATGTATTGCAAATACTCTCTAAATATTTTTCAGTTGCTTCTCTAGAAAACATATCTTCGATAATCAACTTATATGGAAATCCTGATGAAAAAACTTCGTTTGGGGAAGCCACAATATAGTCTGCCTTATCCTTTAGTTCATAAACGACCTCAACACTAGACATCAAACAAGCGTCGAAGATAATAAAGTCGAAACCAGAGTCGGGCAATGCTTTCTTCAATTCACTCAACTCCATCTCATCCTTTCCGTCTAGACCAAATGATCTAGTCCAAAGACTTTTTTGGGCTGGTAACCATGATGTCCCATGACTCCAAAGCATCAAGCCTTTACTCTTTGTCTGATAGAGACTGAAAGCATCCTTGACAACCATAGATAGAACTTCTCCGGATGCAGAATTTTGGTCAGGATAGGTTCTTATTATCTTTTCTTTGATTACATTATTTTCTTGATAAATTTCAAGTAAACGTGGCTCTCTATTTTTAGAATCCTGATAAACTAACAGTTTACCATTGTATAAGTTGTCTAAAGCTCCCTCTTTTATTTCTTGAATATTCTTATAGGAATCTATACTCAAATTATTATCAGCTGCCATGTAGATCAACACAGCACGATCAACGATGGTTGGTTTTTCTTCTGCTTTATCGTCTTTGCAGCTATTAGAAACCAGAACTATGGTAATAAGCAGAGAATAGCTAATATATCGTTTGAGTTGTGAAATCATTGTTTTGTAAATTATCTATTATGAGGGTCTAAAGATATAAAGGATATAACAAAAAAGTGCCTTTATTCAGGCACTTTTTCTTTTATAATATTGCTTTCGTCGAATATTCTTTTGTTTTATAAATCATCTCTAGCACTTGTAGCATCTCGTTCTGCTCACACGCCATTTCGCCAAGCTTCTTAAAGCCTGTCTCTGTGAGTGTGAAATACATCTGGCGCTTATCCTCCTCACCTAGCATGCGCTCCACCAGCTTTTTATCTTCTATGGCACGCAAGACTTTCGACATATTGGAGGCAGACAGCCCAAGCCGATTTGCCAAGTCACTAGAAGTCATCTGACCATTTTTCAGACTGCAAACCGCCATGCCTTCATTGAGGCATAAGTCATGTTTCTGCTGAAAATCGATCTCAAACTCACGAATCAGACGATAGATATCTCTCAACAAACACAATGGATTTTTCTCCCCTTTCTTTTCCATTCTGTTGCTGATTATTTGCTCAATAATATCTCGTCAATAACTTTCTTCATTTCGGTTTTAGAAGCTGCTCCGGCTGCAAATTGAGGTTGTCCTTCCATTGGCACAAAAAGCATTGTAGGAATACTTCTGATACCGAATATAGCTGCTAGTTCTTGCTCTTCATCCACATTCACTTTGTAGATATATACCTTATCTTGATATTCTGTGCCAAGTTCTTCTAAGATTGGTGCAATTTGTTTACATGGACCGCACCAGTCGGCATAAAAGTCTATCACTGCAGGTTTATCTCCTAGATATTTCCATGTCTCCATGTCCTTCTCATAGTCATGCACCTTGGCTAAGAAATCTGTTTTGGTCATTTTTATTGTTCCCATTTTCTTATCTTTTTTTGTTGTGTTGTTTACTGATTGTTCATTTGCAGAATTTGAATCTCCATCTGCCTTTGATGTTGAATTGTAAGCTCCTAAAAAGAGGATGGCTGCAGTCAAAAAAAAGTATTTAATCATTTTCATTTGGTTCTAAATTTTTATTTGTTTCTTTTCTTGGTAAATATACTAAAAAAGAGTCCACCTACCACTGCTCCGTACAATACTGTTCGAGTGGGTGTTTCTGTTAAAGGACAACCGGCATCACATGCCCAGTTGACCCAATAGATATACCCTAAGACTGCACCTACCACTGCCCCCAATGCATACAGCCAATATTTTGCTATAAATAGTTTTACCATAACCGTTTAAATAAATAAATTAACGTTTGCGTCACTTGCTTTGTTCAGGTATGCTGCCACACCTCCTATTTTCACTCCATCTAGAAGTTCTTCTTCCTTGATGCCCATTACATCCATCGACATGGAACAAGCTATAAACTCTACCCCGTTATCGATGGCTTGTTGCATCAAAGATTCTAGACTATCAACATTTTTCTTTTTCATCACCATTCGCATCATCTTGCCCCCAAGACCTCCCATATTCATTTGCGAAAGTGCTAATTTTTTACTGCTAGATGGAAGCATCCATCCAAACATAGTGCCAAAAATATCTTTTTTCACTTTAGGTTTATTCACCTTCTTGATCACATTCAAGCCCCAGAACGTGAAGAATAGTGTCACTTTTTTACCCATTGCCACTGCTCCATTGGCGATGACAAAGGAAGCCAGTGCCTTGTCCATATCGTCGCTGAATACAATCATCGTTTGCCCGTTACCACTCTTGGCCTTACGCTCTATCGAACAACTATATTCTGCACCGGATGCTTGTGCATCGTCTTGTTTTTCTACTCTTGCAGTAATGACCCCCTCATTGCTTTTTATGCTTAGTACTTTTGCACCAACAGCATTGCTCCATCCCTCAAGATCTTGCCCGAAAGCTTGATCCGTCACCTTTATTTCCAGTTGATCACCAACACTCATGGTGTCATAGTTTTTCTTCAACTGCATCACCGGCCCTGGGCACATCAAGCCCGTAGCATCTATGGAGATTAGGTTTTGTTCTTTCTGCATTGTATTATTTATATCTTCTTTATTTTCAAAATCTTTCTTCACTTCAAACTTCGCTGGCGATACTGAAGTGTATAATTTATATCCTCCTGATAAATTGTAAATATTTGTATAGCCATTGCCCTTCAGCAATTGTGAAGCTAAATAGCCATTATAGCCCACTGCGCAATAGAGAATCACTTTTTTATCCTTTGAAATCTCAGACAAGCGTCCTCGCATTTCCGATACCGGAATATTTATAGCTCCATCCAGATGCCCCATAGAAAACTCATTGCTTGAGCGCACATCTATAATCACAGCCTCATTCTTGTCCAAGGTTTGCAGTTCATTCCAATGAATGGTTTGCAATACGTTTTCCAAAACATTTTGTCCCACATAGCCAGCAATATTCACTGGATGTTTTGCAGAAGAATATGGTGGTGCATAAGCATGCTCTATTTCTTGAAGATCATATACTGTGTCGCCTCGCTGAATGGTAGAAGCTAAAAGATTGATGGTGTCTACAACTCCTTTATAACCTATAACCTGAGCCCCCAAGATTCGTCCATCTTTTTTGGCAAAATTTAGTTTAATGGTCAGTGGCAGTGCACCCGGATAGTAGTTGGCATTGCTATGCCCATGCGTATAAGACTCATGATGCTCTATACCTGCAGTGTTTAACTGCTTAGACGAAGCGCCTGCTGATGCAACTGTTTGATCAAAGATCTTGGCAATAGCTGTACCAATAGAACCTTTATAGGTCGACTTATTTCCTAAAATAATATTGTCAGAGGCAATGCGTGCTTGCTTATTTGCTGGTCCTGCCAAAGGAATAAGTGCAAACTGATTGAGCACAGGATTAAAAACTTCAATAACATCTCCCACAGCATAGATACTCTCGTCAGAGGTTTGCATAAATTCATTTACTTTCAGTCCCCCTCTTTGTCCTAATTCTAGTCCTGCATCTTTTGCCAATGTTGTTTCAGGCTGCACACCTATACTCATTAGCACCATGTCGGCGTTCAGCGTTTTACCACTTTTCAAATGAAGCTTTATGTTTGAGCCCTCATCTTGAAATTCAGCAACCTCATCCTCCAAATAGACAGGTACACTATGGTCTGCCAAAGTCTTTTGCACCATCTTAGCCATCCCTAGATCGAGAGGGAGCATTACCTGATCTTCACGTTGCACAATGGACACTTCCATTCCTAGCTCACGCATATTTTCCACCATCTCTAGTCCGATAAAGCCTGCGCCAACTACAACTGCATGTTTAGGCTTGGCTTCATTGATATACGACTTAATGGCATCAGTATCTTTGACATCACGGAGAGTAAAGATTCGTTTGTCGTCAATTCCTTTTGTCTTCAGCAGTCTTGGCGACGCTCCTGTAGAGATCAACAATTTGTCATAACTCTCGGTGTATTCTTTATTGGCTTTCCAATCTCTTACGGTTACAGTTTTAGCTTTACGATCTATGGATAACACCTCTGAGTTTACGCGTGTGTCCACCCCATATTTTGCCGAAAAACCTTCTGAAGTTTGTACGAAAAGTCTATCTCGATCTGAAATAACATCGCCAATATAATATGGCAAGCCACAATTGGCATAAGAAATATATCCTCCTTTTTCGAAAAGAATAATTTCGGCTTTTTCATCTAGCCTTCTCAATCTTGCAGCTGCTGTAGCGCCTCCTGCAACTCCTCCTATGATCAGTATTTTCATCTCAATATTTCTGTTTTATATTATTTCCAATGGAAACTATATGCAAAAGAAATGATTATTGAGATAATATCCAAATCATAACTAATAAGTTTTATCTATGAAAAGCTTTATTGGCTAAAATTAACTAAATAGAATAAGAAAAGAGGGCTTTGTAGTATGCTATAGATCAAACATCTTCATTGCATTATTAGTGGTGATATCACAAACTTCAGCCACTGACACACCATAAACCTCAGCCAAAGTATTAGCCATGTAGACTGTGTAAGCTGGTTCATTTCTCTTTCCTCTGAAAGGCACAGGAGTAAGGTAGGGTGCATCCGTTTCGATAACGATACGCGATAGATGTGTGTTTCGCAACACCGAACGAAGATTTGTGTTTTTGTAGGTCACCACTCCATTGATACCAATGAGAAAATTATCAAGCTCTAAAACTGCTTTCAATTCCTCTTCAGTGCCTACAAAGCTATGAAAGACACCTTTCAATTTATTGGCTCCTACCTTAGCAATAGACTCCAAGGCTTCATGAGTAGCTTCACGGGTATGAATCGATACAGGTAAATTATAATCGATACTCCATTGCAATTGTGTCTCAAACACTTTTTGCTGTTCTGCTAAAAAGGTTTTATCCCAATAGAGATCAATACCAATCTCCCCTACTGCAATATATTTTTGAGGATTGTTTGCTAAAACCTGAGCTATCTGATCAAGATTTATTTTCCAATCTTGATCAACACTTGTTGGATGTAATCCCATCATGGGATAACAATAGTCAGGGTAATTAGCAGTCAATGTATCTAAACGATCAAGCGTCTCCACATCCACATTGGGCAATAGTATTTTTTCTATACCAGCATCCTTTGCACGTTGAACAACACTTTCGATATCATCATCGAACTGCTCATCATAAATATGAGTATGGGTATCAATTATCCGCATTAGATGCCTTTTCTTTCTGCTGACGCTCCAATTCTTCCTTCTCTCCTTTTCTATAATAATAGATCACCCCGAACTCTCTACATTTGTCTAATCGCTCAATCTCTGGAAGATCTTTAAAGTGATCTTCTATCTGATTCCAAAGGTCAAGAATAACATCATCTACATCTTTTCGCTGGGCTGTCAGTTCATCTAAGTGACGATTGGTACTCGTTTGATATTGTCTCTGTGTAAAATAAGCATCCTTAAACATGGAGTAAGCTACGTTCACACGAGCAATCGTCGGGTTAAAAATCGGAGTTCCTCCCTCAAGCAAACGTTTTTGTTCACCATCAATTAGATTACCTCCAACTTCGAGTAAAGCATCATTACTGCTCAGATCAGGCACAGCGTAACTGTCTTCTTCCAGCTTGTAATGTTTCTTTATGCTGGCACGAAGCTCGTTGCGCATGATGGACAGGTTTACCACCTGAATAAAGTGTGACACATATAATCTTGCATCACGAATCAATTTTTGAAATTTTTTGTTAGACGCTGCTTGAATCTCGAGACTTTTTCGATAGTGAATCTGAGAAGCTTCAAAATTTCTCAACAACATCTCAAGTTGCGAGAGTTCTGTTGTGAAAACATCTCCTTGATAATAAAATCTTTTTTTCTCTACAGCAGCCTTTAAGGCTCTGATTCTAGCATTATCCGTATTTGGTAAGCGTCTGTAAGGCATAGTTTTGTTTGTTTAAATGATTCTAAGCATTGCGCACTTTTAAGAGTTTAGCCAAAGCATAAAGTTCTGATTTTCGATCCTCTTCCACTTTTACTAACTTTAGAGCGTCAATGGCTTTCAAGTAATATTCTTGTACTTTTTCTTCCGCTTTCTCTTTTATTCCTAGGCTATTGTATATCTCAGTAACAGCTTTGATCTTCTCTTCTTCCGAATATTCTGTTTTGTTGATCCATCCCAGAAGTTCATCTTTCTTAGATGCCCCATTGAGAGCAGAAATCAACAGGTAAGTTTTCTTATTACAAAGAATATCTCCTCCTATTCGTTTTCCGAAGCTAGCAGTGTCACCATAAACATCCAACAGATCATCCATCAACTGGAACGCCAAACCAATATAGATACCAAACTTGTATAGGTTTTCTAAATCTTCTTTAGCTGCACCTCCAATGATTCCTCCCATTTCCAAGGCGCCTCCTAGCAAGACTGCAGTCTTAAGGCGAATCATTTCAATATACTCATCGATGGTGACATCTAAACGTTGCTCAAACTCCATATCAAGCTGTTGACCACAACATATTTCTGTTGCAGTAGTAGAAAAGACATTCAGACATTCTACCAGTTTACTCCCCTCTAGTTTACAAAGCTCTTTATAGGCTTCGATCAACATAGCATCTCCCGAAAGGATGGCACTATTATCACTCCACTTGATATGCACTGCCGGTTTTCCTCTTCGCATATCTGCTTTATCCATCAGGTCATCATGCAAAAGCGTGAAATTGTGAAAAATTTCCACAGCCAAAGCTGCAGGCATTGCCTTCTGAATATCCTTGTCATACAAATTATAAGACATCAAAGCTAATGCCGGGCGCACACGTTTTCCTCCTAAAGCTAGGATATAAGTGATGGGCTCGAACAAAGTTTTTGGATTATGATCGTAAGATATATTTTCAATGTCTTTATTAATGTACTCTAATACTCTTTCAAAGCTAAAAAGGGGTTTCATTTATCTGTTTTTTGATGTTATACTACGTAAATGCGCATGAAGCACTCATAAAATTTGTACAAGTTTGAGAATGCAATATGTTTTATGATTCTAATTGCTTCGTCGCAAATATAATTGTTAAAAATCATATATCAAACAATGTATCCATATTCTTTTGGCATTTTGAGCTTAAAAGTTTTATGTCTTTATCTTTTTTCGATTAACATTTCTTCTTAATTTTACAAATTAATGATTTGTGACTAATAAACAGATGCATAGCTAAAAGAACTCTAAATATTATTGTTAATATGACTTTACTCCCCCATCTCGTTTAGTGAAAGGCATTACAAAGAAAACGTCTTCTTCTATATCTAAATTGCAAAATAAGAATTGGCAGGACAAAAAGAGTAAAGAAGATATGTTATAAATTTATTTTAGTCGCAAATTTAAAATGTATCCATTAATTAATATTAATCATATAAAAGTCAACACATGAAAAAAACAGTTTTAGCGACTTTAGCTTTCAGTCTATTGTTGTTCAGCTGCTCAGGAAAGAAAGAAGATAGTACCAATCTGACACTATCCGGATTAGACAGAGCAAAATTTCAGTCGGAGATAGATGGTAAAAAAACAGACCTCTACACTCTTAAAAATGCCAACGGCATGGAAGTTACCATCACCAACTTTGGGGGAAGAATTGTATCTGTCATGGTGCCTAACAAAGAAGGTAAAATGGTAGATGTGGTGTTAGGGTTCGATAAAGTAGAAGATTACAAAAATATTCCCAGCGACTTTGGAGCTACTATCGGAAGGTATGCCAACAGAATAGGGCATGCCAAATTTGAACTTGATGGCATTACATATGAATTGCCTGCAAACAACTTTGGACACTGCCTACATGGTGGTCCAAAAGGATATCAATATCAAATATTTGATGCTAAGCTAATCAATGATTATACTTTAGAACTAACATACTTGGCTAAAGATGGGGAAGAAGGCTTCCCTGGAAACCTTCAAAACAAAGTAGTTTTCACCCTTACTGACAATAACGAAATAAAGATTGACTATGAGGCTACTACTGACAAAGCAACTGTTGTGAATTTGACAAATCACTCTTATTTTAATTTGACTGGTGATCCTAAAAACAACAGTCTTGATTGGTTGATCACTGTCAATGCAGATTCATATACTCCAATCGATTCTACATTTGCCACTACAGGAGAAATTGCAGCTGTTGAAGGCACCGTGATGGATCTTAGACAGCCTACCGAAATAGGACAAAACATAGATGCTGAAAATGAGCAAATCATTAATGCAAACGGTTTTGATCACAACTGGGTACTGAATACTAAAGGAGATATCGCCCAAGTAGCAGCTACACTTATGTCTCCTACTTCAGGGATTCAACTAGATGTATATACCACTGAACCAGGCATCCAATTCTACACTGGAAACTTTTTAGATGGCACTGTAACTGGAAAAAAAGGGATTGTATATGAAACTCGTACAGGTGTATGTCTGGAAAGTCAAAAATATCCTGACACTCCAAATAAGAAAGACTGGCCTAGTGCGACCCTTCGCCCTGACGAAACGTATAAAAGCCAAACTATATTCAAATTCTCTACTGTAAAATAACAGAGAGAAGGTTTTAACCATAAAGAAACAGCAGTTGAATTAAATAATTCAACTGCTGTTTCTTTATTATATAATTTACAGTCTAAGATAAAAAAATCAGATATCGATTTTTTCTCCTCTATAAAAATCTAATATCTTGGCTCTAAAGATAAAATCGTACTTAGCCTGTATCTGCTCCGACTTGCTTGTCAAGAGTTTTGTTTGTGCTTCATTAAACTCATACACGCTAGATTTCCCAACCTCGTAGCGATCTTCTGCATACTTATAGGCTTCTTCTGCAGCAATCAGCGCCTTACCTGTCGATCTATACTTAGACTGTGCAGCTGTTGCACTCTGATAGGCTTGTTGAATTTCTTTGAATAAAGCTAGTTTTACATTATCAAGTGCCAATTGCTGATTCTCAATATCCAAACGGGCTTGGCGTACACTGTTGCGTGTTTGAAGTCGATTAAAGATCGGAATATTGACAGACAAACCAATATACTCACGGGCCTCGTTTCTAAATTGTGTTCCAAAGCCTCCAATCTGGTTATTGTTGTAGGAAGTTCCATAACTCATATTCAAATCCACAGTAGGATAATAACCAGCCTTTGCCACACTTAGTCCTTTCTTGCTACTTTCTAGTCTATATTCAGCCACCTTTACATGAGGTTTAACATTCAGAGCTGTATTATATACCTCGCCTGCAGCAACTAAACTAGTCATATTATTAGCCACCTGATCTTCTCCGACGGCAGGTTCCACGATGTCGAAATTGAGATAGTCAGCAAGATTCAATGCTTGGGCGAGATTCAGAAGAGCCAAATCTAAATCGTTAGTCGCAGTAGTTACATTCAGTTCATCTTTTGCTTGCTGAGCCATCATATCATATTCCTGAGAGCGAGGTATCTTGCCTGCCTCCACCAGAGCCTTAGTCCTATCCATCTGAATGGTAGTCAGGTCTAGTTGCTCTTGATACACTTTTGATATCTCTTTTTTGAATAGCACTTCAAGGTATAGTGATGTTACTCTTAATTCCATATCTTCTCTTGCCTTCGACAGGTTAGCCGTGGCAGACATCAAATCAAATTCCTTTTTCTTCACCTCATTCGGATTTTTCATCCCAGTGAAGACTGGCACAGAAGATTGCAAATTGAAAGAACTACTAAAAGTGGTCTTAGATTCATAACTATAATAAGTTGACCCATCTGCAGCCTCTTTATTTACCGGGTTTCTACCAAAACCATAACCCGGAGATATCGATCCATTCAGACTTGGCAAACGACTCATCTTTGTAGTGTTCAGATCTACCTTTGCTCCTTCCACTTGTAAAGCTTCTTGCTTGATCTCAATATTATTTTCCACAGCATAATCAATGCACTGTCTCAATGTCCATTTTTGTTGACCATTAAGATTCGCTGCAACAGCTATCAGGAATAATATATATATTGCTTTCGTTTTCATCATCCACTCCTAATATTATTTCATCACAGGTTTATCAGATATTTCATTTCCACGGACTACAGCCCCCAAAGTCAAACCTGATTTCACTTGAACCTTAATGCCATCAGACAGTCCTGTTTTGATCAATATCTTTTCAAAGTCTTGCTTTTTGGCTAAAGAATCTTTCAGCACATAAACAAAGGCCGAATCATTACTGAAGGTTACCGCACTTTCTGGCACAGTGAGCACATCTTGTACTTTATCCAAAATGATTTCAGCATTGGCGCTATAACCTGCTCGGATAGTCACTGTATCCGGAATAACTGCAGCCGCCTTTATCTCGAAAAGGATGGCTCCATTGGTTTCCACTCCTTTGGGCGAAATATACTCCAGTTTTGCATCGAATGTTTGCTTCTCAATGGCCCCAATAGACAGTTTTGCGGGCATCCCCACATGTACACGTCCAACTTCTGTTTCGTCAATATTACCAATAAACAACATATCGTTCATATTGGCAACTGTAGCAATTGTCGTTCCATCATTGAAAGTATTTGCCTGAATTACAGAATTTCCGACTTTAATAGGCACATCTAAAATCATTCCCGTAATAGTGGAACGAATTTGAGTACTACTATATTTTGCCGTTTTGTCCGAAATTCCTTTTACTACAATATCTCTCCCATCTTTGGCCGTTGCAAGTTCTTCTTGCGCTTTTTTGTAGTCTGCCTCGGCTTTCTCAATCTCTTCTCGAGCAATAACTCCTCTCTCAAAGAGTTGTTGTTGCCTTTCGAAAGTCAATTTAATCTGTCTTAGATTAATTTCGGCGACATTGATACGTGATTCAGCAGAACTCAGTTGTGATACATCTGGAACTACTCGCACAGTGGCAAGAATATCGCCCACCTTAACATAGTCGCCCGCTTCTTTTTCAATTTCAGAAATAATACCCGAAATCTGAGGCTTAATCAAAATTTCGTCACGTGGTGAAATTTTTCCGGTAGCTACAGAGGTGCGTTCCACATTCCCTTTTTCCACCTTGACCACTTCATATACTGTTATTTTAGGTCTCGATTTCATTGCTAAGAACACGAAAGTGCCTATAACAATCACTCCTATGAGTGTAAATAATATAGCTTTTAATACTTTTTTCATTTGTCTGCCTTATTGTAGTTGTCTATTATTTTTTCTAATCTTATTCCTATTCATCACGTATGGCATCAATCGCTTTGATATTCAATGCTCTCATAGCTGGCATAATACCAGCCAGAATACCTGACACAATCAAAATAACCATTGCTAGGATGGCTACATTGAAACTCACGAGTAGCTCTGCGAACACATTTCCGGTAGCTAGCACCTCAGCAAGCAAAGTGTTAATCAACTGTAACAAGCCTATACCACACATAAAACCAATCAGACCTGCAATAGTTGTCAGTACAAAACTTTCACTCAAAATCTGAACCATAATCTGCATTGGCTTAGCCCCCAAAGCTCTGCGAACACCAATTTCACGCGTACGTTCTCTGACAGTCACCAACATTATATTACTGATGCCAATTATACCTGAGAATAAAGCACCTAGCCCCACAATCCAGGCAAGAGCAGAGATACCTAATAGTATGCCTGTAAAAATCTGAAATTCTTTCTCTACATTGAATCCTGCTACTGCTTTCATATCATCAGGAGATATACTGTGTGCCTCCTTCAATATTTGTCTGACTTCTTCTTGCGTTTCTGCCACTTCATAACCTGGCTTGGTGGTTATTCCTAAGAAATGAATAATATCACCTTGCGTGAAGGTCGCTTGCATCGTTGTAAAAGGGATATAGACTGTTTCTTTCCCATCTCCTCCAATTTGGACCCCTGACTTGGGAGAAACAACACCTATCACCTGAAAGTAAATTCCATTGACTCGGATCTTTTGTCCAATAGCATCTTCATTCTTGCCAAATAATGTTTCGTAAACAGTTTGTCCTATGACACAAACTTTTTTTCGTTGACTGATGTCTAGTTGATTGAGGACTCTTCCTGCATGAATCGTTTGTTTCTGAAGCAAAAATTCTTCAGCATAAACTCCACGAACACCATAAGAACCTGTCTTTTGCCCTCTTACCACATTTTTGTCGCCTCCAGCACCCCACAAGGTAGAAGAGATATAATCCACTGTTCTTGCTTTATCTTTTATCAGTGTAATATCTCTATTGTTCATATCCCAACTTCTTCCCTTACGAAAGCCTTTATATGCCTCACTAGTTCTGTCAGCCCAATAGAAGCTAGAGTTGGAAGCGAATCCTGCAACATTTCTGCTCATTCCCTCACCAAAACCATTCCCTGCACCCATCAGCACTATAAGCATAAATATTCCCCAGAATACACCAAAACCAGTAAGTATACTCCGAAGTTTATTCCTCGAAATGGTAACCCATATTTCTTGCCAACTATCTATATCAAACATCTTGCTATTTTTTTAATCTGCACGCATGGCTTCTATTGGACTAATCTTTGTTGCCTTAATGGCTGGCAATAATCCTGCCGAAACACCAGCGATAATCAGCACTACAGTTGCCTGAACAGCAACACCTACATCCACTGATGGACTAATAAACATTCTATGCACCATGGACTCTGCAGGCAAAGAGTCTAAAAAGAGATTCACCAATTCGAGGAAGCCCACACCTAATACGATTCCAAGATAACCACCAACAGAGGTGATTAAAATAGCTTCCCAAATAACTAACGTTAGGATTGAGTTGGGCTTTGCTCCCAAAGCTTTGCGAATACCAAATTCCTTTGTTCGTTCTTTTACGGTAATAAGCATTATATTTCCTACTCCCACTATTCCTGCCATCAATGAGGCTAAACCAATAATCCAAATAAACAATCGGATGCCAATAAATGCATTATTAGCTTGTTCTGCTCTCTCTGCCGTATTCCAAATTCCTAAAGCAGAACGATCGTCAGGGTCGAAGGTGTGAAGTTGTCCCAATTGCGTTCTGAGTTTCTCTATAAATTTTCGATTTGCAGCTTCGCCATGTACTCCATTAATCGTAAATTCCATTCGTCCAAAGCCGTAACCTCCACTATAAAGCATTTGAGCAGTAGTAAACGGAATATAACTTGGAGGGTTATTTTGCTCATTCATGGTTGAATAAATACCCACAACCTGAAAAGCAATACCATCTGCTAAAACATACTTACCTAGTGGATCTAAGTCTTTGAAAAGGACCCTTTTCATTTCTTCGCTGATAACAATCACTTTGCGACGAGCATCCATATCCACTTTATTCAGGAATCGCCCATTGCCACTATTAATCTCTAGATTATGAATATGGTTTGCCTCATGAGATACGCCTTGCATCGTCCAAGCACCATACTCTTCTCCGTAATTTATTGTTCCACTTTTCCAAATGGTGGCAGAAACATATTGCACTTCTGGCAACTTTCTGATCAGCTCGTAGTCCTTATTATTAAAAGTGATATTTCTATTTGATGGCATTCCTTTATAAGGCATAGATGTTGTTCCAGGCCAAATAGTAACAGAATTCATAGCCCGACGAGAAAAGCCTGCCTCCATCCCATGTTGTAGACCTGCCCCTGCTCCAAGTAAAACAACAAGTAGGAGAATACCCCATGCTACGGCCACTCCCGTGAGAGCTGTACGCATCTTGTTTTTGTTTATTGTAGAACCTACTTCTCGTAGAGAATCGAAATCAAACATCGGTTACAAGTTTATGATTGGGTTCTCATTGTACACAATATCGCCTATTTTTCCATCCTTGATATTGATCACTCGATCGGTAGCGTCTGCTACTCCCTGTTCATGCGTCACAATAAGCATAGTTATTTTTTCATTCTGATTTATTTCTCTCAACAGCTGCATTACATCGTGCGAAGTTTTGCTATCGAGCGCACCTGTTGGCTCATCCGCCAAGATGATCTGTGGTTTGGAAAGTAAGGCACGAGCTATCGCTACACGCTGTTTTTGCCCACCTGACAATTCATTAGGCAAATGATTAGCATGAGAGGCTAGTCCCATTTTGTCCAAATATTCTAATGCTAAGATATTTCTCTTTTTTCGGCTCACACCTTGATAGTAGAGAGGAAGGGCTACATTTTCCAAAGCATTTTTGAAAGAGATAAGATTGAAAGATTGAAAGATGAAACCGACTTTCCGATTGCGAAGTTCAGCTGCTTGGTTCTCTGATAGATTTTTAATCAGCACTCCATCCAAATAATACTCACCTGTATCATAATTATCTAACACACCTAGAATATTCAGTAAGGTAGACTTTCCAGAACCTGATGCTCCCATGATGGAAATGAATTCGCCTTCTTCCACATCCATATTTATGCCCTTCAACACATGCAGAGGTGACAACCCCTGATATGTTTTATTTAAATCTTTTATTCTAATCAATTTGTGAGATTTTTAGTTCGTTCCATTTTCTAACACAAAATTAAAAAAATATGTCACTTATTTTCAATTTGTTTGATAAATAACATATAAGTTATGATAATAATAGTTTTTAACATTATAATGTGATAAAAATCAAACTTTTTCATAAGCACAAAAAGACATATACTATATAAGAAAGGAAACAGACAAAAAGGTTACATCATTAGATCAAAAAAGTGAAAATATTCTTTTCGTGCAAAAAATAAAAATAAAGTGATTATCTTTGTCGTTAGTTGAAATATGTAGATATGAAGACCCACAACCATAGAACAGAATATATTGAGAATCAAAACATCTCACAATATTATAATTCATATATAAATATCCTCGAAGTTTATCTTCCGAGGATATTTTTTTATCCTCACTTTTAATCTCTCAAACTTGTAAGTATGACAAACAAAAGCCTTGTTTCAATAAAAGATTACTCTAAGGAGGACATTCTTAGGATCTTAGAACTAGCTAAGAAATTTGACAAGAATCCCAATCAAAAGATTCTAGAGGGAAAGGTATGCGCTACACTTTTTTTTGAACCGTCTACGCGCACCAGATTAAGTTTCGAAACGGCGTTCAATCGGCTAGGTGCACGTGTAATCGGATTCTCCGATGCTGCCACTACTAGCTCCACCAAAGGAGAATCGCTAAAAGACACTATCCTGATGATCAACAATTATGCTGATATCATCGCTATGAGGCACCATTTAGAAGGAGCAGCCAGGTACGCCTCTGAAGTCTCTAACATCCCAATAATCAATGCTGGGGATGGAGCCAATCAGCACCCCACACAAACGATGCTGGATATGTATTCGATCTACAAAACCCAAGGTACACTTAACAACCTTACCATTACAGTAGTCGGAGATCTAAAGTATGGACGAACCGTACACTCCTTGATCATCGGCATGTCACATTTCAATCCCACTTTCCACTTTATAGCTCCTCAAGAGCTGAAAGTACCGAGTATCTATAAGAGCTTCTGTGATGAAAACAATATTAAATACATAGAACATACTGATTTCTCTGTAGATGTGATCAATCAGTCTGACATCTTGTATATGACACGTGTGCAAAAGGAAAGATTTACAGACTTGATGGAATACGAAAAGGTGAAAAACATCTATACTCTCAAGAGGGATATGATTGAAGAGAGTAAAGACAATCTTCGTATTCTTCATCCTCTGCCTAGAGTCAAAGAGATAGAACAAGACGTGGATGACAGCCCTAAAGCTTACTACTTTGAGCAGGCCAAGAATGGAGTGTTTGCTCGTCAAGCTGTGATTTGCGATGCATTAGGTTTAACCGACAAAATAAAGAAGTCATGGGAAAAATAAGAAAAGAACTACAAGTAGCTGCACTATGCAACGGAACAGCAATAGATCACATTCCCTCTGATGTATTATTCAAAGTGGTGTCACTCTTAAAACTAGAGAACATTACACATGGAATCACCATCGGTAACAACCTTGATAGTAAAAAGATGGGGTCGAAGGGGATTATCAAAGTATCTGATAAGTACTTTGAAAAAGAAGATATTAACAAACTTGCTGTTATTGCTCCAAATATTGTACTCAACACCATAAAGAACTATGAAGTGGTGGAAAAGAAACGAATTGAGATTCCCGACAATATTATTGGAATCGTCAAATGCAAAAACCCCAAATGCATCAGCAATAATGAGCCCATGCCTACTCGCTTCAGAGTAATTGACAAAGACAAAGTGATTCTAAAATGTCACTATTGCGAGGTGAGAATCAAGCAAGAAGAAATAGAACTTAAATAGTAATTTCAAGACCATCATATGCCAGGTTTACCCCTTGAGGTAGCTTGGCATCTTCTTCTGCATGTAAGCCTAAACGGTGACTCATATGTATAATATAAGCTTGCTTAGGAGCTATTCGCCTGATCATTTTTAATGCTTGCGCCAAAGTTTGGTGAGAGATATGTGGCTGATGTCGTAGCGCACTAACCACCAATACGTCCAAGTTTTTCAACTTTCCATATTCTTCTTCAGGCACCGTTAGAACATCTGTCAGATAGGCAAAGTTATCTATTCTATAGCCAAATATCGGCAACATGTAGTGCATCACTCTCACTGGCGTGATTTCTATATTTTCCACAAAAAATGGATTATCATCTTCCAAGACGTTGAGATGAAGACTGGGAACACCAGGATATTTATTTTTTGCAAAACAATAAGGGATCCTATTTTGGAGACTTTCAGCTGTTAATTCATTTGCATAAAGCTCCACATCACCAAAAGCTCCAAAAGCACGAAGATCGTCTATGCCTCCTACATGGTCATAGTGCTCATGGGTTAGGAGGAGCCCATCTAGCTTTGCAAATGGTTCACCAATGATCTGCTCCTTGAAGTCAGGACCACAGTCAATGAGTAAGCGTTTGCCTTTAATAGAAATTAAGACAGACGCTCTTTTGCGTCTGTCTCTTATATCGTTTGATTTGCATACTGGGCACACACAGCCTATTTCAGGTACTCCTATCGAACAGCCTGTACCTAAAAACTTAACTTTCATTACTGAAACTAATTTTTCTTGTTTTATTTTTCAAAAATAAAGGCATCTGTCAACTGAATATAATATTGTTGCCAGATATCATTTCTTGATTTATTTACTGCATTTCTGACTAGGAACTCGCTTCTAGCCTTCATCGCTGCATCTTCAGAGTCTGAGCTATGAATAATAAAATAGTAACTTCCACTTGGATTTCTTACCACAAAATAATCGATACCATCTCTTTCGAAGAAGCGTTTTAGAGCCTCTATACCATTAGATTGGGTCAGGGTAGCTACAATTACATTATATCTCTTCAGCTGATTGTAATTGTCAGTCTTGAAGGATTGCACATGCTGAGTCTCTCTAGCTACAGACTGCTGTTCTTCAATCACTTCTCCCCTTGCAGGGGTATCATAAACGATGACTGGATTATCCTCTACTGGTTCTGATTGTTTCTTAACACAAGAGAAAAGTCCTAAAAAAAGAATAGTTAGTAATGTTGTGTAAAAATAAATTTTCATATCAAAGTCTTGTTGAATTACAATTCTACTTCCAAATATAGAAAAAAGAACTTAACATTTAACGTTATAATACTGTTAATATAGAAAAAAGAAGAATATGATTTATATTCTTCTTCCTTTTGATGTATTTCTTTATGCTTCTTCTGCTTAGTATTCTCTTTGTAGAATCCACCAATCGTTGAAAGGAATGCCATATTGAGCTCTCAAACTTTCTTGATCAGATGTTGCAAAAAAGTCATCCAAAATTTCAGAACGTCTAGCTACTGCTTGATCTTTAGAATCATAGCTTGCAATAATTACTCTGTACATACTTTGTTCGTTTTGTACCAAAATAGTTTTATATCCAGCTTGTTCCATTCTTCTTTTTAGAGCTTCTGCATTTGGTTTCATACTGATAGATGCTATCACTACACTATATGCTTTAAGTCCTGAAGCGTCGCTGCTATTCACTGGCGTAATTTTTTCTCTTCTTACAGATTCAGAAGAACTAGAGGTTGTAGGAGTTGGTCTTGGTCTAGAAACAGCTTCATATTCTTCTGCTGCTACCTCTTCGGCTCCCATTTCTCTTTCTTTAGCTGCTTCGTAAGCTGATTTAAATTCGCTTTGTTTAGGTTTACATGATCCAAAAGCTAAAAGTAAAAAAGCAAGTGTGCAAAAAGTCAAAATCTTCTTATTCATAACATTAAATATTGAGTCCTTCTAATTTGATTAGTTTAATACGAAAGTACAAATATACATACTATTCAACCGATTAAACGTTCTTTCCAGAAAATATGTAAAACATATTCACTTTTATTAACTTACAAAACCTTTTAAGAAGACTTCCTATGCACTTTTTTGACTTTCAACTCCTATAAAGTGGGAACAACCGGCTTGATGCTTCCATCTGCATTAAACTCTAGTGGTTCAATACATACCTCTCTGTGGTAACCTGCACTGCGCCCCATATTGATGCCATCAGGGATATTGAATCTATGATAAACAATATACCACTCATCTTTTCCGGGCACTTGAATCACCGAATGATGACCTGTACCATAGATACCAAGTTCGGGCACTTTGTTCAATATCAAATTATCTTTAGATATTTCCACGGGGCCTAACGGAGATTTGGATGTGCCATATCTAACCCTATAATCCTCGCTTCGGGTATCGTTTTCTGACCACGTAAAATAGTAAGTTCCATCTCTATAGATCACATAGATACCTTCTCTGAAGGTGCCATCAAGGGGGATAATTTTCAATGATTGATCTTTGATAGACATCATATCTTCATTGAGCTCCACGACAGCCAGATAGCCATTGCCCCAATAGAGGTAATTCTTGCCTGAAAGTGGATCACAAAACACTTGTGGATCTATTTCTTGTCCTCGGTTTATACCTGCTGGTTTGTCAGCAATCAGTGGCTTGCCCAAATCCTTAAACGGCCCTGTAGGACTATCTGAAGTGGCAACCCCTATTTTTTGAGCTCCTGTATAATAATAGTAGTACTTATATTCTCCGTTTATCTTTTTTTCTATCATGGTGGGCGCCCATGCATTACGTCCTGCCCATGGAGCATCTTTTTTAAGATCTAAAATCACACCTTCATCTTTCCAAAATTTCAAATCGTCGGAAGAAAACACCTTGAAGTAATAGCCTCCCCAATTTTCATATCCATCACTGGTGGGATACAAATAATACTTACCCATTTTCTCAGAGTATATTATATCTGGATCTGCATGAAAACCTTCTAAAACCGGATTATTAGGAGATACAGGAAAGCCATCCGGCATTCCCCATTGCGACGTTAAAGCATGTAATTCTTTTCTAGTGATGGGAATCACCGTTCCATGACGAGGATGAAAATCCATAGAGATTTGTTCGTCTATCGCCTTAAAATTGATCAGGTCTGTACTCTCGCAGAAGTGAAACTCTTTGTTACGATAGACATCATAAATCAACATATACTTATCTGAATTATTCAGTTTGAAAACACACGAGCCTTCTACAGCCATTTGTGTTTGCTGTTTGTAATCGTCGAACTCAGTCCAATCGCCGGATGCCAGACTTTTTGTTGTTGCTACCTTTATGCCATTCCCATGTCCCTCTGTTTTGTAGAACATATGATAAATACCATCCTTATAGATAATATCTCCATCGATGCACGATTTCTTATTCTTTGGCATAAATAGGACTTTAGGAGCTTCTTCAAAATCAGTGAACTCTTTGTTGGCATAAGCATAATAGATAATATCAGCACCATCTGCTCCATGCTTCATAGACCAGTAGACCATGTATTTGCCAGCTTCTTTGTCGAAAATAGTTTGTGGTGCCCATACTCTGAGCAAATCTTCATTTCCTGAAAATCGTTCTTGAATATTGATCGCAGTAGATTGCCAATGAATCAAATCTGTTGACTTCAGCAATACCAATCCCCTATTTGAATCCCATCCTTTGGCAGCCACCATATCCGTAAGCACCATATAGAATGTTTTTTTATCCTCCCCTCTGAGAATATGTGGGTCGCGGACTCCACCTGTACGACTAATCTTCTCTGAGTCCAAAACAGGTTTGTTATTATTTAATGCTTTATAATTATAACCATCCAAACTGATCGCATATCGCACAGCTTCGCTATTTCCATCGCCACCAAAGTAGGTAAACAGATAAGCGATATAATCTTTGGGCTCTGGGCCCGATTTATAGTCTTGCCCATAAAAAAAGAGTGGACACAAAAAGATCAAACTCAATAAAGAATATATTTTTTTCATCATATTAAAAACATTAATGTTACCAACTACACAAAATTAACTACTTTAGCCACACCAAAGGATGGAAAATCATTCATTCTTGTGGAAATAAATCCCTTTCACACGCTTCATCTACTTCTTCATCTTTCTTAACCGTATCGTAACAATAGGTAAACCACTTTGTCACATCCTGTCTATAATATTGCATTGTGAAATTGATAAAAAAACTAAAATGAAATAAAGATGAAAAAAATTACATTCTCATTACTAGCTGCAGTTGCACTTCTTAGCAGTTGTTCAAGTGACAAAAAAGTATCTATTTCTGGTGCAGGAGCTACATTCCCTGCCCCATTTTACAATATTGTTTTCAAAGACTATGCTCAAAAAGGAGGTAGCACAATTACCTATGGAGCAATCGGAAGTGGTGGAGGCATCCGAAGCCTAACGGATAAGACTGTAGACTTTGGAGCATCGGATGTATTTCTCTCTGAGGAAGAAATGAAAAAGATAGGTGCCGAGGTGATTCACGTGCCAGCTGTGCTTGGAGGTGTAGTGATGGCTTACAACCTACCCGAAGTGAAGGAGTTGAAGCTGAATGCAGAAATTATCACAGATATCTACTTGGGGACAATCAAAAAATGGAATGACGAGAAAATAAAAAATTTAAACCCTGATGCTAACTTACCTGAAAAGGCTATTGTTCCGGTTTTCCGCTCAGATGGTAGTGGAACAACTGCTGTATTCTCGGAATATCTATCAAAAGTAAATAGCCAATGGAAAGAAAAGATAGGTGAGGGAAAATCGCTGAACTTTCCTGAAGGTGTAGCTGCTAAGGGCAATCCGGGTGTTGCAGGTATTGTAGTAGAGACCTCCGGATCTATCGGTTATATTGGTTCTGAGTATGCTTTAGCCCTGAATATCCCTTCTGCTACCATGCAAAACAGTGCAGGCAACTTTGTAATGGCTAATGAAAAAAGCATCTCTGCATCAGCAGACATCGTAATGCCAGCCGACACACGTACTGTGATCACCAACTCTGACAATCCTGAAGCATATCCTATCAGCACATTTACTTGGATCTTAGTATATAAAGAACAAAACTACAACGGCCGTACCCTAGAACAAGCAAAAGCACTGAAAGACTTACTAACGTATGTGCTAAGCGAAGAAGGACAAAGAACAGCTGTAAAAACTAGCTACGCTCCACTAACAGGCAAATCGTTGGAAACAACACGTAAAGCCATTGAGGGGATGACTTACAACGGGGAAGCTATTAAGTAACAGAAAGTATTTAATGGTACATCTTAAAACCATAACTATCAATGATAGTTGCACTTGGATGGACAATAAATAGTTCTTCGAACTTAAATAAAAATCGCTACATGAAAGATAAGATATTCAAAGGTCTGCTTTTACTTTCGGCTTGTGGTATTATACTGCTCACAGCAGGGTTCATCTATGCCCTGACAAGCCAGAGTTTGAGTGCCCTCTCTCACTTCGGATTATGGAACTTTATAAGTTCTGCCGAATGGGATTCAGTAAATGAAAAGTTTGGAGCATTGTCCTTTATCACAGGGACAATGCTTACAGCCATTCTGGCTCTTTTGTTTTGTATCCCTTTTTCACTCTCCATTGCTCTGTTTAATGGAGAATATTTCAGAAACTCAAAGATCTCCTTCTATTTATCCTCTGTGATAGACCTTTTGGCTGGTATTCCTTCCATCGTCTATGGACTGTGGGGGTTCTATGCTGTACGCCCTTTCTTGATTCAGATGGGGGTAAACGATCAGGGATTTGGAGTTTTGCTCGCATCCATCATCTTGGCTATCATGATCATTCCTTATGCTTCGTCACTTAGTTCGGAGTTTATATCCATGGTTCCAAACGACCTGAAGGAGGCGGCTTATAGCTTAGGAGCAACGGAGTATGAGGTGGTGCGCAATGTTAATCTGCCTGTGGCTGGTTCCGGAATCTTTGCGGCCTACATTTTGGCATTCGGAAGAGCCTTGGGAGAAACCATGGCTGTTACGATGCTGATCGGGAACACGGTGAATATACCAATGGCACTTAGTGACACAGGAAATACAATGGCAAGTATTATCGCCAATCAATTTGGAGAAGCTTCCGGGCTAAAACTTAGCTCATTGATGGCTATCGGTCTGTTGCTATTCTTAATCACAGCTCTGATCAATTTTATAGCTAAGTATATCATTAAAATATTGAACAAATGAAAACAGGATATTTTTCTACATCAGCATATAGACTTGGCAAGAGTAGAGTATTCTTTTCATTGGTCTGCATATTCTCTTTCATCACCACCATACCATTGGTGTTGATTCTCTGGGAACTCTTTAAGAAAGGATATAAGCAATTTAACTTAGCTCTATTCACCGAAGTTGCTCCCACATCACTAGAAGCCATGTTGGCACGCATCAACGGAGAAGTCATTCCCGGTGGTATTGTCAATGGAATAACGGGTACCCTGCTGATCATAGCCTTAGCGGCACTTTTTGCTCTCCCCTTAGGCATTATGGCAGGAATCTTTCTTGCAGAGAAACAAGACGCCAAGATGGCAAAAGTGGTGAGAACACTCAGCGACATTCTACAAGGTATTCCATCCATTGTTATCGGAGTCGTGGTTTATATGTGGGTGGTTCGCCCAATGCATGGTTATTCAGCTTTGGCTGGTAGTATTGCCCTTGCCATTATGATGTTACCGATGATTATTCGCTCCACGGAAGAAAGTTTAAAAATGTTACCAACTTCACTAAAGGAGGCAGGTCTTGCTCTTGGGTGTTCCTACACCTCTGTAGTGCTAAGAATACTGCTTCCATCGGCTTTCAGCGGACTCTTCACGGGCTCGTTGCTCGCCGTCTCTCGTGTGATGGGAGAAACAGCTCCTCTGATGGTAACAGCACTAGGAGCCACAACAATCAACTGGAGCATAACAGAACCAACAAGTGCCCTATCCTTATTGATCTGGGAGTTTTACAACGACCCCAATCTGGCTGACTTAGTTTGGTCTTCTTCTCTCCTCTTACTATTACTGGTGCTAGGTATGAACTTAACAGCAAAGAAAATCGCAAAAAAATGGAAAATTCAATAATAAACAACGACTATATTTTAGAGCTTAAAGACGTATCAGTGTCTTACTCTGCCGACAAGAAATCTGTAATAGATGTAAATGTCAAGCTTCTTGAAAAAACTGTAACTGCCATCATGGGGCCTTCGGGCTGTGGCAAAAGTACATTACTACGTGCCATCAATCGTATGCACGAACTCTACCCAAATATTAAAACAGAAGGAGAAATTCTTCTGAAGGGGGAAAACATTTTTGACATGAATCCCATGAAGGTTAGACGCATGGCCGGAATGGTATTTCAACGTCCAAATCCTTTTCCTACGATGAGCATTTATGACAATGTATTGGCTGGCTATACACTCAACAATGTAAAACTATCTAAGACAGAGAAAGATGAGATTGTGGAAAACAGTCTCAAAAGCGTTGCCCTATGGGAAGAGGTGAAAGACTCCATGAATAAAAAAGGCTCGTTCCTTTCAGGAGGACAACAACAACGTCTTTGCATTGCCCGTGCTTTGGCTCTAAAACCCGAAGTGCTATTGATGGATGAACCGACGTCGGCACTCGACCCTATTTCAACAAACAGAATAGAGGAATTGATTTTTGAACTGAAAGAGAACTATACCATCATCATCGTGACTCACAATATGGCACAAGCTGCTAGATTATCTGACAACTCGATGTTTATGTATCTTGGCGAACTGGTAGAATTTGGCACAACAAAACAAATGTTTACCAAACCTAAACATAAACGTACAGAGGATTATCTAACAGGCGTTTTCAGCTAAAACAGGATGTTATACTTCACAATAAATAAAATATAAAAATGACAACAAATATAAAATCGAAACAATTGGGTATTCTCTTGAATGAGTTTGAGCTTATTTCAAAAACAGCTCTGACTCAAATTCAACTGGTGAATAAGATCATGCAAGACTACACCCTTGCTGAAAGTCTGTACGATGATGTAAAGACCAATGAGATGATCATCGATAGATTGGAAATCAAAATCAGAGAAGAAGTTGTTTTTTCTATCTTTCAATTCAACCCTATTGCTGCCGAATTGCGAATGATTATTGCCTATCTAGAGATAGCAACAAATCTGGAAAGAGTTGGAGACATGTTGTTGAATGTTACGCAATATGTGAAAGAAACCGACCTTTCGGACAACAAATTGCACGGACTGCGCAACAAGATGGGTAAAATGTTGACTTACGCACACGAAATGCTCCGTGATGCTATTCTTTCATTCTCCAACCAGGATGCTGCAACAGCCTACAAAGTCATCAACTTTGATGATAAGGTAGATGAACTCTTTCATCAAATAAAGCTATCTTTACAAGAGATATACAGTAACAAAGAAAATTCTGCGAATGACATAAAGACGCTTATCAACATTGAATCCATTGCCCACAACATCGAGCGTGTTGGAGACAGTGCCACCAATATTGCTGAGGCGGCAATATATCTTGCAGAAGGGAAGGACATTAGACATGGAAACAAAGAATAAAATACACCTTTTGGTGGTGGATGATGAAGATGATATCCGCGAGATTCTTCAATTCAACCTCGAAAGTGAAGGCTATATCGTTGATTCTGCCGAATCAGCTGAGCAGGCCTTGACACTCTTGTCGGAGAAACACAGCCTCATTCTTTTGGATGTTATGATGGGAGGCATGTCAGGATTCAAGTTTGCCGACCACTTACGCAAAGCTGAAAACAATATACCAATCATATTCTTAACAGCCAAGGACACAGAAAACGACATGCTTACAGGCTTCTCCATTGGTGCTGATGATTATATTTCCAAACCCTTCTCCATCAAGGAGGTGATTGCTCGTGTCAAGAGCATCTTGCGCCGTACTGATCAAAAATCAGAAACCGAACACGATCAATTGATCAAAGAGGGATTAAAAATAGACCTAGTATCTAAGACTGTGCATGTGGACGGTGAAGAAATCAATCTGACCAAAACGGAATACAATATTTTGCTTCTTTTGCTCGAAAATGAAGATCGGGTTTTTTCCAGATCCGACATCTTAGAAAAAGCTTGGAAAGATGATGGAGTGGTACTTGAACGCACTGTGGATGTACACATCACACGCTTGAGAAAGAAGATTGGCAAATATGGAAATGCCATCTCTAACAGAAGTGGACATGGATATGTGTTCTCTCTGGACTGATTACTTATTTATAAAACAAAACATAAAATGAGACTGAATTTCAAAAACAAACTGCTGAGTTCGTTCATTGTCATCTTCCTGCTTTTTGCTGTTGCATTGGTTGTTATGGAATATCAGCACAACAAAGAGTACAAAACAGAGGTCTTGAAATCGAGACTAGATGGTTATCTTAATCTTATCCACAACTATATAGAACAAAACAACATTTCGAAGGACTCGCTAGAGAAGGTACGACCTGTCGTTTCTTCTATGTCGGAAGGCTTGCGAGTTACTATTATCAACAATGATGGTAAGGTCGTTTTCGACAAAGATGTGGCTGACTATAAATCTTTGCAAAGTCACCTTGACCGTATAGAGATCAAGGGTGCACTTTATCAAGACTATGGAACAAACATCCGAGTATCAGAGACTACTCAGCAAGAGTATATGTATTATGCTAAACACTTTAGCAACTATTTTGTAAGGGTTGCTTTACCCTACAACACATATACCAAAAGTATGCTACAAGGAGATAATCACATCATATACACCACGCTGATTCTATTTCTTATTGCCCTTGTGTTTATCTATCTGACTGTTTCTAAATTCAACAACTCCATTTTGAATTTAAAGCGCCTTACACAAAGGGTAAAGAATCATGAAAAGCTCCCGAGTGACATCGAATTTTCAGATGATGAGTTGGGCGATATCAGCAAAGAGCTCGTCCATATATTAGATCAAAAAGACAAAGGACAACAATCCATAGAAGCTGAACGGGAGAAACTTAGACAACATTTTCAATATTCAGTGGAGGGACTGGCTTTCTACAATAGCAACTTCAAAAAGATCTATGCCAATACTCATTTCATCCAATTTGCAAATCTCTTGGCAAGCAATCCAACCATCAATGTGGAAAGCATCTTTCAGGATGATATTTTCAAAGAAATCACTGCTTTTATAAAAGATAAAAATCGGGAAAAGAATAACTTCTCGATACAGGTAGCCAAAAACGGTAAAATATTTTTTATCAAGTCTATTGTTTTCGATGATCAAAGTTTTGAGCTAAATATTAAAGATATAAGCCAAACGGAGAAAACTAGGATCTTGAAGCAGGAGATGACAAGTAACATTGCACATGAGTTAAGAACTCCCATTGCTGCACTTAGAGGCTATTTGGAAACACTGAACGACAAAGCTCTGACTTCCGAAAAGACGCATTACTTCATCGACAAAGCCTTCTTACAGTCTATCAGACTATCAAATTTGGTAGAAGATGTGAGCCTGCTTAGCAAGATTGAGGAACAAAATAGTTCATATTCTTTCGAAAAAGTTCAGATGGCTCAATTGGTCGACAATGTACGTGTAAACATGAATGAGCGATTAGCTGAAAATGGAACAAAAATAACAAGTACAATTCCAAACACTGTTTCGGTGAAAGGGAATTATAACCTATTACTTTCTGCTATTCAAAATTTGGTACAGAATTCTCTAAACTATGCCGGAAAAGGGATTGAAATACATCTAGACAATTATACTGAGGACGACCGCTTCCACTACTTTTCTTATTACGACACAGGAATAGGGGTAGAAGACAAACACCTAGGGCGACTTTTCGAACGCTTCTATCGCATCGATCAGGGTAGAGACAGAAATAGTGGAGGCTCTGGCTTAGGACTATCTATCGTCAAAAATGTTATTTTGTTGCACAAAGGAGATATTCAGGTGAAGAAGCATGCAAGTGGTGGCTTAGAATTTCTATTTAAACTTCCTAAATATTAATTTGAGACAAAAGCAAGACGCTCTAATTACGAATACAAACATAATTTTATACCTTTGTTGATTGAAAAGAGAAAATTGTAAAATCCTAAACTTAAAAAAAGAATGCTGACTCTAAAAAAAATTAGCGAGAATACGGATGAAGTATTAAGGAAGCTTGCTAAAAGAGGTTTTGATGGTAAAGAGATTGTAGCCAAGATTATATCATTGGATGCAACAAGAAAAGAAACTCAATCTAGCCTTGACGCCAATCTTTCGGAAGTTAATTCTATTTCGAAACAAATAGGAGGATTCATGAAAGATGGTAAAAAGGAAGAAGCAGAGTCGGCAAAATCGAAAGTATCGGGATTGAAAGAGGGCAACAAAGAACTGGAGGAAACTCTTAGAAGTGCAGAAAAAGAGATCCAAGAGCTATTGTGGCTCATTCCTAACCTTCCTAATGACATCGTGCCTGAAGGAAGAACTGCTGAAGACAATTTGGAAGTGAAAAATGGTGGTCAAAAGCCAACTCTTCATAAAGATGCTGTTCCTCACTGGGACTTGTGTAAAAAATATGACTTGATCGATTTCGAATTAGGTGTAAAACTAACCGGTGCTGGTTTCCCTGTCTATAAAGGCAAAGGGGCTAGACTACAAAGAGCTTTGATCAACTTCTTCTTAGACAAAGCCCGTGATGCTGGATACCTGGAAGTGCAACCTCCATATATGGTGAATGAAGATTCCGGTTACGGAACAGGACAACTACCTGACAAAGAAGGACAAATGTATCATGCTACGGCAGATAACTTGTATTTGATTCCTACCGCAGAAGTACCTGTGACCAACATTTATAGAGATACGATCCTCAACGAAGAAGATTTCCCAATCAAAATGACTGCTTATTCGGCATGTTTCCGACGTGAGGCTGGTTCGTATGGAAAAGATGTGCGTGGACTAAACAGATTGCACCAATTCGACAAAGTGGAAATCGTTAGAATAGATAAACCAGAGCATTCATACCAATCTCTTGAAGAAATGGTAAACTATGTGCAGTCTCTTGTTGATACTCTTGAATTGCCTTGGCGTATTCTTCGCCTATGTGCCGGTGATATGGGATTCACCTCTGCATTGACTTACGACTTCGAGGTATTTTCTGCAGCACAAGAACGCTGGCTGGAAGTTAGCTCGGTGTCAAATTTCGAAAACTATCAGGCCAATCGCTTGAAATGCAGATACAGAGACGAAAACAAAAAAATGCAATTGGTACATACCCTAAATGGTAGTGCTCTCGCCTTGCCTCGTATCGTTGCCGCACTCTTAGAGAACAATCAAACACCTGAGGGAATCAGAATACCTAAGGCTTTGGTTCCTTATACAGGGTTCGAAATGATAGACTAATAAAAGTTTCTATTATACGAAAAACAAAAAAGTCGAGAGCTATGCTCCCGACTTTTTTGTTTTTCGTATAATAGAAGAGTTATCGTTAAAGGGTTTTCCCTCGTTCTACATAACTCATATCTCCCATCGATTCTACTGTGAAGTTCTCACCATCGTAGACAACTTTACACACGGAAGCATTGCTAAGTCCTCCTTTAATAAGCTTATCGCCACCTAGACTAAGCAACATGGCAGCAATAGCCATGGCATGGCTCACAATAAGTACATTCTTCGAACCTTTGGCTAGCTCTTCCTTAGCCACCTCTCGGAGGGCTTGTTGCGTTCTTTTTTCTATGGTAGCCCAATCTTCTGCAATCTGCCAAGGGTCTATTTTGGCTATCGCATCGTTGATATCTCCATATTTCAGTTTGCCATTGGCTAAGTCTCTATCAATATCGTTGGGATCAACATATTGCAAGAATAAAGCAATATGCGTCCAGAACTCTTTTTCGTCATGAGATTCATATCCACCAAGAAGGCCTTCTTTGAAATTCGCTTTCGCTATAATTGGAATATCTTCTTCACCTTTAGCTTTTAAAATGATTTCAGCTGTTTGGCGTGTACGATTAAGCGTACTGCAATAAACTGTTTGAAAGTCAATACCTCTCAAGCCTTTACCCAAAAACTCAGCCACTTCTACTCCTTGGGGTGTCAATGGCGAGTCACACCAGCCTTGCGAGCGTAGTAAGGTGTTCATTATCGTTCGTCCATGACGAGCAACATATATCGTCAGTTTACTCATTTCGAAACCTCCACTTTCCCTTTTTCCACATAACTCATATCTCCCATAGACTCTATTGTGAACTTTCCATTTTGGTAAATAACTTTACTTACTGAGGCATTGTCTAATGGTTTTTTCAATAATTCATAACCTCCAAGACTGCCCAGCATCCCCAAAATACTCATTCCGTGTGCAATGACCAAAATATTTGCCTCCCCTTTCTTTGCTTCTTCTTCGGCCACTTCTTTCAGAGCCGACTGGGTACGCTTTCTTAAAGTCTCATAGTCTTCTGCCAGCCCCATAGTATCCAATTTATTGATGGTATCTAACACTTGTTTCTGACTGATCTTTTTGGAAAATACAGCTTCGTTCATTTCTTCTAACGAAACAAATTGAAGGAAGAGCGCCGCATTGCCCCACATTGTCTTGTTTGGTCCCCCTTCGAAACTACCAAAGCAAGCCTCTTTGAATCCATCGTGTGCCATGATAGGAAGATCATCTTGCCCTTTGGTTTTCAATACAAGTTCTGCTGTTTCGTGTGTACGGCTAAGCGTACTGCAATAGGCTGCTCTGAAATGAATATCTTTCAGTCCATGCCCTAAATGTATTGCTACATTTTTTCCCTCATCTGTTAGAGGAGAGTCGCACCAACCCTGAACCATATCTAATGTGTTCATCAATGTCTTGCCATGACGAACTACGTAAAATGTTAACTTTGTCATTCTTTATTTTCTTATTTATCTTATTTTCTCCATGTCAAGTAATCAGCAAATGCCTTATCAAACATATCTGGCTTACTAACTTTACCATCGATCAAACAGACCACTTCAATCTCAGCCTTTGCGCAAAGCGTATTATCTGGGATGCGAGTTATCTCTTGTATAAAGAAGAAACGCAAACCTTCTCTCTCTACTCTTACGGTGCTAATAAACTCCTCAGAACCACGCAAAGAACTTCTATAGCTAATATTTGCATTTCTAACCACAGGAATAATATTTTCTTCTGTGAGATCTCGCAGCCTTAAACCACAACCCTCCATCATTTCATGACGGGTGGCCTCAAAGTAATGCAGATAATTGGCATTGTTAACTACTCCTTGTGCATCACATTCATAGTCACGGACTTTCATCTTATACTCAAATATCTTAGCCATTTTATTTACTTTTCATTTACAAATTTGATCAACTTCTCATCCAAGATATCAGGTTTACCAACTTTACCATTCACCATACATGCTGACTCTATTTTGGCTATCGAACAGACCTTTCCATCTCGTTCTCTAATAATTCGTTGATTAAAGATATATCTGATTCCTTCTTTTTCCAAACTATCGATGGTGCAGATGAACTTATCACTCCCTCGCAACGAATGCTTATATCTGATGTAAACACTGACCACTACTGCATCAACACCCTTTTGATGTAGTTCGTAAAAGTTAAGTTCATTTTCTTCTAAAAACTCATGCCGAGCCACCTCATAGAAGTGCTGATAATTAGCATTATTAACAATACCTTGTGCGTCACATTCATAGTCGCGCACTTTCATTTGATGTTTATATAATGAATTATTCTCCATATTTTTATTTTAGTATTTATTCTTTTACTAAAGATATAAAACTTACACCAATTGCTTCATTGCTTCTTTTCCGTCTTCGTCCAATCGCGACGAAACATATGAAACCCATTGCTTGGCATCAGTTACTTCTTGTTTACCCAAAATTTCCTTACTCAAATTTATAAATTCGTCAAAAAATGGAACTCCACGCATATACAAGAAGTGAGTATCTGTGATGGATAATTCGCCATATATTTCAGCCAACTCATTGAGTTGATTAAAAGCCTGATTATATTTTCCCGAATCTAGCAAAGCCCTTGTGGCATAGAGTTGCATAAAAGGAGTTGGAATACCTTCTCCATTAGTTTCCTTTTCTCTGTTTAGCTTTATCGCCTGATGAAGAGCATCTAATCCTTTTTGAGTATCACCAGCCATGATAGCAGAGGTACATAAATTGAACCAACGAACAGCATCCTTGCTCCCTACGCTCAATCTCTCGAAAAGTTCTGCTGACTTCCCATAAGACTCCGTATGAAAGTAAGCTAGGGCTAGTTTAGGCAGAAATGATTTCTCGACTTCCGATTCACCAATTTGAGCAATAATCTCCTCAAATTTATTTTCTTCAAAAAGAGTGTTTAGGCTTTCCAATTGCTCGTTGCTCATTCGTCATCCTCCTCTTCTTCCGAATATTTATCTAAATTATAGACTGTTAGCTCATTGGTGTAGACTGCCTCTGATTTTAGCTCTCCTAACTCCGTTAGTTGTACGCCTTGCACCAGCTGAAAATGAGTTTCATCTTTGGTATCTCTCAACCATTGTAGAGATTGGATAAGATCATCGATTCCTTTATTGTCAACATAAAGGGTGATGTCGTCACTTGTTTGAATAAAGCTAATCATTATTTAAAAAAGTTTGTTGTTACACTAAGCCTAATTTTTTCAATGCATTCCAAACGCCATCTTCGTCCACCGAGTCTGTAACCATGTCTGCAACATCCTTCAATGCCTCAGAGCCATTGCCCATAGCCACACCGACACCCACATGTTTGATCATTTCCAAGTCGTTATTGCCATCGCCAAAGGCCAAGGTTTCTTCTTTCAGAAGGCCAAAATGATCCATCACTTTTTGGATACCTATTGCCTTGTTGCTCCCCTTTGGAATAACATCTCCATAGTGAGGATGCGAACGTGTGAAATCACAATTGGGCAGAAAAGGCATCAAGCGATCTTGTTCTTCTTGTGTGTTGACCACCAACAATTCGTAGACAGGTTCTTTTGAAGCCTCTTCCAATGAACTGACTGTTGGCATTGCAAAGTTGAGATAGTTGAATACATCCTTGCTATGTTGATTTTCAAAATTCATGATCAACTCATCCTTCAAAAGGAAAACACAAGGAAACTGTTCTTTTTCTTTCAGATAGGTCAATAGAGACTGAATGTCTTCATCAGGAATATGACGTTCAAACAGCACTTCATCATTTACCACACACATGCCTCCATTGAGAACAACATAACCATCGGGCTGCCAGTCACCAATATTATCGATAGTGGCTTTGTGACGCCCTGTGGAGATAAAGACCTTTATCCCTTTCTGTTGTAAAATATCTAATGCTTTTCTTGTTGTTTGTGGTATCTGGTGCGTTTTGAAGCTGACCAATGTTCCATCTAAGTCGAAAAAAACGGCTTTTATCATTCTATTTATTTCAAAATAGCCCCAGTGTGGATCACTAGGGCTATTCATTCTTTATATTATTTATTTTTCTTTATCCACTCCCTTGCATTCACAAATGCTTCTATCCAAGGGGTCACATCATCTTTGCGATGTTCAAACGGATAAAATGCATTTTGCCATGGCAGAATGGCTCTCTCTAAGTGTGGCATCATGGCTAAATGACGACCATCTTTGGAAACAACACCTGCAGTGGCGAAATCTGAACCATTAGGGTTACCCGGATACTCACTGTATGTATATTTCATTGCAATGTTGTATTCCGATTCTGGTTTAGGGAAGCTAAAGCGTCCTTCACCATGTGCAAGCCAGATACCTATTTGGCTGCCTGCAAGCGATCCAAGCATCACTGAGTTATTTTTAGGAATATCTACACTCACATAAGCAGATTCGAACTTACCTGATGCATTGTGTTCCATCACCGGTTTCACATCATGTTCTGGATAGATCAAACCTAGTTCCATCAATAGTTGACATCCATTGCATACACCAAGACTCAACGTGTCTTTACGTGCATAATATTTGCGCAAGGTTTCTTTTGCTGTTTCATTATATATAAAGCTTCCTGCCCATCCTTTTGCTGATCCGAATACGTCTGAGTTAGAAAAGCCTCCACAGAAGACGATCAAGTTGACATCTTCTAAGGTCTCTCTGCCCGATGCCAAGTCTGTCATATGAACATCTTTCACATCGAAACCTGCAAGGTGAAGTGAATAAGCCATTTCTCGCTCTCCGTTTGTCCCTTTTTCTCGGATAACGGCTGCTCTGATACCCGATTCTTTTACTCGTTCAGGATCGATGTTGTAATCCTCAAACTTACCTGTGAATGAAGATGAGAAGTTAAATTTCAGTGGTTGTTTCTTGTAATTTTCATATCTAGCTTGAGCACACTCTGCTGTACTTTGTTTTTGCTCAAACAAGTAAGAAGACTCGTACCACACATCACGTAGATTATCAATGTCAAACTCTTCTACAAATTCTCCTTTTTGGATAACTAATTTGCGAGCTTCTATCGGACGTGCAACAATTGCTCCTCCCACTCCATAATCTTCAAGAATTTTTTCTACTAGGTGATGATGTTTCACTTGAATCAATACTCCCGGATTTTCAGCAAATAAGATTTTTATCAAATCTTCATGACGTAGTTTGTCTAAACGTGCTTCTAGCCCTCCTTGTGGGTTAGCGAAACACATTTCTAGCATAGCTGTCACCAATCCCCCTTCTGAAATATCGTGTCCGGCAAGCACTAAGCCTCTATTGATCAACTCTTGCACAGCAGCAAAAGCATTTTTGAAGTATTCAGTGTCTTTCACTGTAGGCACTTCCTCCCCAATCTTATTGAGGGTTTGAGCAAAAGCCGATCCTCCAAGCTTATAAGAATCAAATGAGAAATCGATATAATAAAGATAGGTCCCTTTGATATAAGCTAATACCGGAGAGATAATCTTACGAACATTGCTCACTTCGGCAGCAGCAGAAACAATCACAGTTCCCGGAGAATATACCTTATCGTCTCCATATTTTTGGGTCATCGATAGTGAATCTTTTCCGGTAGGGATATTGATTCCAAGATCGCAAACAAAATCGGAACAAGCTTCAACAGCAGTATATAAACGAGCATCTTCTCCCGGATTTTTACAAGGCCACATCCAGTTGGCACTCAAGATAACAGACTTCAGTCCTTCGGTCAATGGTGCAAACACGATATTGGTCAACGATTCAGCCACAGCCAATACCGAACCAGCTGCAGGGTCTATCATTGCCACTTGTGGAGCATGTCCGATGGATGTTGCTATCCCTTTTTGTCCTTTATAGTCTAGTGCCATAGCACCTAAGTCGCTCAATGGCAATTGAATCTCTCCTTGTGTTTGTTGGCGAGCTACTTTTCCTGTCACAGAACGGTCAACCTTATTTGTCAACCAATCTTTACAAGCCACAGACTCTAATTGCAAGACATTTTTAATGTAGTCGTATACTAAGCTTGCATCATATTCTGGATTTTCATAGGTCTCCACGATGGTTTCTCCCTCCATAATGGTTTCAGGAGTTTTACCGAAAAAGTCAGCCAAAGTCAAGTCTACTGGTTTTTCTCCATCAGCTTGCTTGAAAACTAACTTCATGTCATCTGTTGTTTTTCCAACAGTATACATCGGCGAGCGTTCACGCTGAGCAATACGCTCAATGCGTCCCAACTCCGAATCAGGAACAAGCAAGCCCATACGTTCTTGACTCTCGTTACCGATTATTTCTTTTGCCGATAAGGTTGGGTCGCCTATCGGTAATTTATCTACCTCTATTTCTCCACCTGTGGCTTCAATCAGCTCAGACAAACAGTTTAAGTGACCTCCAGCTCCATGGTCGTGGATAGACACAATGGGATTGTTATCAGACTCTGCCAAAGCACGAATCACATTTGCAGCACGCTTTTGCATCTCCGGATTTGAACGTTGTACAGCGTTCAGCTCAATTCCTGAGGAAAACTCTCCAGTGGCAACAGACGACACTGCACCTCCACCCATACCAATACGATAGTTGTCTCCTCCTAAGATTACGATCTTTTCTCCTGGTTTGGGGTCTTCCTTCAGCGCATCACGCTTGTTGGCGAAACCAATACCTCCCGCCATCATGATCACCTTATCGAAAGCAAATTTCTTTGCATTTTCTTCATGTTCGAAGGTTAGAAGCGAACCACAGATCAATGGTTGTCCAAACTTATTTCCGAAGTCTGATGCACCATTAGATGCCTTAATCAAAATTTCTTCTGGTGTTTGATATAGCCATGGACGTTCTGCCATACCTTCTTCCCATGTTTTACCTCTCTTCAGGCGAGGATAAGAAGTCATATAAACAGCTGTTCCTGCTAAAGGCAACGATGCCTTTCCGCCTGCCAGACGGTCACGAATTTCCCCCCCTGACCCTGTTGCTGCACCATTAAATGGCTCTACAGTGGTTGGAAAGTTATGTGTTTCAGCTTTCAAAGAAATCACTGAATCAATTGTTTTGGCTTGATATAAACTCGGCTTATCTCCTTCTTTAGGTGCAAATTGTTCGATTGTAGGTCCTCCTGTGAAGGCTACATTATCTTTATATGCCGAAACTAAATTATTTGGATTTTCTTTCGATGTCTTTTTTATCAATTGGAAGAGTGAGCTTTCTTTTTCTTCTCCATCGATAATAAACTTGCCATTGAATATTTTGTGGCGACAGTGTTCCGAATTCACTTGTGAAAAACCAAACACTTCGCTATCAGTAAGTTTTCGTCCTAAGCGTTTGCTCATTCCCTCCAAATATTCTATTTCGTCGGGATTAAGAGCCAAACCTTCTGTTTCACTATATTTTGTAATATCTTCTATTTCACGGATAGGTTCTTTCTTCTTATCAATAGTAAATAAAGTGTCTCCTAATCCGTCATACACCACCTGTAGCATCGGATCATGCTCTGCGTCTTTAGCATCAACAGGGAAGAACTCTTCGATACGAATGATGCCCTCTACACCCATATTCTGGATGATTTCTACTGCATTTGTACTCCATGGCGTTATCATTTCTTTGCGAGGTCCTACATAGAAGCCTGACAAGTTTTTGTCTGATAACAACTTTGCACCACTAAATGCCCATACTAATCGTTCCTCTACGTCGGAAGATAACTCTACATTAGACTGAACTGCATAAATGCTTTTGGAAGGTGTTTGGAAGAAAAATACCATTTCTTTGCTCTTATTTTTTAAATGTTACTTGATGGGACTATCAACCTCATTGAATGAGGTCAGATAATCGCTTTAAATACAAAGTCCAAAGTTAATCAAAAATAGCTCTTGTACATACTTTATTTTATTTCTGTTTCAAGAATTAACAAGAACTATTCGTTTGAACAGCTATAGAATTACTTTGTCTATTTAATATGCATTCTATTCTGCTATTCATATAAGGACAAGAATAATACTAAGGTTATCATTGCCTAAAAGGAGGTATAAGGGGAAGTATGTCGAAAAAAATTCCTATTTTCGCCTGTTACAAATTTTGAGTCATGTCCGATCACTTACAAACAGAAATTAAATTCTTGGCAGGAGTAGGTCCTAAAAGGGCTGAAACCTTAAGTAAAGAAATTGAAATCTTTACGGTGGAAGACTTATTGTATTATTTTCCCTATAAATATATCGACAGAAGTCGCATCTATTATATTCATGAAATAGATGGTGACATGCCCTACATACAATTGAAAGGACATATTACTGCTTTTGAAACTATGGGACATGGACGCAACAAGAGATTGGTGGCTCACTTTACTGATGGCACTGGGATTATAGATCTGGTGTGGTTTCAAGGGATAAAATATATTGTAGATAAATATAAAACTTTTCGCCCTTTCATCGTTTTCGGTAAGCCCACGATGTATGGCAGCAAGGTGAATATTCCTCACCCCGAACTCGAAGCGTTTACCACAGAAGAGCGACGAACAACAGGTTTAGTGCCTCTCTACAACACCACTGAGAGCATGAAGCGTGGCTATCTGAATTCTAATGCTATTCAGAAGCTAATGCAAACGGCATTCTCAGCCTTCAAAGATAAAATAGGAGAAACACTTCCCCTTAACATTATTGAGGAGGCTCGATTGATGCCTCTGCAAAGTGCTTTGCAAAATGCTCATTTTCCGGCAAATGCCACCCTACTGCGAGATGCTCAATATCGTCTAAAGTTTGAGGAATTATTTTTCTTACAACTAAATATCTTGAGATATATGACCGATAGAAAATCGAAACTTAAAGGTTTTGTTTTTTCTACTGTCGGCAAATATCTGAATTCGTTTTACGAGAACAATCTACCCTTCGAACTGACAGACGCTCAAAAGCGCATCATCAAAGAGATCCGCAAAGACATGGCAACAGGCGAGCAAATGAATCGACTGCTGCAAGGGGATGTGGGTAGTGGCAAGACTCTTGTTGCCCTGATGTTGATGCTCATCGCGCTAGATAATGGTTTCCAAGCCAGCATGATGGCTCCAACCGAAATTTTGGCAACACAACATTATCATACAATTTCCACATTTGTAGAAGGCTTGGGAATCAACGTAGAATTGCTGACAGGATCGACAAAGAAAAGTGATAGAGAGAGAATCCATGCAGCTCTGCTTAATGGCGATCTGCAAATTCTGATTGGCACACATGCCCTGATAGAAGACACTGTACAGTTTAGGAATTTGGGACTGGTGATAGTAGACGAGCAACACCGCTTTGGGGTAGCTCAACGTGCAAAACTGTGGGGCAAGAATACTAATCCGCCTCACATCCTTGTGATGACTGCAACACCGATTCCTCGCACCTTGGCAATGACTGTTTATGGAGATTTGGATGTTTCTGTTATTGATGAGCTACCTCCGGGACGAAAGCCCATTCAGACGATTCATGTATTTGATAAAAAGAGAGGAGCACTCTATCAATCGATAAAGAAACAGTTGGAGGAGGGACGACAAGTTTATTGGGTTTTTCCCTTGATAGAGGAAAGCGAAAAAATAGATCTACAAAGTTTAGAAGATGGCTTTGAAGTCATTAAAGATATTTTCCCGACCTATACGGTCTGTAAAGTACACGGCAAGATGCGCCCCAAAGAGAAAGAGGCTGAGATGCAACGCTTTGCTAAAAACGAAGCACAAATAATGGTAGCCACCACCGTGATAGAAGTTGGGGTGAATGTGCCCAATGCTTCGGTGATGGTGATTGAGAGTGCTCAGCGCTTTGGGCTTTCGCAACTTCACCAACTACGGGGGCGTGTAGGACGTGGTGCTGATCAATCGTTTTGTATTCTTGTTACCCCTTATGAGCTTTCAGAAGATACTCGTAAGCGAGTGAACATCATGGTGGAAAGCAACGATGGTTTTGAGATTGCCGAAGCCGACCTGAAAATCAGAGGTCCTGGCGACTTGGAAGGCACTCAGCAGAGTGGTATTCCCTTTAATCTTAAAATTGCGAATATTGTTCGTGATGGAGAAATTTTGCACTATGCCAGAGAAGTTGCTCAGAAAGTTTTGGATGAAGATCCGAAGCTAGAGAAGCCGGAAAACAGAATACTATTGTCACAACTAAGAAAACTTAGTGGCAATAGATATAATTGGGGGTTGATTAGTTAAAACAAAATCCAAATGGCATTAAAAAAACACCACTTGGATTTAGATAATGTATAGAATTTAGAATAGTGTTATTTATCTTTATTTTGATCTGAACTTACAAGAGAATCTTTTTTTGTCAATTTGAACATTATAGGTAAATTGAAATACACAGGAACATTTTCTCCTTTTTGTTTACCCGGAGTCCAGTTTGGCATTGCTTCAATAACACGTACTGCCTCATTATCACATTCAGGATCAACACCTCTTAATATCTGTACTGAATCAACCTCTCCGGTTTCTGTTACAATAAAACGTACAACAACTCGTCCCTCTACTCCTGCTTTTTGAGCTTCCTCTGGATACTTCAGATTTTCCATAATAAATTTCATCATAGCATCAACTCCACCAGGATATTCTGGCATTTGCTCTACAACTTCAAAGATCTTTTTATCCTCTTTCTGTTGCTTTACATCCATTTGCTCACTAACTCCTGCATAAAGTGCATTTCCCATCACCAAGGCTACTACCAATGGCACAATCACTAGCATTTTAGTAGTCATAAATATCGAAGTTCTTTCTCTATTCATCATAATAATTCGTTTTTTTAAAT
>CALKIV010000046.1 GCA_937995835.1 uncultured Dysgonomonas sp. | reverse complement strand
CCCCTTCTTCCGCTCCAAGAGAAAAGCGATTACTAGATTTAGTAGTCGCTTTTTTTGTGTTTGGGAGGGTTTGATGTAAACCAAAACTATGCACTGGTACTTTGAATCTAGGTCTTTTAATAATCATCAAAGTATGCCCTAGCATCCAATATATTTTTGTAAGTTTACAGAGATATAAGATTGGATACTAATTATTTTTTCATCAAGGATGTTGATTCGTCTTCTTGTCTTTTCATTGTGTTTTTTTCCTACAATATCACTCTTAGGACAACAAGTACACCAGAAAGACAGCATAACACATAACTTTGCAGATACAATTGTTTTAGATGAAGTTTCGATTTCAGCTAAAAACAGAGCTAAAATTTCAGGAATGCTATCAGGAAATTTAAAGCTGCATACAAGTCAGTTGCAATCTATTCCTGCCATATCAGGAACAGTTGATGTGCTTAAACTTATGGAATTAACGCCTAGTGTGAGAACATCAGGTGATGGTAGCTCAAATATGTATGTCAGAGGTGGAGATGCAGGACAGAATCTGATAATATACAATGGAATTGCATCTTATACACCGGGACATATGCTTGGCATATTTCCTCTTTTCAATGCAGATCACCTTTCGTGGGTCAAAATGAGCAAAAATGGTGCAGACAGTGAATATGGCAATTTCATTAGTTCTGTGATAGATGTAAAAAGCAAAGAAGAAGTTCCAACCTCCTTTTGGGCAAAAGGAAATATAGGATTATTAGCTTCTCAGCTAACACTAGCAGTTCCCCTTTCGGCCGAATGGGGGGCATATCTATCAGGCAGAAAAACATATTTAGGATTAATAGTACAGCCTTTAATAAAAAATAGTTTATCTAAAAGTTCTAAAGAGGATTCAGATATTGATTATGACTTTTGGGATACTAACCTGACCATCTTAGGGAAAATAAACAGGAAACATTCATTGGCTATAGATCTGATGGTGGGAGGAGATAAATTAAAAATAGATGATAAGGAGGTACTGTTAGATGGCTCGCTAAAATGGCAGAATATTCTATCTTCAGCAACAGTTAAACTGCACTTGTCAGATAATCTATCACTTGAACAAGCAATCTCTTTTTCTCGTTTTTCGAATCATCTAAATACAGGACAGGAGCAGATGGTTGTGAAGCTAAATTCTAAAATAGAAGATATAACATACAAAAATAGATTTTCTTTTTCTGTCTCTAAACTGGCTTTCGATATTGGACTTAACTATACTCAACATTCTACGATGCCCCATGACTTGAAATTGATCAATTCAGGAGTGACCACAAATTCAGTGCTTGAAGACAAGATAAAAGCGCATGATCTTTCTTCTTTTATTACCACAAGCTGGAGTCCACTTGATTGGCTCAATCTTAAATCTGTTTTCAGATATAATGTTTTTATGTCTAAGGCAGAAAGCCAAAGATCATTTACAAATTTTCATAGTCCAGATATTCGTCTATCTGGCCAGTATCGCCTCAAGAATAATCTGTACCTGAGGACTAACTATAGTCATAACAATCAATATGTCAATAAGCTCACTCCTTCGAGCGTAGGTTTGCCGACTGATTTTTGGATTATTGCAGCAGATCAAATAAAACCCCAAAGAGGTGATGAGTTTTCACTTGGTTGGTACTATCTATTTATGAACAATCAGATAGAACTATCTGCTGATATTTATTACAGAAGTATGCATAATGTCACTCAGTTTGATTACAATTTTATAGCAAACGACAACTCTTCCTTTATCAATAACGTGTCTTATGGCAGGGGGAGAGCTTATGGTTTGGAGCTTATGTTGAAAAAAAATTATGGAAAGTTGACCGGTTGGCTTAGTTATGCCTTAAGCAAGTCTGAAAGAAAATTTGATGAGATCAATGAAGCAAAATGGTTTCCAGCAAGATTCGACAGAACTCATGACTTATCACTTACATCAAACTACAAATTCAATTCTAAATGGGATCTTTCTTTGACTTGCATTTATGCTACAGGAAATACGTATACCCAACCCACTTCTTGGTATTTTATTAATAACCTCCCAATAAAAGAATATACGGAATACAACAATGCACGAATGCCCGATTATAGCAGAGTAGATATTGGTGTTAATTATTGGTTCAAAGAAAATAATGGACTCAACTTTTCGCTTTACAATATGTTGATGGTCGAGAATCCAATTTATATATTTATGGTAATAAAACAAGATTCCAATGATAATATAAAGTTGGAGATGAAAAGAAAGAAATTATACACAATCATCCCTTCAATTAGTTGGAATTTTAAATTTTAAGAATGAATAGAATAGCTTATTTACTCTTGGCACTTATCCTTATGGCTCTTCTCTTGGTGAACTGCAATAGAGAGGTTGAGTTTGTCCCTTATAAGCCTCAAGTGGTAGTAGAAGGACAAATAGAAAACGGACAATACGCTTCAGTTCTATTGTCCACCTCTGTCTCCTTTACGGAGCTGATGGATACCACTAGCTTGCTAGATCATGCAATACGTAATGCAAAGATTACAATATCTGATGGAGATAAATCTGAAATCTTGCTATTGAAAGTGAACAAAAAGAAGATTCCCCCATACGAGTATGTGACACAAAGGATGAAAGGGGAGATCGGAAAGACATATACCCTTACCATAGAATATGATGACAAGATAATATCAGCAGAAACTTACATCCCCGAACCTGTAATCATTGATAGCTTATGGTTTAGTAAGAAGACTCCAAGCGATAGAATAGGTTATGTACATATCTCTTTCAAGAATGTCAGTAATCATCACTATCGGATCGCAACAAAGGAAGAGTCAGAGGATATATATATTCCCTGTTTGTATGGTAATGTAGACAAAACCCTATATCCTAAAGAAACACAGATTAAGATGCAAATAAACAAAGGACCAATAATCTTTCCGGAGACATCATACACAAGTTATTTCCCCGATAGTGTGGATATTAAAGTAAAACTGTCAACACAATTACAGGCAAGTTATGATTTTTGGACAAGCTACCAAAATGAAATAATCAACTCGCAAAATCCGATATTTCCATCCACCCAACGACTAAAATCTAACGTGAAAGGTGGCATTGGAATTTGGGCCGGGTATGGGAGTAGTGTCAAAACTATTTCGGGCAAAGATTATCAATAAGTATAATAATACCACTTGCCTCTCTTACAATTATGATTACCTTTGGTTACACATCAATAGGTTGTAAATCTAAAAACTATTATACATTTTAATCAAATACAAACTTATGAAAAGGAATTTTTTTACCCTTATGGCTATCTCACTAGTCTCTTTACTAATGGTTTCTTGTTCTTCGTCTGATGATAATGATTCAGGAGGTAATGGCAATGGAAATACAGATTATTTAAATCTGCCTTATTCCAAACTGACTCCATCAGCACAAAAGAAAAAACTATCTAGTGAAGGAGAAGTAATTATTAGACAAATACAAGATGTGCCGAATGAGGCATCAGTAAATCTAATAGCATCTTTTAGTACACTTAGTGATGATCTTTTATCCTTGCTCAATGATGAAGTCAAAACAAAGCTAGACTATACAGAAACCATAATAAAACTAAGCCAATATTATGGCATGTACAAATGGAATTTTGATAGAGAAGAGTGGGAAAAAACAGGTGATAACGTAGGAGACAAACTTGTTGCTGTTTTTCCTGCGAACAAAAAAGCAACGACAAATACTGGAAAAATAGAAGTCAAAGCCAGTGGATCTATCGTGCTAATAAATGGACGTCAAGTTCCTTCTAAAGTTGTAGCTGATCTTTTTGTTTTTGATGCAAAAGAAGGAGATGTAACAATCACAACTAAAGGTATTAATGAAACTACTCTTGTAGAGACAGCTGATGGAATAGCAAACCTAGGAGGATATAAGCTAACCGCTAACATTGACAAGAAGAACAGTAGTAATAAAGCAAAAGGTCAGTTCTCGAAAGGAAATGACATCATTCTTGATATGTATACTGATCTTGATGCTAACATAACTGTAGAAATGCTACAAAGCGACGACTTTGCTAGCAACGTAAAAGATATAAATTTAACTTTAGCTATTGGTAAAGAACTTGTTTTGGCGGGATTTATTGATGGGAAATCTATGCTTCCTATCATTGATAAAGCAGAGGAGGATCTTAAAAAAGCAAAAGAAGAGAATGAAGCAATTTGGAATAAAGCATATTTAAAATACCAAAAAGCTTTAGATGATGCATATGAGAAATATAGAAATGGGGAGTATGACTGGAATGATAGGATTGAGGCTGAAAACCAAGCATGGAAGGAATATGATACGGAATATGATAAAATCGACTGGTATGGACCAGAAAAGAAATACAATGAAGTTTTTGTAACTGCATTTAATCAATACACAAATATTGCTCTTGTGGATAAAAAAGAAGATTACAAGATAGCAAAATTAAGTTTAGAAACCATCTTAACTGATTGGGGGGCTAGTAAACACATATATATACTAAACTTCAATGATAAAACTCCAGTAGAAGCAACTGTATTCTTCGGAGATGGATTTGAGAAATTAGTCCAAATGTGGGAAGACTTTACCCTTAAGTTCAGATGATATATTCAGGACTTGCTTAATTGTCTTGTCCTAAAAAAAGCGATTACTAGATTTAGTAGTCGCTTTTTTTGTTAGTTTTAAACTTTATTGGTCAGTCTAAATGAATAAAATGAAAAAACTTCTTTTTTGTATTTTACTATTTACAATTAGCACAACTGTACTAGGACAAATTTATTCAGGCATTGTGATGGATAAAGAAACTAGTGAGCCTCTCAAATATGTAAGTATTGGCATTGTGGGCAAAGATGTTGGTACTGTATCTAACGATGATGGTAGCTTTTCCTTTGAGATAGATGGTCAATTTAGCCAAGACTCTCTCTTGTTTTCATATATTGGTTACGAAGCTCAGTCGAGGCGGATAGCTACACTGAATAAAAATAAGCAAGAGATAATTTATTTAGAACCAAAGTCCACTCTTTTGAGTGAGGTTGTTGTAAAGCCGGTCATTTTTAAAGAAAAAGTACTTGGAAATAAGTATAACGGCAAGATAATAAAAGGCGGGTTCAGAGAAAATAATAAAGGATTTGAATGTGGCGTTCTATTAAAAATAAAGAAGAGAGCCATTTTAGAAAAATTTTCATGTAGTATAGCCACCTGCTCCTACGACAGTGTGTTGTATAGGGTAAATGTGTATAAAGAAGTGGAGAAAGAATCTTTCGAAAATATCTTAGATTGCCCTATATATGTAAAACAAAAGATGGATCAGAGTCAGAGGGTATTGAGCGTTGATCTTTCGCCCTACGATTTGGTGGTAGAAGGAAACACGCTCATCACACTAGAGCATATTGCTGATATGGGAGAAGGGCATCTTTTCTTTTCTAGTGGGCTCTTCAAGGGAAGTACATGTTATTACAGAAAAACGAGTCAAGGAGATTGGGTCAAAACACCTGTGAAGCTAGGTTTTAATGTAACGGCAAAGGTTGAAGAGTAGGATTGTTGTTGCCTGTTTTTTCGTCTTTTACAAAAAGCGTATTGCTGTATGAAGTTGTGTAGAATGATTTATTCGATACAATCTTTTGATGAATAACTCCCAATTAAAGTCGATTCCGGATCCTCTCCATTTGAGTATTGACTTTATATAAGTGTTTGTGTCTTTTAGAAAACATGTTTTTTTAGTAAGGTTGCTCCCGATCTTGCAGACAGCTTATCCCTTTTATACTGCCCAAAGTGAAAAAGAATGGTTACTTTTGCATGGTTTTAAAAAAAATAAT
>CALKIV010000045.1 GCA_937995835.1 uncultured Dysgonomonas sp. | reverse complement strand
TCTTTCAAACTTTGTGGAGATTGGCTTTTTTGGAATATGACAATTCTCAACGGAAAATCTTGTGTAACAGAGGTGAAAGAACGTCTTAATTATCATCGTCGTCATAGCTCTAATACATCTAGCAGAAAAGAAGTGGAGGGCTATACTTGTCTAGAGGGGTATACCGTTTCTAAAAAGACATTCGAAAGACTAGGACTGAAAAATAATAGAGAGTTTTATATCCGTTGGTATAATAAGTGGCAAATCTATAAGCATGAGTATTCTTTTTCAGGAGAAACGAACAAAAATATTCTAAAAATGTTTTTGAAAAAGCAGCCACGAATAGCTTTCTATGAATTGAAGAGACTTTTAGCAAGAATGTTAGGGTTAAAAGCAACTGTTTATATTGATCCTGTAAATCGCTGATTATAATAAAGTAATGAATTCATTAGTTTCCATAATAGTCCCTTGCTACAATCAAGAAGATTTTATCAATGATGCTTTACAATCTGTCTATGATCAGACATATCAGTATTGGGAATGCATAGTGATGGATGATGGGTCTACTGATAACAGCAAAGAGCTGATTCTGAGTTGGGTAGAAAAGGATGCACGATTTAGCTACCATTATAAAGAAAATGGAGGAATTGTAGAAACCAGAAATACAGCGATCAAAAGGGCAAATGGTGAGTTTATTCTTCCACTGGATGGGGATGATAAGATAGACCCTCAATACCTTGAAGAAGCAATGAAGGTGTTTGCAGAAGAGCCTGAAACAAAGCTAGTTTATTGCAATATTCAACTTTTTGGAAAAGTAAATAGGCTTGATAATTCTTCAGTTTATTCTTTCGAGAAAATGTTATATGAGAACCAAGTGCACAGTGCTGGAATATTTCGTAAAGCTGATTTTGAGAAAACGAAGGGCTATAATGAAAATATGTTCGATGGATTGGAGGATTGGAACTTTTGGTTAGAATTCTTAAATCCAGAGGATAAGGTGGTCAAGCTTGAAGGTTATTATGTGCATTATAGGATTAAAGACGTTTCTCGATCTACAATGATTGATAAAGAGAAGAATGAGAGACAAATCCTGCAGATCTTTAAGAATAATCAGGAAAAGTATTTGCAATACTTTAATCCTGTTAGAGATCATATCAATCATTTGTATTATCGTGCAGAGGTAGAACATTTGAAAAATTCAATAGAATATAAAACAGGAAGAATAATAACTTTTCCTTTTCGTTTAATATCCAAAGTGATAAGACGAATTTTTAGATAAAATGAAACTAAACGTTATTCTAATAACATATAAGCAAGAAGAGTATATTCGACAAACTGTTGAAAGTATATTGATGCAAAAGACTGATTTTGTGTTCGATATAGTGGTCGCTGATGACTGTTCTCCTGATGCTACATTGGATATTATTAAGGAATATGAAGAACTTTCAAATATTGCATTTCAGATTTTAGATACTCCTAAAAACTTGGGATATACCGAAAACTATAAGCGAGCTTTTGCTGCTTGCAAAGGTGAGTATATTGCCATAATGGAAGGAGATGATTATTGGACAAGTCCATTGCATTTGCAAAAACATGTGAATTTTTTGGATGCTCATCCAGAGTGTACTATGAGCTTTAATAGGCATGATCGGCTGTTTGTAGATAAGGGGTACAATGATATTCCCGAATGGAAATTTGAGGGAGATTATCGCCTGATAGAAACGGACGAAATGGTCTTGGGCAATCAGATAGGTAACTTATCTTGCTGTGTAACTCGAAATATTCCGATTGAAGATAAAATATTTGAAGCTTATTTTTTTGCAGATTGGCTTTTGGGTATGTATCTTGGTATGTTTGGTCCATTGGCACAGCAAAAAGAAGTGACTTCTGCCTATCGTGTGCATGATAATGGGCAATGGTCGCGAATGAGTGAGAAAGAGCAATATCTCACCTTGTTGGAAATGATTGAACAATATGATCCACTCTTGGATTATAAATATACTGACGCATTTAATCTGTATAAAAAAAGAATTAATATAAATTTGTATGGAGATAAATCGTTGAAAGGAAGAATTAAACGCATGATTCCTGACTTCATAATGAAAAAATACACAAAGCTTAGATATGAGTGAGAAAATTTTGGTAACACAACCAGCGATTCCAGAACTGGAAGAGTTTATTCCTTATCTTCAAGAAATTTGGGATAATAAGTGGTTGACAAATAATGGTCCTTTTCATCAACAATATGAGGAAGAGCTAGCTAAATATTTAGGAGTTAAATATTTGTCAGTATTCTCAAATGGAACTCTTGCTCTGATAACGGCTTTGCAAGCGTTGCGAATAACGGGCGAGGTGATTACGACCCCTTACAGTTTTGTGGCAACAACCCATTCACTTTGGTGGAATAATATTAAACCTGTATTTGTTGATATTGAAGATCAATATTTTAACATTGACCCTAAAAAAATTGAGGCCGCTATCACTCCTCAGACAACAGCCATCATGCCTGTACATGTTTATGGCAACCCTTGTCATGTGGAAGAAATTCAACGTATAGCAGATACTTATGGACTGAGAATCATTTACGATGCAGCGCATGCTTTTGGTGTGAAGAAGAACAATCAACCAGTGATGAATTGGGGTGATTTGTCTATCCTTAGCTTTCACGCAACAAAGGTGTATAACTCTTTCGAGGGAGGAGCAATCATTTGTCAAGATGAGAAAACGAAGCACCGTATCGATTTGCTGAAAAATTTTGGTATTGCTGATGAAGTTACTGTCATTGAGCCAGGAATCAATGCCAAGATGAATGAAGTGCAGGCAGCTTTTGGGCTTCTGCAATTGAAGCATGTGGATAAATATATTGCTGACCGAAAGAAGGTTGCTGATTTGTATGCCAAACTTTTGAAAGATATTGAAGGCTTGAGATATATACATCAAGAAGAAGGGGTAGAGTATAACTATGCCTATTTCCCGATCTTGATCAATACCGAAAAGTTTGGAATGAGCAGAGATGAAGTCTATTATGAGTTGCAAAAACATGATATTTTTGGTAGACGTTATTTTTATCCACTGATCACCGATTTTCCGATCTATCGTGGAATGCCTTCTGCTAATGCTGAAAATCTACCGATTGCTACACAGACAGCAAAAGAGGTGTTGTGTTTGCCAATTTATCCTCATTTGCCATTAGAGCAAGTGGAAAGAATTTGTAATCTCTTAAAATCGTTTAAGAAATAAGATGAGAAAGGTTTTAGTTGTGACTGATAATGGGTTGCTTTACAGACAGGTAAAAACGATTTTGCTTGAAGAGTTTTCTGATATTGCTAATCTTTTCACATTCAAGAGAACAAAGCTTAGTAAAAAACAGCATCTATATACTGATGGGATTGAAGAGCTGGATGAAGTGAATGTGAAAGAAGAGTATCAAGATATTATCAACAACTACGATCTAGTTATTTCTCTGCATTGCAAGCAAATATTTCCATTAGAATTGGTGAATTCAATACCTTGTGTCAATATTCACCCTGGATATAACCCATATAATAGGGGCTGGTATCCACAGGTATTTGCCATAATCAATAAAGAATGCCTTGGAGCTACAATTCATCTGATGGATGAGCAGGTGGATCATGGTTCTATTATCGGTAGAAAAGAGGTTAAGATTGAAAGCTATTATACTTCTAAAGAAGCCTATGAGCAGGTGCTTGAGGCAGAATTAGAATTATTTAGAGATAACATTCGCCATATCGTTGAAGGTACATATAAAGCGATTGAGCCTGAGATTGAAGGAGATTATCATTCTATTGATGATTATAATAAACTTTGTAAGATCGATTTGAAGGAAAAACTGACCTTTGGTGAGGCTATAGATAAATTGCGAGCATTGAGTCACGGAGCTTACAAGAATGCATACTTCATAGACGAAGATGGCAATAAGATTTTTATAAAAGTAGAACTAACAAAAGAATAAAAATGAGTGGCAAACCTATCTTGTCGGTAGCACTTATCACCTATAATCAAGAAGAGTTTATAGCAGATTGTTTGGAAGGAATGGTGCATCAAGAATGTACTTATTCTTTCGAAATTGTTATTGGTGAGGATTGTAGTACCGATAAAACAAGGGCTATTTGTTTAGAATATAAAGAAAAATATCCTGAACTGATTCGTCTTGCTTTTCCCGAACACAATTTGGGAATGATGGGCAATTGGATTCATACCATAAGTTCTTGTACAGGTAAATATACTGCTATTTGCGAGGGAGATGATTATTGGACAGATAACAAAAAATTGCAAAAGCAGATTGATTTTTTAGAAGCTCATCCAGATTTTAGCTTGTGCTCTACAGCTGCTCAACGTTTTTATTATGGACGCTTTTGGGATGCTCCAATCTCTAAAGAGGTATTGACCACAGAGGATCTTCTGTTAGAAGATTGGGGAATAATGACTGCAACGATTGTTTTCAGAAGTTCCATGTTGGACATGCCAGATTGGTTCAAATTAGTAAAGAATGGAGATTATACACTCCAGTTATTGCTGTCCTTAAAAGGTAATGTGGGGTGTTTGCCTGATGCCACAAGTGTCTATCGTCAGCACCCAGGAGGGGTTTCCAATTCTTTGACAGCCTATCGTCAGGCCTGTTGGTTGATCTATTTGCTTTGGGAATTTAATAAATATACAAATCGTAAGTATTATCCTTTCATCAAACAAAAGATAAAGCGTGTGTATAAGAATCAGATAGGTTTTGCCAAAGAAAATCAGTTGCGTAAAGCATATTGGAAACTGAGATTCTTTAGTATACTTAGTACTATTTCTCCATTCATGATAAAAAATTTCAGAAAATGAAACTTTCAGTCATCACCATAAATTTGAATAATAAAGATGGGCTTCAGCAAACAATTGATAGTGTTGTTGGACAGACCTTTGTAGACTATGAATTTATTGTGATTGATGGGCAATCTACTGATGGAAGTTTAGATATAATTGAGAAAAATAAGGACAATATTTCACAATGGCTTAGTGAACCTGATACAGGGGTATATCAAGCCATGAACAAAGGAATAGAGCTTGCCAAAGGCGAGTATCTGTATTTTCTCAATTCAGGTGATCGACTATACTCTGATCTTGTTTTCGAAAAGATGTTTGCAGGTCAGCCACAAGGAGCGTTTATCTGTGGCAATTTTTATACCGAAAATAGGGGAGAGCTTGTCCTGAATACACTCTATAAAGATAGAGATTGGACTTTTGCCTTGTATGATATTTATTCCACTTACCTATGTCATCAAGCTTTTTTTATTCATCGAAGCAACTTTGAAAAATATGGTAAATATAGTGAAGATCTGAAAATCTCTGCCGATTGGGAACTATTCCTGATGGCTATTGGTGTTCATCGCGAAGCAGTTGACTATAGAGATGTAGATATGGTAATTTACAATCAAGAGGGACTAAGCTCTACTATTGGAGGACAGTTTATCTATCAAGAGAAAAAGAAAGTAGCTCGTAGAAGGCTGAGTGTTAAATTAGCAGACCAGTTAGATAGAATGTATTATTTGGAGCAAAATGGATATGTGGTGGATACAGTAAAAAACTCAGGCTTGCTTTCTTTTCTTGTCAGAATATACTGTTGGCTAAAAAGAAGTTTTTCTCATTAACCAACAATATACTATTTTGTGCTTTAGCTATACAAAAACCTTTTAATACTCTTCTTTGGAGTCTTTTCAAAGTCAGTATCACGAATTTCTATACTTGCTATTCTTTCATAATTCGCTAACATCGAATTCGCAGATTTCACATGTTGTTTGTATATATCATCAAGTTGTTCTCTTTGCACATCATCTCTCTCCATTGCTTCGAGATCAGGGAAGATCAGAGCTATGAGTTTGTCTTTGCGTTGAACAATCAGGCTTTCTGAAATGTATTGCAAATTATTCAATTTCGCTTCTATCTCTTCTGGAAAAATATTCTGCCCGTTAGGACCTAAAAGCATCGTTTTGCTACGTCCTCTGATGAAAATATGCTTATCCTTATTGATTGTTCCCAAATCGCCGGTCTTCAGCCAACCATCTTCAGTGAAAGCTTCTTTAGTTGCTTGCTCATTTTTATAGTAGCCCATCATCACATTCTCACCTCTGACCTGAATTTCTCCAATACTTTTGTATGGATCCTCAGAATCGATACGAACCTCCATAATGTTATCTAGAATTTTGCCACAAGATGTAGGAATAAATTCATAATGATGGCTATATGAGATCAAAGGGGCACATTCTGTCATCCCATATCCAACTGTAAACGGTACTTTGATTTTATACAAGAAAGCTTCTACTTCTGCATTTAAGGCTGCACCGCCTATAATTATTTGTCTGAAACTGCCTCCTAGAGCTTCATATAGAGACTCACGAATCTTTTTGTATATCAATTTATTGATGCCGGGAGTTGCCAGAAGGATTTTCATAATAGGCTTGTCTATTTTGGGTAAAATAGCAGTTTTATACATTTTTTCCAACACAAGAGGCACGGCTATAATCAATTTTGGCTTGATGCTGGCAAAAGCATCTCTGATTATTTTTGGAGCAGGTGGTCTTCCTAGAAGTGTGACATGTGCACCTTCTGTTAGTGCATATAGAAATTCAAAAGCGCAACCATAAGCATGTGCCAATGGAAGAAATGATGCAATACTTTCTCCTCTGAATAAGAGTTTAAGGTAATTTGCATGAGTCACATTCCCTGCTAGATTGTTTGCAGACAGCATAACCCCTTTACTAAAGCCAGTAGTACCCGAAGTGTAGTTGATGAGAACTAGCTCCGAGTTGTCTACATCAGCATATTTTATATCTTCTTTGGTGTATCCATTTGGATACTTCTGATTCATGATAGTATCTAATTGACCAGTTCTTTCAGCGAAATTATTTTCATTTTCCTGATATAAGCAGTTGAACTGGAAGCAATCCACCGAGAAAGCTGCTTTCAAATTCGGCATATTCTTTACATTCAAAGTGTTGAATATGTTAGAATCAGCAAATAAGAACTTAGATTCAGAGTGGTCAACAATATGTTCGACATTACTTGGATGGAAATCTTGTAAGATTGGCACAATGACTGCGCCATAGGTTAGTGTTGCAATATAAGTGGTACACCACTGTATGTTATTTCTTCCTATCAAAGCTATTTTATCACGCCTCTTTACTCCTAAAGAGTCAAAGAGAAGATGAATTCTGGCAATTTCACGAGCAAAGTCCTTATAATACAGTGTTTCGCCTGTAGAATAATCAGATAGCCCAGGTAGGTCCCAGTTGTTTTCGAAGCTTATTTTATATAAATTGACAAAATTCTCTTTTATCATTGTTGCTCATTTTATGGTAATTTGTGCAAAAATAGAGACTAGGTTTAGAATCTACAAATAATAAACGAGCAAATTACTTTTAAATTCGTACTTTTGTCAACTTCAATTTTGCTGAATCCTCTAATTAAGATATTTAGGATTGAAGTATTTTAAGGAAAGTAGAATATAAGAAATGATAGATAATTCGATTTTTGAAAATAAAAAAGCAGTTTATCACACATTAGGGTGTAAACTTAATTTTGCAGAGACCTCTGATATTGGTAGGCAGTTAGCTAGTGTGGGAGTGAGAAAAGCCCGTGAAGGTGAAGTTGCAGATATATGTGTTGTCAATACTTGTTCTGTAACAGAACTGGCAGATAAAAAGTGTAGACAAGCAGTGAGGAAGCTGATCAAAGAAAATCCTGGTGCATTTGTGATAGTAACTGGATGTTATGCACAGCTAAAGCCTCAGGAAATCATAGATATAGAAGGTGTAGACTTGGTGTTAGGTGCTGAACAAAAACTTGATATTATATCTTACCTCGATGAATTGAAAAAGAGAAATAATGGAGAAATTATAACGACTAAGACGAAAGATATAAGAACTTTTTCGCCTTCTGTTTCATATGATGATCGTACTCGCTATTTCTTGAAGGTGCAGGATGGGTGCGACTATTTCTGCTCATTCTGTACGATTCCTCATGCACGTGGACGTAGTCGTAATGGAACGATTGCAAGTATGGTGGAACAAGCCCAAGAGGTGGTTCGTCAAGGAGGAAAAGAAATCGTGTTGACAGGTGTCAATATCGGTGACTTTGGCAAAACAACAGGCGAAAACTTTTTCGATTTGATAAAAGCATTAGATGAAGTAGAAGGGATAGACAGATATAGAATATCGTCTATAGAGCCTAATCTGTTGACAGATGAGATTATTGATTTTGTGGCAAATTCTAAGCGTTTTGCGCCACACTTCCATATGCCTTTGCAATCCGGGTCTGATGCTGTGTTGAAGTTGATGCGTCGCCGTTATGATAGTGGCTTATTCCGTCATAAAGTTGAAAAGATAAAAGAAAAAATACCTCATGCTTTCATTGGTGTGGATGTTATTGTAGGAACGAGAGGTGAAACAGAAGAATATTTTGATGAATGTAAAAAATTCTTAGAAGATGTTGAGTTTTCGCAACTCCATGTGTTCACCTATTCTGAACGTCCTAATACACAGGCTTTAAATATAGAATACGAAGTTGACACTAAAGAAAAGCATAGAAGAAGTAAAGAATTGCTAGATTTGTCTGACCAGAAGCTGAAATTGTTTTATGAATCAGAGCAAGGTAAAGAACGTAAGGTGCTTTTGGAACATACTCAACATGGAAATAGTATGTTTGGATTCACTGAAAACTATGTTCGAGTGGAAGTGCCTTATGATGAAAGCAAGTCGAACACGATCGTAAAATTAGTGTTAGGAGACTATAATGATGAGCAGTCTGCATTGATAGAAAGAGCTTAATTATGAAAAGTTTTGGATACTATTTAACTTACTATTCTGTATACTCGTGGATGTATGTCCATTCTTTATTGCCTTTGAGAGCTTTGTATGGGCTCTCTTACGTCCTTTATATCTTGGTATATAAAATTGTGGGCTATCGAGTGGAGGTCGTTAGAACAAATCTCAAAAACTCTTTTCCGGATAAAAATACAGAAGAGCTTAAAAGCGTTGAAAGGGAATTTTATCGACACTTTTGCGACTATTTTGTAGAAACCATAAAAGTAATTCATATGTCTGATAAAGAAATCCAGAAAAGGATTGTTTTTAAGAATATGGATATGGTGAAAGACCTGATTAAAGAAGGGAATTCCTGCTTGATGTATTTAGGGCATTATGGCAACTGGGAATGGGTACCTAGTATTACCAGACACTTTGAAGATGGTGAGCAGTTAGCTCAAATCTACCGTCAGTTGCGCAATAAGGCAATGGATGATATTTTTCTAAAACTAAGGAAGCGATTTGGATCGTTAGGAATAGAAAAAGGACAAACCTTTAGAGAAATTATTAGATTAAAGAAAGAGAAGGTGAAATGCGTAATTGGTTTTATGTCAGATCAAAATCCTTCACCTAGAAATATACATTATTGGACGGACTTTTTAAATCAAGATACTCCTGTATATACAGGGGTCGAGCGTATAGCTAAGAAAACAGGCTTTGTAGTCACATATCTGGATGTAGTAAGAGTGAGACGAGGTTATTATGAATGTACTGTCAAATTGATATCAGATAAACCAGCCGATGAACCTCAGTTTGCTATCACTGAACGCTATATCAGAGAGATGGAAAAAACAATATTGAGAAATCCGGCATATTGGTTATGGACTCATAAGCGTTGGAAATATAAAAGAGAAGACTTCGAGCAGGCTTGAGAAAGACTCCTACCGTTTCAAAACAAATTAAATTTTCAGAGATGATCAAAGTGGCAGTAGTCATACTTAATTGGAATGGTGAAAAACTATTGAAACGTTTTTTACCCTCTGTCGTCAATCATACACCTGTTCTTGGCAATAAGGTGATTGTTGTAGATAATGCGTCTACTGATGATTCTGTGTCTATGCTGAGGGGGCACTTTAAGACTGTCGAAGTTATTGAGTTAGACGAAAATTTTGGATTTGCAGGAGGATATAATCAGGCCTTGCAAAGAATTGAAGCAGAGTACTTTCTTTTGCTCAATTCTGATGTGGAAGTTACATGTGGATGGTTGCAACCAATGGTTGATCTTTTAGATAAAAATGAAGATATTGCAGCTGTTCAGCCTAAAATATTGGCTTACAATAAGAAGAATTCTTTTGAATATGCGGGCGCATCAGGAGGATTTATCGATAGCTTGGGAACCCCTTTTTGTCGGGGACGTATCCTAGATACTTTAGAAGAAGATAGAGGGCAGTATAATGCAAATTTTGATGTGTTCTGGGCTTCAGGAGCTTGTATGCTTGTTCGTTCAACAGACTTTTTACATCATGGTGGTTTTGACTCTTCTTTTTTTGCGCATATGGAAGAAATTGATTTTTGTTGGAGACTGAGATCCAGAGGTCGGCGAATTGTGTGTTGTCCAAAATCTATAGTTTATCATGTAGGAGGAGCAACATTGAATGAGGGAAATGCGAACAAAGTATATCTAAATGTGAGAAACAATCTCTTCATGTTGTTCAAGAATTTAAAAGAAGATTGTCTGAAGAAGACAATTAAGAAGCGCATATTCTATAATAAAATAGCTGCTCTTAAATATTGTCTCACAGGGCACAAAGAAAAAAGTGATGCCATTCATCGAGCTCATAAAGATTTTAAAGCTCAATGCGATAAGTATCTTTCTCTGCGAACTGAAAATATGGATAAGGCAGTCAATGTAGAGATACCTGAAATGTATCAAGGAAATATAATCCTTGATTATTACTGGAGAAAAATAAAAAGCTTTACAGACATTCAATTCTAATTGAGAAGAGTATTTAACAGTTTCTTTTCATTATTGATCTGACTTATTTCATATATTTAACCGAATCAGTTTATCTTGGTTTAAATGAAATTATCACCCTTTATAACCGTCGTTCTAGTATGCTATTATTCAATAGTATATGCTCAAGATCAGTTGACGCACAATGATCTTATTAATGAACGTCAAACTTATATTGTCTCCAATGGTGATACAATTCCTTATTTTCAATTGCCACAAGTTGATGTTTTTGCACAACGAAAATTTAAGGATGAAAAAGAACGGCAGCAATATTCAAAGTTAGTTCGTGATGTGCGTAAGGCTTATCCCTATGCACGTATAATTGCGACATCTATTATAGAAACATATGAGTATATGGAGACTATGCCGGATGAGAAGGAGAGGCAAAAACATTTGGAAGAGGTGCAGAAATATATGATGAGTAGATATAAACCCGAGATGAAAAAAATGACTAAAGCTCAGGGTAAGATATTAATCAAGCTTGTAGATAGAGAGTGCAATGTACAAGCCTATTCTATTGTCAAAGCTCTTTTAGGTTCGCTCAAAGCAGGGGTGTATAATATGTTTGCCGGGATGTTTGGCAACAGTTTGAAAACGAGATATGATCCACAGGGTGAAGATGCAATGATTGAGGAGATTGTTCTTCAAATAGAACAAGGAACAATAGACTACTATTATTCCTTGAATTATTATGGTTTTAAAGGGAAATAAGTTCGCAGAACTATTTATTATCCATCCAAGTATAGCTATTACTGTTCGTTGCAATTTTAGAACACAGCATTAAATACTTTTGTTTACTAAAAATTCCTTAAACGATATCGATGAATTTTCTTTCCACCCTGTTGAATACCCAAGAGCCAATCACCATGACCACCACCATGAAAGCAAAGCTATAGCCTAAAGTGCCCCAAGTGAATGTTCCTGTGCCAAATAGTGCGTAGCGCATAGCTTCTACTATTGGAGTCAAAGGGTTGAGTTCTGCTACCCAAGCATAATCAGCCAATTTGCTTCTTACTTCCGATAACGGATAGATGACAGGAGTGGCATACATCCAGAGTTGCGTAACAAATCCGAAGAATAGAGCTAAGTCTCTATATTTGGTTGTCATCGAAGATATAATAATTCCAAAGCCCATGCCCAGACCTGCAAGCATGAGTATTAGTAATGGTAATGCTATGATGAAGGTAGTGGGAGCAATATTTACTCCGTGATATATATAATACATATAGAAAATAAAGAGCAAGAACATTTGTATTCCTAACTTTATTAGGCTTGAAATGAGCCCGGAATAGGGTACTACTAGTCGGGGAAAGTATACCTTGCTAAAAACACCGGCGTTGCCCGTAAAAGTGCTAGATGAGCGACCTAAACATTCGGCAAAGTATTGCCAAGCCAAAATACCTGCCATATAGAATAAGGGTTGAGGAAGATCATCAGTAGAGATTCCTGCTATACCTCCAAAGACAAACATGTACATCACAGTAGTCATCAGTGGTTGGATAACAAACCATAGAGGCCCCATGATAGTTTGCTTATACATGGTGACAATATCTCTCTTGACGTAAAGCATCAAAAGATCTCTATATTGCCAAACCTCTTTCAGGTTTAAAGTATATTTTTTCCCTTTGGGCTTTATTACTATACTCCAGTCGTCGTCTTCTCTAATATTCATTGGGTCTTTATATTTGTCTGCTTCGGATATTATTATGGGTGGTAAAATGTGTTGTTAAGTTTTATACCGAATACAAAGATAATTATTTATAGTCAAAGTCTTAGTCGTAACCAAAAAATAATGGAGTTGAATAAATCTTCAACCCCATTAAAATTATGATTTAGTAGCAATATTTTTAGCCCAAATAACTCTTAAGCAATTTGCTCTTAGAGTTTTGGCGTAAACGTTTGATTGCTTTCTCTTTAATTTGTCGTACACGCTCACGAGTTAATTGAAAGTTATCTCCAATTTCCTCCAGTGTCATTTCTTGGTAACCAATACCAAAGAACATTTTTATTATTTCACTTTCTCTTTCTGTAAGAGTAGATAGTGCTCTTTCGATTTCTTGTTGCAAAGACTCGTTAATCAACGAGCGGTCTGCTACCGGAGCATCATCATTCACTAAAACATCTAACAGACTGTTGTCTTCGCCTTCCACGAACGGAGCATCCATAGAGATGTGTCGTCCTGAAACTTTCAATGAGTCCTTAATCTTGTCAACAGGAATATCTAGTTCGTCAGATAATTCTTGTGCAGAAGGTTTTCTCTCATTTTCTTGTTCAAATTTAGCAAGTGCTTTGCTTATCTTGTTAAGCGAGCCCACTTGATTTAAAGGAAGTCTGACGATACGAGATTGTTCAGCCAAAGCTTGTAGAATGGATTGACGAATCCACCAAACAGCATAACTAATAAACTTGAAACCACGAGTCTCGTCAAATTTTTCAGCAGCCTTAATCAATCCTAAGTTACCCTCATTAATTAAGTCGGGAAGACTCAGACCTTGATTTTGATATTGTTTGGCAACCGAAACTACGAATCGTAAGTTTGCTCGCGTTAGTTTTTCTAATGCTCTTCTATCTCCTTTTTTTATCGCTTGTGCTAATTCAACCTCTTCTTCTACAGTTATAAGCTCTTCGCGTCCAATTTCTTGTAAATACTTATCAAGCGAAGCACTTTCTCTGTTAGTGATCGATTTTGTTATTTTTAATTGCCTCATTTATTTTTTTATAGCCTCCTGAATAAAATATGTAGAATTCTGAATGGGCACAAATATACGAAATAATGTGCAGCATTCCTAATTATTTGGTTTATACTTTAGGCATCTCCTTTCTGTTTTGAAATACATCTCTGCTTTCAAAAATAGAATGTGGAAGGTGCCTATAATTGTAGAACACCCGAAACTGAAAAAAGTTTAGTTTCGGGCGCCTTATGTGCTTTTATTTCTCGATAAAGCTTTATTCTCCTAATACAATAGCTTCAAATTGAGGTTTGCCACTAGGGGTAATTCCTTTAATAAAGACCACTTTATCTTTCGATGCACCTGCTCTTGCGATCAGTTGTTCTGCTTCGTCCGGTGAATTTACAGGAGTATTATTCATTTCTAGTATGATAAATCCTTTGGTAATTCCCTTGCTGGCAAATGCTCCATTTCTGTCTGCATCCACAACTTCTACGCCATAGCTGATTCCAAATTTCTTCTTTTGTTCGTTGCTCAATTCTTTGAATACAACGCCTGCAGAGGCTACTCCGTCTACTTTTTTGATCACTTCTGTAGTTCCGTTGCTATTTTTAAGAGTAACGTCAAACGTATGTTTAGTTCCATATCTGTCAACCACCACTTTGATCTTATCGCCCGGACGAAAACGGTTTACTTGTTCTTGCAAGATGCTAGATCTAGCTGTTTTGACATCATTGATAGAGATAATTACATCCCCTTCTAGAATACCTGCTTGTTGAGCTGGACTCTTTTCTGCAAATCCGCCAACAAACACACCTTCAGTCAATTTGATGTCTTTAGCTTTAGAGTATATCTTTTCTAGCTCAGCTTTTTCATCTTTATTTCTCGATTGTTCAGGATCGATATCTTTGGCATTATGTATATCCATGATGCTGATTCCTAGCATTGCACGTTGCACGGTTCCGAACTCTTTTAGGTCAGCAACTACTTTTCCTGCGATCGAAATAGGCACCGCAAATCCATAACCAGCAAAGTTGCCTGTTTGAGAATAAATAGCAGTATTGATACCTATTAGCTGTCCATGTGTGTTGATTAATGCTCCACCACTATTCCCAGGATTGATTGCTGCGTCAGTTTGGATAAATGATTGGATAGAGTTTTGACCACCTCCAATATTTCCACGAGCTTTTGCACTAACAATCCCTTTTGTAACGGTAGAAGTCAAATTGAAAGGATTACCGATAGCGATCACCCATTCACCAACTTTCAATTTGTCGGAATCTCCAAATGGAATGTAAGGAAAATCTTTTCCTTCAATTTTAATTAAAGCAATATCAGTATTTGGGTCAGTACCGATGACTTTCGCACTAAATTTTTGATTGTCATTTAAGGTAACCTCCAACTCTGTTGCTTTATCTATTACGTGATTGTTTGTGATGATGTAACCATCATTAGAAATGATTACTCCCGAACCCGACCCAATTTGAGGTTGAGGGGTGTAGTCGTACGAACGTCCACCTCTTTGACCGGGACCAAAGAAGAAATCAAAAAATGACTCTGGAGCCATTTGTTGCTGTTGCATCTTATTCTCACTTCTTGTGATCGATTTGATGTGTACCACTGCGTGTACTGCATCTTCTGCTGCTTGTGTAAAGTCAGGGTAGCTTTCATCTGTATATTTTGCCAGAGTTAAACCTTCCTGATTAAATCTGCTGCCATAGTTATATGTGTCAGCGTTGCTATATGGTTTCGAACTCTCCATATATTTGTATGTGCCATATGTTGCCCCCACACTGACAAGAGCTGCTACCAAGTAAACAGAAATTCTTTTTACAAATGTATTCATACCACGATATATTTAATTATTTCAATTGATTACTGATTTTTTTATCAAATTAAGTACAAAAATCGGGCAACAGAAAGAAGTGCACCCTGTTTTTTAACACTTTTAACTCGCTGTAAGCTCATTGACACAATTTTAACAATAGAGTAGGGCGTTTTGTTAAATTGTCTGCAGCATTTTTTTTGACAAAAGTTTTAGCTATGCAATTTTGTCACTTTTAGTTCGTGTAAAAATACTATCTTTACAGTCGGTTTTATATTATAAATCCTAGATCCTAATGAAGTATTTGTATAGAATAATTGCTTACTCCTATTTGTTATTGATCCTTGTTTTACTAGGCCTTGTGCTGAGTATAGGGTTTCTAGATGTAGTTGAGCTTATTCTGAAGTTGATAGGTGCAGATGTTGGACCACAAGTCGCAGGGTCTTTTATTGAGCGTATGCCTTTGTCACTGGTCTATGTTTTTTTGTTCCTGAATTTACTGGTTGCCATTTTGGCAGTTTATAAAGAAAAATTCTTTTTAGAGAATATACAGAAGGCTCTCTTTTATACCAAAGAAGCCTTCGTTAACTTGTTTAAGGGGCTAACATTTCCAGAAACAGTGGTGATGATTGTTATCCCTTTGTTGTCTGCTATTTATTTTGCGTCAAGTATTCCTGTTTCGTATGATGAGGCTGCCACTTATAACTATTTTACGGTGAAGCCTTTTTATTTTTCGATGATCTTTTATCCATACCCCAATAATCATGTATTACATTCTCTATTCACAAATTTAACCGAATATATTCCTTTTTTATCTCCTTTATTTAGCATTCGTATACCAGTCCTATTCGCATCTTTATTCACATGGCTCATCGCTTATTCATTTATCAAGAAGTATTATAACTCTAATACGGCATTGTTGATCGTAGGTCTTGTATCTGCTATGTATATGTCTATATATTACAGTTTTATGTCCAGGGGATATGCTTTTATGGTACTAGCCTTTATCGTTTGCATGTATGCCACATTTAATATTATCAGTAAAGGAGATAGAAGTAAGGATTGGATGTTTTTTGTCATCTCGGGAGCATTAGGCTGTTATGCTATTCCTTCGTTTTTGTACCCTTTTGCCACGTTAAATGTGATTATACTATTTTATAATTATAAGAATATTAAGAAGCAGGTGATTTGGAATATGCTTGCAGGGAGTCTTGTGATTCTTCTCTATGCACCCATTATGATAGTAGATGGTATTGCAGCACTGACAAGCAATCAGTTTGTGCAATCTGTAGATCGCTTTTTTATCGTTCAGAATATATTTTATTTCTGTCAAGCCATGATTGCCGAAATCGTAGGAGGGTCTTACACACTGATCATGCTGATTTATGTTTTGTTTATTCCTCTTGCTTATGCAATCTACCGAAGAGATAAAAAATATATATTGTTGTGGTTCGTTTTTATGCTCGCACCTTTTGCCTTGTTGTTTTTGCATGCGGTAAATCCCTTTTATAGGACATTCCTTTATTATAACTTTATAGTTGCATTTTTACTCGTTGTTCCTTTCAGCAAGTTATTAAATAAAGCGCCTAAAATAGGAGTGCTAATCTTTATTCTTTCTATTCAGGCTGTAGGTGTTTATAGTTTTAACGGAAAGATTGCTGCTAAGGAAGGTTTTAATACAGATGTTTCAAAAGTAGTGAAAACGTATTTTAAGACTGAAAATAAAATACTATTTCCTTGTATAGCCTCTGAAAACTATAAATTTGAAGCTAAAGTGCAAGGATTAGAATCTCAGATTGACTTTTATGAGAATAAGAAGGTAAACGTAGATACAGTCTCAACGGTTTATGACTATGTCATTGTGGAGAAAAAACGAGATCAGACACAAATCAGGCAACCTTATGCCAGTTCTAATTCACAAAATATTTATAAAAACGGAAGATAAGAAATGGGAGGTCTGATGTTGTTGATCCTTGTTGGATATTTTATACTACTACTCACTATCTCAGCTTTTGTTAGCAAAAAAAGTAGTAATAACGATGCATTCTTTAGAGGAAATAAGAAATCGCCATGGTATGTTGTGGCCATTGGGATGCTTGGAGCATCTATTTCAGGTGTCACTTTTGTTTCGGTACCCGGAATGGTAGGTGCATTGGATATGACTTATATGCAGATGGTTTTGGGATTTATTCCTGGCTACTTAATTGTAGCTTATGTGCTTCTGCCTCTTTATTATAAGTTGAATCTAACATCAATTTATGAGTATCTAAGAGATCGATTTGGCTTTTACTCTTATAAGTCTGGAGCTGTCTTTTTTATTCTGTCTAAGACCGTTGGTGCAGCTGCTCGACTTTATTTAGTGGCACTTATTCTCCATGTGTTGATTTTTCGTCAGTGGCATATCCCTTTTTGGCTAGTGGTTAGTGGAATTATTTTACTTATTTGGATTTATACTCATCGTAGTGGAATTAAGGCAATTGTGTGGACAGATACCTTGCAGACGATTTCTATGCTGATTGCTTTAATTTTGATTATTTGGCAAGTTGCCGTAAGACTGGACTTTGGCTTTATGGATGTTGTGCATACAATTAAAGACAGTGAACATTTTAAAATATTTGTTTTTGATGATTGGGAGTCGAAGCAAAATTTTTTCAAGCAATTTCTAAATGGAATTCTTATTGTTATTGTAATGACAGGGCTCGATCAGGATATGATGCAGAAGAATTTGACTTGTAAAAACTTAGGAGATGCGCAAAAGAATATGGTCGTTTACGGTTTTGCATTTACGCCTATCAACTTTCTTTTCTTAGCATTAGGGATTTTGTTGGTGACTTTTGCCTCTCGATTTGGAATAGTTCTTCCCGTAGGTGCTGATAATATTTTACCATTCTTAGCCTCTGAATATTTAGGCATGTCGGTGCTCATTTTTTTTACTATTGGTATCATTGCAGCTTCCTTTTCTAGTGCAGATTCTGCACTTACTTCTTTGACTACGACAATTTGTGTTGACTTATTAGAAGTGGACGAAAGTGAAATAGAAAAAGCGCAGGCAATCCGTAAAAGAGTACATCTGTCAGTCAGTGTACTGTTTTTGTTTGTAATTCTGATCATCGATGCCGTAGCAAATGGAAGTGTGCTAAATACTATTTATAAAGCTGCCTCATATACTTATGGCCCTCTATTGGGAATGTTCTTCTTAGGACTGTATACGAAGGTGCAAGTTAGAGATCGTTATGTGCCTATTGTTTGTGTGTTAGCTCCTCTATTGGCATATAGTGTTGAATATTGTTCTTTGCATTATTTCGGTTATGCTGTTGGGTATGAGATTTTACTGCTTAATGGATTGCTAACAATCTTTGGACTTCTGGTTTTGAAGGAAAACAAAAAAGTCGAGCTAATTGATTAAGCTCGACTTTTTTCTATTTCAAATCTTCAATTTTACAATTATCCGATTTCGATAATTAAAAATTTAGTAAGACTCCAGAATCTGTTATAGTCTAAGATTTTTACAACGATGTTGTCGTTTTCGTCTTTATTAAATGCATAACTATCCTCTGGGTGCTCCGAAAGAAGTTTAGCCTTTTTAGCATACACCGGAACTTCAAGAGTTTGTCTAATATCTATTGAGATAAATTTGCTAGCCTCAATTCCGTCAGTTAGAATTTTGCTTGATCTAAGGAATCCACCAGAGATAACTTTTGCTTCCTTCAATTCTCTAGATGTGCCAAACATGTAATAAGCTGTATTGAGCTTCGAGTCTTGATCGCGCAAAATATTAGCTTGCTCAGATGTTTGTGTTGTAAGATGCTCAACATCACCTTTAAGAGCTTGTAGACTGCTTTCTAATTCGTGTATTTGTGCATCTCTCTTCTCTAGAGCAGCTTGCAGATCAACAATCGTTTGTGCACGCTCAGCAAGTTCGTTGTTTAGTCTTTCTATTGTTTTCTTTAATCCGGCAACTTCACCAGTGCTGTTGTTTACTCGCTGATTAAGTTTTTTTAGTTCAGTTTTGTTCTTTTCCATGATTTGTTGAATCATAGCAAAGTCATCTCTGATTTGAGTTTTTTTGTCAGTAGACAATTGGCCATCAGTTTTAGCCTCAACAGTAAGGAATTTTTCAGTCTCTTTTATACGGTTGAAATTTTCTTCCACTTCGTTGATGATGTCCATCATTTCGGTCATTTCTTGTTTTGCATCAGTGTTGATTTGCATCAAAGAATCTTGTTGGGCTTTAAGCTCTTTATATTCTTTAGATTGCTTTACGTCACAAGACACAAGTGCAAAGATGCATAATGAAGCTACTATTAACTTTTTCATATCAAATATAAAATTTAGTTACTTTTATCTATTTTATCTGTTTTTAGTTTAATCGTTTTTTCCACTAACAATGAGGACAAATTCGCCACGTGGTTCATTCTCTTCAAAGTAGGTAATTAGTTCTTTCAATGTTCCTCGTTGTATATTTTCAAATTTTTTAGAAATTTCTCTGCAACTAGCAGCATATCTCTCTTCTCCCAAAAATTCAGCAAGCTGTTCAAGAGTTTTCTTCACCCTGTGTGGAGATTCATAGAGAACCATTGTGCGAGTTTCATCTGCTAGAAACTTCAGCCTCGTTTGTCTACCTTTTTTTTGAGGAAGGAAGCCTTCGAAGCAAAATTTATCACTAGGGATTCCCGATGCTACTAATGCCGGAATCAATGCCGTGGCACCCGGTAGGCATTCCACTTCCACTCCTGCCTTTGCACATTCTCTGGCAATGAGAAAACCTGGGTCAGATATGCCTGGAGTACCTGCATCAGATACGAGGGCTATGTTTTGACCATTTTTCAACATCTCCACTATGCGCTCAACAGCTTTGTGTTCATTAAACTTGTGATACGATTGCATCTTGTTGTCAATCTCAAAATGCTTCAGCAACACGCCTGTTGTTCGTGTGTCTTCAGCCAAAATAAGATCCACCTCCTTTAGTAGCCTTATGGCTCTGAGAGTCATATCCTCAAGATTTCCAATAGGGGTTGGAATTATATATAATTTTCCTTCTTCCATCATTTTATTATTAGCCAAAGTAGAGCAAAGATAGTGAAAAATAGGATATTTGATTTCTTCAAAGTATAATTTTCGACATTTCCTTTATTTTATTTCAATAAAACCATGCTCTTCTATGGAAATTGCGAATAGCGCAAAGTCATATTTTATTGGATCCTCCTTATCCATAATTCGTAAATTATCAGTGAGCTCTATTGCAGCTTTCCAGTCAGCCTTATCTCTGTTTAGTAGTTGCAATTTTTGTGCCGTTCGTTCTACGTGTAAGTCCAGGGGGCAAATAAGCTGTGCCGGAGATAATTTGGACCATATGCCAAAGTCTACTCCTTTGGTATCTTTTCTGACCATCCAGCGCAAATACATATTTAGTCGTTTGCAGGCTGAGCCTCGCTTAGGGGTAGGGATGTGCTTCTTCGTTCGCTCCGGAGCATCTGCTAGAGAGAAGAAATAGTTGTGAAAATGCACAAGTGCAGACTCTGTATCGTAGACATGATCAGAGATGAAGGCATCTTCTAGGGTGTCTGACTGCAAGAAGTGCTGTTTCATAAAATGGATAGTATATAGTAGGTCTGTATCATTATATGTACGATGCTTAAATCCAAGCATATTTTTCAAATCACTATCTTGATGTTGGCAAATGAAGTTGTAGGGATCGTTGTCCATTCTCAGTGCCAGTTCTTTTGATTTGTTGATAATTGTCTTTCGTTGTCCCCATGCAAATATGGCAGCGAAGAATCCCATAATTTCAATATCCTGCTTTTTGCTAAAGCTGTGTGGTATGGAAATGGGGTCATTCTCTATGAATGTAGGTGTATTATATTGCTCAACTTTCTTGTCTAAGAAATCTTTGAGATCTAGAATTTTTTGATTGTTCAATTTTATCTACTTTTTAAATATTTACAATTCTAAAAATAAATGCTGATGTCTACAATTTTATATGATTAAATAAGAATAAAAGATGGTTTTCACCCGATCGTAAAAGGGTTCTTGTTAGAAAAGTTCTTAAAAATAGACAAAACTTATATTTGGTGTTAAAAAAGTATAGATTTACTTCTATTTCTTCCTTTTAAAAGTTATTTTTGTATGATGAGAAAATGTTCCTTTAGTATATTGTGGACGGGAATATGGATTCAGAAATTATATTAAATTTTTAAATATTAAAAAGAACATGAAAAAACAAAGTTTGCACATTGTGCTAACAACAGTTGTTCTTCTAACGCTGGTGTTGGCTTCTTGTGGAAAAAAAATGGATGCTTTGAAAGCTAATTTGTTTAGTGTTAATCCTTCTCCTCTTGAGTTGGTTGGGACGAAAGTGCCTGTTACCATCAATGGAAGAATTCCTCAAGGATGGTTTGATAAAAATGCAACAGTAGTGATCACGCCAGTTCTCGTTCACGGAGCAGGTGAGGCTATTGGTACTCCTTATACTTACCAAGGGGAAAACGTGATGGGTAATGGAATTGTTATCAATCAAAAAAGTGGGGGAACCGTAACACTGAAGTCTTCATTCGACTATGTTCCAGCAATGAAACAATCAGAATTATTCCTTCGTTTTCAAGTTTCTAAAAAAGGAAAAGTTGTTAAAGGAATGCCTGACTTGAAAGTAGCAGACGGAGTAGTGTCTACTGCAGCTTTGGCAAATGCTTTGACTACAACTCCTTCTATGGCTCCTGATGGCTTCCAACGCATCATTAAAGAAACTCATGATGCTGATATTCTTTTCTTGATTCAACAAGCGACTCTACGTCAAAGCGAATTGAATTCATACAACATGAAAGCATGGCAAGATCTAGTAAAAGAAGCTGACAGAAATGGACGCAAAAAACTAGATATTGAGATTTCAGCTTATGCTTCTCCTGATGGTGGTTACAAACTGAATGAGGGGCTAGCAGAGCGAAGAGAAGCTGCTACAAGTGATTACTTGAGAAAAGAATTTAGAAAAGAAGGTATTGGCTCTGAAGTAAATGCTCGTTACACAGCACAAGACTGGGAAGGTTTCCAAAAATTGGTTCAAGCATCTAATCTTCAAGATAAAGATCTTGTATTGAGAGTGCTATCAATGTATTCTGATCCGGAAACTCGTGAGCGCGAAATTAAAAACATTTCTGTTATTTATTCAGAATTGGCTGAAACTATCCTTCCTCAACTGCGTCGTTCTCGTTTGATTGCTAATGTCGAAATCATTGGTAAGACAGATCAAGAAATAAGAGATGCTGTTAAAGTCGGTATGGGAGATCTATCTCTAGAAGAAATGCTATATGCAACAACACTAGGAAGTGATATGCCTAAGGAAAACATACTGAATCAAGTGACTCGTAAATATCCTAACGATTACAGAGCTTGGAATAATCTAGGTGCTTTGGCTTTCCAAAAAGGAGATATGGCAAAAGCTACAGAAATGTTTAATAAGGCTAAAACTCTTTCTACTTCAGCAAAAGAAGCTGATGCTAACTTAGGGCTTCTAGCTTTGAAAGATAACAATCTAGCTAGAGCAGAACAATTGCTTGGTAGTGCTTCTGGTGCTCAATCGTTGAACGAAGCATTAGGACTATTATATATCAAAAAAGGTGACTATAACAGAGCAGAACAACAATTTGCTGATGTGAAAACTAATAATGCAGCTTTAGCTCAACTATTGAATAAAAACTATAGCAAGGCTCAAAGAACAGTTGACGCTATTCAAGCGAAAGATGCTACAACATATTATATCGCAGCTGTGATTGCAGCTAGAACTAATAATGCATCGGCTTTGGTGGAAAACTTGAATGCAGCAAAAAGAAATGGTATTTCATTGGCAGATATCTCTTTGGATGCAGAGTTTGCAAAGTTCTTGAGCAATGATTCAATCATGAAGCAAATTGCACGATAAACAGCAAACGTTATTGTGAAAATAAAAAAGAGAAGTCATTTTGACTTCTCTTTTTTTATGCTTTAATGTAAAGACTTATTGTTTTGCTAAAACGACTTCTTTCATTCTACCATCTTCAAACTTAAATATTCTTCCCGGATATTTTTTAACGATGGTATAGTTATGTGTCGACATGATGACTGCTGTTCCTTTCTTGCTGATTTCTTGCAAAAGCTCTACAATCTGACTGCTAGTCTGGGGATCTAGATTCCCAGTGGGTTCATCAGCTAGTATAACCTCTGGAGAGTTGAGCAAAGCGCGAGCAATGACAATACGTTGTTGTTCGCCTCCTGATAATTCGTGAGGCATTTTGTACCCTTTGTTTTCCATCCCAACTTGTGTCAAGACTTCTTCGATACGCATATTTATCAATCCTCTATTTTTCCAGCCAGTAGCACGAAGAACGAACTCAAGATTTTTTTCAGCAGAGCGATCAATCAGTAATTGAAAATCTTGGAACACGATACCTATTTTTCTTCTCAGAAATGGAATTTGTTTTTTCTTTATTGCATCTAATTCATATTCCATGACTCGGGCTTCCCCTCTAAGAATAGGAATCTCGGAGTAAACACTTTTTAGAAAGGTACTTTTGCCTGCACCTACTGTACCAATTAGATATACAAAATCACCTTCGGCAACTGTTATGTTGATATCTGAAAGGATGAGATTCCCATCACGATCAAGATCAACATTGGTATATTCAAGAATTGTATTCTTTATTAAAGGAGAAGATTCATCTTCCTTTTTCTCAGAACTATTCTCAATATCTTGCTCTTCTTGCCAATCAGTTGGTTGATTAAGAGTACTTTCTATAGTGTTTTCTTTCTCCTTGTCCTTCATTCTTGTTATTTCTTATGTCTGCCTTTTAGTTCTCGGGCTAGGTCTTCGATATTTAAACCTTTAGAAGTTAAAAGAACAATCAAGTGGTATAACATATCTGCTGACTCGTATATAAGTCTTTCATCTGTACCATTACAAGCCTCGATGACTGATTCTATAGCTTCTTCACCTACTTTTTGAGCCATTCTGTTTACTCCAGATTGGAACAAAGAGGTGGTGTAAGAATTCTCAGGCATTTCTGCATGGCGTTTGTTTATAAACTCTTGAAGATGTTTGATGAACATAATATCTTCAACATTCGTTTCTCCAAAGCAGGTGTCTTGCCCAGTATGGCATACAGGTCCAACAGGGTTAACTTTTACTAAAAGTGTGTCATTGTCACAATCCTCTGCAATGGACACCAAGTGTAGAAAATTCCCACTTTCTTCCCCTTTAGTCCAAAGACGTTGTTTTGTTCTGCTGAAGAAAGTTACTTTACCTGTTTGCTGAGTTTTATCTAGGGCTTCTTGGTTCATATACCCTAGCATCAGCACCTTATTGGTTTCGTTGTCTTGTATTATTGCGGGAATTAATCCCCCAGTTTTCTCAAAATCAAGAGTCATTTTTATTTTGTTTTTATTATAATCTCACGTCGATACCTTCACTTTTGAGATAAGCCTTGAGTTCTGGTATTTTTATTTCACCAAAGTGGAAAACACTAGCTGCCAAAACAGCATCAGCATTTCCTTTAAGGATAGCATCTTTGAAATCTTCTTTGCTTCCAGCGCCTCCAGATGCAATGATAGGAATATTTACTGATTGCGACAACTGAAATAGTGCTTCATTTGGATATCCACTTTTTACACCATCGTGACTCATACTTGTAAATAATATTTCGCCAGCACCTAGTTGCTCAGCTTCTTTAGCCCAATCGAGCAATTTTTTATCTGTTTTTATGCGTCCTCCACCGATATAGCACATCCATTCTCCATTGTCTTCTAATTTGGCATCTATGGCGCAAACGCAAGCTTGCGAACCAAATTTTTCGCTGATTTCGGTAATCAGTTTGGGATTTTTGATTGCTGCGGAATTGATAGAGACTTTTGAAGTGCCTAGAGAAATTAACTTTTCAGCATCGGCTAGTTCGCTAATTCCTCCCCCTACAGCAAAGGGGATCTCGATAGCTTTAGATAGCTTTTGTATGAGGTCAAAGAATGTTTTTCGTTCCTCATGTGTTGCTGCTATATCGAGAAAAACGAGTTCATCAGCACCTTGTAGCTCATACTCTTTAGCTGTTTCTACTGGGTCTCCTATGTCTTTAAGATTGACAAAGTTGACTCCTTTTACTATCCTTCCGTCTTTGATATCAAGACAAGGAATGATTCTTTTGAATTGTTTGTTTGTTGACATGTGGCTTAATAAATTTTTAATGACGACTAAGTTCCTTCAGAGTAATCCTGTTTTCATAGATTGCTTTTCCTAGAATAACAGCAGGTATTCCTGCTTTCTCTAGGTCAAGTATGTCTTGAAAGTTACTCACTCCACCACTGGCAATTAGATACAGATCAGGGAATTTTTCTAAAATTTCTTTGTATAAATCTATCGATGGACCCTGTAACATTCCGTCTCTAGTGATGTCAGTACATATTACTTTTGTTATTTCTTGTTTTTTATAATTTGCAATAAAGTCAAATAAATCGAGAGATGTTGATTCTTGCCAACCCGATACAGCTATTTTTTTGTCTTTGGCGTCTGCACCAAGAATGATGGTATCGTGGCCATATTTTTTTATCCAGCTAGAGAAGAGATCACTATCTTTTACAGCGATGCTTCCACCAGTGACCATTTTAGCTCCCGAGTTGAATGCTATTTTGATATCTTCATCACTTTGAACACCTCCTCCAAAATCGATAATCAGTGAGGTGTGTGTTGCAATGTCCTCAAGAACAGTGTGATTGATTATCTTTTTAGCCTTGGCTCCGTCTAGATCCACTAGGTGGAGACGTTTAATTCCTGCGTCTTCAAACATTTTAGCAACCTCTAATGGATTCTCATTGTATACTTTCTTGATGTTGTAATCTCCTTGAGAAAGTCTAACACATTTACCGTCTATAATGTCTATTGCAGGAATAATTTCTATTGGCATAATTATAACTAAAATGAAATATAAGTAGCAAATATACTGATTTATGCTTTATTTTATATCATAAAGTTTCAATTATTCTATCAAAATTTAGTTGTTGGTCTAATTTAGGCACTTCATGATCATGTTTGTCTTGATTAATCATTCGCTGATTTAATCTTATCTTTGCTTTTCAAAATAATAAAATGAAATGGCATCTTATATTTTTCAGAAAGCCACAAAAAGTGATGTGAGTCAGATAATCAGCCTTTATGATGAGTTGAATGATTATTTAGAAAAGCATACTAATTACCCCAACTGGAAGAAAGGAGTGTATCCTACTTTTAAAACAGCTCAGGTAGCATTTGAATTGGATACACTTTTTTGTTTAAAGCAAGGAGATGTTATTGTGGCATCTGTAATTCTTAATCATCTGCCTGAAAAAGGATATGAATTGGTGAATTGGGGAGTGGACTTCAAGGATTCTGAAGTCTTAATTATCCATACGTGTGTCGTAAATCCGTTATTTGTAGGGCAAAGGGTGGGAAGCGAGCTGATGGATGCCATTCGTCAGTATGCGCTTTCTATAAAGAAAAAGGCTATTAGGCTAGATGTTTCAGTATACAACGAGCCGGCAATAGCCTTGTACGAAAAGGTAAACTATGTGTATATTGCTACAGTTGATCTAAATTTAGAGATTATTGATCTCAAATGGTTTAGACTTTATCAGCTGTTACTCTGAATTTATTTGAATGAACTATTGTTTCGATCATTCATGTTTTTCTGATAATTATCTTTTTGAGTAGCAAAAAAAGGGATGGATAGAGGGTATTCCCAAAATATACCCTTTTCGGCATTGATACTTGCTATGATGATGAAAATCGCAGGCAAGACCAGTAAAATAATTAATAAAGGTAAGCCTATGATAGCAAGTATGATCGTATAATTCAATACCATAGCTATGCATGTATAAATAGCCCAACTTATCATCATGTTAAAAATGTTTTTGCCATGCCTGTCAACTTCAGAACTGTTATCTTTATAAATTGCCCATAGAATGATTGGAGCAATCAATCCAAGTCCCAAAGTGATGATGCCTGCAAATAGAGAAAGGTGCATGAGCATAAGATATGTGTTTTCTTTCATGCCAAAGAAAGCAGAGGAGCTCTCTCTAGAGTTTGCATTCATGTTGAATATCTTTTCTCTTTCGCTTTGATATTCTTCTTCAGAGATAGTACCAGCTTTGCGCAGACGTTCTAAGTCTTCTAATAATTGATATTTATTTGCCATATTCTTCCTTTTTATAATGAAGAGTTTATTATTTAGACTGAGCTATGTCTATAATAGTTACACCAAGGGGCATTTTTTTTGCTTGTAAACGAAAGGCCAATCTTTCTGCTTCTTGTTGAGTGAATGCACCTGAGATACTGGTCGATCCATTCGAAATTTTATCTGACACTGTTGGTGTAGAATAGACCTCGTTATCCACCACTATTGCTAGAGGTTTACCTATATTCTTTTTAGTTATCTTTTCCCATTTGTCAGCTCCCTCTTTTTCCATTTCTATATTTATGACTGGTGTAGCCATGGGAGTAGACTCCACAGACACTTTTGTAATATACTTGCTAGTAAGCAATGGCCCTGTCTGTAGATCTTGGGCTTCTAAGATATAGAGTTTTTTGTGCTCTTCTTCTTTCATCTCTCCATATATTCCATTATCCAAAGTCTTGTTAGGATCTTTACCCCATCTAAACTGTATGTTTTTATTGCTAATCAGACTATCCAAGCTTTGCATCACAATGGCACTATCTTGTCTGTTAGACAATAACAGACAATTTTCATTGTAGAAGGAAGAGTTTATAAGCAGGTCGCGAATTTTGCTATCGGATTGAATAATTTCTATGAGCACTGTTATCTTCGATTTATCGGCTACTTGCCAAATTTCCATTTCGCTAACATCACTAACCAAAAGTTGAATTTGTTCATCGCTAGCTTTTTCGGGAAGCATAATTGTATATCTGTTTTTGTTCTCCGTGTCTGCTACAATTTGTTTGTCAAAATAAAACAGGTTTAGTGTACCAAGACGATCTTTGATGATAGACAATGTCTTGTCTATGTCTTCTTGATTGTTGGTTGTTGAAGGGGTGGAATATTGCGAAAGCTCTATGGTAACATGTTTGCTTAACGTTGGTGTACAACCTATTTGAAAAACGGCTGAAGAAAGAATTATTATACTCCAAAAATAGTGATGAATGTTTTGCATAATCATTTGTTTTATTGATTCGTAACAAACTCTATTTTGCCCTCTTTAGTTATTTTGTAGTTGCTAACGCCTGTGACATCAGAATAGCCAACTGCTGAAATCCTTTCGGTAATGATAATATTATAATCGTTGTCGATAAAAAAGGCTGTTGATCTGCAACCGATTTCTTGTTCTATTTCTTCGCCTTCATTATGTGAAGCCAATTGTTCTGTACTAGTGATTACTTCATCTCTTGCAGAAGATAATAATAGTTGATTCACCTCTTGGTTATCTTCGGAAATGATAAATAGGTCAATTCTCTGGTCACCCCATTCTTCCCAACCTTGCACGATGAAAATCATTTGATTGGGATTGATGATTTTAGCCCATCTGACTTCTCCTAAAGCATCATCATTCGTTTGATTGAATAAAGAGTGAAATTCAGAAGGCATAGGAGAAAACTCTATTGGAGTGTCGTTCTCATAGTAGTCAGAGTCATCTCCATAGGGTAGGGTGATTTCAGGAAGTGTATTGTATGTCTTTTTTAGTTTGTTAAAGTCTATGGTAGAAGTATTAACAGACTGCGAGTTTAGGCTCGCAGTCTGCATAAGGGTTAAAATTAAAAATGATAAAAATAATTTCACTTTTTCAAATTTTAATTAGTTGAAAGTTTTAATCCCACTATTCCAATGATGATGAGTCCAATGAGTAATACTTTTCGCCAATCTTTAGATTCCTTGAAGAAAATCATGCCTACTAGGACAGAGCCTACTGCTCCGATACCAGCCCAAACAGCATATCCAATGCCTATTGGGATGTCTATGAGTGCATGTGAAAGGCTATAGAAGCTAAAGATCATGAACAGCACAGTCAGTAATGAGTACTTTAATACTCTGAAGCTGTTAGATAATTTCATCATGGCTACAAATCCGACTTCGAATAAGCCACCAACAACAAGTAATAACCAACTAATCATTGGTACCTCCTTCCATCTCTTTTGTTCCACTGCTGAGAAGTTTGAGTCCTACGATACCTCCAATGATGAAGACTAGTGATAAGATTTTCTCAAAGTTAACAGCTTCGTTGAGGATCAATATTCCCACAACGGCTGTCCCAGCTGCTCCAATTCCGGTAAAGACAGCATAAGCTGTGCCTATCGGAATTTCTTTCATTGCTTTCCCAAATAATAGAAAGCTGATAATCATAAATACGATTGTAATTGCGCTCCACTCTAGATGAGTGAATCCATTGGTCATTTTCAAACCATAAGCCCATACTATTTCAGAGAGTCCTGCTAGTATGAGAAGTAACCAAGCCATTTTGAATTAATAATAAAAATATTAATAGTGCTATGCTCTCAGCTCCACTATGAGCCCGTACACATTAGCTATTAGTATGATAGTGTCTATTCAAGAAGGGAGTCGATGAGTTTTACCATCTCTTTAAATTCATCTTCTTTGAATAATCGTGTCAGCATAACAATTTTCCCATCTTTGCCAATTATGACATTTCGAGTGATTCCGGCGCGTTCTTCAGCATAAAGTTGAAAGATTTTTCCAGCCGGATCCAAACCCATAGGATACGTTACTTTTGTTCGTTCTATAAATTCCTTAACAGTAGATAATGGTTCATCTCTGTCTATTCCATATAAGGCGAAGTTAGGATTTTCTTTTTGTTTCTGCCATATTTCATTCTCTATATGTGGCATTTCTTTGATACATACTCCACACCAGCTAGCTGTAAATTGTAGCATAATCACTTTCCCTCGCAGAGAAGATAGCTTAACTTGTTCTCCTGATGTGAGTTGCATCGTAAAGTCTGGCGCAAGATCTCCTACTTTCACTTTATATTGATAATTGTCAACTTGTGCAGAAGTATTGAGGGCAAGAGTAGAAAATATGATAAATAAAATATATTTCATAAAATGATGTGTATTTGTTTAATCGTGAATGTAGCAAATTTAAATAATTAAGATGGTTTGGGCAAGGCTTATCTGTTCTTAGTTCCAATAGGAGTTGCGAGCTTTTTCTTTCTTCTTCATTATGCCTTCCAAAGGAAAGCCTATAACAAAGCTGTGAGTATAGTGATGGGTGATAATATTGTTGACCTTGGTTTGATACCAATCTCCTAAATATCCTAAGCGTAAGATGTACTTGCTGAATGCCAGGTCGACAGTGATGAAGTTTCGTAGTGCTCGTTGATTGTGGAAAGATGCAAAATTTACTATACCTACCGTGTTGCCTAATGACATCTCGTAATATGATTGACCATATTTGGGGGAGAAGAGCATGCCTGCAAAAGGGGTGTCAATTTGCCATCGAAGTGCCATTTTATTCCATTTATATGATGCCATAACTGATAGGTTGAGGTTGGTGTAAATCCTCCCCGTTGCAGGGTTGTTGCCATTTCGTTCGTTGTACAAACCAGCCGCTGTGATATCCCAATATCCTCCGGCACTGAGTTGTAAGGTTTGTTGTTTATGTAGAAGATAATGTCCTCCGAGTTGATATCTTATTTTGCCCCAATATTCGCGGACATTGCGAGCTGGGCTCTGTCCACTAGCAAACTCAGCTTCCATCACTTGTTGCTTCCTGAACTTGCCGTTAAACCAAAAGGTATCCCTCATGCGTTCATTTATTACTCGAATAGAGAAACCGTCATATTCTAAAGGTGAAAGGTAGGTGTCGTACATATTTGCACTCCCGGCTGCAATCATCGTTGTGTTGAGTGTGTGTCGGGTGGGGAGAAGACATTGATTTTGTAGTATTGATGTCTCTTTCGCAGAGGTGTGGTTTGTGAGATCATCATTATTTATATATTCATTCTCTTGTGCCCAAATATTGCCAAAGAAAAATACACCTATCAAGAGATAGGTGTACCTTCGAAATATATATTTATTCTTATTTCTTGTCATCTTTGTCTTTCTTCTCATTTCCATCTTCATCAAACAATGAAGTTTGCTTTCCTTGCTTATGGATGATCATATTATCTTCATCCTCATCATCGTTGATTTGATTTAGGCTTATCTCATTGCTCTCTTCTTTTTTCTCAGGGAAGCGAGTTGGTTCCAACTCTTTGATGTATTTGATTTCAAAGGTTGTCAGACGTTTGCCTCTAGCCTTGTAACTTTTCATTCCGATAAACTCTTCTGCATCTATCTCTAGTGCCAGTCGATGGCTATCTGCTCCTCCGAAGTTGACCTCTATACGAGGATAAGCAGTATCTGTCAATAAGAAGAGTTTAGAGTTTACATTCTCGCCTAAGAAGTTTAGCTTACGAGCAGACGATTCAAATGTAAATCGTTTGATATACATAAATTCTTGATCTGCATCGTAGAGCACTGCTGTCCAAATTTTGTTTGAATCGAACTTTTCGATACGTTCAAATTCTTTGATAAAGTGATTGCTGAGATCGAAATTAGTGGTGTAAAAATCACCGTTCTTATTCACCACCAAGATCTCATCCTCGCTGTGGAACTCGCCCAAAAATTCACCTCTGTCGTCATAGTTGAGACGAAGTACATCTCTGTCGAACCATACTTTGCGTCCTCCAAGTGTGGAGCCACCTCTTTGCTTCAATAAGATTTTATGTATCTCAGACTTTGTGAGGATGTTACCCATGGTATCTCGTCCACGTACGGCTATTTCGCTAAAATCTTTTTCGAATGCTAGAATTCTTTGGCGTGCTTTGGGTTTCAAGAGTACACGTATGGTCTCAGCCTCTCCGTTCGGATTGGCACTGAAGTAGAATATCTTTGATCCCTCTGTGCCTTGTGTCAGGTCGTAGTCCTTTTCACGAGTTACTCCTACCACCGCACAGCGTTTGATGTAGTAAGGCCCGTTTTTATTGTCACGGTAAACAATGTTATAAATTGTACGATTGTCGTTTCGTTGGAATACGTTGAGGTAAAGAACATTTTTACCAACAAACATTTTCTCGCTAACCTTCACTACCTTGTATTTTCCATCCTTGTAGAAGATGATAATATCATCAATCATGGAACAGTTGCAGATGAATTCATCATTTCGCAAGGTGGTTCCTATAAATCCTTCCTCACGATTGATGTATAGTTTTTCGTTTGCCTCCACCACTTTCGTTGCTTCGATGGTGTCAAAGCTTCTGATTTCTGTACGACGAGGGAAATGTTTGCCATATTTTTCTTTTAGCATCAAATACCAAGAGATGGTATAGTCTACAATGTTTTTGATATTGTTTTTGATCTCTTTGATTTGCTCTTTATATCTTGCAATTAGTTCGTCAGCTTTATCAGAGTTGAATTTCAAGATTCGTCCCATCTTGATTTCCATCAATCGCAGAACATCTTCTCTTGTAATTTCTCTAAGGAATAAATCTTTAAATTTTTCTAGTCTTGAAAATATATGGTCGATAGCTTCATCCATGCTTTTAGCATTCTCAAACTCTTTATCTTTATAGATACGTTCTTTGATGAATATTTTTTCAAGTGAAGAAAAGTGAAGACTTTCTTCTAGTTCCTTTTGCTCTATCTCTAGTTCTAATTTTAATAGTCTAAGCGTATTGTCAGCAGTGGTCGATAGCACATCTTTTACCGATAAGAAGTGTGGTTTGTTGTCGTCTATCACACAACAGTTGGGCGAAATGCTGATTTCGCAGTCCGTAAAAGCGTATAGTGCATCAATCATGATGTCAGACGATACCCCAGCCGGCAGATGTACATGAATCTCAATTTCTTGAGCAGTGATGTCATCTACTTTTCTTATCTTGATCTTGCCTCTTTCATTTGCTTTAAGAATGGAATCTACAACAGAGGAAGACGTTTTGCCAAAAGGAATATCCTTAATAACCAATGTTCTGTTGTCCAGTTTGGTTATTTTTGCTCTAATCTTAACGGCTCCACCTCTCGCACCATCATTGTAGCGTTGCACATCTATATAACCCCCGGTTAAGAAGTCAGGGAAGAGTTCGAAGTCTTCACCCTTTAGATGGGCTACTGCTGCATCGCAGACCTCGTTAAGGTTGTGAGGTAGAATTTTGGAAGACAAACCAACAGCAATACCTTCTGCTCCTTGCACCAACAGTAGTGGAAATTTAACAGGAAGAGCTTCCGGCTCTTTGTTACGTCCATCGTAAGAGGCTTTCCATTCAGTCGTTTTAGGGTTGAAGAGAACTTCCAAGGCAAATTTAGTAAGCCTAGCCTCAATATAACGTGGGGCTGCTGCACCATCTCCGGTGAAAACGTTCCCCCAGTTTCCTTGACAATCTATCAGTAGATCTTTTTGTCCCATTTGTACCAAAGCATCACCAATAGAGGCATCCCCGTGAGGGTGAAATTGCATGGTGTGACCAATGATATTTGCTACTTTATTGTAGCGACCATCATCCATCCTTTTCATGGAGTGTAGAATGCGACGTTGCACAGGCTTCAAACCATCGGCCATGTGTGGAACAGCACGTTCTAGTATAACATAGGATGCATAGTCGAGAAACCAATTTTGGAACATTCCCGAAAGATGAAGAATATCATCTTTGTTTTTCGATGGTGCTTTATAGTCAGAATGACCTTCTGTTTTCTCTGCATCATTTTGCTCAGGGCTGTTGTTTTCCAAATTTTCAGTTTCTTCGTTAATATCTTCAGGACGCATATGTGGGTTGTCTATAATTTGTAGGTTTAAACTGTCCAAAGATAGCTTTTTTTGCTGAAATTTCAAAACAGATATTAGGCTATGATAAGAAGTATTATTGAATAATATTTATCATATTTTGAGTTCTGGTTTTGATGCTGTCATTCTTGATGGAGGTGACTTTTCCTGAGCAATTTGTGAAGTAAACGTAACCATCAGAATCACTAAAACGATATACTTTACATCCATCGTGTTCAAATAGATATTCAACTTTGTATGTGTCATTGTTTTTAGGGGCTTCTTTGCTGATTGGTTTGTGCACATAACAAGATGAAAACAGCATAATTATTATTGCTGCTAGTGTATAGTGAGTTGTTTTCATAAGATATGTTTTAGATTAGAATGAAAGGTACAAAAAATCCTGATACGTTTGTATCAGGATTTAATGAATGATTTTAATATCGGAGATTAATTTTCTTTAATCCAATTAACTATCCATTCGCCAACTTCACTTGTGGAATATGCTTTTCCTCCAAGAGCGATGTCTTCGGTTACGATTCCAGCTTCCATAGAAGCATCTACGGCCTTGCGAATCAGGGTTCCTTCATCCATCAATTCGAAAGCGTATTCGAACATTAATGCGGCTGATAGAATTGTAGCCAAAGGATTAGCAATATTCTTGCCCGCTGCTTGTGGGTATGAACCGTGTATAGGTTCAAAAACAGAGGTGTGAATACCTATTGAGGCTGAAGGAAGCATTCCAAGAGATCCTGTAATAACAGAAGCTTCGTCAGTTAAAATGTCCCCAAAAAGATTTTCAGTAACTAGCACATCAAAACGTTTTGGCCATTGAATGATTTGCATGGCAGCGTTATCCACAAACATGTATTCGGTTTCTACATCAGGATATTGTTTCTCTATTTCTTGAGCCACTTCTCTCCAAAGGCGTGAAGTACATAGCACATTTGCCTTGTCCACTACTGTCACTTTTTTATTTCTCATACGAGCATATTTGTATGACAGGTGTAAGATGCGTTCTACCTCCTCGCGTGTATATACGCATGTGTCGTAGGCTGTGTTACCATCTTCACTTCGTCCTTGTGGACGACCGAAGTATAATCCTCCGGTTAGCTCACGCACACACATGAAGTCTGCACCTTCTACAAGGTCAGCTCTTAGTGGCGATTTATGAATCAATGAAGGGAAGGTTGTTACCGGACGCAGATTAGCATATAAGCCTAATTTTTTACGCATAGCCAGCAGGCCTTGTTCAGGTCTTACTTTTGCCGATGGATTGTTGTCGTATTTTGGGTCACCAATAGCTCCAAAAAGAACAGCATCGGATTTCATGCAAAGCTCATGCGTTTCGTCTGGATAAGGATTGCCCACCTTGTCAATCGCTGTGGCTCCCACAATAGCTTCTTGATGCGTTAGCTCATGTCCAAACTTTTGGCAAATGGCTTGGGTTACTTTCAATGCCTGAGTCGTAATCTCAGGACCGATTCCGTCTCCGGGAAGTACTGCAATGTTTAGTTTCATCATTAAATCTTTATCTTATTTATATTTTCTTCTATACTCTCTATTTTATTTGTCCAATAGTCTATTATCTCTTCTTTGGGAATGTTTTTCCTTTTACCCATTTCTGTTAACTGAAAAGGAGGGTAAAGTATATCTCCTTTCTGTCTTCTTAAATCTCTTTCTTTTTTACTTTCAGGTTCAAGATAGTTTATCCATTCTCTCAATTGTATGATATACTTTTTCTTAGTCTCTTCTAAATGTTCCCTTAAGGTCTCTTTGTCCTTAGGAATGTATCCGGGACCACTGCAACCACAAGAATGAAAAGTAACACCAACAGTATATAGACTAGCCATGTGTGTCCATGCTTTAATATCATCTTTGGGTGGCGACTTGAAGTCTAATCCCATATCTGCAAGTGGCAAACCACATTCTGGATATTTAGCTTCTTTTGATTCCTTTTCTCCTGAGACATCGCAAAGAAGTCTTCTTCTGAATGTTTTACGACAGGAGAAGCAAGCTAGATGTGGTTTATATAATGACATGGCGTATCTGCACATCGTCTACATATCTTCTATAATATTCAACATTCGTTCTGTAGCTATCATGGCAGCAGCCATCTGATCGGGGTCAAGACCTCTGGTTTTGAAGTCTTTATTCTTGAACTTCCAAGAGATTGTTGTTTGCACCAAAGCATCTGTGCGACCTCCTGGCGGAATGTAAACCATATAGTTGGTTAGCTCAGGGATAGATTTCCCTAAGATGTGATATATCTTCCAAAGGGCTTTTGAAAAGGCATGATATTGCCCATCGCCGGGAGCTGTAGACTCATGGTATTCTCCATTGATATCTATTCCAATAGTACATGCAGGACGTAGGCCTTTACTCAAAGTAAAAGCATACGAAATGATTTTTATAGCTTGTTCTTTATGTCTGTCTTTCAGAACATCCATAATGATAAATGGAAGATCGACTTGGGTGATGATCTCCTTTTTATCTCCAAGTTCTATCACCTTATTGGTTACTTGCATCATCTCGTCGTGACTGAGGTCGATGCCAAGTGCCTCAATGTTTTTTAGTATATTGGATTTCCCTGATAATTTTCCGAGAGCATATTCACGGACCCTGTCAAATCGTTCAGGAAACAATTCATTGAAATAGAGGTTGTTTTTGGAATCTCCATCTGCATGAATTCCGGCTGTTTGTGTGAAAACATTTGAGCCGACAATCGGTTGGTTTGCAGCTATGCTTAAACCTGAGTATGTTTCCACTACACGACTTACCGTATTTATTTTTTCCTCGTTGATTGAAGTTTTTAGCTTTAGGTGATCATGAAATACCGCTATAGCACTAGCTAAAGAAGCATTACCAGCCCGTTCTCCTAGTCCGTTGATTGTCAGATGTACCCCTTTTACGCCTACTTCTACGGCAACCATGGTGTTGGCTACTCCCAAATCGTAATCATTATGAGCATGAAAATCGAAATGAAGTTCAGGGTATCGGCTGATCATTCGTCTACAACACCTCCAAGTGGAGTGGGGGTTAAGTATCCCCAAGGTGTCAGGAAGCATAAATCTTTTTATAATAGATGTATTCTTCAGCCCATCCATGATAAAGTAGACATAGTCTTCGGAATGCATGATGCCATTTGACCAATCTTCCAGATAGACATTTACATTTATGCCTAGTTCTTTGGCTATGTCTAATTCTCTTAATATGTCAGAAAGGTGCTCCTCGGGAGTCTTTCTAAGTTGCTCTGTTACATGTTTGTACGATCCCTTAGTTAGTAAGTTCAGATTCTTCAATCCAGCATCTTTTGCCCATTGCAACGAAGCTCCATTATCCACAAAACCAAGCACTTCTACTTGATCAAGCTTGCCGATAGAATCTGCCCATTTTGCTATCCGTTTTACTGTTGCAAACTCTCCTTCCGAAACCCTAGCAGAGGCTACCTCTATTCTGTTGACACCAAGGTCGACGAGTAGAAGGTGGGCTATGCTCAACTTTTCGGTTGAAGAGAATGATACCCCTGATGTTTGTTCACCATCACGGAGCGTTGTATCCATTATTTCTATCATAATAGCTTCTTTATAAAAGTGTAATAGTCACTAAACCGCCCAACGAGTTTTTATTTGGGTGATTTTTTAGATGATCAGGTTCTCCTTGATTGATTTGTTTTCAGAAAGTACAATCTTTCTGAAAACAAATCTTTATACTTAGAACCATCACTCAGTGTGTTGATGAAAATGCTAAAAACTGTATTTGAGGACCTGAGAGCAAATTATTGCTTTTGTCCTACAGCTTTTATTAACGTGCACTTTCAAATTCCTCTATGATCTTTTTGTTTGAAAGCAAATAGTCAATATCATCCAACCCTTTTAATAGACATTCTTTTTTATAAGGATTAATTTCAAAAGCTTCGGTTTTTTGAGTTTCATTATTTGTAATGATTTGGTTGACTAGGTCAACTGTCAGTAGTGCCTTAGCATCTTTATTCACTGTTTTGAATAGTTCTTCTAGAAATTCAGGACTAACGACCACAGGCAATACGCCATTGTTTAGCGCATTGTTTTTGAATATGTCAGCAAAGAAACTTGATACAACTACTCTGAAACCATAACCTCCTACAGCCCAAGCAGCGTGTTCGCGACTGGAACCACTACCAAAGTTTTTGCCAGCTACGAGAATTTGTCCACTGTATGTTGGGTTGTTCAAGACGAAATCAGCCTTAGGACTTCCATCCTTGTTATATCGCCAGTCGGCAAAAAGATTATCTCCAAAGCCCTCTTTTGTAGTCGCCTTCAAGAAACGAGCAGGGATGATTTGGTCGGTATCCACATTCTCGTTCGGAAGTGGAACATATGTTGAAACTATTGTTGTAAATTTTTCCATGATTAATTGAATGTTTTTTAAGATAAAAAAGTTCTCGGATCTGTTATCTTACCGGTAACAGCAGCAGCAGCAGCTACAAGAGGGCTGGCAAGGATGGTGCGAGCACCCGGACCTTGGCGACCTTCAAAGTTTCTGTTTGAGGTAGATACTGCATATTTGCCAGCAGGAACTTTGTCATCATTCATAGCCAAGCAAGCAGAACATCCAGGTTGACGCAATTGGAAACCAGCTTCGGTAAGGATTTCTAACAAGCCTTCATCTTTGATCTGTTGTTCTACTTTCCAACTTCCAGGCACAAGCCATGCAATCACATTGTCAGCTTTCTTTTTTCCTTTTACAAAGTTAGCAAAAGCTCTAAAATCTTCGATTCTGCCATTCGTACAGCTACCTAAGAAAACATAGTCAATAGCTTTTCCTATCATCTTATCACCGGGAGCAAATCCCATATAATTAAGAGATTGGTTGAAAGAAATTCTTCCAGACTCTTCGATGTCGTTGATGGTTGGGATGGATCCAGAGATGCCTACACCCATACCCGGGTTGGTGCCATAGGTCACCATTGGCTCTATATCGCTGGCATCGAAAGTCAGTTCTTTATCAAATTGTGCTCCTTCGTCAGACTTTAAAGTCTTCCAGTAAGCTAACGACTTATCCCATTCTTCTCCTTTGGGTGCAAACTCACGTCCTTTGACGTAGTCAAAAGTGGTTTGGTCTGGAGCGATAAGTCCTCCACGAGCTCCCATTTCTATACTTAGGTTACACACGGTCATGCGTTGTTCCATATTTAGGTTGCGAATAGCTTCCCCGGCATACTCCACAAAATAACCAGTAGCTCCACCTGTGGTCAATTTCGAGATAGTGTATAATGCTAAATCTTTAGCAGTAACACCTTTCCCTAATTTTCCCGTATAGTTTATACGCATCGTTTTAGGTTTGGTCTGCAAAACACATTGTGAAGCAAGTACCATTTCCACTTCGCTAGTCCCAATTCCGAAAGCAATTGCACCAAAGGCTCCATGGGTTGAGGTATGGCTGTCACCACAAACGATAGTCATTCCGGGCATTGTGAATCCATTTTCAGGACCTATGATATGTACTACACCATTCTTTTGGTGCCCCAGAGGATAGAAAAAGTTGATGCCGAAATCTTTGGCATTTTTTGATAATGTATCTAATTGGTTGCGAGAAATCTCATCTTTTACCGGCTGATCTTGGTTAATTGTAGGTGTGTTGTGATCGGCTGTAATAATTGTTTGTTGAGGTCTGAATACTTTTAGACCTCTATCTCTTAATCCATTGAAGGCTTGGGGACTTGTCACTTCATGACAAAAGTGACGATCGATATACAATTGGGTTGGTCCATCTTTAACGGTTGTCACTACATGGGCATCCCATATTTTATCAAATAACGTTTTCATAATTTGTCTAATTATTTAGATTATATTTTATATCCATTTTCTTTATTATAGATCTTCCTACATTTTGTCCTTTCTGTTCAATGTATTTGTAGGTTATACATGAAATTAAGTAGCTCGAAATAGTGAGTACGATGAACAGAAGTATAAAACTAAGATAGGCAGAGGTTTTTGTCTCAAAGGTGGTGAAGTAATCAATTAATCTCCATTTATACATTAGAGCCATTACTGCAAAATGAACCAAATAGATGCTGAAGCTAACTTTACCAATAGATACGAGTACTTTATTGCTCAATAATTTATAAGCTTTTCTACTTTGGGTTAATAATAAGACGAAGTATCCTAGGCTATATGGAATGGCATACGGCATTTCGGCAAAACAAAAAATAAAGATCGTAATCGTAAGGAATAGTAATACTTTTGGTTTTATATTTTTTAGTCCTCCCCCCTTGTTTATCCAATAGGCAGTCATTCCTAAGCCAAAAACGGGTAAATGATTGAAAAAGTAATATCTTAAAAATTCATTTCCGTCTACAGATGTTCCTCTCAATAAAAAAAGTAGGAGTGAAGATAGCAAGAGAGACAAAAGCATGAAGGTTATCATTCCATTTAGAGATTTAACTTTAGCACAAATAAAAGGGAGTGTAAAATAGAAGATAAACTCAGCAGAAATAGACCAACCACCAATTACAAAGTTATTAATGGTAGAGGGTGATAGGGCATTGACAAAGAAAATATTTGTTAGAAGAGCCTTTTTGTGAAAGGTGCTCCAGTCAAAATTTGAAAAATCAAAATCTATCATTTGCATAAAAGTGAAAATGATTGCCAAATAGTACATTGGAGCTATTCTGAAAAATCTTCTAATGAAAAATTTCTTAGTAGCCTGTGTCTCTCCTTTTCTGTTGTCATATGATAGCAACAAGGTGAAAGCACTAACAATAAAAAACATTTGTACTCCAAGATGTCCATTGTAAATGAAATTTTCTACAACTTCAGGGAAAAAATCATACGCCTTGTAACCTATCATGTTCCCAACATGGCCTAAAACAACCAGCAAAATTGCGAGTCCTCGCATGCTATCTAGATAGTCTAATTTTTTTGTTTCTTTTGCCATTTAGCTTTTAGTTGATTGTAAATTTGTTGACAGCATTAATGAACGCTTCCACTGATGCTCTAACAATATCCGTATTGGCTGAGAAACCATAGTACATTGCGCCTTCATATTCTAGTTGCATATGCACTTTACCCACATCATCACTGCCTTTGTTAATGGCCTGAATCAAGAATTCTTGAATGACCATATGCCTTTTTATAATCTCTTTGACGGCTTTGATGGAGGCATCTACCGGGCCATTTCCAGAGGCTGAAGCTTCAAACTTTTCCCCTGCTATATCAAGTCCTACTACAGCAATGTTTCTTATCCCTATTCCTGATGTCACTTGCAAAAAATCTAGTTTTATTTTATTTATACCACTTGTTTCTCTGCCAGCTAACACCATAATATCTTCATCAGTGATGTCCTTTTTAGCATCTGCTAAGTTAAGAAAACGTTCGTAAATACTGTCTAATTCTTCATCACTAACATTGATATGTAAAATCTCCAATCTGTTTTTTAAAGCAGCTCTACCACTTCTCGCCGTAAGCACGATGGAGTTATCATCAATACCCACATCTTTAGGATCGATAATTTCATAAGTAGACATGTGTTTTAACACGCCGTCTTGATGAATTCCTGAAGAGTGTGCAAATGCATTTCGCCCCACGATTGCTTTATTGGGTTGGATGGGCATGTTCATCAAACTAGAGATCATTCGACTTGTCGGATATATTCTCTTTGTGTTGATGTTCGTTTGAATGTTTAGTTCTTTGTGGCTATGGATTGCCATCACCACCTCTTCCAAAGAGGTATTGCCGGCTCTTTCTCCAATACCATTGATGGTAACTTCGACTTGTCTAGCCCCATTAAGCACACCCATTATTGAGTTTGCTGTTGCCATTCCCAAGTCTTGATGGCAGTGGGTGGATAAGATGGCATTACGCATATTGACATGTTCCATCAAATATTTTATTTTTGCTCCATATTCAGAAGGAAGACAATAGCCTGTGGTGTCGGGAATATTGACTACCGTTGCTCCTGCATCTATAACAGCCTGAACTACGCGAGCAAGATATTCATTATCTGTTCTTCCTGCATCTTCAGCATAGAACTCTACATCCTCTACATACCTTTTAGCATACTTAACAGCTGCTTTGGCTCTCTCTATTATTTTGTCTTGTGTGGAGTTGAATTTATACTTGATGTGATATTCAGAGGTTCCAATGCCTGTGTGTATACGTTTGTTCTTAGCATATTGAAGAGCTTCGGCAGCAACATCTATGTCTTTTTCTACGGCTCTAGTCAGAGCGCAAATAGTTGGCCAAGTCACCGCTTTCGAAATTTCTACCACAGAATTAAAATCACCAGGACTAGATACAGGAAAGCCAGCCTCTATGACATCAACACCGAGTGACTCGAGTGCTTTTGCAACTTCAATCTTCTCAATTGTGTTCAATTGGCAACCCGGAACCTGCTCTCCATCTCTCAATGTGGTGTCAAAAATAAATAATCTGTCCATAATGTTTCAATTTAATATTCTAGTTACAAAAAAAGCCTTTCTCACATCTTCTGTGTGAGAAAGGCTTTCTATTCTATTTTGTAAATACATTATTACATAGCTATCTCACACTGAAATTTTTCCAGAGGATAATGAGTGAGCTAATAATAATAGTATTGATCATATCTTTTTTCTTAAAATTGCATCTTGCTATTTTATACTGATGACAAAGTTATTCTATTTTTTCTTTTTAGCAAACAAATAGTCAAAAATGTTTGCTAAAATAATTTTTTTGTAACAAAATAGATTGCAAGAGCTTTGCCTTGTCTTTTTAGCAAGTTTATTTTAGATTTCGTAAAGATTCTATTTCCTTGTTTTTGATCTCTATAATTTCGTTTTTTGTCTTGATGATTTCGGCTTGTGATTCTACCAGTGCCTTGTTTGATTCTATTAGTGTTTTGAGCGAAGCTATTTCAAGCTTTAGTTTGTTTATTTCGCTCTCAGCAATGCTGATGTGTGAGGCTACTCCATTGTTAGCTTCTTTTAAATACATTTCGCCTTCGCCTTTTATCAGCCATTCTAGATTCAGGCTAGGGTAGGTGTTAGCAATTTCGAGTATCCATTTGCTTTGCACATCTGTGTGATTTGTGATAGCTTTTCTTATCAAGCCATTGCTCGCATTGATTGATTGTTCAAATTTTCGAACACTAATGCCCTCCTTGATAATAAGATTGTGAATTCGCGTGATCATATTAAAACTTTTTTTTGCTATAAAAGCAATATGCTATAAATCCGTTTTTTTTGTTCTCTTTTTGTGTGTCAATAAAAAATATAGCAGATTTTTTTATAGAACAATGAATTAAGCCCTTAGGGTATATCTATGCAATGTAACTTGCTCATGAGCAGTTGTTATTATCTATTGTAGATTGAGTAGTTAGATGTGAAAGTATATATCCTTTGGTTGTTAAAATTAAATTTAGTTTCGTGTTAGTCTAGAAGTTATAATGCATTGTGTTAGATATAATGACTCTAGTGTAGGAGCCAAATTCAGAATAACATCGAATCTTATTAGATGTAAAAGTATTAATTAACTTCAAATATGCAAAATATACTCGCCTTAAATATTTAATCTAATTTTTTATTTTTCTAAGTGATACTTTGTTTAGGTGACCTTAGTCGTAGGATAACTATTGTTCGTTTTTTGTTAAATCTGAAAATAAAATAATATCTTTGCAGATATTAATATTAAGTTAATAACGACAACACAAAATTTTAAAGTTATATACACAATGAAGAAATTATTATTATTTATGACATTAGTTTTGCTATCGTCTTTTGTGTATGCGCAAAAGATAGATAAAAACTATTATGACCAATTTACTGGTAAACGTGTGATGTATACCACTTTAGAAAAGTTTAATTGGAAGTATAAGAATCCACGAATTGGTGGGAAAATGCAAGTGCGTTTTATTTTGAATGATGACTTCCAATATATGGTATTACATTGGTATTCAAAAAACTATTTAGACGTAGCAGCTAATGCTAAAATACAATTTAAGCTAGATAACGGGCATACAATTACCTTGAATAATGAATCGTTGGTGACAGCTACCAAAGGGGGGACAAGTTTGTCAAAGAATGATGTCGGGGTGGTTATGAATTGCCTTGGCGATGTAAGTAAGTTTGCTACGGCTATTGTTACGGCTGTACGTATATATACAAGTGAAGGATATTATGATTTTGAGATTGAGCCAAAAGATGGAGCAAAACTTCATAAAATGTATATGTTATTTAGTCGTGAAGTTTATATTGGTGCTTAAAATAACGTCTCTAGAATAAGCTTAAAAAAGCCCTGTTCATTTTCAGTAAATGAGCAGGGTTTTTTCTTTCAAGTGAGGTATTATTGTTTATCTTTACAAGACCAATTATATAAAATACATGCTATTAAGAAAAAACAAAACAACATGAAGAAAATTTTACTCGTACTATCTTTGTTGAGTCTAACGTGTGCACTGAGCGCGCAGAAAGTAGTCTATGACAAGAAAAATGCCTTGAATAAAAGGGTTATGTATACTGACTGGCTACCTGTAAACTGGAGCTCCGACGCACACAAACTTGAAGTTAGCATGTTATTAGAGGGAAAAGATGTTTCTTTGATGCTCAACTGGCAATGTCAAGAGATGTTGGGTGTGGAAAGAGACTCTAAAATAGTTCTGACATTTACCGACCAGTCTAAAGTTGTGTTATTAAATAAAGCCTTTTCGGTTTCAGGAGCAGGGAAGGTTGAGACAGAACTAGTTTCGTCTTCTGTGATGGGGGTTCAAATTGACGCTAAGGGCGATTTGTCTGCATTTGCTGACAAAACACTACAAAAGATAACAATCAATACTACATCAGGTGAAGTCGTTTTTCCTATAACGGAACAAGAGGCAGCAAAGTTAAACTTGCAGTATGCTGAGTTTTATGCAGCGTTGATGGCTGATAAAAAGTAGAAATTTTCTATTTCTCCAAAGTGGAGATCTGATGATTTAATTATAAAAAGGAAGGTGTAAAATAGATATTTTACACCTTCCTTTTTATTGTTGTATTTTGTTTTTCGTAAACGTATTACATGTCATCAGGATGTTGCACACAAATGTCAGAAATGTCATCTTCTATATACCATATTGTTAGTCCAATGGTGTCAAAGTAATGAATTTCTTCATCGGTTTCTTCGTCAATAAATTTTTCGTGCATAAACTCCCAATTGTTCTTTTCATGGAATGTGCTAAGAAGTTTTAGCATTTGGTCTTTTTCCATGTAAGCCAAATTTTTACCATCAACAATGATGTCGTCAGAGTGTATAGATAAAATATTGGTGTCATCAAGATTCTCAATGAATAAATCTATGCCAAAATCATAATAAGAAAGACTAATCACAGACTCTGAGTCGCTGATTATATCTTTGTCTATTTCGTCAGGTTGTCCCAATGCATTAATTATTTCATCCTCACCAAAAGAGAACTCCACAGAGCCTAAACCCTTGAAAGGATAAAATTGAATATGCTTGTTTAGATCAGTTTCTTTCATAATTTATTTTTATTGAATATAATTTATTTTGTTCTTCACAAATAGATAGGCAATTTACTATATTCTTTTCGAATCTCTAGCACTCGGAGGTGAAAAAGAACATAGGAAAACTGCTTTGGGGGTGGAGTTGTGCCATGTATCGTGTTAATAAGAATTAAAAAGAGTAGGGGGATGTCACTATTATAAATAATTTTGTGTTTATATATAATGGTATTATAAAGTCTTTAGGATGCGAATGCTTAGAAAGTATATTTTTTTAGTTAAATCTTTTCTGCTACTCTTTCTTTTTGTAGTGCATTTTGAACCTGTATATTCTCAAGAAGTTATCAAAGAAGATAGGGTGTTGCAACTATTTAGAGGGGTAGAAGTAGCTAAAGATGTTAATGTTATTATTGTTCAGGGAGATACTCTTTCAGTTAGGGTGGAGACTGATGAACAATTGCTTCGTGCTGTTATTACAGAAGTGTCGGGTGATGTCTTGAAATTGGCTATTGATGAACGCAAACGGAGTTTAATGGCTAAAAAATCATCAGCGATAGTTTATATAAGTCTACCTGAACTGACTTCTGTGTCTGTAAGTTTAGGTAGTGTTGTGAGTCTTCAATCTGAGTTTACAACAGATAATCTGGAGCTAACTGCCGCCTTTGGGGGGCAAATTCATATTGATAAAGAGATGAGGATTGAACATAAACTAGACCTAAATGTCAAGACTAAAGGAAAGATTCTATCTAAGGGTAACATTATAACTGATACGGCAAACTTGACAGTTGCTTCTAGTGGTGAAGTCCACTTGCCATTAGAGGTGAAAGGCAAAATAGAATGCACGGCTATGGATTCTTCTCTAATTACAATTTCAGGAAAAGCACATGATGCTCTGATATCTGCAATGTCTAAATCTGAGTTGAAGATGAAACAGTTTAAGGTGCAAAATGCCAATATAGTCGCAACCTCTTCGGCGATTATTCAGATAACAGTAGAGGAGTTTTTAGCGGCAACAGCAGCCGACCGATCTATTATTACTTATTCCGGTAAGCCGAAGACAGTTAGCAAAGAGACCACTTCAGGTGGAAAAATCAAGTAGTTTGATGTAGAACAATCTCCGGTTCGATGAGGTTATATCTCAAATTTGTCTAGTGGTGCTATCTTTTTGATATTAAAGATGATCATTTTCCTCTTGTTTGTAAGGTCGGTGAGCTTATTTAACGTTATTTGCTCTTGTTTTGTTGAATAGTCAAGAAAATTGTTGCTGTTTAAATAATAATAATTAGCTTTGTGAAACGAAACAAAGAAATTACGATTAAAATAGTTTGTAATTATGATGAATCACTCTTCAATGAAAGTCTTTAGCAAAACATTAATTCTAGTTGGTATCTTAACCTTTGTGAATATTACAACATCTAATGCTCACAACAGGTCTTCTGATTCAGACGGAAATGATGAGCGCGAGCTTTTAGCATTGAATGTAGTTGAAAATGCAGACGTTAAGAATCTTGTTAAGGTACGTGGTTTTGTTGTTGATGAATTCGGAGAGCCAATGGTTGGTGTAGAGATCTTCGCAGAAGGAAGTAGCTTTAAAGCTATTTCAAACACAGAAGGGAAATATACAGTGATGGCTAAGCAGGATGATACGTTAAAGTTTTCTCAATTTGGAGTGAAAACGAAAAAAGAAAAAGTGACTACCAGTCATATACTTAATATTTCTTTGGCGATAGATTAAGCAGAAGTTATTACTTGAAATATATAAAGGGTTGTGCTTGTTGATATAGCACAACCTTTGTTTTTTTATGATTGTTTTGAAAAAATGAGGGCTAGCCTTTGGATGTGAAAACAAATTCTGTATCTTGACGACCTTTAAGAAAATAATATCCGAAATTTAAATCTTATACAATGCGATATTTACATTATATGTTGGTTGTGCTAACATTCTTTTTTAGTGTTTTAGGTTTGTATGCTAAAGGGGCAAGTGATTCGTTTCAAGACCTTTCGTTGAGTAACTATACAGTGCCATTAAATGAAAAAGGAGCTGTGGTAGGACACTTCATATCCAAAAATATAGGGGCTCTGTCTCTGATAAAGGATGATTCAGGTTTGTTTGAAATCAATAAGCAAGGCGAACTGTCATTAAAGAAAAATAAGGAAGTGAGTGTTACTTCTCCAATGAGCTTTCCTGTAATTGTTCAATGTGGAGAGGCTCAAAAGAGTTTTGAAATAGTCAAAGATGAATTTATCAAAAATAGAGTGATTGCCCACCGTGGTGCGTGGAAAAATACCGGGGCTAGTCAGAACTCTATAGCTGCTCTTCAGCATGCAATTGAGATTGGATGTGAAGGAGCTGAGTTGGATGTTTGGTTGACTAAAGATCGTCAGATGATTTTAAATCACGATCAAGATTTAGAAGGACGAATCATTGAAAAGACATCTTTTTCTGATCTGAGAAAAATTCATTTGCAAAATGGCGAAGTTCCACCAACGCTAGAAGAGTATATCAATTTGATAAAAACCCAAAATAAAACACGTTTGGTTATTGAGCTAAAATCCAATAAGGGAAATGCCAATGTAATTGCACTTGCTGATTCTGTTGTCAATTTAGTGCATCAAATGCAGGCGCAGGCTTGGGTGGACTATATTACTTTCGATTACAGGGGGCTGAAGTTAATAAGAGAAAAAGATCAAACAGCGCACATTGCATTCTTAGAGCATGGAGTGGAGTTAGACTTGCAAAAATTGGATGGTATTAGTGGTGTTGACTATCATTCGTCGCTGTATGATAGATTGGAAAGATTATACGAAAGATGTAATGTTTTAGGACTCACTACCAATGTCTGGACCGTGAATTCGGAAGATGAGATGAACCGCTTTTTGGATCTAGGTGTTGATTTTATAACAACAGATGAGCCTGAGATGCTATTAAAATTAATTGAGGTTCGCAAGTAGAGCTCATTTTATCGAATAAAAAAGGCTAGTAGCTGTCGGAAAAAGACACTGCTAGCCTTTGTCTTTTTTGTTGCACTCGGCTCTAAGCTTTATTGGAAAGAATAATTACAATAAATGGTGTAAGATTAAGATTCGCACCTTGCTGTAAAACATAATTATGACTAATTTTGTACCTCAAGAAAGAAGATAAATAAAATGATAACAATATTAGGCATAGAGTCGTCGTGCGACGATACAGCAGCAGCAGTTATTCAGGATGGAGTGTTGCTTTCGAATGAGGTGGCAGGTCAAAAAGTACATATGCAATATGGAGGGGTAGTTCCGGAATTAGCCTCTCGTGCACATCAGCAAAACATCGTTCCGGTTGTGGATGCAGCCTTGAAAAAAGCAGGAGTCAAAGCGTCTGATCTAACGGCAGTGGCTTTTACTAGAGGTCCGGGGTTGATGGGCTCCTTGTTGGTGGGCACTTCCTTTGCAAAAGGATTCTCTGCGGCCTTAGATATTCCAATGGTGGATGTCAACCACTTGCATGCACATGTTTTAGCTCATTTTATCAAGGAAGAAAAGGAGCAAGATACCGCACCTTCATATCCTTTCTTATGTCTTTTGGTTTCAGGAGGAAATTCTCAAATCGTTTTAGTGAAAAATTATAACGATATGGAAATAATAGGACAAACGATAGACGATGCGGCTGGCGAAGCTTTCGATAAGTGTGCTAAAGTGATGAATTTAGGTTATCCGGGAGGTCCGGTGGTAGACAGATTGGCCAAAGAAGGAGATGCCGATAGATTTGTATTCAATAAGCCACGAATACCTGAATATGATTATAGCTTTAGTGGATTGAAAACCTCCTTTCTTTATCTGATAAGAGATGAATTGAAAAAGAATCCAAACTTTATCGAAAAAAATAAAGAAGATCTTTGTGCCTCTTTGCAAAAAACAATCATTGAAGTATTGATGGATAAATTGCATAAAGCAGCGAAAGATTTAGGTATAAAAGAAGTGGCTGTGGCAGGAGGAGTTTCTGCAAATTCGGGTTTACGTTCTGCTTTCGAGGATTATTCAAAGCGTTATGGATGGAAAATTTATATTCCCAAATTTGGATATACAACAGATAATGCGGCAATGGTTGCTATGGCCGGATACTTTAAATATCAAGATAAAGAATTTGCAACTATGGATTTAGCACCTTATGCAAGGGTGGAAATGTAAACGCTATATGGAAAATTACAATATTTATTTATATATCATAGCGTTAATTCTTGTTGGAGATTTTGCTTGGTCGCAATACCTTTCTTATAGAAATAGGAGAAGGATGAGTAGTGTTATTCCTCCGGCTTTAGAAGGAATCTATGAGCCAGTAGATTATGCCAAACAGCAGGATTATCAAAAAGCGAACAGTCGCTTTGGTTTATACTCAGGCTTCTTCTCTTTCATTACAATGTTTTTGTTCCTTGTTTTAGGAGGTTTCGGTTGGCTCGACTCTATTTTGAGGGAGTATATCACAAATGAGATCTGGCTGGGGTTAGCTTATCTTGGCGTGTTGATGCTTGTCAGCGAAATCATTTCTTTACCTTTCGACTATTATGCCACTTTTGTGATCGAAGAGCGCTTTGGCTTCAACAAGTCTACGAAGAAAACATTTTGGCTAGATCAATTAAAAGGTCTATTGTTAAGCGTTGTTATAGGAGGGGCACTTTTAGCTGTCATAATATGGCTTTATAGTGGTTTAGAACAATGGGCATGGGCTGTTGCTTGGATTTTCATGTCAGGCTTTTCCTTGTTCTTTTCTTTGTTCTATTCCAATTTGATTGTGCCTTTGTTTAATAAGCAAACACCATTGGAAGATGGAGAATTGAGATCTGCAATCGAATCTTTTGGGAAAAAAGCAGGATTTGGCATCAATAATATTTATGTCATGAATGCCTCAAAGCGTTCGTCAAAGGCAAATGCTTATTTTACAGGTATGGGAGCAAAAAAGCGAATTGTACTCTATGATACCTTGATCAACGACTTGGAAGTTGATGAAATAGTTGCTGTTCTTGCTCATGAGATAGGACATTATAAAAAGAAACATACACAGAAAGGGATGATAGTTTCTGTTTTTTCGATGGGAGTGATGCTCTTTTTACTTTCCTTTTTCCTCACCAATACACCTGTTGCAGTAGCTTTAGGAGCAGAGAAAGCATCTTTTCATCTTGGGCTGATTGCTTTTTCTATGTTGTTTACTCCTTTTTCTATGTTGTTAGGATTACTTGGCAATATCATGAGCCGAAAAAATGAATATCAGGCAGATTATTTTGCTTCGCAATACGGTTTGGCTCAGCCCTTGATAGATGGGTTGAAAAAACTTTCGGTTAAATCATTGAGCAACCTGAACCCTGATCCTTTATTTGTAAAAGTTTATTACTCACATCCCACTTTGTTGCAAAGAATTAGTGCTTTGAGTAAATGACTAGTAGATTAAATTAAGAAAACGATGAAGACAGCAATAATAACCATAGGAGACGAAATTTTAATAGGACAAATTGTTGATACCAATTCGGCTTGGATGTCTGAATGCATGACCAAAGCAGGTTTTGAAATAGAAGAAGTTATTAGTATTCATGACAATGCTCAACAGATCAAAGATACTATTGATGAGGTCTTCCCTAAAGTTGATGTCATTTTAATGACTGGAGGTTTAGGACCAACCAAGGATGATATAACCAAGAAAACCTTGTGTGAATACTACAACACAGAGTTGGTTTTCGATGATGAGGTATTGGATAATATTTCTAAAGTGATTAGTCATGCTCATGTGTTGAATGAGTTGACTCGAAATCAAGCCTATGTTCCCAAAGACTGTACTGTGATTCAAAATAGAGTAGGTACAGCCCCTGTTACATGGTTCGAGAGAGAAGGAAAAGTGTTGGTTTCGTTGCCGGGGGTACCTTATGAGATGAGGTATAATATGGAAAATGAAATTATTCCTCGCCTTCAAAAAAGCTTTGCAACTGAGGCTTATCTTTATCAAGTATTACTAATAACAGGTTATTCAGAGTCTGGATTGGCGATTTATCTTGAAGAGTTTGAGAATAATCTTCCTGAAGGTTTTGGCTTGGCTTATTTGCCATCACCTCGTCTAATCAGGTTGAGGTTGTTTGTTTATGGAGAACATCGAAAGGATGAATTCGCAGAGCAACTAACAAAACTTCAAGGGCTACTCAATGGAGCTGTTTTGACAGATAGAGATATTCTGATGGAACGTCTCGTTGCTGAAAAACTGATTGAAAGAGGGTTGACAGTTGGTACAGCAGAGAGTTGTACAGGGGGAAATATTGCCCACTTGCTAACCTCCATTGTTGGGGCATCTGATTATTTTGATGGGTCTGTTGTTTCTTATTCTAATGATATAAAGATGAAAGTCTTAGGAGTTAGAGAAGAAACTTTAACTCAGTATGGTGCAGTAAGTGAGCAAACTGTTATTGAAATGGCTGATGGTGTGCAGCAAGTGCTCAATGTGGATTGTGCCATTGCAGTTTCAGGAATAGCAGGCCCTACTGGAGGAACTGAAGATAAGCCAGTGGGTACTGTTTGGGTTGCCACCAAGGTGAAAGACATGACGGTAACAACTAGATACCAAATAGGAAAATATAGAGAAGCGAATATAATGGGAGCTTCTAACGTAGCCTTGTTGCAATTGTTGCAGATGTTGAAATAGTTTTATATACATTTGCAAACAATGGACAACAATAAGCAACATACAGGCAAACGATTTACTTTCAAGAAAAGTGAAAGACTTTGTTATGAAAAATCGATCGATCGACTTTTCAAAGAAGGAAAGTCATTTGTGGCTTATCCATTGCGTGTCGTTTTTTTTGCAATGAAAGCAGATGAAACGGAACAAGAACCATGTAGACTTTTGATCAGTGTGCCTAAGCGCAAATTTAAACGAGCCAACAAACGTAATAGAATAAAGCGGTTGGTGAGAGAAACTTATCGCTTAAACAAAGAAACGCTGGTAGCTGCACTGAAAGAAACTAAAGTATCTATGGATGTTGCAGTCATCTATCTTAAAGATGAATTGCCAACCTACGAAGAGATGGAAAAAGGAATGATGAAAATGCTATTGACCTTGAAGGACGAAAGCGTAAAGCAAGACGAATGAAGAAGTTGCTGACCAAAATCATGCTATTGCCTATTTATTTTTATAAATATAGCATTTCGCCCCTATTGCCTCCAGCTTGTAGATATACACCTACTTGTTCTGAGTATGCCATTGGAGCATTAAAAAAGCATGGTCCTTTGAAAGGTTCTTGGTTAGCCCTAAAAAGAATAGTAAGCTGTCATCCGTGGGGAGGAAGTGGTTATGACCCTGTTCCTTAGTTGCACGATAAATAGAAATATATGTCTGACACAACAGAAAGAAAACTATATTTAAAGCTGATTTGGCCTCCAATGATTGTGGCTTCTGTCATCTTTTATCTTTCATGCCTGATCGCTCCTAGTGATGTGCCTGAAGTTGAGCTTGAATTCTTCATTCCAGTCGATAAGATGGTGCATTTTTGTATGTATTTTGGATTGTCTTGGGTGGCGATGTGCAATTATATATACGTGAGCAAAGGGAATGTTAACTATATAAAGTTATTGATCTTCTGTATTTTGTTGCCTGTTGCTTATGGAGGGTTGATAGAGATTTTACAAGATAAATATTTTGATCGAGAAGGTGATTGGTGGGACTTTTTAGCCAATCTGACAGGGGTACTTGTAGCCATACCATTCGCTATATGGTTTAAGAATCTTTATTATAGAAAAACAATATAAAAAACACTTTTAGTTCTTCATCGAGAGAGGAGAATGCTTTTCGAAACAGAGATGTGAAAGATTAAGCTTATATTTGTGGCATATTTCTCATGAGAGAATAAAAAAAGTCATTAAGTTTGCACTTCTGTTAATTTTAACAAAACATGTATGATGGAAAAGAGTCATACAAAAACCACACTTAAAATAGATAAATGAATTAAAGTAATTATGGGCAAAATTTCTGAGTTCTACAAAACCATATTACTAATAGTCTTGTCCATAGTTCTGTTTTTGGGCTTTAAGAAAATACTCCCAGATAGGCTTTTTGCAGAAAGTTTGTCCAGTGATCCGAGTATGCTTATCGACAGTGTATTATTGGATTTGCTAGATGGAGGAGAGTTAATAGAGGCATCTCGTGTTGATACATCTTTTATCGATCATACGATAAACGATAGCATTGGAGAGCCAGCCGAAGAGTATGTTATTTCTATCGATAAGACACATGCCGAAGATAAGCTTTTGACAAATCATGAAAAAGAGTCTACACTAAAAATAAAGCCATTCAAACGCTCTAACTTTTCGCGAAAATTAGAAAAAAGACGTCCTCACTTATTTATACCCAAAGAGGGAGCTTACTATATTGCAGAACGTCCGATCGTTGATACGCTTTTAGATCCAACGATCTCTGTTCAAGGCTATGGCTACTTACAACGTTTCTATTCTAAGTTGAAAGGCTTAGAGGATGGCAATTCAGGGAAGGTCAGAGTAGCATATTTTGGCGATTCGATGAATGATGGAGACCTAATTGTTCAAGACTTTCGTTCATTGCTTCAAGATACTTTTGGAGGTAATGGTGTCGGTTTCGTTTCCATTTCTTCTTTGTCCTCTGCTTCGCGAGGTTCAGTATATCACAAACACTCTGATTGGAATATTCAATCTTTTATCACCTCTAAGAAGCCTACAACACCTTTTGGTGTGGATGGGCAGGTCTTTTTGGGTAGTAATGGCAATTGGGTGAGTTATACGGCAGGTGGAGCTAAGAATTCGCCGGCATTATACAATCCGAGATTGCTTTATGGGCATTCAGATAATACCAATGGCTTTATCAATGCCACTATTAATAAAGACACAAAAGAAAAATTCTCTTTGTCGCCTCTTAATGCATTAAATGTGCTGTCTTTAGGAGGAGGGAGTGCAAAAACTGTAACGTTGAATTTTGGAAATATTCAAAGTATTCCAATTTATGGGCTAGATTTTTCTAGTAATACAGGTGTCCATGTAGATAACTTTTCATTGCGAGGAAACTCTGGTCTCACCCTTGTTGGTTTAAACACAGGCTTGATGAATGCTTTTGATAGGCAGTTGCATTACGACCTGATCGTCTTACATTACGGAACCAATGTTCTTAATTATGGCTCAAACGATTATTCATTCTACGAAAGAGGAATGAAAGCTGTGATCAATAAGTTGAGAATGTGTTTCCCTAATGCTGATATACTCGTGATTTCTACAGCTGATAAAGCTTCAAAAATCAATGCCAAAATGCAAACAGATCCTGCTGTCATTTCATTGATAAAAGCACAAAAAAACTTTTCGAGAGAGACGGGGTGTGGCTATATTGACTTGTTTAATTTGATGGGAGGCGATGGCGCAATGGTCGATTGGGTCAATAGAAAATTAGCGAATACAGACTATACTCACTTCAACGTAAGAGGTTCGAAGGAGGTTGGAGGTTTGTTGTATGAAGAGTTAGAAAGAGGATATAAAAGGTATAAAACACAATTAGAACGAGATATCAAAAGAAGTGATAGGTAAGGTAGGGGAGTCATGATGGATGTGAAATATTTAAGTTTAGTTATAATTACTTTCTTTGTTTGCAGTTTAACAAAAGTGCAGGCGGAAGAGCGCGTGGATGACACGACAGCGAAAGTGGTTTTTACTAATCAAGAGATGTTAGACTCTGTTTTTGAGAGACTTTACCAATTGGAGAATAGTCGAGCTTGGAAAATAAATATTGTACATGTCGGTGATTCGCATATACAAGCTGATTTCTTAACAGATGTGATTCGTAAATCTTTACAGAGCCAGTTTGGCGATGGGGGCTATGGATTCACTTTTCCGTACAATTTGGCAAAAACAAATGGTACACGATCTGTAAAATATACTAGTACTACCAATTGGAAAGGGAGACTAAATGTTTCTCCCATTTCTTCTGCCATGAAGATCGGACTTAGTGGTATTGGTTTGTCTACAGATGATTCGAACTTTAAAATACAAATTAATACTATAAAAGAGTTACCGTTCAATTCGATAAAGGTGTTGTATTCAACAGAAGAGTCACAGTATCAAATTTCCCTAACAGATATCCCTATAACTCAGGTAGTAGAGCAAAAAAACAAAGAAAAGGGCTACACCATCCACCGAATAAGGCGAGGTGAAACTCTTTCTGTTATTGCAGCCAACTACAAAACCACAATAAATGCAATAAAGGAGGAAAATAAACTCCCTTCCTCTGATAATATCCAAGCTGGCAGTACGTTAAGAATACCAAACTCAGGGAAAGTAAAGACAACAACGAGAAGTGTTCCTGTGAGGAAAAGAGACTATGTTGACTTACAAAGCTATCCTTATTATTCATCGTTTATTTCTCCAGAACCTTTGAACAATATCTCGGTATATTCTAGAGGAAATATCCGAAGTCATGATATCAACGGTTTTGTTCTCGAAAATGATAAGCCTGGTTTGATTTATCACTGTATTGGTGTTAATGGTGCTAAATTGTCCGATTATATAAAATATCCATTGTTTTTCAGACAGCTGGCTATCTTAAAGCCCGACTTGGTTGTGCTATCTTTTGGAACAAATGAATCATATCAAAAACTATCTACAGAGCAATACGTTCAAAAGGTGCAAGAGATGATCAGTAAAATTCGATCTGAATATCCGGGATCGATAGTATTGGTGATGACTCCTCCACCATCTTTAGTGCGACGTAGAACTGAAAATACTTTGGTGGGAGACTATAGCACTGCTTTGATGCAGTTAGAGAATGTACCTGTTTGGGATCTATATACTAAGATGGGAGGAACAAAAGGCATCTTAGATGGTGGAAAATATGCAAGTATTATCGCTAGAGATAAAATACATTATACAATCAAAGGCTATCAGGCACAAGGAGAAATGTTTGCAGAGGATTTTTTAGAAGCTTATAAACAATTTAAAGAGAGAAGAATAGATTGAATCTTTTTTACAACATACTAGGGTTAACGCTAGATAACGATTTGTTCAATACTTGTGCTGAGTATTGGCATGAGTGGACTACCTATGATCCAAGCAACCCATTGTTGTTTAATAGTTCTCTGTTTCTTGGCTTGTTTGTAGTCTTTTATTTTATTTATGTTCTTGTAAAAGGCGCTGATAAATTCTTGTTCAGGCGGATATATGTTATTGCATTTTCTATTTTCTTTTATTACAAAGCTGGGCACAATTTTTATATTCTGTTGATGGCGTGTGCTATATTGACGGATTGGGTTTCTCGTCTGATGTATTACGAAAAGGAAAAATGGAAACGGAAAACCTTGATGTTGATTGTCGTTTTGGGCAACTTAGGTGTCTTGGCATATTATAAATACACGAACTTCTTTATAAGCAATATCAACTCATTTGTTGAACACAAGTGGGCAGAAGTAGATCTGATTCTTCCCATCGGAATATCGTTCTTTGTCTTTGAGGCCATTAGTTATGCGATAGACTTATATAGAAGGCAGATGGAGCCTGCACGTTCAACGCTTGACTTTTGTTTTTATATTACCTTTTTCCCTAAATTGGTAGCAGGACCAATTATTCGGGCAAAAGACTTTTTACCACAAATGTATGATCGGTTGGTATTGAGAAAAAAGCAGGCAGGTGAAGCTATTTTCTTGATAATGGTGGGGCTGGTTAAAAAGTCTATCATCTCCGATTATATATCAATAAACTTTGTTGGACGTGTATTTGAGTCTCCATTGAGTTATTCGCCGTTCGAAACGCTGATGGCTGTTTACGGGTATGCTTTGCAAATTTATTGTGATTTTTCAGGGTATTCTGATATGGCAATTGGTCTAGCGCTCTTGATGGGGTTTACTATTCCACCGAACTTTTATACACCGTATAAGTCGAAATCGGTCACAGAATTTTGGCGAAGATGGCATATCTCTCTTTCTTCATGGCTTCGGGACTACCTTTATATCTCATTAGGTGGAAATAGAGCAGGAAAAGTAAGAACATATATTAATCTTATCATCACCATGTTGATTGGAGGCTTTTGGCATGGAGCCTCATGGACTTTCGTCCTCTGGGGGGCACTTCATGGCGTGTTTTTAGCAATAGAAAGATTCTTCAAGCAGTATATCAAATTGCCTGACAATTTTGTTATTCGTTTTATCAGAATTGTGTTCACTTTCCACTTTGTGGCGTTCTGTTGGATCTTCTTCAGAGCTGAAGATTTTGAGTCGGCTTTAACGGTGATCACTAACATTGGGAAAATGACCTTTACGCCTGATGCTTGGTCGGCAGTGATTAAGGGCTATCAAAATGTATTTATTCTGATTGCTATTGGTTTTGTAATGCACTTCTTACCTGAAAAACTGGTCAATAAGATCAAAGAATATTATACCATGACGCCATTGTTATTAAAAGCTGCTATTCTTGCTCTAGTCTTTTGGTTGGTATACGCTACAGCATCGAGTGATACACAGCCGTTTATATACTTTCAGTTTTAACGATAAGAGGCTATTGAAATTATAGCTCTGCAGGCTTCGTGGAGTGATTATAAAATATATAAAAAGGGTTTCAATCGATATTGAAACCCTTTCTTATTCTAATTAAAATTTGATATTACTTTCTCAATGTCTTACTGAAAAACGTGATAAGGAAAATACACAAGCCTCCTACAATCCCCACAGCAAAATATGCCCACTCTAATTTGAAGTTGTGTGAAATATATCCTACCATAAGGGGGGATATCAGTGGACCTGCAAAGCTTATGCTCGACATGATAGTCAAAGCTAGACCCGGAGGTGTTGAAGATTTTTCAGCAACGATGCTATAGAGTGTTGGTACAACACAAGAAATTCCAAGTCCGATGAGCATAAATCCTGTTGAGCTGATAATAACTTTGAAAATCATTTCCTCTGCCATGTCAATTCCAAGTGATGAAATAACAAAGCCTGAGAATATAAAGATGCCGGCTACTTTTAGTACATTAATTTTAGTCCAATAAGAATATAGCACATTCGTGATCATACGACCAATAAACATCATGGTCATGAAGACCAAGAACCCTATTTGTAAAGACTCGGGTGCTTTGATCACAGAATTGAAATAGATATCACTCCAGTCAAACATGGTGTTCTCAACGATAAGTGCTGATAGCCATATCAGACCTAGATAGATGAGTAGAACTTCTGGAACTTGTCTCTTTTTGATAAGATCCCAAAGACCAATTTCTTTCTTTGTATTCTTAGCTAAGCTGTTGTTTTGTTGAACTTCAGGTAGAAATTTGTAATTGCTAATGATCAATAATACGGCCAAAATTGTGATGATAACAAAGTGCATACGAGGATTGATGCCTAGATTGATCATAAAATAACCAATCAATGCTCCTATACACGCCGCGAGACTCCAACTGGCATGGAATGTGGCAATAATAGGACTTCCATACAATTTCTCTACCTCTATGGCTTGGGTATTTAAGGAGATATCAGTCATGTTCCAAAACATGCCAAAGAAAAACATAACTACACCTAGAGAGTAGACATCAGAACTGATAAAACCGATGACAAATAGTGATAAGGTGAAGCCTAGTATGCTGATTAATACGGTTTTCTTGCTACCGATGCGAGGAAATAGAAAGCTGACAAGTGGTATTGCAACAAATTTCCCTATTGGAATCAAGAATAAAACGATGCTGAATTGCAGTAAATCTGCGACATTAAAATCAGCTTTGATGTCTGGAAGTCTGCTAGCCCAGCTAGCAAAAACAACTCCTTGAGCAACAAACAGGGCAAGAGCTGCGATACGCATTCTTATTTTAGAAGTTGTTGCTGTTTCTTGTTTAGTCATTTATGGCTTTTGTTTTTATATGATGCCAAAATTAAAAATATGTGACTTTAGTAAATTAGATTGAATTATTACTCTTTTATAAACTTTACGCTAGCCCAATTATCTCTTTGAGTGAATGAGTCGAATACAAGCTTATGTTTAGTCGCTTCTGTTTTGATAGCGTCAATATCTTCAGTGTAGAATCCACTCATATAGAGACAACCTCCTTTGTTTAGAACTGCACTATAAGCATGCATGTCTTCGAGAAGGATGTTGCGATTGATATTCGCGATAATTGTGTCAAATGTTTTATTTCCTAATAGATCAGCGCCGCCGATTTGGATCGAAACATTCTTAATATTATTCATCTCAAGATTTTCGATGGCGTTGTCATATGCCCATTCGTCAATATCAATAGCCACAAGATCTTTAGCTCCTCTCATTGATGCCAGGATGGCAAGGATAGCTGTTCCACAGCCCATATCCAAGACAGTCTGGCTAGTGAAGTCGGTTTTCAAGATGTGTTGAAGCATCAAGATGGTGGTTTGATGATGTCCTGTGCCAAATGCCATCTTAGGATTTATAGTAATGGTATATTTGCAGTCAGGCGTATTGGTGTGAAAAGAACTTTTTACCACGCAAATATCATCAATAACAATAGGTTCAAAATAGTTTTTTTCCCATTCCTCGTTCCAGTTTTTCTCTTCTAGCTCAGAAACAGAATATGCTATTTCTAGATCGAAGGGAAATTCTTCGGTCATATATTTTAAAGCCTCTTCATCGAATAGCGTTTTTTCAATATATGCAAAGGTGACTTCTTCTTCCTCTCTGAAACTGTCATACCCCATCTCGCCCATATGAGCGATTACCACATCTTTGATTGCCTCATTGTATGGTGTCAATTTTAACTCTACTTCTATATATTTTTTCATCTTTAAGTTTTAATCTATTTATAGTCTAAGATAGACATTGCTGCGATCAGCTTTTCTTCAACGCATGTCTAAAATAAAAGAAGTAAGATCTTAATATGATCTTACCAGTGATATTGTATATGTTTTAATTTTCTGGCACAAATTTAGTGCAATAAGATAGAAAAACAAAAGGGACTCATACATTTATGAGTCCCTTTACTATATATTGCAAAAAGTATTGGCTTATGCTTTGTTTTCGCTACCAAGTACGTTCTTGATCTTGTGCATGTACAAGTTTTTCAAGTTGTCACGAGCTGGTCCAAGATATTTACGTGGGTCAAACTCTTCTGGATGCTCAACGAATACTTTACGAACAGCAGCAGTCATTGCTAGACGTCCGTCAGAGTCGATATTGATTTTGCAAACAGAAGAAGCGGCAGCCTTACGCAATTGTTCTTCTGGAATACCGATTGCATCTTTTAGGTGACCTCCATATTTGTTGATCAGAGCTACTTGATCTTGAGGCACTGAAGATGATCCGTGAAGCACGATAGGGAATCCAGGGATTCTCTTCTCGATTTCTTCAAGAATATCGAAACGTAGAGGAGGAGGAAGCAATGTTCCGTCAGCTTGTTTAGTACATTGGTCAGGTGTAAATTTGTTAGCACCATGTGATGTCCCAATTGAAATAGCAAGTGAGTCTACACCTGTTCTTGTAACGAAGTCGATTACTTCATCTGGCTCTGTGTATGTGTGGTGTTCTGCAACAACATCATCCTCAATACCAGCAAGTACTCCAAGTTCTCCTTCTACAGTCACATCAAATTGATGAGCGTATTCTACTACTTGTTTAGTCAAAGCAATATTTTCTTCATATGGAAGGTGAGAGCCATCGATCATTACTGATGAGAATCCCATTTCGATACACGATTTACACAATTCTAAAGAGTCACCATGGTCAAGGTGTAGTGCGATAGGCACACCTGCACCTTTAGACAATTCTTTAGCATATTCTACTGCTCCTTGTGCCAAATAGCGAAGAAGTGTTTGATTAGCATACTTACGTGCTCCACTAGAAACTTGTAGAATCACTGGAGAATTGGTTTCAACTGCTGCTCCAACAATAGCTTGAAGTTGCTCCAAGTTATTGAAGTTAAAGGCTGCAATAGCATATTTGCCAGCAATAGCCTTTTTGAACATCTCTCTGGTATTTACTAAACCTAAATCTTTGTAATTAATCATTGTTGTTATTTTAATGTTAAAATTTGATTTACTCACTAATCTTTTTAAATATTAATTGAGTCAATTTTTTCTTGTTATACAACATATGAAAAATGTTGTTTGTGCTCATCTGAATAGTTTTATTCAAGATACAAGCTCATTTCCCTGTGTATAACTTAATACCACTACAAATTTAATAAATTAAATGGCAAGAATAGTGTTAAAAATAGAAATAAGTAATTGATAATATTTATTTTCATTTCCACAAAGGAGATGGATATACTCCAGCTTTGACTAATTCTTCTAGTTTAGCCACTACAGCAGGTCTATCAGCAGCATAAGTTACGCCAAACCATTTTTCAGGAGTCTCTAATATAGTAACGTCTGCTTTTTTATTTTGGATTAATATATCAATCACATACGGAATATAATATTCAGCTTTTAGGTTTGATGTATTTTGTTCTAAGAAGTCTTTAAAATATAGATCAGAGTAGTCAAAATAGTCAGGAGTAAATCCCCACATGTTCATTGACACCGGAGCCTCTTCTGGCACAGTATGCCATGATCCATCAGTATCTTTATATTGTATTTTTTCGTCTTTTCTTTCTATATGTGTACGCTCAGTCACTGTTTTTAAGAAAGAATTTGCATCTGATTCACAAACTCCTCTTGCTACAGCACCACTTTCCGAAAGTGTGTTCTTTAGCATATAGCCCACCATGCAATAGTGGTTTTGTTTGTTTTCCAGCTCCATAAGTTTTTTTGCTAAAACTTCGTAGCTAGAACGTCCATAGAAATCATCAGCATTGATGACTGCAAAGGGTTCTTTAACCACATTTTTGCCCATCATTACTGCATGGTTCGTTCCCCATGGTTTTTCCCTATTAGGATCTAGTGCATAACCTTCAGGAAGATTGTTCAGCTCCTGAAATACCACTTCTACCTGAATGTGATTTTGATACTTTGAAATAATTTTTTCTCTAAATTCTTTTTCGAAGAGTTCACGTATAACAAATACGACTTTACCAAAGCCTGCTTTTTGGGCGTCATAGATAGAGTAGTCCATAATTGTTTCTCCATTTGGACCTAATCCGTCTAGCTGTTTTAAGCCTCCATAACGGCTCCCCATTCCTGCGGCCAATACCATTAATGTTGGTTTCATTTTTTCTTATCTTTTTATTTTTGATTGTTGAAGAAACAAATATAACCGATAAAAATCATTTTCTTCCTACCTAGAATGATAAATTATAGTATAATAATAAAATGAGAACTAGGTTGAAATGTATTATTTGTTAACTTTGTAACTTACCGTAAGTGGTTTTTACTTGAATTTTATTCTTAAATATAACAAGACGTATTTGGTATGAGGCATTTTAGTGCTTTGCTGTTATTTTTGATATTGTTGGTCGTTCATTCTCAACATGTAAATGGACATATGAAACAGATAGTGGATCCCGAGTTCAACTATCCGGAAGACAGCTTGTTGAATAAAATTACTGATATTGATGAAAGGTTGAAGATTTTTACCAAGAAAGATACTTTAGGTGGATATTCTGCTCCACGTCTAGTTGACGTTACTGAGTACTTGACTACCTTCAAACGCATCGATGCTCCTAGAGATAAAAATGGATTGATCATAGTGCCACTGAACTATGAGCCATTTTATTCTTTCACGAACTTCAGAGATACTATTCTTTTCGATCCTGTAATGCTTCCTGTTGTTTTTGATGGTAAAGTATTGCCACGAAGTTTAGATTATAGGCGAACTAAGGTCATTGAAAAGAATATTCAAGAAACACCTTTGGTCGATCGAGATAGTATTGTAGCCTCCGAGTTATATAAAAAACGTATGTTCGCGAATTCTCATTATCAATTGATCGATGAAGATGAAACATTCTCGTCTAAATTGGCTCAACTCGATCGGATAGCTAAAACTCGTAAGGATTACTATGTGGCATATCCGGAGTTTATAAAGTCAAATGCCTTGGCCTATGATGGTAGTGCACCTATCACGCAAATGCAGGTGGAGCATAAAAATCCTTTCAAAGAGTTAGTGACAGCTGGAGACGTTGTAGCTATTTCTGCTCCAGATATTGAGGCTTTCAAGATAAAGCAAGTTCATTGGAAATTTAATGGAGAACATAGCCTTAATCTTTCGCAAAGAGCATACTCTTATAGTTGGAACCCTAAAACGAATGATAACTTTAACGTACAGAGCTATCATAATTTTAAAGCTCAATATCGAAAAGATAAAATCAGATTTGACCATTTGATAGAGTGGAGGTTTAACTTCCAAGAAGTTTCTTTGTCGAGAGAGGAAAAAGAAAAAAATCCAGACTATAATTCTTTTCTGATTGGAGATGACCTCTTGAGGACATTTAATACATTGGGGTTGCAATCTTTCCTGAAAAACTGGGCATATACTATTACATTAGAGGCTAAAACACCTGTGTTCTATAAAAAGACTCAAAACGATAAGAATAAAAAAGATAGAGGGCCATTTTCCCCATTAGATGTCAACTTTGGTATCGGGGGTATGGAGTATAGCTTGAAAAAAGAGTCTAAAAAAGAACGTGGAAGAGGTATTGATCTAAAGATAAACTTAGCACCTCTTTCCTTCAACTTGAAGCATGTAGGTAGCCGACAAGTTTATGCCAATAACGACCATGGTGTGCGCTATGAGGACGGTCCTAAAAAAGGAGAAGAAGGGTATAGACCACGATATACAAAGACGTCTTTTGGTTCAACGATGAATGCTAATATGCAATACAACCTAAACAGTTATACATATATCCGTTCTCGTTTGAAATACGATACGAGTTACGATGCCGTGAAGGTGGAACATGAGACCACTATTGAGTTTAAACTTAATAGGTATTTTTCCACATCTCTTTATGTTTACATGAAGTATGACGACTCAATAGGACGAGCCAAGAGAAATGATAAATGGGGTTATTTTTCATTTAACGAGGTCTTGAGTTTTGGATTAAGTTATGCTTGGAAATAAATAAGACTGTATCTGTCTGTTTATTAGTCGTTAGTGGAAATGAGTAAGAAAAATATTAAAAATAAAGTAGGAATAGTTTGGTAGTAGTCAAATAATACCTATCTTTGTGTCAGCAAAATCGCGGGGTGGAGCAGTGGCAGCTCGTTGGGCTCATAACCCAAAGGTCGTTGGTTCGAATCCAGCCTCCGCAAC
>CALKIV010000044.1 GCA_937995835.1 uncultured Dysgonomonas sp. | reverse complement strand
AACACTTAAGCAAATATCATATAAACTGGTAAACTTTATGATGAAGTTTTACATACCAAGATCCCCATTTTGAAAAGTAAGTATTGGATTAACTGTGCATGGAAGCCCTTGAAGGTTACACCATGATTCTTTCACTGATAAATAAATACACCCTTGACAAGCTGATATGTCACTCCAATATTTTCGCACATCTTCTGAAAAGGACATTGCTTTATACCAACGTAATTTTCTCTCATCTGCTGTATAATCGTTTGGTGATCTACCTAATATCTGCTCAAATGAATTATACTTAGTTATATCATCTAACTCGATAGGATATATGTTTCTTATTTCGTCAATATTCATAATCCTAAAGATGGTTTAACAAGTCCTGAAACGTTGTATGATTCTAAAAACTTAGAGCGAGGCAAATATTTGTAATTCAGATTAGACTTCGCTAACTCTATAGCATCGATTAGAGAGTTAGCCTTCTCGCTTCTAATGTGCATTAATACACCTAACTCTGGTATTTTCTTATAAACTTGAAATGTTTTCATCTCTCCCCTGTTTTGTCGTGAATGTTGCCGTATAGCCCGAGATCAACAATGTCGTTATCAAACCAATACATGTCATCTGTCGAAATGTTTGATTTGTCACTCAGCTCATTAAATTGCTTTAATGGAACTGCTCCAAAAGAAGCGGATGTTGCAACATAGACAACAACCATTAAGCATATTTCAGTCATTATTATATCGTGTTCGTATACTTCCACTCTATCAATGTCTACTAAGCCCGTGAATTGGCATAGGGTGTTAGGGTCGATTTCGATTAGTATATCTTTCAATAGTACATCGTCAAACATTAACCCATTAGCAGGGAGAATAAAGTGTTTCATCACTCCATATACAACTAATCGTATATAACTACCCTCTACCCACTCACCATCACTTACTCTTTGGGCTTTAAATTTTATTGGTCGCATGGTGCAGCTTTTTTGGGATTATATGTTTTTGTAGCACGTTGTTTTGGCAATTGCCAACCTTTAGCTTTTGATACAGCAATATTGAATTTCATCCAAATATCTTCATTTGCAAACTCAAAGTGCATTGTACCTTTTTTATATCCTCGTATTTTAAAGAATGGCTCCCATAAATGCCATTGCCCCCAAGTCATACCAATGTGATCTCTCGAATTATATCCTCCTATGTTATGAATATCACCAGCGAACGTATAAAGACTTCGAATGCTATCATAGTTTGTACCTGTGAGGAAACATAAAGCTCTAATAACATCATCTATATTTTCTCGATTACGTCCATATCCTATTTTTACATAGTTAGATGGCCAGCGAGTATCATAATCACAGATGTAAGGAACTATAAATCTCTTATTAACCATATAATCCCTATTTGTTTTCCACTTTTCACCTGCAGTACTGTTTTCAGAAGAGAAAGAACAAATCAAGTCAAAGGCTTCAATCAGTACTTGGTTCATTCGGCTGCCATGTGTACCAACTATAATTTCAACCATTTTATAAACATTCTTCACAGTGAACGGAACATGTTCTTGTTTCTCTACAAATGAGTTGATATTCTCCTTAACTCCTCTAGTGATGTACTTATCCATTTTCATGTCATTGAAAACTTTGTGCCATGCTCTTTTTTGCAAGTCCTTTTTGAATACATCTCTAGTTATATCTGTATTATTATAGTTATTTGTTCCCGGCTTATATGCTCCGAATCTTATTGCATAGTCACTGATCGGTTTGGTTATACTATTTATTTTGTCTGATACATCCATCACATTGTCAAACATTCTGACAGCTTGAACATAACGGCCCACTATATCGCGAGCATAATTGTATTGAGTGATACCATCTTCTCCTTGATCAATATCTTCATCAAGCGAAAAGAAATCTTCAAATTCGTCTTGTCCTGTTTTTGGTTTGAACAAATAGACACAAGACACATTCACATTCGTTTGACGTTCCGCATCACTAAAACAATCATAAAAATATTCAGAACGTCCATTCAACTCTATCATCTCTCCAAGCTCTGTTCTTGATTGAGTATATCTGTTCCTTATAGTTTCAGCATTGCAAAGTGAAATAATCTCGCATCCTTCTGGTGCTATATTCCAAGCATGAATAATATGTTTATCATCAGCTGAAAATGGAGGATTCATAACTATCATATCGACATGACTAATATCCTCACTTCTCAAGTTGAGAAAGTCATTGTCTATAAATCTACATTTACTTGATACAATCTTTGCAAGGTCATTATTAATCTCACAAGCAAGCACTTCTTTAGCCCCATTCTCCTGCAAGTAATCAACAATATTTCCCTTGCCGGCACTGGGTTCAAGTATGATTTTGTTTTGAATATCTACCCCCATAAGCATTTGCTCTATAACGTAGCTAGGTGTTGGGTAAAAGTCTTTATTAAACATGTTTTTTGTATATTCTTGTTAAATAGTCAAACTAGCCTCAATAGCTAATTTCAGATTCATATTACCACCATGCCACTCAAAGGAGTCTAGCATCCACTTTCTGTACTCTTTGGGGATGATATCGAAGCTTTCACCTTTGTGCTTTCCAAAGGGCATTTCGGTAAGTGGTTTTCCTACATTAGAGCTTTGTTGTTTTGCGGCCTTTTCTACATCGCCTTTTTTTACAGTACCTATCTCGTGAATTGGAATACCCGAAAGGAGCTTCCCATCCGTACCATACATTTTCCAGATACGTTCTTTCTCGAAAGTGATATCTTCTACTTTTCCAAATCGATCTACGTTACCAGCAAGGTCGATAATCAGAGCATTCTCTTTGTTGTCGTCAATACGTGTTGCACGTCCAATAATTTGATAATAGAGAGCAATGGAAGCCGTAGAGATGCCAAGAATAAGGCAATCGATACCAGTATAGTCGAATCCTGTGGAAAGCACTCGTACGTTGAAAATGACACGGATATTACCTTTTCTGAATTCTGAGATTACTCGCTCTCTTTCTGAATTGTGCATACCTGAATAGATAGCTGCCGAATTGGGATATTCTTCTGCAAATTGCTTGGCTTCATCTACTGAGGGTACAAAGACTAGAATGTGTTGACGATCGCTATTTGAATCTAGCTCTTGTCGTATCTGATTGTGGATGTCGTTAGAGTTGAAAGCACTCTGAACACTCTCTTCTGTAAATTCCGATCGAGCAGAATTGTAAACCAACTTCGAACTATCGAAACCTGTCGTTTTATATTCCAACTTGCTCCAAAATCCAAGTTCTATCATTTCTTGCACTTGGCTAACATGGATAATATCTTTGAAGAAGTTCCCTTTTTTGGATCGGCTTGTCAACATTGCCAATTTCGAAAAACGTTCTCCATTCATATCCGTATTTTGTTGCAGCTTGATAGGTGTGGCTGTTATACCTAACACGTGAGAGATTTCGCTTTCTTCCAAAAAAGTACCTAGCATACTGTCCACTTCACGAGGATACAGATGTGCTTCATCAATAAGCATCTTTTTAAAACCAAGTTGTTTGAATAATTTTCCAAGTTTCTTGATACTGCCAATAGTGGCATAAGTTATCTTGTTTATATCTTTTCGTCCAAATGATGCAGAATAGACTCCTGCTTGTGCATCAAAGTCTCCACAGAGTGAAGTGTATTTTTTGTAATTTTGTTCCAATAATTCTTTAGAGGGTTGAAGGACAAGAAGCTTGTCTTCCATATCTTTTGCCACAAATGCAGTAAGGATTGATTTTCCCCATGCTGTTGGCAACACGATGAGCGAAGGTGTTGGGCGTTTCTCCTTGAAAAACGCCGTTGCCTTGCTAATTGGTTCTGTTTGATTTTTTCTGAGTGTAATCATATCAATCTACTACTGTAGCTCTTTTGTCGTGAATAATAATCTCGCTATCTGAATAGTAGGCTAGATTCTCTTCGGGCATGAATACGTCTACTACATTTAATTCTTCTAGCTTTTTGAAGGTGTTGTAGATACTCTCAAACTCATTTCTTGTCATTACTGCTTTGACTGCTTCAATAGCTTTTTCGAAAGATGTAGCTTGCACAAGAATATTTCTAGCGCCGGCACTGCTACTTTCGCCTTCTTCATATTCATCATCAATCATTGAATAGATTTGGCCTTTGTACCAAAAAACACGTTTCTTGCTAGCTTCCAACTCTTCACGCTCGCTGTCATAGATCTTGATTACCTTTTGATAATCTTGCTCGTTAACTCTCCAATATGGTGATTTGTCTATTGATATCATAGGCCATATCGTTAAAAAAGAAGGCAAGATATTAGACCTAACCCCTACTGAATTTAGTCTATTAAGTTTGCTAATAAAAAATCAGGGTTGCGTGTTGACTCATCAATTTATCTTAAAAGAGATTTGGGGTTTGGGATATGTAGAAGAAACACAATATCTGCGTGTATTTGTGGCACAAATAAGAAAAAAAATAGAAGAGAATCCAACAAAGCCGACGCTTCTTGTTACAGAGTCAGGTATTGGCTATAGATTTGGAGTCTGAATGTAGAGTTGAGGAGAAAATATATTGTCTATACTACACAGATAACACTTCTTATTCTCAAAACTTAATAGAGACCTATGAAATGTTTGTTATCAGATTCAACATGAAGATGCTATTAGGTGAGTTGGATCCTGATATATAGGTGGAAAAGATACTATATTGGACAATTGTAAATACTATTTAAATGACTTGCTATTTAAGAAATATCTTATTCTTATTATTCAGGAAGAGTCGTTATTGCATTTTCAAAATCAATATCAGAAAACTTCTTTTTCAGTTTTTCATCTAAACTGATTTTCTCATCGCTAAAAGAGACTAGTCCCGTATTGAAATGCCAAGTACCAAGATAGTAGACTGATTTTGGTCGTATTTCAATATAATATGATGACAATTTATTTATATCTACCTCCCCTCTTTTAATTGCTTTTTGATAATCTTTGGTACTTGTATCTATATCTTTGAAGATAGATTCTTCGTGCATTACGCCTCCATACCATTTACTTTGGGTCCAGTAATAGCTTAATATTTTATACATTCCTGGTTTAATATAATAGCAAAATGTGTTTTCTTTGCTTGATTTCATTGTTGCTTTCACATTAAAAGTATATACAGTTTGTGTAACAATATTTTGCAATCTTATCTCTTGAGGAAATCCCCCACTTGTAAACCCTAGTCGTTGAATAAATAAGCCATATATAATAGATGTGCTGTCATTTAACTCCTTGGATGATTTCGCTTTTTCTAAGCTCTTATAAGCTTGTCCATTGGCATTAGGACACAAGCCTACTATTAATAACAAAACGGTAAATAGGTACTTAATCATGGTGTTTTTCATTCATTGGTTATTGTAAATATAGGAATAAGTTTGATTTATTCTTCTTTTTTTTCTGATAGATAACTATATTATTTGCACGTTTTGTGAGTTCAGTGTTTTTTTGTAAAAAAGGATGCTGACGTATCAATATGCGAAACAAGATTATATGTTGTCCTTTGTTTTGGTTGAAAATAAAAGGAGCAAAGATCTTATGTCTTTGCTCCTTTCTGTCTGAATAATAAACCAATTTAAAGAACTAGATTTCTTGCGATTTCATTCGTTCCAATTCTATTTTTCTAATTTGTCGTGGAGTCCCAAGCTTTTCTTCAGGCAATGCAATAAATTTGCACAAGAAAATTGTTAGAACATACAAACCTGCAAAAGACCAGATAATAGCAGTTCCACCACCACCAAGTGAATATACAAGTCCTATGATGGCAGGTCCTACGAATGCAGATAAGCCTGCTCCTAGATTAAGAATAGACATTGCTGCCCCTTTTTCTTCTTTCACAAGCGAAGGTACTAGTGCAGATAAGGGAACATATCCAGCAAGCGTCATGCCCCATAAGAATCCACAAACCATTACAAAGGTGATACTATTGGGTACTATCTGTGGCGAGTAGTAGAACAAAAGTGTTGTAATAGTGCAACCTACACAGCCAAACCATGTAACGGTTCTACGCCATCCAAGGATATCACCAACAAATCCAAAAATCAAGTTGAATATAATGTTTCCTCCAACTGCCACAGCCCAGATGTGCAACCATTGTCCTTCGGTAAAGCCTTGATCAATCATATATAAGGGCATAAATACAGGGAAAGCAAATAAGGTGATGGTATTGATGACACGAATGAGTCCTGCGATCCCTACTTTGGGTTCTTTCTTTATGATTGTTAATCCGTTAAGTAAATCTTTGATTGTCGATTTCTTAGCCGGTTCTTCCTTCTCATTTTTGGTTTTGAATTTCATGAAAACAAGTGCGAATAATGCTCCTATCAATGCCCACAATACAGCTGTCCAAAGAGTAGGAATATAACCAATGGCTTTGGTTGCCCAACTGGCATAGATTGCTCCTAATACGCTCAAACCTCCTGTGAATACGAACCAAAACCATCCAACAGCTTTTCCGAGCATAGAGCTTGGTGATTTTTTTGCAATCCAAACAAGGAATGTATATGCAAAGAGAGGATAACCGAACCCTTTGATACCATACATCACTAGCATCAGAGGGAAGCTGAATTGTCCTAAAGCAACTCCAACAAACCCTACTACACCAACAAGATAAATAATGAGACCATAAAACATAGTCTTCTTTACACCCCACATATCCGAAAGAACTCCGGAGAACCAAGAGGCTACCCCTATCGTAATTCCATAAACCGTGAACACCATGGCACATTCTGCATCTGTCAACCCTCCATCAATCAGATACTTGCTAAGCCAACCTTGCTCCACTCCATCGCCCATCATAAAAATGAGGACACCTAGATACCCCCATGCTAAAGCATGTGGAATACCAATTTTATCTAATATGTTTTCTTTATAATTTTGCATGATATTATTTTCTATTTATAAGGTTATTCGTTATTTTTTTAGAATGAAAGAAGTTTTAGAGCGACTTCCATATTCATATAGTCTTTTTCAGGATTCCACATTGGCATCACACTTACAGGTAGTTTGTAGTTTCCAATCTTGAACGTTTTAGACAAGCGAAGGTGAATGTCCACAACATTAGGATCGTCACCAAAAAAGTGTGCATTAGTCTTTTCTCCATCCTTGTTTTTTCCTTTTACTAAGGCAAATGCACCACCTACACCAGCTTCTAGAGTATAACCTCCTTGAGTAAAAATAGGATATTCTAGTTCAACGTACGAGGAATATCTATTTTTTTCGTTCAGAGCATCTCGGTCTCGGCCATAAACCAGTGTTGCCCAAAATATTTTGAGAGGAAAAGATTTTTGAAATTGGTACGATAATCGTAAATCCAGAAAGTGACCGGTTTCTCGTGCTTTGTAGTTGAATGCTTCTTTGTTATTATAATCAGCACCAGGAGAAAAATTATAGATATCCCAAAGAGACACTTCAAAGCCTTTATGCTTAAAAGACAGGTAGTAGTCAAACTCTTTGAAGTCTCCATTGACTCCCATGCCGCCCCACAGGCCTGCACGAAATTTGTCATTCTTCGTTTTAAAGTATATGTCAGTAATGGCAGATATTTCTTTCGAAACTTCGATCCCTCGCCAGAGGTGCATCGTTTTCAGTTGAATCTCGCCTCCAATATAATCAGTAAAAGATATCTCTTTTTCATCCTGGGCATGTGTTGAAATGGAAACTATCAAAGCAGCAATGCAGAATGATATTAGTTTTAAATATTTCATGGTTATAATAGAATTTAAAGGTCGGTTATAGTATAAAACAAACCGGTAGTAAGCAATGATATCATATTGTTGAAACTACCGGTTCTATAAAAGATTTAACTAATTAAATGAAACTATTATAGCTTTAGTTGAAGCTATCTTGAGGTGTTATCATTTCAGATCTTTCATAAATTCGTGCTCGTATTGGCTAATTCGCTCTACTTTAGGCGTCGATCCGCCTCCACCAAATTCTGATTCCAGCCAGATGTCAAGTAGGTTTTTAGCCAATTCTACACCAATTACTCTTTCTCCAAAGCAAACTATTTGTGCATCATTGCTTTTGCGGGCACGTTGAGCCGAAAACGGGTCGTGGCATACAGCAGCTCTAACTCCTGGTACTTTATTTGCAGAAATAGCCATTCCTATACCCGTTCCACAAACTAGCACCGCTCGTTCAAATTCGCCTTTAGCTACGGCCTTAGCTACGGCTACGGCTACATCGGGATAGAGAACTACTTCTCCAACATTAGCGCCATAATCTTTAACTTCAAAGCCTTTACTTTCCAAGTGTTTAATGAGTTCCACTTTTAAATTGTATGCAGCTTCATCGCATCCTATTGCTATTTTCATAGTCGATCATTTTTGTTTGTATTTAAATTAACTTGGTTTTGATGGCATCAGCCATGGCTGTCAGAATGATGCAACATGATGTTGCTCCAGCATCTAAAACCCCTCTAGAACGTTCTCCTAATCGACTTGATCTGCCAAATTTGGCAACTAAGTCTTTTGTTGATTCTTTGCCTGCGATGGCTGCTGTTTTCATATTTTCTAATGCTGTATCGAAATCTATATTTTCATCTACACCATTCTTAAGTGCATCTACAGCTGGAGATAAGGAGTCTACAAGAGTCTTATCCCCCACTCTAGCTTCTACGATATCACTTAAACCATGCAGTCCAGCATCTAGCATCCCTGAAAACTCTTTTAACCCTATTTTGTCAAAAGACTCTCCTGCTTCTGCCATGTCGATAAAGATAGTGCCATAGATCGGACCCATAGAACCACCGATCTCTGTTAAGAGAATTGTTCCTAGCTCTCCCAAACCATCAGTGAAGGAGATGTTCTCCTTTTCGATACGGGTTTCGAATACTGTAAAACCTTTGTTCATATTCATGCCGTGATCGCCATCGCCAATCAAGCCATCAATCTCACTTAGGTAGCCCTTATTGTCCTGAATTGCTTTTATCATAGCTTTCAGAATTGGTTTACCTTCGTTATTGTTAAATTTTTTCATATCGTTTTGTTCTTCTTTTTTTAATATAAATCAGCTCTGTTTCAGTCCTACACTAGTGGCAGGCATATCTATCAAAGTTTTTAGTTCTTCATCCAATTTCATCACTGTTAGTGTCACTCCCATCATTTCTAATGAAGTAAAGTAGTTGCCTACATATGATTTATGAATCTTTATTCCTTTTTCCGAAAGCAATCTTTCCACTTCATCATAATACACATAGAGCTCCATAACAGGTGTTGCACCAAGCCCAGAAACAAGGACAGCAACTTCATCTCCTTTCACGAAAGGGTAATCAGGCAGAATAATGTCAACCATACGCTTAGCCATCTGATTAGCCGTTTCCAGAGCACAAACTTCAATACCAGGTTCGCCATGATGTCCGATGCCAACTTCCATAGTACCGGGTTTTATTTCAAAATTAGCATGACCAACAGCAGGTAATACACAAGGAGTAAGACCAATGCCAACACTTCTTGTATTGTCAATTGCTTTTTGAGCTGCTGCAATCACTTCGTCTAAAGAGCCGCCCATATTTGCTTTTGCACCACCTACTTTCCACATCAGCACTTCACCGGCTACACCTCTCCGCTTTTCACGTTGATCTTTTGGAGCAGATGCCACATCATCATTAGCTACCACAGTTTTTACTTCTATGCCCTCCTTGGCTGCCATCTTTACAGCCATTTTTACGTTCATATTGTCTCCTGAATAGTTCCCGTAGAGACAAGCTACTCCTTTGCCTCCATCAGCTGCTTTGCATGCATCAAGAAAGGCTACTGCTGTGGGAGATGAACAGATCTCGCCAACAGCAACTGCGTCACACATATTTTTGCCTACATAGCCTATGAAGGCCGGTTTATGTCCTGATCCTCCCCCTGTTACAACTCCTACACGTCCCTCTACTGATTCTGCTGATTTTACCACACGTGGGTTAGATGTCTTTTCCACTATGTCGTTATGCGTTTTCAGAAAGCCTGAAAGCATTTCGTCAACTATATTATCTGGATTGTTTAATATTCTTTGCATGATTCGATTTTGTTTTAGTTAATATTTATTTTTCAGCAAAAGCTTTGCTAAAACACACTTTTAAAGCATGCTTAATTTGTTTAAAATAAATATCTAATCTTTTAATTATTTGATAGTAAATCCTCCATCAATGAGGAGATTGTGCCCTGTGATCATTGCAGCTGCCCCACTGCAAAGAAAAGCGATAGTTCCTGCTACTTCGTCTGGCTCTGCAAATCGTTCAGAAGGCATTTGCTTCTTAAACTCGTCACCTGCTGGTCCGTCCCATGCTTTATGTCCAAGTTCAGTAAGCACAACGGTGGGAGAAACAGCATTAACACGGATGCCATACTTGCCCCACTCCATCGCCATAACTTTGGTCATTGCTATAATGCCTCCTTTAGATGCACAATAAGCAACATGTTTGTCAAGAGCGATTACTCCAGCTTGAGAAGCCATATTAACGATAGAGCCTTTAATCTTATGATCAATCATATATTTGCCAACGGCTTGAGCCATCTTGAAAGAGGATGTTAGATTGACAGCGATGGTAGATTCCCACATCTTGTCACTGATAGTCTCAGCGTGGTCTAATGCCACGATGCCTGCACAGTTGACAAGGATATCAATCGTGCCATATTGTGCTGATGCCTTTTGTATCACCGCTAGACGATAGTCTTCTTTGGTGATGTCCCCAGAGACACCTATACAATCTTCTGATAAACTTTGAGCTATCTCATGTGCATTGGAATTAAGGTCTGCTATGACCACTTTAACACCTTTCTTTACAAAGAATTCGGCAGTGGCTCTTCCTATACCAGCAGCACCACCTGTGATGATCGCCACTTTGTCTTCTAATGAGAAGTTTATATCTGCTCCGCTATATTGTATCATGATAATAAATTTAATTCAGGTTAGACTAGCAAATTTATTGGAGCCAGAAGATTAGAATTGTATGGCTGCTTCCAGCTCCAATAAAACTAAAATGCATAATATGCATTTAGAACACTATTTTAAATATCACGGAACGAGCACAATTTTCAATGCTCCACCTTCACCTGTTGTGGCTAAGCGGAAAGCTTCTTCCCATTCTTCAAGAGGAAACTTATGAGTCACAACGCCTTCACTTGGCAGTTTACCATTGCCCAACCATTCGATAACTGTATCGTAGCAGAATGGACTTAAGTGTGAGCCAAGTAAGTCTAGTTCCTTGCGGTCGCTGATGATACTCCAGTCCACTGTAACAAGTTCTCCAAATACACTGAACTCTACAAATGTTCCCATCTTACGGATAGCTTCTAATCCTTGACGAACACTGGATGGATGTCCGGTAGCCTCGATGTAGATATCGCAACCGTAACCGCCTGTCATCTCTTTGATTTGTTTTACAACATCTGTTTTAGCTGGATTTAATACAATATCTGCACCAAACTGTTTAGCCAAAGCAAGACGTTCGTCTTTCATATCGAGTACTACCAAACATTTGGGATTATGTTGTTTGATCGCTCCAACCATTCCTAGCCCTAGAGTTCCAGCACCAGAAAGGACTACAACATCGGTAGGTGTCACTTTAGCACGTTCAACACAGTGAAATGAACAACCATAGGGTTCGATCAGAATAGCTTTTTCGATTGGTAGGTCTTTTGGCACCTTATAGTTCAGAGACTCTTTAGTCAGTTTGATATATTCGGCCATACCTCCATTTACATTATTTTGGAAGCCATAAAGGTCATGCTTTTCGCACATCCAGTGACGACCTGTTTTACAGAACATACATTCTTCACAAGGAACAATTTGCTCCGGACAGATACGATCGCCTAATTTCCAGTTACCTTTCACTTTAGGTCCTATTTCTACCACTGTTCCCACAAATTCGTGACCGGGAATCATTGGTGCCTTGATGTATGCAGGACTTCCGTCACCACCCCAAAAACTAGGTGCTCCACCAAAAGCTTTTGTGTCACCTGCACATACTCCACAGGCTTCAACTTTTAGAATCATTTCACCTTCGCCAGCACGTGGAGTGTCAACAATTTCGAAACGATAATCGCCTGGTGCGTAGGCAACGATAGCTTTCATTTTCTTTGGTAATTCTACTTTACTCATGATATTTTTCTTTATAAGGTTAGTAAATGTATTGGTTTCACTAAATTAAGGAGATTAGAAAGTTAAAAATAGGGCTGTTGGTATATTTACTCATTTCAATCGTTCCCGCAATCGTTCCCAATTTATGAAACCGTTCCCGCAACCGTTCCCAATTTGGCACTTTAGAAAAAAGACATTACATTTAGGCTAGAGAAACCCAATAAACCATGAAATACATCACTATAAAAGACATAGCCAAGGAACTTGGTGTGTCAAAATCTACAGTATCAAGAGCATTGTCAGGAGATAAAAATGTGAGTAAAGAAACGCGAGAAAAGGTGATTTCGCTTGCCAAACTCATGGGGTATAAACGAAATGAAATAGCGGCAAATCTGCGTCAACAGCATAGCAATACTGTTGGCATTATTGTACCGGAGATGAGTACTCCTTTTTTTATGTATGTTATCATTAGTGCTCAAAAAGTGCTGAATGAGCATGGCTTTAAGGTTATTATTACACAATCTCATGAAAATATTCAAGCTGAGAGATATAACTTAAAGCTGATGGAAAATTATCGTGTTGATGGAATTATCATGAGCATCTGTGATGGAGAAGAGAATCTTAAAGAGTATTTCAGAATGCAAGAAAAGGGTATTCCTATTGTTTTTTTTGATCGTGTGCCTGCAAAGCTCTATGCCCCAAAGATTATTGTCAACGATTATGTGAAGTCTATGTTTATGATGGAGCATCTCATCCGATCGGGGCGTAAACGTATCCTTCATCTTGCTGGCCCACAAAGAATTCCGAACACGGAAGAGCGCAAGCGTGCCTACAAAGATTCTCTTACCAAGTTTAAAATTCCATTTGATCCTGAATTGTTACTTGATGGGGAAAATGAACGGTCTGAGGGTGAACGGCTAATCAAGAATTTCTTAACAAAAGATATAGCTTTCGATGCGATATTTAGTTTCGGTGAAACTTTAGCTATTGGAGCCCTTAATTATATGTTGTCGCAAGGGATAAAAGTGCCTGAAGATGTGGCTGTATGTGGTTTCTCGGGAACATATTTGAGTACAATTGTTACTCCCCAATTGACAGCAATTCAACAACCTTTCGACGAAATGGGAAGAGTAGCAGCAGAGCAAATAATAAAGATTATTAATGAGCCAGAACAACCGTTTGAAACTATCACATTGGATGCAGAAATTGTTATCAGACAATCAACTTAAATTTCAACACTAAAAGTGGTTCCGATGTTGACCGCTGAGACAATATCTATAGTCCCTTTGTGTATCTTTATTACACGATTTACCAATGGAATACCAATCCCATTACCATCTGTAAAATCCTTATTAGCACCTCTGTAAAATGGGGTAAATATCTGCTCTAAGTCATCAGCCGGGATACCTATACCAGTGTCTGAAAATTTTATTTGTATCGATTTATCATTAGAATAAATATTTACGGTAGAAGTTTTATTGTTAGAAAATTTGCAGTTGTTCTCTATTAAGTTCACAAAAGCTATTTTTAGAAGATACTCATTGCCGTCAATGGTAAGGTCTGCGTCATCTTCTGTGAGCAAATTAAATTGTAAGTCAACTTTATAATTTGGATTTGCTTTTAAAACATATTCTCTAGCATCTAACAAAATTTCATCTACACGAATGGGAGACATTGATATTTTGCTCTCATCATAACTCGCTTTAGCAAGATCTAGCAGACCATTGAGCAACTTGATCAAACGTACAGTGTCATGTTTAGAGTTTTGCAATGTTTCGATATACTCTTCCACACTTCGCTCTTTTAGTAAGGCATAATCAATCTCGCCCACTAATGCTGATAAAGGGGTGCGGAGTTCATGTGACACATTGCTGACAAACATTTTTTGAGATTCAAAGGATGACTCTATGATGTCTAATGCTTTATTGAACGAAGCTGCCAACTCTCCAAATTCATCCACCTGATTGTACCCAAGCAATCTAAGATCGAGGTTATACCCTGTGATATTTTTCATCTTATTGGAAATTCTAGCAACTGGTTTTAATGCCCTTTTTGCAAGAATATATCCTAAAAGGAAGGAAATTAAAATAGAAATAATAGTGATGGAGAATAGATTTACAATCAATCTCTTTTGCTTGACGTATCCATAACCATCATAAGCGACAGCAGTGATAATATATTGGGTCGAGTGGTGATAGAATGGAAAAGCTGTAACTTGATATTCATCTATGTAGAATTTTAAACCAGTATTACCATCTGCCACTCGATGAATCAGTTCAGGAGTTTCTTTTAATAAGTCGATATCTTTGGCATCATGATACAAAAGCTCAAAATCAGTGGTGTAAATTGCTACTTCCACTTCGTCAATATACTCAATGTTGTTTTTATAGATAGAATGCAAAACATCAGGAGTCGTTTTTGCTTCGAAGAAGAGATTCGCTTTAGAAACTCCTTCCTTATATAAACCATTATAGAACTCTACCTCTCTGTCGTGTGCCGACATAAAGTAGATTACAAGCGCAAAAACAGTCATTAATATGGCTGTAACGATGGAATACCGAAGTGCTATTTTAGTTTTTATTTTCATTCGCCTTTGGTAAGAATAAAGCCAACACCCGGACTGGTATGGATATATTTTTTTTCAAATCGTTTGTCTATTTTTCCTCGAAGATAGTTTATATATACATCGATGAAATTTGTGCCAGTATCGAAGTGTGTATCCCACACTTTTTGAGCTATTTCCGTACGTGAAAGTACTCGTTCGGGGTTTTCTAAAAAATATTTTAAAAGATTAAATTCTTTCGGAGTGAGTTTTATTTCATAGTCAAGTCGAGTTACTTTTCTGGTGTCCAGTTGCATAATCAGTTCATCATATCGCAACTCGTTTTGTCTCACTTGCCCTTTCTTATCCTTGCTCCTCTTTAGCAAGACATTGATGCGTGCATTCAATTCCCTAAGGTCGAAAGGCTTGACAAGATAATCATCAGCACCAGCATCAAACCCATCTAATTTATCATCCGTAGTGCCTAAAGCCGTTAACATTATGATTGGGATCTCAGGATGCATATCTTTTGAATATTGCGTAAGCTCAAAGCCATTGTGATGTGGCAAAATAATATCTGTTATAATTAAATCGTAGATATTAGAACGAATCAGTCGCTTTGCAGTGTCTCCATCAAAGGCTAAGGTGACCTCAAAATCGAACTCACCTAAACCTTTGTATAAAAGCTCTGCTATTCTTTTTTCGTCTTCTATTACAAGTATTTTTTTCATGTTTCCATTTCTATCAAGATTAAAGATACATCTTTTAGAGATCTATATCCCATATTCCACAAGTTTTTTGCAAATTGATCAAAGCCGATGCATAGTCTTTACGAGTTTCTAGATATTGTTCTTGCACTTCGATGTAGGTGCGCTGTGCTACAAGGACTTCAAGAATACTCGTGTCGCCTATTCTATATTTCTTGACCATCGCATCTAGTATCTTTTGTGATTGTTCGAGTAGTCCTCCCTGATATTGTTTTACCTTTTTCTTAGTGGCATCAAAGGAAAAGTAGGCTTGCGAAATTTCAGATTGGATCTGCAGTTCTAGATTCTGCTGCTGAACTTTAGATTGTTCTACTCCAAATTCTGCTGCTTTGATACTTCCTTTGTTGAAATTTGAAAATTTAAGAGGAATAGATACTCCTAACACATAAGATTTTGAAGGAGGTAAGAATCCTCGCCAATCTCGTTCATATTCAGCCGTTAATCCCAGATCGATCTTACGCTCAGCTCGCACTTGTTTTTGCTGATTGATAGCTACTTCTATATTCTTATGTGCAGCATAAAGGTCTATACGATTGGTTAGTCCAAGCTCGAACAATTGAGGGAGAAGATAATCTTTTTCATGTACTTCCCAACTGCCTTGTGGCACTTGTAGCGTGTCCGATCGTTTCCCCATGGATTGGTTCAAAAGTGCTAAAGACGATTTGTAAACAGCTTCTTGTTCATATACATCATTGAGTAGAATGGAAGCCTCTAGCCGTGTTTGATGTGCATCTATTTCTGTTATCTCACCCCATACAAATCTAGTGCTGTCTGTTCTGCTTAGTTGCAGCATATATTCGTAAGAACTTTTCTTTAAATCCAGCAATTCTTTTTGTTGCATGGCATCTATAAATAGGTTAGCTGCTTCAGCTCTTAATTCATGAAAATAATACTCTAAAGCTAGCTTTTGCAGTTCTGCCTGACTTCTAGCTAGGCGGACACGTGCTCCACGTTTATTTCCAAGTTCCAGTGTATATCCTAATCCTAATTTATATTGATCATTTGTACCTTCAAATAAGAGTTCTGGATCAGGCAATACTTTTTGAGCAATGACTTCTGCCTCTGCAATATCTACCTCGTATTTTTCAGAAAGATAGCTCAAGTTATTCTTGCTTACTGCTGTCAAATAATCATGAAAAGACAATGTATATTCTGTGGCATCCCTTGTTTCCTGTGCCTGACAAATTGGGCATAAAGTGATTGTCAGCAACAGAAACAAGATGTATTTTATATTTTTAGTTTTCATCATTTGATACGTTTTTAGTTTCAGCTTTTTTCTCGATCATATAATATATTGAAGGCAAAACAAATAGAGTTATGGTAGTAGAAAACATCAATCCATAAACAATTACCGTAGCTAATGGACGTTGCACATCAGAACCGATACCTGTAGCTAAGGATGCTGGTAGCAAGCCTAAAATAGCAACAGTGGCTGTCATTAAGACTGCTCTGAAACGATGGCGAGCTCCATCTGAAACTGCTTGAAACAATGGCATCTTTTCTTTTCTCAAGCCATTGATATGAGAAATCATGATAACTCCATTTTGAATAGCAACTCCAAACAAGGCTATAAAGCCAACAGCTGAAGACACATTCAGCGTCATACCTCGTACATTCAACGCCAACATTCCACCAAAGAGAGCCAAAGGAACGATGGTAAGTACCAATCCGGCTTGTCGGAATTTGCCAAATGCCATATATAATAGAATGAACATGATGAGCAACACAAGAGGAATAATGACAGCTAATCGAGAATATGCTCTGTGTTGATTCTCAAATTGTCCTCCCCACTTGATGTGATATTTATCATGATCGTAAACAACATTATTTTCTATCGCCGATTGTGCCTCTTTGAGAAATGAGGTTAGATCTTGTCCACGTAAATTTAGTTTTACAGTCAAGTTTCGTTTGTTCATTTCTCTAGTTATGGTGCTTTCTCCTGTACTTAGCTTTACTTCAGCTACTTGCGAAAGCGGTATTCTAGCCCCTGTAGAAGATGTCAGCATTAAATTTGAAATTTTCTCAGGTGTATCTCTTGAACTTTCTTCGTATTTGCAAGTGATGTCATAGACTCTGTCATTTTGGTAGATTTGAGAAATTGCTTTTCCTCCAATAGCCACTTCAATCAGATTGCCAACATCTGACACGTTTAATCCATAACGAGCAATGGCATCTCTATCCATATGCACCTGCAACTGTGGTAATGGTGGTTCTTGATCGATATCTAGGTCTACAGCACCTTTTACGTTTCCAAGAGTCTCTAACACATCTTCTGCTATTCGTCTGGTTTCTTTAAAATCATCTCCGTATATCTTGACAACTAACTCACTATGTGCTCCTGCTATCTTATCCATCACTCCATCAATCATCGGTTGGCTAAAGCCTACACGGAATCCCGGAAGAGTTTTATATTCTTCTGCTAATTCGTGAATCAAATCATTTTTAGTTTTTCCGCTTGTCCATTCGCTATATGGCTTAATACCCACCGATACCTCAAAATGGGAAGGAGTGAATGGATCGGTTCCATCATCGTTGCGTCCTGCTTGGACAGCTACATAGGTCACTTCAGGATACTTCATGGTATGTTGACGCAAAGTGTCTGAAAGTTCTCTTGACTTCTCTACTGATATTCCGGGAGGAAGATTGACTTGCAACCAAATAGATCCTTCATCTAGTGTTGGTAAAAAATCCTTTCCTACATGCATCGTTAAGCCGACAGCTAACAAAAGGATGACACCTAATGTACAAAGTACCTTTTTCGGTTTTAGTAATAACTTATCTACTGTGGCTGAATATTTTTCAGTCATTTTCTCTAACCACTTGTTATGATATATTTTTCTTGGCTTACGATATAGTGCATAGCCAATTCCGGGAATCAAGAGTAGTGCGACAAGTAATGCTCCAAACAAAGCGTAACTAACGGTGAAAGCCATAGGAGTAAATAACTTGCGCTCTACACGTTCGAAAGCAAATAGAGGCAAGTAAGCCGTGATGATGATGATAGTGGCAAAGGCAATAGGTTTTGCAACTTCCGACACACGTCTGGCTATATTTTTCTCCTCTAAATTATCTTGAGGATGGTCTTCTCGTTTTTTCAAAATAGTTTCCATCATTACAATCGCCCCATCGACGATGATACCGAAGTCTATAGCTCCAAGAGACAATAGGTTAGCTGGTACATCTGTGATGTGCATCAAAATGAAAGCTATCAACAAGGAAATTGGGATAGTTAAAGCTACCAATAATGCTCCTCGCCAGTTGCCCAAAAAGATGATCAGCACGACTACCACAAGAATCATACCCTCTAGCAAAGTTCTAGAAACTGTATTTAAGGTGGTGTCTACCAACTCTGTACGATCTAGATAGGTGTGGATATGCACCCCTTGGGGTAATTCTCCATTATTAAGCTCATCTACAGCTTCTTTGATGCCTTCTAGCACTTTGGATGGGTTTTCATGTTTTAAGAGTAGAACAATTCCTTGTATACTTTCAGAATATTCTCTTGTGCGATCGCTATACCCTAGAACACCTTTTCTCTCTAAGTTGCCATATTTCAACTTTCCCAGATCATTTAAGAAGATGGGAATACCTTTTTCTGTACTTACCACAATTTTCCCCAAGTCATCTAAATCAGCAATCTGACCAATTCCACGAACTACATATCCTAAATCTCCACGATTTAAGATGCTTCCACCCACATTAGAGTTGTTGTTCTCAATGGCTTCTATGACATCGTTCAATGCCAGATTATACTGTTCTAACTTTTGAGGATCAATTTCCACTTGATATTGTGTAGTAATTCCTCCAAAGTTACTCACATCAGCTACACCCGATACCTCTTTAATTCGAGGTATAATTACCCAATTTTGTAGATCAGTCAGTTCTCTTAGTGAATGTTGATCACTTTCGATGATATATCTATAAATCTCACCAATTGGGGAAGTTAAAGGGTCTAGGCCAGGCATTGCTCCATAAGGAAGCTCTAACTCATTTAATCTTTCTTGTACTCGTTGGCGGCTCCAATAGTCCTCCACCCCATCCTCGAAAACGATAGTAATCATAGAAAGACCAAAAGTACTCTTACTACGCATTACATGCATCCCTGCTAGTCCATTCAAGGCTCTTTCAATAGGAATAGTGATCTGTTGTTCTACTTCCTCAGCGGCTAGCCCTGGTATTTGTGTCACCACTTGTGAGGTAACGTCTGCAATATCAGGATAAGCTTCGATAGAAAGTTGTTTCCAAGAGTAATATCCCAGAAGGCAAAGCACGACGAATAGGCAGAGCATAATCCATCTTCTTTGCAAGATTCCTAACATAAATTCTTTGTTCATCATTTTCTTATCCTTTATTTATTGTAGGTAATATCCTCCTTCGCTAATGATTCGTTGTCCAGCGCTAAGCCCTTTGGTGATGATGGCTTGCCCATTCTTGGTCACTTCCACTTCTACCGGAGTGCGCACGTATGTATTAGGTTGGGTTTCTAATAAAACATAACTACCCTTTTCTCCTTGCAAAAGAGATTTTTCAGGAATATGTATTTGTTCTGATGCTTTATCCAAAAAATGAATTGTAGTATACATTCCAATTTTCAAGAGTTCATCTTGGTTATCGCAGATTGACAATACCTTAGTAGAGCGTGTGTCTTCATCTACTGCCCCACCAATGTGGAATACTGTTCCCTTGATATCAGCATCGGGATAGGCAGCAATATGCATATCCATTTCGTCACCTTTGTGTATATATCGAATATCTTTTTCCTTTACTTGTGCCATGATCCAAACTTGCGAAAGGTCGGCAATTGTGGCTATCGGATCAGACTCATTAGTAATATATTGTCCTATTACAATGTTATTTGTAATGACTTGGCCTGAGATAGGAGAATAGACTACCAATGGAGCTCCTAATACCACATCATTGATGTCTACTTGAAACACATTAAGGGCTGCCACAGCATTCTCATACTCTTTTTCTGCTATTTGAAAGGAGTTTTGTGCTTCTTCTAATTCTCTTTTTGAGGTGATTTCGGCTAATCCATTTTTGCGTTTAAGTTCCTTTTCTGCCAAGTCTTTGGCAGAGCGAGCTTGAAAAAAATCTTTTTGCACGGACATAAACTCAGTGGAACTAATCTCAAACAAGGGAGTATTCTTCTTAACCCTTTGGCCTAGCTTTATATAAGATTTCACTACCCTTCCCGAAAAAGGAGGAGCTACATAGGCAAATTGAGTAGGAATTGGTTGTACCATTCCTGCCGTTATCACCTCCCGATGAAAAGGCAAGACCTGCACCTCCGATACTTTTATCTTAGTGCCTAAAATACTATCATTTAGAACATGAATAGTATCTTTGTTAATTGTATATTGTCCTTTTTCATCAGTTGAGGTTTTGTTCTCACATGAGATAAACCAAACTGTAAGAAGTAGCAGAGTGAACTGCAAAATTGTTCTTCTTTTCATAGCTCTTGCTTTTATTTTTTAGATTTCGCAAACAAAGGTAGTGCTATGAGCTCGGCTAGGCTATTAGAAAAGTATTAGAATGTTTTTAGAAAAAGATTAGGATAGTTGTATAACGGTAGATGTTGATTATTCAACAATCTTATAATTAAAAGGATAAAGTTTATTTGTTAACTCTTTCGAAAGTTTTTGCCTTCGTAAGCACATACAGCATTTACGAGTTCATCAGAAAGAGGTATCGATTTCTTTGCCAAGAGATCGTAAGCTACCATCGTTGATTTGCATAAGCATTTTACCTCTCCTGTTTTAGTATTTATTACACGTTGAATAAGATCGAAACTCTTTGATCCGATGTGAGTCACAGCTGTTTGTACAGCAATGCTATCTGTGCCAAATATTTGTGAAATAAAATTCACATTGATCTGTACCACCACAATAGCTTTTTTCTCCCAATCGATTGATGGTAAAACTGTTTCGATATAGTTTGTCTTGCCTAAATCGTAATAGGTAAAGTAGACTGCATTGTTGATGTGTCCGAAGCGATCGATGTCATTACTTCTCAATTGGAGAGCAATGGTGTGTTTATATATTATATCATCATCCATAGTACTACAAAGATAATATGTTATCTTGTAATTATTCTATTTTAATAAAAAATGTTAAAGACAGAAGTCTAAGTGAAGTGAAATATGATTATCATTTACTTTATGACTTATTTTACAAAAACAAACTTTACAATAAAATGAAACACAATCTACTAAAACATCTAGGTCTAATATTTCTATTTCAGAGTATTTTCTTCGTCATGCAAGCTCAAAACACAGAACAAGAAAAGCGTTTTTTACGCACTTATATAGAAGAACAAGCTCCTGAACTGATGGGAACTGATAAGGGAAATATCAGGATGCAATTTGATGAAGTACCTTACTATATCCATATTGATGCAACGGATCATATCCGAACTATCTCTTTTAAAATACTGGCACATGAGGACATCAATGACGATGGTGTGGATGACTATGTGCTAGTCTATGATGTGGAAGGCATGCAAGAGGGTCAACAATATGTGCAAGGTCTGCTGAGCATGATACTGATGAAAGACGAGATGGAGGTGGAAAAACGCCATAATATAATCACAGAACAGCCTTGCTCATGGTATAAAATAGATCATGTGAGGTATCTGGATAAAAGAATAAAAGCAACTGTGACACAATCGACCTGTCCTAACAGACCTCCTGTAGAAAAGCCTGAAAAGACAGAGATTACTTTTGCTTTCGATGGGAATAGATGTTACGAAGAAACTTATCGTTCAAAATGTAAAATGGCTCAGATGACTAATAAAGAGATATTCAAGTCTGAAGTAGCAGGTAACTTGGTTCGTCAGAGTGGAATACATGCCGAAACTTATATGGATGTGGAAAATGAGATCTATACAGAAGATGGTTTAGAGATTAAAGCTACACTGCAAGGATGCGACAATCTATATCTAAATTTCTTTATAGATATAACGTACCCTAGTCAAGAACGATTACTAGATATCGAAAGTAAAAATATCATCCTTGAAAAAATGACATTCTTGATTAATAATACACGATACAAAACTATTCTTTCTAAAGTGAAAGATGACTATGAAAAGCAAGCATATAGCAGTCATGCCTCAAGGAAAGGGGCTTTTGACCCTACATGGAAGTACATTATCAGTCAAATAACCCACAAGAAGGAAGAACAAAAGTTAAGTTTCTATATTGTTATATATAATGAAGAAAATCTGAACGAAGTAAATATGTGGGACATGCTGATGCGACGTAAATAAGAAAAAGGGCTGATAGAAATCACACCCTATCAGCCCTTTAAGTAAATTCACTTAAACTTAAATTATATTTTTCTTTTATCTGTATTTACAGCAAGGAGGTAAAGCATCATAGACCGATTGATCAGCTTTAAACTTATCTGTATCATACCCTACTTTAGCCACTGCTTTGCTAATAGTTTCTGTGGAAGTATGTTTAGGATTGAAATCAAGATGTAATTGTTTCGCTTCCTTGTCCCAATGCGCTGATGCCACTCCTTTAATTGCTTTTGCTGTTTTTTCTATGGTTTCTTTGCACATATCACAATTGCCTTGTACATGGATAGCTGCATGCTCAGTTTTTGCATCTGTCGCATGCACTCCGTGATCTCCATGTGAATGTCCAACAGCTGCTACACCTTCGCTATTATTCATCATGCTCCTTTTCCCTTCTAGTTGTGCGCTCGCATCCACAATAAAAGTACCATTGGTTACTATTTCTTCACCATCATTGATGCCTGAGGTGATAACATATGACTCACCAAGGGAAGGTCCAAGATCCACCTCACGAAGCATAAAGGCTGGTGATTCTACATGTGGTTGCTTCACGTATACAATAGACCTTTTTCCCGTCCATAAAACGGCTGATTTGGGAACAATAATCTGATTATTATATTGCTTCAATGGAGAAGAAACATTGGCACTGGCATACATCTCTGGCTTCAATTGCATATTGGGATTAGATGTTTCTACCCTGATCTTTGCTGTACGAGTAGTAGGATCCATGATCGGATTAATAAAAGAAATTTTTTCCTTGAACACCTTCCCCGGCAAAGCTTGCAATGTGTATTCTAACTTATCACCTACCTTTAAGAAAGGCAGATCAGACTCATAAGCATCAAACACGACCCAAACTCTAGACAAATTGGATATATCAAAGAGTACTCCTCCTTGGCTCACATAGTCTCCCTCGCTCACATTTTTGCTAGTCACAATGCCACTCGTGTTAGCCTTAATTTCCACCAATGGTGAGGCATTTCCAGATTCTTCTATCCTTGTTATTTGTTCATCTGACAATTTCCACAGACGCAGTTTCTCTCTTGCTGCTTGTATCAATACTGGAGATACATCTTGCATTTTCAAGGCTTCAAGCAACTCCTGTTGAGCATTTAGCAAGTCTGGAGAATAGATCGTAGCAATGGTTTGCCCTTGTCTCACACTTTCGCCCGTGAAATTGACAAATAGTTTTTCTATACGTCCATTTACATGTGATGTTTGCGATTGAGACAGACGTTCGTCTGCTTGAACTGTTCCATAAAGTTGGATATTCTTTATCGGATTTTCCTTGCTCACCACTGTGGTTTGGATATTGGCCAATGCCACAGCCTCTTTAGACATCTGTATAGCACTAGGGTCAATCATTTCATCACCACTTCCTGACGTTTTCAATGGGATAAGATCCATTGCACACAGAGGACATTTCCCTGGTTTGTCTTGCCTGATCTGTGGATGCATCGAGCAAGTCCACACCTGTGCTTCTTCTTGTTCGTGACTGTGTTGCTCCCCTTCATGGGTGTGAGGCACAGATGCACCTCCAAAAATTAGCCATCCTAAGAATAAACCTATCACAAGGATTATTCCATATTTGACATAATTGTTTTTGATTATATTTTTTAATTTATCAATTGCCATAATCTTTAATAATAAGTTAGTTATACTCTTGTAATGCTTCAAAAGAAAATAGTTTTTGCATCGAAGCTGCCATTGTGTTATAGTTAGCTATAGCTTCTGCCTCTTTTAACTGATAGTCTAAAAGTTGGCGTTGCACTTGTATCACATTCGTCAGATCGCTTTTTCCGGAAACAAACTCTTGCACAATGAGATTGTAAGTTGTTTTTGCTAAATTTTCTTGCTTCTTATACAATGCAATTTTTCGTGAAGCATCGTTTAACAGATGCTTTGTCTTGTACAATTCCGATTGTAACTCATTCAAGGTGTTAGCATGTTTTCCCTCGCTTACTTGTCGCCAAAACTTGCTTTCACGCTGTTGTGCCTTATATTTACTTCTATAAATAGGAATACTGATAGACACCATGGGCATAATCATATCCTTACCATTCATACTTCCCATAGCAAACATCGGGTCGTTTGTTTTCTTATTCAACATATATTGCACCCCGATGCCGAACATAGGATAACTCATTTTTTTATCCATTTCCGCCTTAGCTTTATAGGCTAAGCCTTCTTCTGTTAGCATTCCTAACATTGGATTTTGGTTTTCAATGGTTGCCATTGCTGTTGCTTCATCCAATATAAACTTCGTTTGAACGAATTCGAGAGGTATATGTACCACATAATCAGCAGGACGATTGAGTAAACTATTAAACTTTGCCTTCTCCGACTTTATTTCAGATTCTAAGCTTTCAATATTGTCGTCCAATTCTACAATCTCTAGTTGAATACGCAACACATCGGACATACCTGATGAAGAGCCTCCCATCTCGGAAGACATGCCAGACATACCCGAACCTGATCCTTTAGAGGTCGTAGCTGTAGGCTGTTGTGCTTCTGTTCCACCAGACATTCCTCCCATAGAGCTTCCCATGATTGAACCTGTTGTTTTCGTGGTAGTATTACTACTTGCTCTTGTTGAAGATGAACTAGTACTAGTTCCTGCCGTTGGAGAAGCGAAACGCTTGATGGCTAAGTCTTTCAGTTGAAGCAATAGTTTTTTATTCTCCTGATTATTTATTAGTTGTTGTTGTAGGCGAGAGAGCTGATACCATTGTATATAGACCTCTAAATAAAGCATATCTCTAGTCTCTCTAAATTGCTCAAAAGCCATTTTTGCCATATGACTAGCTTCTGTTTTGGCTGCTTTTCGCGTTCCAAACCAAGGGAACATTTGCATCAGAGTGAAGTCGGCAACTTGTCGTCCACCAATAATATCCATCGGTTCTATGTAGACTCCGATTTCTAATTCAGGATCTTCATAAGCTGCAGCTTGAGGAATCTTTTCCAACGAAGCTTTATAAGCTAAGAAGTCTGCTTTCACTTTTGGATTATTCTCTGCTGCCACTTTCAGGTAGTGATTCAATGAGTCTCTTTCCTGGGCAGAAAACGTTACTGAATAGGCAGTCATCAGTAGAATGATCAATGTATATTTTGCTATTTTACTTATCATATTCTTTCTGTTTTATTCCTTTATTCGTCCATGTTTCTTTATAGCTGATTCTCTCCACCAACATTGGAATACAGGGACTACAAACATCGTCATCGATTGTATTAACATTCCCCCGAAAGTAGGAATAGCCATAGGCACCATAATATCAGAACCTTTTCCTGTTGATGTCAAAATTGGTAACAATGCTATAAGTGTGGTGGCAGTGGTCATAGCAGCAGGGCGCACACGTCGTAATCCTGCATAAACCACAGCTTCTCTGATTTCGTCTTTTGTCTGTGGATCCCTTTCTATGAAGGTATCATGAATGTAAGTACCCATCAATACCCCATCACTTGTAGAAATACCAAATAAAGCGATGAATCCGACCCAAACGGCAATACTCAAGTTGATAGAGTGCATTTGGAATAGATCTCTCATGTTGACATCGCCTATCGAAAAATTCATAAACCAAGGTTCTCCATATAGCCACAGCAAAATGAAGCCTCCTGCAAAGGCTACTAACACTCCAGAGAAGTGAATCAATGAAGCAGTAACTGTCCTAAATTGAAAATACAGGATCATCAATATAGCCAACAAACTTAATGGAATAACAAGCAATAAGCGTTTGGCTGCTCTATTTTGCTGTTCATAGTTTCCTGCAAACTGATAAGATACTCCTTTAGGAAGTTGAATTTCACCTGAACTGATTTTGTCTTTTAATATTTTATCAGCTTCTTCTACTACATCCACTTCGGCTTTGTTTGCTATTTTATCGAAAATCACATAACCTAAGAGGAATGTATTCTCACTCTGAATCATTTGAGCACCTTTAGTGTATTCTATATCAGCCACATCACCCAATGGAATTTGTGCTCCAGTAGCTGTTGGGATAATCAATCGTTCCAACTCTTCTGGGCTATCTCGCAATTCACGAGGATAGCGCAAGCGAACAGGAAAACGTTCTCTACCTTCCACTGTACTAGTCAAAGCCATTCCTCCCACTGATGCACTGATCACATCTTGCAGATCTGCCACAGTAATGCCATAGCGAGCCATATTTTGTCTATTGAGTTTTATTTCAATATATGGTGCACCCACTGCACGATCATAAAATACAGTAGAAGGAAGTATAGAAGGAATTTCTTTCAAGGCTGATTCCAGTATTTTTCCACCTTCTTCTATCGACTCCAAATCAGGACCTGAAACCTTTAGTCCCATTGGAGCTCGCATACCAGTGGAGAGCATCACCAAACGTGCTTCTATGGGCTGCAATTTTGGTGCAGAAGTCAAGCCCGGAAGATGTGCAACATTTACAATCTCTTGCCAAATGTCATCCGATTTTTTAATATGGTCACGCCATTGTCTGAAATAATCGCCACCTTTATCAATAACCAAACTATCACGAGGAACAATTCTGAAGCCATCTTTGGGGTTGTATGTAGAGCCATCTATTAAAGCAAACTCACCTTTTCCATTTACTTTAAATCGTTGACGTCGCCCATCCTCATCCAAGATATATTCTGAACGATAATTAATTGTATTTTCAAACATCTGTGTTGGTGCTGGGTCTAAGGCTGAATTCACACGTCCCCATTTACCCACTGTAAGTTCTACTTCTGGAATATTGGTGATCCGTTTGTCTAGAGCTTCTATCAAGTTCAAATTTTGCTCTATCCCTGTGTGAGGCATACTTGTAGGCATGAGCAAGAATGAACCTTCATTGAGACTTGGCATAAATTCTTCACCTATCCCAGGAAACTTTTCACTTGCCACTTGCCAAACAGCCGTCTGACGGAATGATTTCCAACCCACAGCTTCAAATCCATTGGCTACAACTCCAAATGTTTTGTCAAAACCAATCCAAATAATAAATCCAAACAAGAGGGTAAAAATAGGAAGTAACATAAACTTCCATCGATTGGCTAAACACCACCGCAGTATTTTTTCATAATAGATCACTAGTGCCCACAAGATTGCTAGAATGACACCAATTGCCAATACTACAAAGATCAAGTTGATAGGCAAACCTGCATTTGTACCTACAGGAAGCCATTCTGTCGTCAGATAATAAATGGCAACAAGCAGAGCAATGGCAATATTGATATAGGTTGACATCTTCGCCATTTTCCATTTGTCAGCAAAGAAATTATTCACTCCAAACAAGGTAAGTGCCAATGCTGGAACAACTCCTGTGATGATGAATAAAACAATTCCTGCCACCATTAATAGGATGTCTCCTACCTTACGTATTTGCTTTGAGGTTATCTTTAGCGAAAACACAAAATAAGCCAACGTAGGAAGCAAAGATATTCCAATCAAAAGAGCTGCAATCAAAGTAAATGTTTTGGTATATGCCAATGGTTTGAATAGTTTACCTTCTTGGGCTTCCATTGCAAAAACGGGTAAGAAGCTAATGATCGTGGTAAACATAGCTGTAATGATAGGTGCCGACACTTCACTCACACTTTGAAATATAAGCTTGGTGAGGGCTTTACCTCGTGACACATCCTTATTTTCCGGCATCTCCAGATGTCGGATGATATTTTCCACAAAAACGACTCCTACATCAATGACCACCCCAATGGCAATAGCAATCCCCGACAAGGCCACAATATTAGCCTCAATACCAAAGTATTTCATCGCTATAAATGCCATCAAAACGGCAATCGGGAGCATGCTGGAGATCACGACTGAGGCTCGTAGATTGAGCACCAAAACAATAACCACGATGATACTAATCAATATTTCGTGCGATAGAGCCGTTTCTAATGTTCCCACCGTTTCTTGAATCAAGGTGGAACGATCGTAGAACGGAACAACAGTAACTTTTGATACTGTGCCGTCTGCCAACACCTTTTGAGGCAAACCAGACTCCATTTCTTTAATCTTGGCTTTCACATTATCGATCACCTCCATCGGATTAGATCCATAACGAGCTACCACAACTCCACCGACGGCTTCCACTCCCTCTTTGTCCAATCCTCCACGACGAGTTGCGGGACCTAGATTTACAAATGCTACATCCTTGATCTTCACAGGCACACCGTTTCGAACAGTGACAACGGCTTCTTCTAAGTCTGAAATATTTTTGATATATCCTAAACCACGTACTAGATATTCGGCTTTGTTGATCTCAACGGTCTCTGCTCCGATATCTAGATTACTTTTTTGCACTGCACTCATAATATCCATTATAGATACATTATAGGCGCGCATAGCATTAGGATTGATTTCTACCTGATATTCTTTGATATATCCACCAATGGATGCCACTTCAGCTACCCCCTCAGCAGATGTAAGAGTATATCTAGCATAAAAATCTTGCACCGTTCGCAGTTCTTCCGGATCCCACCCTCCTACCGGCTCACCCGTTTCAGGGTTTCGCCCTTCAAGGGTGTACCAATATATTTGTCCTAGAGCTGTGGCATCAGGTCCTAAACTGGGTTGTACACCTTCGGGTAACGTACCTGAAGGCAATGAATTAAGTTTTTCTAATATTCGAGTACGACTCCAATAGAATTCTACATCTTCATCAAAGATGATGTATATGAACGACATTCCAAACATAGAACTGCTCCGAATGGTTTTTACCCCTGGCACTCCTAGCAGTGAGGTGGTCAGAGGGTAAGTGATCTGGTCTTGAATATCTTTAGGGGAACGTCCCATCCACTCTGTAGCTACGATCTGTTGATTTTCGCCGATATCAGGAATAGCATCCACAGGAATTGGATCACGTGGCAGTATACCACCATGCCAATTAAAGGGTGCTGTTGCTAATCCTGCAATAAGGATAATAAGAAGTAACATCATTGTTATCAACCTATTCTCCAAAAAATATTTTATTATTTTATTTAGCATAGAATAATTATTTATTTTTTTTGTTTAAAAACTTTATTGTAAAGTTCTTTCACCACTCTTGAAAAAATGGTAAATAAAAAATTCTGATATGTAATGTTTGATTTTTAGCGCTATAATATATAGTTATCCTTATTTATGATGAACAATAAAGATAAATTTAGCACTGTCTATGCTCTAAAATTAAATTCGGAGAATGGATATCGAAGTTAAAATGTCCACGTTGAGGTACTCAAAACCTTTGGGAGGATACTCTAAATTGATCCCTTCCACTGCTTTGAGTGTTATATTGTCAATCCATGATGGAAATGAAAATGGAAGAATATCCATTGGATGATATATACTATTGCATACGCATAATCTCTCTTGACTTTGAAAATCATCTGTCGATAATTCGATTTGATGAAAATCACAACAGCCTTCATGAGTGATCTTTGTCTCCCCTTCAAGAGGGTGATGGTTGCAACAAGAAGATTTGTCTGCTGCAGCTGAATCCTCTGTCTGACACGACATCGGGGTTTCATTATCAAAGATGCCAACAAAATATAAATTATCTCCACAATAATGCATGGCCATAGTTGGTTGTAACCCTACTATGAGCATCAGCAATAATAATAATGTAGATAGTATTCGTTTCATCTTAATAGAAATGAGTTGTCCTATTACGCAAATATAAGTAATAAATATTTATGAATTTAACATTTGCAGATATTTGATGAAAATTAACATCGCCTAATCTAAAAGGTTATATAATTTATGTTGCACTGACGCCCTCCATATTTCTAGCTTAAGCAGAATATTTGAACACAAATTTAAAATAACATATTTATGGTATTTTTTATCAAAGATGTTGAGTGTATCTTTGTTGTATATCTAAAGAATGCATAAAAGACAATATTATGACTAAAATCGCAAAAAAACTGACAGAGTTAGTGGGGAATACTCCTTTATTGGAGTTGGTTTCATTTGGTAAACAACATGCAATCAATGCCCATTTAATCGGAAAATTAGAATATTTTAATCCTCTAGGAAGTGTTAAAGACCGTATTGCTCTGGCAATGGTGGAAGATGCAGAATCTAAAGGTGTCTTAAAAGCTGGTGCGACAATAATAGAGCCGACGAGTGGTAATACTGGAGTTGGTTTAGCCTTTGTTGCTGCTACTAAGGGATATAAATTGATTTTAACGATGCCTGAAACGATGAGTTTGGAACGTCGTAATCTTCTTAAAGCTTTAGGAGCAACATTGGTGTTGACATCAGGAACTGAAGGGATGAAAGGAGCAATCAGTAAGGCAGAAGAGTTAAATAAAGAAATTGCAAATTCTGTTATTTTACAACAGTTCGAGAATCAGTCGAATCCAGCAGTGCATACTCGTACAACAGCTGAAGAAATCTGGAGAGATACTGATGGAAAAGTTGATCTGTTTGTTGCTGGTGTAGGAACTGGTGGAACGGTAAGTGGTGTAGGTAAGCGACTTAAAGAACTTAACCCTAATATTCAGATTATAGCTGTGGAACCAACAGACTCACCTGTCCTTTCAGGGGGAAAACCTGGGCCACATAAAATACAAGGTATTGGAGCCGGCTTTATTCCTAAAACTTATGATGCTTCTGTTGTGGACAAAGTTGTTCCTGTTGCCAACGATGAGGCAATACGTACTAGTCGGGAATTAGCAAAGACAGAAGGATTGCTTGTTGGTATTTCTTCGGGAGCGGCAGTTTATGCAGCTAAGCAATTAGCAGAGTTACCTGAAAATAAGGGAAAGAATATTGTGATCATTCTCCCTGATACTGGTGAAAGATATTTATCTACAGTACTTTATGCTTTTGATGAGTACCCTCTTTAATTTGATATAATTGTATAAATAGAAAAGCGAGTATAAATGTTTATACTCGCTTTTCTATTTATCACTTCATGAAAATCACCGAATCCATCGATTAATTTAATTATTTCCTAGTCGGCGATTATGTGCGAATGCCATGTCTTCTGGTTTCGTTTTTATGAATTCTCTAAACAAAGTCTATTCTAGTTTGCAGGGTCCAGTGCAATTACAAATATCTCTTCCTTCAGTTTGGATTGTAATATGACTAATCCCATAAGCATCATAAATTTGTTGATTCGCTTCTTCAACTATACGATCTCTATCTGCATCTTCTTCCACACAGAGATGTACTGTCATTGATACCAATTCATTGGTAATCATCCAAATATGTAGATCATGAACACTTTTTACTCCTTTTAATTTATTCAATATGTCTGTAATTTTCTGATAACTAACATCTGAAGGTTTTGCTTCCATTAAGACATTAACTGAATCTCTTAATATTGACCAGCCACTATACAACACCAAAACAGAAACGATCATACTAGCAATAGGGTCAGCAATATGCCAATCAAATAATATAATTAAAAGTGCGGCAACAATAGCTCCGACTGATCCCAAAAGATCGCCAAGCACATGCAGATAAGCACTTCGAACATTTAAGTTATCCTCAGTATCTCCCTTAGCATGTAACATTTTAGCTACTATAATATTTATTATTAGTCCTATGGTAGAAATGATCATCATTCCTTTACCAATAACAACCTCTGGGTTATATAGTCTGTGAATAGCTTCTTTAAATATGAAAATTGAAATAACTACAAGCACAAATCCATTGAGTAAAGCAGCTAATATTTCGTAACGTTTATAGCCAAAAGTTTTGGTTTCTGTGGCTTTTTTTGCGCCAAAGATTATGGCACTCAAACTTAATCCTAGAGCCATACTGTCACTAAGCATATGTCCTGCATCCGACAATAAGGCCAAACTATTTGTAAGCCAACCTCCAATAAACTCAACGAGCATATAAGAGGTGATCAAAATAAAACTTATTGTTAGGGCTTTTTTATTATTTGAATGAGTATGTGAATGACCTCCGTGAGAGTGTGTATGATTATGTTTTGTTTCCATTGTTATATTATTTTGTCATAAATATAAGTTATTTTTGACTTTAAATAAAAAAAGTGGAGATAATTATATCTCCACTTTCTTATATTTCTTTTTATACAATCACTTTTTCAATGTCCATCATTCATCGAAATCAAGAACTCTTCATTATTTTTAGTATTGCGTAATCTTCCATCTAGAAATTGCATCGCTTCCACAGAATTCATGTCTGCTAAGAAATTTCTTAAAATCCACATGCGAGACAACACATCCTCATCTAATAATAGATCGTCACGACGAGTACTAGATGCAACAATATCCACAGCTGGAAATATACGCTTATTAGATAGTTTACGATCTAGCTGAAGTTCCATATTTCCTGTTCCTTTAAATTCTTCGAAAATAACTTCGTCCATTCTTGATCCTGTTTCAGTTAAGGCTGTAGCGATAATTGTTAGAGAACCTCCATGTTCGATATTACGAGCAGCACCAAAGAAACGCTTGGGACGATGTAAGGCATTAGCATCCACCCCACCAGTCAACACCTTACCAGATGCCGGTTGCACAGTATTGTAAGCTCTAGCTAAACGAGTTATAGAGTCTAGAAATATAACCACATCGTGTCCACATTCTACCATGCGTCTTGCTTTGTTCAATACGATTTCGGCAATCTTTACATGACGATCAGCGGGTTCATCAAAAGTAGAAGCAATAACTTCTGCATTCACACTTCTTTCCATATCTGTAACCTCCTCAGGACGCTCATCAATCAATAACATGATTAGATAAGCCTCAGGATGGTTTTCGGCAATTCCATTAGCAATGTCTTTCAACAAAATAGTCTTACCTGTTTTCGGTGGAGCTACAATCAAAGCACGTTGTCCTTTTCCGATTGGAGCGAATAAGTCTACTACTCGTGTTGACAGATTATCATTATACCCTTTTGTTAGGCGAAATTTTTCGTTTGGAAATAAAGGTTTTAAATGATCGAATGGAACTCGATCACGAGCTTCTTCAGGCAAAAGTCCATTGATTCTATCCACTTTCACTAGTGGAAAGAATTTTTCAGATTCTTTTGGAGGACGAATCGGTCCCTCTACAATATCTCCTGTTTTAAGTCCCAAAAGTCTAATTTGCGACTGTGATATATATATGTCATCTGGAGACGTCATATAATTATAGTCTGGAGAACGTAAGAAACCATAACCTTCAGACATGATTTCTAATACTCCACTTGCTGTTAGTATTCCATCAAAGTCAAATGTTTTATTTTTAGGCTCTGCATTCTTTTGTTGCTTAGCTTTAGGTTGTTCTACAACAACTTCAATAGGTTTAACATCTTCATCCACCTGTAGTGGAGCAAGTTTAGGTCCTTCAGCCTTTTCGACTTCTATAACTTTATTCTCTCTTGCTTTGGTAGAAGTGAAGACTAACTTCGATGGTTTTTCTATTTTCTTTATCGTTTTTTCTGTCTCAGGTTCTTTTCTGTCTTCTTTTTTCTGTACTGTGACAGGTGCAGGTAAATTTTCCTTCTTTACTTCTTTTTTCTTCTCAGATACTGGCTGTTCTTTTTTCTCTTTTACCACTTGTACTGGTTTTTGAGGTGTAGGAGCAGGCTTTTCTTCTTTTTTAGTAATCACTTTCTTTGGTGGTACCTTTTTCTTTTGCTCCTGCTTGTCTTCTTCTTTATATGATTCTGAGTTTTTGTTTCGAGCTTCAATTATAGCTTGCTCATCCAATATTTTATAGATGAGTTCATCTTTTTTGTAAGCATCAGGACGTCTTATCCCAAGCTCTCTTGCTACAATACGTAGTTCGGTTGTGAGCTTTTCATTAAGCTCAATAATGTTGTATATACGCATTTAGTATATCTGAAATATTAATTAAATATATTGTATTATTCTGAAAAGTAGTTCCTTATTTTACTTGATAGCTGCTTGTTATACTACCTAAATAGTTGTTCTATGCCTAGTTCTGTAATTATGTCTAATAAATATTTTATACAGACACAAACCTAGTATAAACTCACTAGTTGGGAATAAAGAATGATCTTTTGTAACAACTCCTGTAAACCATAATCACTAAAATGAATAGAAACATAACTGTTATCTACTGCAAATCAATTTTTATTAAATAGCTGGAGTGTTTTTGTAAAAGGATATTGACAATCTTCTTTTAAGATTTTGTCAATCTGTTTTCACTATGCAAATATAAAAATAATATGATAACTATCAAAGAACAACTGATAGAATTTAATTATTAACATTTAAAAGCATGAGAAATTGATGTAAATTGTTGAAGAGAATGCTAATAACCCTATTGTTTTAGAAGAGCTAAATTCATTTAACACATCTTCTTAAATAAGTAAAAAGAGGAAAGCTTGAATAACTGCTCTCCTCTCTCAACCTCTTCTTTTATGAAGACATAGAAGTAGTTATTTACTTCATTTTTTTTAAATTTGTATTTCTACTATTGCTACATTCCAACCGTAGAGTTGTATCGTTATTTTATCTTCATCTAGTGCAACGTATTCAACTAGAGTAGAGATCGTTTCTCCTGGAAGAACCGAAAAGTAATTATCATCATAAAATGCTGGCAATATTCTTTCCTTGGTCTTTGAATCGACCAAAGCGATTCTATTAAAGAAGGCTATTGGATTGTCTTTAGCATTCTTTATGGTCACTTCTATTTTCCCATTAGCAATTCGCTTGGCTGACAGTTCTACTTTTGCTTGTCTCATCTCATTTAGTCCATCATACTTCCCCTTCTCATTCGGATACCAATATACATTGCGACTGATTTGTTTTTGATTTTCATCCAAAAGCTCTAAAGCTAAGAACCCTCCTTTTTCTTTGATGATCGGTTCTAGCTTCTGTGCCACTGATTGCATATTCTTTACAGATGAAGGCTCCATATAGATAAACGATTGATCGATAAGAGTCTCATTACCTTCTATATCATAAGCTTTCAAGACAGCCATTAGATCACGTTTTTGATCAAAGCTATTATTAACCACCATCACCATTTTAGTCGATGGATTCGCCATAATATGCAAAGGTTTACTACCAGTACGCAATCCAAAAAGGCAAGCGTTGGGATCTAAATAATAATCATACATCTGCCCTCGCATAGATGTCCATGGGTTTTGTGTTTTCCAGATGATCACACCAGTATACCAATCCCACATATGAGAGCTAAAGCCCTCTGCAAGTGCTCTATATTGATCATAGTTGACCAATTGTGCTTTCATAGCGAAGTCTTTAACGTTTGTTGGTGCACCATAAGGGGTTATATGGTCTTCATACCCTACTCCACCATAGTTATGATATGCCCAAACAGGATCAATTACTTCTTTGAATTGTGCTTTAGGATCATACTGAGGTGCAATCATATTAGCCTCAGGGATAAACCTTTTCAACGACTCATAATCGCCGACTCCTACAGACCCCACTTCGGAATTGAAAGGCCATGTGCGATCATTCCAGAACGATTCTTTCGGTTGTATGGTGTATGGCCCATCTCCGTTTCCTCCCTTGAAGTTATATGACCATTCATCTGAATTAGAATAATCTATAAACCAACGAGTGCCATCTAGTTTGGGTAATATTTCATCACGCAGAGGCAACAAAATATCTTTAGGAGGCATTATTTCGTTTCCGCCACACCACATCGCCAAAGAGGGATAATTTCTGATCATTTTGATCATATCTTCTGCAGCTTCCAACACCAGATTATGATTGTCTGGATAACGTCGGCGTGTCCATTGATCCTCTGCCTTTTTGGGATCTACCCATCGTCCATTACAGTCTCCTGAGAACCAAAAGTCTTGAATCACTAACAAGCCATATTTATCACATGCTTCATAGAATTCAGGACGCTCTGTAAGGGCACCTCCCCAAATACGAATCAGATTGAGATTCATATCTCGATGATAGCGAATTTCATGATCATATCTTTTGCTAGAGAAGCGCAACATGGCATCAGAGATGATCCAGTTTCCTCCTTTGATAAATATTTTTTGCCCATTAACAGCTATTTCCTTGCTTTTGGTATGCAGATTATTATAGGTTTGAATCTCTCTTACTCCTACTTTAATATCTTCGAAATCGGAAGATTTTCCATCCACTAAAAATTCTATTTTAGAATCATAGAGATACTGTTCTCCATAACCTGCAGGCCACCAAAGCTTCGGATTGTCTAATATCAGATCATCCAATTTCACCTCTTGGGTTTCATTAGCTGAAAGCGTAACACTCACTTCCTTCCTTTCTCCAGCAATGGTGTAGCGTAATGTGCCATTTACAGTCTTATCACTAGCGTTTTCTAGCTCTGCTGATGCCTTTATAATGGCAGGGGCTTGCTTCGCTCCTACTTCTCTTTTGCCTTCAACTAAGGTGATAACATGAGGATTTTTGAGGTTTATACTTCCTGTTTTTTCGATGTAAACTTTGTCCCATATGCCTGTATTTCGATCACGTATCGGTTGTATCCAGTCCCACCCTGCAACATATTGGTGTGTCAAATTTTTGGCTATTTTGCCATCTCCTCCTTGCCCTCCGTTAGGATCTCCTACTTCGTAAGGAGGATGGACAATGACCGCCAATCTATTTTTGCCATTCTTATTTAGTAGTGTGGTGATATTGAAGGTCTTTCGCAAGAACATACCTTCATACACCTCTTTATTTACCTTTTGTCCATTAAGATATATTTCACAAGCATAGTTTATTCCTCTAAAAGTCAGCCATACTTGCTCTCCAGCAGTAGCTTTTTCATCAAAATCTTTGGCAAACCAATAAGTATAATACTCTTTACCAACATGATAAATATCTTTGATACTCTCATTATTCATCCCATAGAATGGGTCTTTAATTTCTCCATTCTCCAGTTGGGTAGTCAACACTGTACCAGGCACCACAGCTTTCTGCCATTTGTCGATGGAATAAGAAACATCAGATAGTTTCTCTCCTCCCACTTTAATTTTAGTGGAGGGCATGGCTCGCCAACCAGAGTTTAGCTCATATCTGTTTTGTGCCATTAAGGGAAGGGACAAAAACATGATTAAGCTACTACATATGAAAAGTTTTAAATTTTTCATCACTTTGTTTTTTTCAAGATTAAATTATTCCACACCCCAAGTTGTAGAAGGCTTATCCCCCATCATCAGTTCGAGGGTAGATCCTGCTTCAATATCTTTGAAGGTGATATAATATTTGTTGTAATTTTTGCCATTCAGCTTCACACTTTGAATGTATTGATTGGTCTTGCTATTATTGATGGCACGCATGGTGAAGATTTTTCCATCCTTTACCCTCACTTGAGCTTCATCTACAATAGGGCTACCAAGGATATATTTCCCTCCTGCTGGTTCTACCTGATACATCCCCATTGCTGACAATACATACCAAGCTGAAATTTGTCCTACATCTTCGTTACCTGCAATACCCTCTGGAGTGTCAGCATAAAGAGTATATAGCGTTTGACGTACTTTCTCTGCTGTTTTCCAAGATTGACCAACATAAGGGTACATATAGAGTACATGGTGGCTAGGTTCATTGCCATGAGCATATTGCCCAATCAAACCACTAATGTCTGGTGAAGCTTCTTCTCCCAAATCTCCTTCTACTAAGAAGAGTGAATCTAGCTTATTGACAAAAGGCTCGCGTCCACCGAAGGTTTCCATCAAACCTTTGATATCATGAGGCACTAACCAAGTGTATTGCCAAGCATTGCCTTCAGTATAATCATTGGCTCTATGCACAGACTTGAAGGGCTCAAAATCGGGTCTGAACTTACCTTTAGAATCTAGCCCTCTAACAAAGCCAGTTTCTTTGTCAAAATAATATTTATAGGCTTTACTTCTGTCTAAGAAATAATTGTAATCATCTTCTTTCCCCATCGATTTAGCCACTTGCGCCAAAGCCCAATCGGCAACAGCATATTCCATAGCATACGCCAAAGCTTCTTCGTGTTTGTCGTAAGGAATATACTTATATTCTTTATACAGGTCCAACCCTCGCTCGTTTCCCATCATGGTTTGCTTCATTGCTTCGTAAGCTAGGTTTTTGTCAAAACCAGTATACCCCTTCAGAATGGCGTCAGCCACCACTGGCACTCCAGAATTGCCTACCATACAGTCAGTTTCGCATCCCATAAGGTGCCATACTGGCAATTTACCTTGTTGTTTATAGATCGTCAACATGGTGTTGATCATATCATTTACCTTTTCAGGATGAATGATCGTCATCAGAGGATGTGCAGCACGATAAGTATCCCAAAGAGAGAAGGTTGTGTAATTGACAAATCCTTCCCCTTTATGCATTTGATGATCGGCACCATAATAGTCGCCATTGACATCACAGAAGAGTGAAGGTGCTATCATAGTATGATAGAGTCCAGTATAAAAATTACGTTTGATTGTCTGATCATCAGTTTTGATCTGTATCTTGTTCAACTCCTCATTCCAAGCTTTGTCTGCCTCAGTTACTGTTTGAGTAAAGTCCCAACCTGTAAGCTCGGCTTGCAAATTCATTTTAGCATTGGCGATGCTAGTTGGCGACAGAGCCACTTTCACAAAGAGTGCTTCTTTGTCCTCCATATTGAAAAGTGCCTGACCATAAACTCCTTTTGCTTGCAGCTCTTTAAGAGGTTTGACATTAGTATCGTCTTCTGATAGCAAGAAGCCTTTCATCTGTTTAGAGAAAACAGCTGTAAAGAAAACCTTTTGATTGTCAGCCCAACCTTCAGAATAGCGGTAGCCAGAGACCACCGTGTCGTTTTCTTGTACCAAGTAAGTCTGTGTAGGCTCATCCCAATTGAGATGCGTTTTCAGATCAATGATCACTTTAGCTTCTTCAGTCTTCGGAAAAGTATATTTATGAAAGCCTACTCGCTTAGTCGTTGTCAGCTCTACATCTACATTATAACGATCGAGATGTACGGCATAGAAACCGGCTTTGGTTACTTCACTTTTGCGATCAAAGAGCGAATACATTCCTGATTTAGGATCATCAGGTGTGCCTTTACCTAGTTTTACATCTCCTACAACGGGCATGAAACCAATGTCGAGAAGGTCGCCAATTCCTGTTCCACTAAGATGCTGATGGGTAAATGCCCAGATTGTAGAATCAGAAATGTGATAGCCCGAAACCCAATCCCAACCTTCGGAGATATTTGTCGCTCCTAGCTGAACCATGCCAAAAGGCACATTAGCGCCAACAAATACGTGCCCATGTTCTCCCGATCCGATATAAGGGTCGACATATTGAGTCAAATTCAGAGTTTCTTCTTGAGAGCTAGTCTTCTTACAGGCAGAAAAGCCTAGAAGAGCAAGTGCCACTCCAAAAAGAATTATTAGTATATTTTTTCTCATATGGATTTACTGTTTAATGCTATTCAATACATCTATTTTTCCGTCATTTACCAGCTTGATGATCAATTCGCCAAACAGTGTGTTTTGCCAAGCAAACCACTCACGTGTGAACTTGCTTGCATCATCTTTGTCGAATGATTCATGCATAAATCCGGTATTGGCATCTGTCTTCATCAGTGTTTCTACACACCATTTGATTTCTGCATCATCTTGACTTGTGAAGGCTTTAATCATGATGCTCATTGGCCAAATCATAGCCAAACCATATTCTGCGACATGTGGTCCCCCAATTCCTTCGGCAACAGTACCTTTGAAGAAATAAGGATTGTCTTCGCTCCAAACAAAACGACGAGTATTCTGATATATAGGATTATTTGCATCTACATCTCCCAAATATGGCATTGCTAATAAACTTGGCACATTAGAATCATCCATAAATAGCTGATTGCCATACCCATCTACTTCGAATGCATAAATTGTCCCATATTTAGGATGATTGGTTGTTGCATATTTTTTTAATGCTGTTTCCACCTCGTTCGCCAAATCTGCACATTCTTTGGCAAGAGTCTCACTCTTATTCACTTCGTTCAATATTTCGGAAGCTTTTCTCAATGAAGTAACTGCAAAAAAGTTAGAAGGGATCAGATATTGATACAAAGTCGCATCATCTGACGGACGAAACATAGAGGCGATCAAGCCTACAGGACGCACAGGATTTCCCCAACCAGCGTTCATCACCGTGTCTGAAGCCTTTTCTGTCACTCGTTGAAATTTGTAAGGCCCTAAGCCTTCTTTCTTTTGTTGTTCTTTAAATGTTTTGAGGATGTTGGTGATAGCCGCTAACCATTCTTCCCCAAAAACACTACTGTCTCCCGTAGTCTTCCAATAGTGATATGCCAAGCGGAGAGGATAGCAAAGAGAGTCAATTTCCCATTTGCGCTCATGTATCCCTGGCTTCATGTCAGTGAGATCATCTTTCCACTCCCCTACCTGATTTGCATCTGTATAAAAAGCATTGGCATAGGGATCTAAGATAATAGAATTGAACTGACGTAGAATAACTCCTGTGAGCATTTGTTTTAGTTCAGGATCTTCATTTGCCAATTGCACATATGGCCAAACCTGTGCACCGGAATCTCTTAACCACATGGCATGAATATCACCAGTGTAGACGCTAGTATCTGGCTTGCCATCTTTCATTGTAAACCGTACAGTGGTGTCTAAGGTGTTTGGGTAACAGTTTTCGAACATCCAAGCCAATTTAGGGTGTTTGATTAGATTTTTTACTCTGATTAATTCTTTTTCCACTGCTTTGGAGTAGAAAAGGCGAGTCGATTTTTCTGGTCGTTGACTCTTATATTGTTGATTGCTTACAACCGTATTGTCAGATGACAGTGCCAAATTGGATGCTTGAAGTTTATCTGCTCCTACAAATAGAGCTCCACAGATAACACTTGATAAAATAAATCGATTCATGGTTTTAGTTTTTGTATTGATTAATTGGTTTATTTTTAAGGTCTATTCATTTGCTCGTTAGAGAAAGAGTAAGGTAAATCGCTCTCATTAATTCCTCTATCGAAATTGGGTTTCGTTGACATCTGATAGTGTATCTTAGCCCCTTTGAGTAGTTGCGAGTGTGTTAAATAGTTTTTGGTGTAGTTTTCACCATTTACACTCATATTCTTGATATATCTGCTTTTTGAATCATTATTGTCAGATGTAATTTCTACTTGAACTCCATTCTCTAAATTTACTATAACTTTCGTAAATAATGGTGTACCTAAGATATATTGATCTGTTCCGGGGGCAACGGTATACATCCCCATCGCTGAGAGAACATACCAAGCTGAAGTTTGACCATTATCTTCGTCTCCACAATAACCATCAGGAGTAGGAGTATACAATTTATCCATCACCTCACGCGCCCAATATTGCGCCTTCCATGGTTCACTAGAATAATTATACATATAGATCATATGTTGCACTGGTTGATTACCATGTGCATAGTTGCCCATATTCATGATTTGCATTTCACGAATTTCGTGGATCACATGTCCGTAGTAACTTTCGTCAAAGAGTGGTGGTACATTGAACACCGAATCCATCATTTGATTAAATTTCTTATTGCCTCCCATTAGATTGATAAGCCCCTGAGGATCATGAAATACAGACCAAGTATAATGCCATGAATTTCCTTCAGTAAAGGCATCTCCCCACTTCAATGGATTGAAAGGAGATTGGAATAGACCATCTTTGTTTTTCCCTCGCATCAGTTTATGCTCAGGATCAAATAGATTCTTATAGTTGAGTGCGCGCTTTTTGTAAATCTCGATTTCTTTTTCAGGTTTGTCTAAAGCTTTCCCCAATTTGTAGATACACCAATCGTTGTAGGCATATTCTAGTGTTCGTGCAGCATTTTCATTGATTTCAACATCATATGGCACATATCCTAACTTGTTGTAATACTCAAAACCTTTTCGTCCAGTAGACCCTATTTCAGGATGCACAGCATTGGCTCCATGGATCACAGCCTTCCAAAGTGTTTCGATGTCATACCCTCTTAACCCTTTGAGGTAAGCATCAACAACAATGGATGCCGAGTTATTTCCAACCATACAATCGCGATGGCCAGGGCTTGCCCATTCTGGCAAAAATCCACTTTCTTTATAGGCATTTACTAAGCCTTCTTGCATTTTCTCGTTCATTGATGGATAAACCAAGTTGAGGAGAGGGAAAAGGCTACGGAACGTATCCCAAAAGCCAGTATCAGTAAACATATAACCAGGGAGCACCTTACCATTATAAGGGCTGTAGTGCACAGGATTTCCTTTTGCGTCTATTTCGTAAAACGAACGTGGGAAAAGTACTGAGCGATACAAACAAGAGTAAAATGTACGTAAATTGTCGATATTGTTATCTTCCACAGCAATACGACCAAGCACACCATTCCATTCATCTTTTCCTTTTTGCACCAAAGCTTCAAAGCTATTGTTTTCTAGTTCTTTCAGATTTTGTTCAGCTTGCTCTAAGCTGATAAAAGAAGATGCTACCTGAGCATGCACCAGTTCTCCTTTTCGGGTAGCGAAACCGATGATTGCTCCTGCATGATCTGTAGTAGCAGACAATTGATTTTCGGCTATAGCTCCATCTTTTACGGAAGCTTTATAGGTAAAAGCTTTGTCAAACTTGATGATAAAGTAATTTTTGAAATTATCGGGAACTCCTCCACTGTTTTTTGTGGTATATCCTACTATCTTTTGTTCTTCTGGAATTATTGTAATGGATGAGCCTTTGTCGAATGCATCTACTAAAATATACGAGTGCTCATTTTGAGGAAATTTGAAGCGAAACATTGCTGCTCGGGATGTTGGCGTCAGCTCCACTTCTATGTCGTGGTCAGCAAGATATACACTATAATAGTGAGGCTTTGCTACTTCTGCCTTATGCGAAAACCAACTAGCACGTTCTTCCTCGTCGGCTATTGGCTTGCCAGTCATTGGCATAATGGAAAACTGTCCATAATCGTTGATCCATGGACTCGGTTGATGGGTCTGTTTGAAGCCTCTGATTTTGTCAGCATCATAAGTGTACGTCCATCCATCACCCATTTTACCTGTTTGTGGAGTCCAAAAATTCATACCCCAAGGGCGAGCAATAGCCGGATAGGTATTTCCTGTTGACAATGAATGTTTGGATTGGGTTCCCATCAAGGTGTTTACATAATCTACTATACTTGAATTAGTCTTTGCTAGCATTCTGTTTGCAAATGTATTTAACCCGATGATCAATACAAGAAATGGTAGAGATTTTGTTAATCGGTATTTCATGCTATTTAATTTATGATTAAATAAAACGGAGAAAGATAAGATATGAAAGAGAGAGCCAGGTCGTTAGCCTGACTCTGTCTTGAAAAAATTAACTCACAATCTTCATTTATATATATATACTTCTGTTGCTTGTATATTTCCCACTTGGGGCTCTAATAAATCAAACTTCACATAACGAGTTTTGACAGAAGTATAAAACTCGACATAATGACTTATGATCAGAGGAATATTATTTAAATCTCCTTGTTCTATCCAATTTACGTTATCGATAGATGTTGCTATTTTAATTCTTTTAGGACATAAAGAGTAACCCCATGGCACATTATAATCTACTCCTACTCCTTTAATAGATTGTTCTTTAGACATGTCAATAATAAAAGAATAACTGTTATTATCCATTTGGGAAACATAAGAACCAGATGGTCCTCCTTTTCCATCAATCAAAATATTCTTATTAAAAAAAGAATTAAACAATAATTCGATATCCCATCCATCTTTCGATATAGAGAGCCAGTCTGAATTCATCTCTTCTCTAAAGAATATATTCCGTAGCACTTTATGCACTTTTAGTTCTTGAGATGCATCTGATTCTGGCTGAGCCACTAGAGGATTCTCTGATTCTGTAGAAAGGGTAAGCACATATTCTTCTGCTTCATCTGTCTGCAAGAGGAAATCGTCTGTGATGCTCCATGAAATGATATCTGAAGTCTTTTTACCTTTAGCTATAACGACTTCCTTAGGCATAGTCACTGTGTGTTTGAAGGCATCATCAACTCCTGTCATCAGGAGCTTCACCGTGGTATTTTCAAGTGTAGGTTTATCAACTTGAACTCTAAATGAAAATTGCATCGGCTGCTCATTTAATATCTGACCTCTGTTATATGTTCTTTCGAATTCAGTTGCACTACCATCTTCACCCACAATCTTACAGTTTAGCAAGAATGGCTCTTTTTCTATAAAAACTTTTGATATAACACTGTCCTTAGTCATTTTAGAGCCTTTAGCATAAGTTATTATACCTAATTCGTAATCTTCTTTATCTAATTTTGATTGAGCAAAGCTAAAATCTTCGTCTTTCAGTGTTATTGTAACTGCAGCTTGAGTATAGCCAGCTGGTATCGTATCTTTTGTCTTATCAATTGAAACCAACTCACCCGGAATATTTTTTGAATATATATCAAAATATACTTCAATATCTTCTAAAGAGGCTTCAAAATCGATAGAGAACGTTCTACTTATTTTGTCATTAAGTTGTAAGATTCCCTCTTCATCATAGAAAGCTTTGACAACTACATCTTTTCCTTTGTCGCCGCCTTCAATAGATATTAAAGGTCTATTCTCATTATATGTTCGTAGATTTAAGTTTTCATCATCTTGACAACTAAAGCACAAAAACATCAGGCTTGTTATGAGAGTAAGAAAAATTTTATAATGTTTCATATTTTCTTATTTGTAAATTAATTTGAAATTCTATCTGTCAAATAATTATATGGTTTAGGATCATTCTTTTTATAAAATGTCGTAATCGGCTTTAATGCTGACCCATATAGAGTTTTCACCCCTACAAGTCTAGAGAAAGATCTACTAAAATTGGTTGGAGCCAAAGCAAAACCCATATGCCAGCCAAACCCCTGATCTATCAATGATTGAGCATTGTATGCAGTTAAGCTGTTACCTCCACCGAGGTTAAACTCAGCAGCAAGACCTGCACATTGTTTTTTTGACATTTTTCCTATTGGATATGCAGCACCACCATAGTTTGGCACAACAATATCAATCCATTCGGATGCGTCTACTCCATCTACTTCAGCTATACCATACATCTGACCATAGTCGAAAACTGTGATTAATTTGTCTGGCATTGCTCTTTTTGCCTCATAAGTTAGACGTGCAGCGGCTTTACTACTAGGTCTAGTAAGGGCTGGATTATCTAAGTCTGGTGCATCAGAGTATTCATCATCTAAGTTTATTCCATCTAAGTTGTATGCTTTACAATATTGAGCTAACTCACGGGCAAAGTCTTTTGCTCCTTGGTCAGATAGTTGAGCCAGTCCAGTCATATCATGATTTCCCAACAAGCCCAGTAGCACCTTAATGCCACGCTTACGCAATGGTTGAAGCAAACGTTCATTATTGTCTAATAGATATTGTACATTTGGATTGCACTGAACACGTGGACGTCCGGCAGCAGCATCATAGTTTATATTTGCAGCAAATAAGACAACTACATCCCATATTAGTTTCCCATTTTCCAGTTCAAAACATAAGGCATTTAGAGGGTTAACATCGTTAACTTCAAAAAACAAATAACCTTTCACTGCGTTCTCTCCTTTATCAACATCAGCAGCACTTTGCATATCTTTCACTAGATATACGCAGTGTTTAGCCTCATCATTTTTAACAGTTATATCATCACTTTGCTCAGTAATGGTCAAAGGAATGACATATGTTTTATTATCCTCCAACTTTTCAGAAGCTTTGATATTCATTACAATATCTGCATGCTTATTGTCGTTAGAGATTATAAATGCACCTTCATCACTAAAAGTAACACCTTCCAGTGGGTATAGTTCGAAGTCTGTTTCGTGCATTGCATTATAAATAGTCAAATATTCAGCATCTACTTTTACTTTTGCTTTAGTAGTAGAGGTCGCTGGTTTTGAAAGTCCTAGCCTAACCTTAGTAGCATACTGTTCTTTATACAATTCAATTACATTAGAAACCTTATTGGTCTTAGCATCACGCAAGAATGCATTGTTTTTGTAGATTTCTTCATATATCGATTCATCAATGTCTTTCCCAATATCTAAATCATCTGCGCAAGAAACGAAAGCTGTAATACAGCCTATCATCAAGATAAATGGCAAACCGAATATTATATTTTTTATTTTCATAATCTAGTTCTAAATAAGTTAAACTTTTTCTTACTGAACTGGGGGAAGTTCAACATCCACCCAGGTAGGAGTACCACCCACTGCTGAAATATCATTTCCATTTTCAGTATAGTCTTTAATATCTCCTCCACCACCTTCATTAAATTTCCAATAAGCAACAAGTCCTTCTACTTTGGGATTTATACCATAAGGATTATTGGCTATCTCTTCTGCTGTACGAGCTATATTCCAAATACGTAATTCAGAAATTTCACCAGGAAGCCAACGGGTGTCATCCCATGAGTGACCGATGTAGCAGCTACTTCTTAAAGAAAGAGCTCCACCTGCAGACGTATCGCTGTAAACCAATTCTCCATTTTTATAATACAGTCGTTCTTTGGTTGTAGAGTCATATACGATTGCTATATGTACCCACTCATTTACAGGTAGTCCACTGACAAGATTAGGACCCGGGAAATTTCCTCCGGGAGCAACTACTTGCACCTGATCTCGAGGACGGTCTCCATCTCCAACACGAACAAGGAATGTACCCTCAATACCGAAGATAGAACTTAATGCATTAGAACGACCTGCTACCCAATCGGAACTACGTACTAAAGCCTCAACCGTGATTACTGACATATTACTTACATCGCTTTTCCAGTTGATAGGAAAATACATTTCACTAATATCTGCTACAACATTAATTAGTGCAGCACCTTTGAATATAAAATAGACAGTACGTTTGCTATCTAATACTTCGATATTACTTGCATCTATTATTGTTATAGGTAACACGTACCGTTTAGCATTATCTAGTTCGTTTGTATTCTCAAAGCTGATGACGATATTGTCACTAGATATATCACCTTTTTTTATTGTAGCATTCTTTGTAGGTAAAGAATAATACTTTTCATCTAAAACTGTGGCATTGTCTGAATAGATTAAATTGTATGCAGCAGTTAGACTTGGTGCAGCTTCGAATTCGATAACAACATCATTGGATGCAGGTTGCGCAATCCGATAAGTGATTTCTCGCGATGCAGATGTTATTTCAGGTTTGATTAACAAATCATCTGTAACGACTTTTGTAGTCACATATAGACTGTTGTCGAAATGGTGTTCATTCTCGATATCTGCATCCTTACACCCATTGAAAAGTATAGCAAAGGCTATCAATAATGTGAATATATATTTATATTGTTTCATATTCTTACTTTATTTATTAGGGTTCATAATACTTATAGCATCACGCACTATTTTATAAGTGTCTTTTTGATAATAGTCGCTATGAATATTTAGCATAAATATTCCACTACGTACAAAGTTTGGAGACTCTTCCACAACCCATTCCGATGCTCCATAAGCTGCAATTGTTTTTTCGCCATTCACTCGCGTATTCCAGTAACCAATTACTTGATTTTTGTCATCAGCTTGAGGTAATTGTACACAACCTATGAAGCGATCATTAGGGATCGGGTTTGCGATCTCACTTTCTCCTTCTTGCGAATCGATACCGGCTTGAAGTGCTAAGTATGCTTTGAGACTGAGATCTTCTCCATTGGTCGAAAGAGCTGATTTGAGAATAATGTAATCGTAACTATTCATCATACCCATGTTCTCAGGAACAAGGTATTGAGCATTACCATAAAACACAGCTATCTTTGCCTCATTACTACTTTTCCAGCTTATTATTTTGTTAAAAAAGCTTTGCTGACGAGCATTATACATCGCCAATTCTTGTGGACGAAGACTTACTAAAGAACGTCCTGTATAATCTGCAATAATACCATCATAATTATACTTATAGCAGAGAGACAACATTGCTTCAGTCTGTTCTTCAATAAACTTTAAGGCATCGTTTTCTGTCAGTTTTGGATTTTCTTTAATCATTTCTTTCCATGTAGACTCAAACTCGTCATAACTTATATTATAAACTGTTTTGGTACCTTTTTCTTCACGAATTTGCTCTATCTCCTTTTGAATGATGGCATTCAGATCTTTCGGATTATTAAGACAAATGATATCAATGCTATCAGGAATCGTTGTCAAACGTTCGCCTTGTTTCACTGGAGGATGATCTGTATTCTCAAAGGAAACCAGAACAACGTTATGCTCTTTCGATTTATATTCTCTCAGATTTTTCAAATAGTCAGCATATAATTTGGCATTCAAATCTTTAATCAATGGATTATTTAGATCAAGTTCTTCTACATCTGTCCAATCTGAACATGAACTGATAGTAAAAGTTGAAAGCAAAACGATCACTACAAATAGACAATATTTAAAATACTTTTTCATGTGTTTTTTATTTAAGTGATTATTACTTTTTAGCAGCCCACCATACATCTGTAGCCATATTGTCTGGTCCGTTCAAATACTTAGCAACAGCCTCTTGTATGTTTTTAGCGTTTGTGCTATACTCATCTTGAGGAAATGGCATACGTCTAGCACCTTTTTTTGAGTCGACGATTCCCCCGCTCTTGTTTCCTGCAATGCTTGCCGGAATCATAACAGGATATCCAGTGCGACGGTAATCAGCCCATGCCTCATTCCCTAGTTGCCAGTTTGCAATCCACTTTTGAACGATGATGCGTTCTTGCATTTCTTCTTTACTTGCACCATTTTTCCATTTGATTGTTATGCCTGACAAGGCTCCTGCATAATTTTCTTTTCCTGCAGGATCGATATAAGAGCTAGGTTTACTTTTGTCATCCATCAGATACTCTTCAGCTCCATCTGCTCCCCATTGAGCAAATGACAAGCGAATACCTTGGTTGTAAAACTCCTCAGCGTCACCTCCCATTTTGAATTCAAAGACGGCAGCTCCTTCAGCACGTAAGAAAGCAACTTCAGCTGCATTAAGCCAAGGTAGTGGAGATGTAGGAGTAATGTTTACTCCAGAATATTTATGCCCCACAGTAACCAAATCAGGTATAATGATACCTCTACGTAGACCTATATACTCTGATCCTGGCCATTCTGATTTCACGAAATATTTTTCACGACGATTGTCTTGATAACCATTCATGTAGCAAATAATATCAGCAGCTGCATGAGTATCACCTCCTGTTTTACAAGCTTCTCCATCAGCATGTTGACTCCCTTGTACTAGATTGTATCGTGTAGCCATAAATATTGGATTGGAAATACTTGCAAAATAGTTCCATGCTGCATTATCAGCATTGCTTTCCATCACACCACCATTCTTAGGGTCAACAGCTTCTTCTGCCATTGTTTTAGCCTTATCCGGGGCTGCATACACTATACGCATTGCCAAACGTAGTTTTAGAGAATTAGCAAACTTTATCCACTGTTTGATGCTTCCTTTATATACATAATCTGCGGTTGGCGTCAATCTGGCATTTGGATTTTCATTTAATACTTCTAAGGCGCTGTTTAATTCGTCAAAGAATGCATTGTACACCGTCTCTTGAGAATCATATGGTACCGCTAATTCTTCGCTAAGAGACATTTTTGTATACGGGATTGGACCAAATGTATCAGTAACACGATGCATAATTGCCACTTTTATAATACTAGCCAAGGCAAATGGTATCGGATCCTTGGTATTCTTGGATATAATATCCACTTCTTGCATATTGGCATTCAGTATAGGAATGATTTTATCACTCTTTAGAAATACTCTACTCCAGTCATCCTTAGGATTAAAGTTTGAGATTGTATTTTCCCATCCAGGCTGAGAGTCTGCATAATATCCCCCTAATGGACCTCCTAGCAAACAATCCGTAAATTGAGCAGTGTTGACGTCAGGAGAGACAACACATCCTGCCAAATTATTCATTGCTGCACCCAAAGCATAATCATCAGCAGTCAAGTCTCCTGGTTCATACGGTTTACTATTTATATTGTCAAAGTTGTCCGTACAAGATGCTGAGGCTACAATAAGTAGTGCTAGTGTTAACTTATTTATGATATTTTTCATGATAGTCAGTTTTAAAATTTAACATTCAAGTTAAAACCAATGTTACGTAAAGATGGCATGATGAAGTAATCGATTCCCTTGTAGAAGTCACTTGTTGTTGCCACCGATTCAGGATCAAACGGAGCTTTATTATAAATCATCCACAGATTGCGCCCTACTAAAGACACTTTTACATCACAAATGTTGCTTAGCCATTTTCTAGGAATATTATATCCGATTGAAGCCTCTTGTAAGCGTACATTTGTTGCAGAATAAGTGTAATATTGAGGAACTGCTGTGCCTCCACCAATAGTAGAGTACCAACTTTCAGGATCAACTCTATCTACTCCATTGATCGAAATATATCCTAGATCACGGGCTGCAGCAGAGGCTTCAGACACTCCAAAGTTATCTAATATGGCTTGTGTACGAGAGAAAACAATACCTCCCAGACGAGCTGAGATCAAGAATCCTGCCGTAAAGTTTTTCCATGCAAAGCTATTACGCCATGCTAAGTTGCCTTTTGGCGAAACACTTCCTAGTTTGATATATTTATCAACATCTTGAATACTTTCTGTATGTACTGCATTGTTCTCATCAATATAAATAGAGCCGTTAGAATCTCTCCTAAGATCCATTATTGAATAAACGTCTCCCATATCCCCTCCTTCTTTTAGAATAAAGCGGGTACTACCCAAACCTCCCATATTCATATGTCCAATATTGATCGGTTGCCCCGTTACAGGATTGATTTCATTTTTAGCTATTCTTAATATTTTATTCTTATTCATGCTATATGTGAAACCAGTATGCCATGAAAAGTCTCTCCATGTATTGCTGTAATTCAAAGCTAACTCTATACCATGATTTCGTACAGCTCCGGTCTGCATATAAGCTTTAGAATATTGCACCCCTCCGTCTATAGGAAATACCTGATTTTTTGTGTCAGCACTATAGAAAGTGAAATCCAATTCGAAGTTTTTCAAGAAGCGAGCATTCAACCCTACTTCATAAGATTCTGTGCGTTCAGGTTTCATATCTTCCATTATTTTTACCGTGATTGCACTATATCTCCAGAAACTTTCATCAAATGGAAATCTTGGATTAGCGATATATCTGTCAAAGGCATTACCTACAGATGCATAAGATGCACGTATTTTCAAAAATGACAGATAATCTTTATTCAGATTAGGTATCAATTCAGACACTACTGTAGACAACCCCACTGATGGATAGAAAAATGAAGAATTCTTAGATAAAGGACCTGCCAATTGTGATGGCCAATCATTACGCCCTGTTACGGTCAAGTAGTAAGTACTTTTATATCCTACTTCTGCAGATGCATATAAAGACTGTACTTGTTCTCTCCACCCATTTTGAAGCGGTTTTAAACTTTTTCTACTCAAGTTTTGAATTGCAAAGAAGTTTGCCAATCCTGGTTGTTCACCCGGATCAAAGGCATCTGAACTATCAGCAATTGGACCACGTATTTTCATTGCATCGTAGCGTGAATCGTTATACGATCCTCCGAGATTAGCTTGAAGACTCCAATCATCTCCAAAGTATTTGTTTATACCTACTAAGAAGTCTGCATACAACTGTTTATCTTCCATTTTATTGACTCCATAAAGCCCTCGGTTAGATAGTTCAGTCAATTGAGTATTGGTAGTTGCAAAGAATTTCTCAGTGTAGTTTGTATTCGAATTATCAAGACGTACACGCCCAGAAACACTTAGCCAATCAAGAATTTTGTATTCAAGACTACCTCCAAGCATATACCGATCTTTTTTGTTTTCACGTAGATTACGATAATTAATCCAATATGGATTTTGCATCACCATACCACCGTCTCCTACAGCCCAACGTTGTGTATATAATTTACGTGTTGCACTATATTCTTCATATATTTCAGCATCTGCCCAATCATTTCCTCTAGGGTATAAATAAGCTCCTACCAATGGGTTATTATATGTTCCCTGATTTGTCATATTTCTATCTCCTTGTCTAATATACGAGGCATTAACGTCTAGCGTCATTTTATCATTCAAGAAAGATGTTGTATTGCGAACAGAGAAATTATAACGCTCATACTTGTTGTTCGGAATAATTCCCTTTGAATTTAAAGCGCCTACTGAAACATAAGTTTGGTTCTTATCTGTACCTGTAGAAAAAGATACATTTTCTGTTGCAATCACACCTGTTTGGAAATAATCGTCTTCAGGATCATACCCATAACGTTGAGCCTCGGAAAGCTTAGATCCCCAACTGCGGTCGATACTTGTACCCAATACACCATTGCTTCCTGTTCCATAACGAGTCTGGAAACGTGGCATTACTAGTGGAGAATTAAACTCTACATTACTATTTACAGTTATGCTAAGTTTCCCTTCTTTTCCCCTTTTAGTGGTAATGATGATGGCTCCATTGGCTGCATCAGACCCATAAAGTGCAGCTGCTGCAGCTCCAGTCAGAACAGATAAAGATTCGATATCTTCCGGATTGATATCTGCAACAGGGTCAGAGGCTCCTTGAGAGTCAAACTCCATGCCTCCTCCGTCATTAGCAGCATACTTAAACATTGGCACACCATCTATCACATATAGAGCATCTGAAGACTTGGTGATTGACTTCGTACCACGCATAGATGCTTTAGTTACACCTCCGACACCTGATGATGATGAGTTAATGGTCAAACCAGCAACCTTTCCGCTCAGTGCATTCACAAAGTTTGCATCCTTGTTGGTGATAATTGCATCTGAACTAATTTGCTGTACATTGTAGCTCAATGCTTTCTCTGATCTTTTAATACCTAAAGCTGTGACAACAACGGTTTCTAGTTGTTTTGTGTCAGGTTCTAAGGTTACATTAATTGTGGTTTGATTTTCCACTTTTATTTCTTGTGAATTATAACCTAAATAAGAAAACAGTAATATATCACCCTCGGATGTTTTGATCATATATTTACCATCTGTATCCGTTATGCTACCTGTTTTCCCTCTTTTAATCATCACTGCCGCTCCGATCACAGGGTCTCCTAACTCGTCATTCACCACTCCACGAATTTCTTTTTGAGAAGTTGCAACAGGCGGTGTTTGGGCTCCTTCATGCTTAGAGAGAATAATATGCTTTCCCTCTATGGCATACTGAACATCACTGTTTTCGAATATTTGATCCAAAATCTGTGATACTGCGACATTTTTTGCTGATACCGTTACCAGTTTATTAGTTTCTACTTGATCATTATAGACAAAAAGATAATCTGTCTGTTTTTCGATCTGACTAATAATCTGATTAATTCGAACATTTTCTTCATTGATGCTAACTTTAGCACTTTGTGAATGCAAACCCTCTGCATGCAATGAGAAAAGTCCTACAAATAACAGGAGTACTACTATTCTCATGGTTCTGATTATTTGGTTAAAAGAAGGCGTACCACGCCTCCGGAATGAATTGTTTTTCATATATTTGCTACGTTAGTTAATTAATACGACTCACGAATTGTATTGATTTTCTCTGTGCCAATAGATGTTGCAGCATTTATTGGCACTTTTATTTTTCCATAGGCTATTAAGTATTAGTTTATAAGGTTTTTTATTTGGATTTATTGCCGGTTACTTATTGGTTTGATATAGATCGTGTTTCCATCATTTACTCGTTCCAGTTGGAAGGAGTAACTCCTTCTTAAAACTCGTAGGGCATAGTCTACCCCATCATCAATTCTAAATTTTCCTGTATATTTATGTCCATTTGTTTCTGAACCGATAATGATCATTTTATAGCCAAAAACCTCTTCAAACTTGCGAATGATCATATCGAAACTTGCGTCATTAAATGTGATAAGACCTTCTTTCCACGAAAAGTCGTCGTAATTTTGAATTTGATCAACTTCTAATGCTCCTTTTCTTAGAGTAGCAGACGTACCGGGAACGAGCAATGTTTTTTCAGACTCTCCCTTGAGATTGACTTCCACTGAACCATTGATCAGTGCTGTACTAAATTCATTGGTCTTGCTATGTGCTTTTACATTAAATTCCGTTCCTAGCACTTTTATTATCCCCTTGGATGTTTCTACTTCAAATGGTAACCCATTTTGATTTTTTACTTGAAAGTAAGCCTCTCCTTCTAATTCTACATGGCGCTTATTGTGACTGAAAACAGGACTATATTTTAAGCTAGTTTGTGCATTTAGCCACACATTCGATCCGTCGGGTAGCTTGACATTGATATATTGTCCTGCGGGCACATTGATTTCCTGTATATTATTACTCAACTCTTCGCGAGTAAATTGCATCGAGAAATAGGAAGTTAAGAGTAATACGATCACAGCAGAAGCTATTTTTGAAAGGGATAAATACACTTTTCGAGCAGGTAAATTCCTTTTTATTTTATTTTCTTTAATTTCGTCATCATGAAGAGTAAGAATATCATACAGTACTCTTTCTTTTTGAAAGATTTGTAAATTCTCATTCGAAGATTCAACCCATTCTTTGATAGATAGCATTTCTTCTTCGGTGCAATTTCCTGCAAAATAATCGTGGAGTTTAGATGACATCATAGTATTTAGTATCGTTTATTCAATGGGCATTTTGTGCCCTTCTATTATAATAACAATTGAAGAAGCATCATCCCTAGTGGAAATACAGAATAATTTTCAAAAAAAAAACAAAAAGAAAAGAAAAGCTAGCAAATAATCCTTTAGCTCAATCTTTAATGTACTGATAGCCTTTGTTATATGATATTCTACACCCTTTGTAGTTATTTTTAATTTTTCAGCTATTTCTTTGTGGTTTTTAGATTTTATTCTGCTTAGGATAAAAACCTCACGTGTTTTTGAAGGCAATTTCTCAATTGCTTTACCAACCATAGTCTTTATCTCTTCTGGAAATAAAAAAGAAGGATCGCAGGCTTCAATGCTATTTATTCGCATTGCAAGATCCCATTCATAGACTTGTTGAATTGTGTCAGTAATATTACGTCTGAGGGAAAGACGTTTTAGATGATTTAAACTTAGATTTTTGATTATTGTCAGAAGATATGCAGGTAAATTTGTATCAGCTGAAATGGATTCCCTATTTTCCCAAAGTAGGGTAAAAGACTCTGCAACAATTTCTTCAGCTATTGCTTCGTCTCTAACATAGGAGTTCGCAAACTTCAAGAATGGATTGTAGTATTTACTAAAAACTGCATTAAAAACTTTCAATTCTAGCATACAGGTCTTATAGATTTTGGAATAACGCCATGAATTTACAAAATTTTAAATTAAAACTAACATATCAAGGAGTCATTTTAAATTTTTTTACTTTCGTTTTTTTCTATTCTAAATAGATACTATTGATATCATATCGGTGCAGAGGGATGATTGTTTATATGAAAGATGTCTCTTATGCTTAGTAATGTATTATTCATGGTAAAGTAATTGACTCAAACACACTAATAATCATTAAAATATATTGAGGAGTTTATGAATACATTTCTTCTTAAAATATTTTAATTACGAAGTGTAATTCATTGTTTTATCAAAGTCTTACAATTTTGTTTTTTATAAGAGTAGAAGTAGACTTGCTAATTATCTTTTTCAATAATAGATCTTAGTGTTGATTATTCATGTAAAGGGACTGATAAACTGCTACGCACTGATAATCGGTCGTTTGTCATGATTAATTTTATCGATGCTACGAATTTACAGAACTTCTTCATGCGTTTACTAGACAAGCCAGCTTTGAACTTCATCTCTAACAGATATACCTATTTATGAAGATAACTATCGCAATCTAGGAGAACACAATAGAATAATTGAAATTCATAGCCTTACTATTATCATTAACAAAATCGTCTAAAATAAATGTAGATGATTTTATATTTATTGACAATACTAATATTGTTTACCAAACAACTAAATAAAGCACACCTCTGATAATGAGAAACTTCAATTAATGACCTCTCAATCACCTATGTTAACTTGATCTAATTTTAGAATATATTTAGTTAATTCTTTGACCCTAAGCCTTAAAACAGTACATTTGTTGTGCTTATACTTCGTTGTATGAAACGGAGTCGTTCATTTTATATTAAATTTAAATTCATTTTCATGAAGCATGTATTGTCTAGTACAACAATATTACTGTTGTTGTATGTTTTCTTAACCTCCTCCAGCCCTTTGAAGGCTATAGCGACGAAAGCCGCGGAGAAGGCAAAAAGTGATTCAGTCGTCGATCCTAAAAAGAAGTATCAGGATATAACGAAAGACGCAAAAACTCTCAACGGATTATTTACTACCCATTTCACAAACAAAAATAAGTTGTATTTCGAGATGTCAGAGTCGGCAATGCAACATACTTATTTACTTGCCAATAGAATTGCTTCCACTAGTGATACGCATGACTATGTAGCAGGACAAATGGCTACTAATCCATTAGTTATTCGGTTTACACGAGATTCTGTTAATATTTATATGCACAAAGTGCAAACAGGAGATGAAGTAGAAGAAGGGTCTTCTATTGAAATTTCCTTTAAAAAGAATTTCTTTGATCCGGTCCTAAAAGGTTTCCCTATTGAAGCAACCAATGATGGTAATGTCGTTTTCGATGTGACTTCATTTTTTGGTGATAACGAGCGAGCTATCAGCCCTATAAAGCAAGAGAGTCCTTTAGCTAAATTGTTTGGAGGACGTCCTAGCTTAAAAGGCTCATTTGTGGCTGGCGCATCAAATATACAGGAGGTGAAAACTTTTAAGAAAAATATTGAAGTTCGTAGTATGCTGAGCTACAATACCACTCCTCTTAACGAACCCTACACTGTGATTGTCAATCGATCACTTATTGTCCTTCCTGACACTTTGATGCAAAAACGTATTCAAGATAACAGAGTTGGATACTTTAGCACTGATCGTAGACTATATACTACACAACGAGATAAAGTTGTGCCTTATACCTTCATCCACAGATGGAGACTAGAACCTAAAGATGAAGACCGTGCTGCATATTTCAGAGGCGAATTGGTAGAGCCAAAAGAGCCAATTGTTTTCTATGTAGACAACGCGTTTCCTGAAAAATGGGCTAATACAATCAAACAAGGTGTAGAGGATTGGAATATGGCTTTCGAAAAAGCTGGATTTAAAAATGCAATCAAGGCCAAAGATTATCCATCTGACGATCCTGAGTTTGATCCAGATGATATGAGATATAGCTGTATCAAATATGCCACAACTCCAATTGCAAATGCTATGGGGCCAAGCCATGTGGATCCAAGATCTGGAGAAATTCTTACAGCAGATGTTATTTGGTATCACAATATCTTATCACTACTTCACAATTGGAGATTTACGCAAACTGCTGCAACAGACAGTCGTGTTCGTAAACCTGTATTTGATGATGATGTAATGAATGAATCATTGCGATATGTAGCTTCACACGAAATAGGTCACACACTTGGACTTATGCACAATATGGGTGCCAGCTACTCATTTCCTGTAGACTCACTGAGAAGTCCATCATTTACTCAAATGTATGGAACAACTCCAAGTATAATGGACTATGCTAGAAATAATTATATAGCTCAACCAGGAGACTTCGAAAAAGGTGTAAAAATGACTCCTCCTATTCTCGGTGTATATGATATCCATGCCATCAATTGGGGATATAGACTAATCCCTAATGTAGCCAAAGCTGAAGAAGAAGTAGCTATACTGAACAAATGGATTGAAGAAAAAAAGCATGACCCAATGTATGAGTTTGGTGCTCAACAATTCTTTGGATTAATTGACCCAACTGATCAAACAGAAGATTTAGGAGATGACCATATTAAGGCTGGAGATTTATCGATCAGCAACTTAAAGATCATTATGCAGAACCTAGAAGCTTGGGGTGGAGAACCGGGCAAAAGGTTTGAAGATTTAGAGCCTGTCTACAAAGAGGTTGTGAATCAATATAACCGTCACGTACGTCATGTACTTCCTTATATTGGAGGTGTTGAGTTTAAAGAAATCAGACAAGGAGAAGATCCTACAAATGCAGCCAAAACACATATCTCTAAAAAGGAACAACAAAGAGCCTTGAAATGGCTAATGGAACAAATCAGGACAAGTAACTCATGGTTGACTCCTGCCGACTTAGTAATGAAACTAGGCACAGGCTTTGATGTGAACTCTAAACTACAAACCTCGGTAGTTGCGGGTCTTTTCAATACTGGAACACTTTATCGTATTTCGGAGGGAGAAAAAGTTGATCCTAAAGTAAACTATGCACTTAATGACTATATGGATGATGTAATTTCTGAAGTATTTAAAGCTTCTATTCAAAACAAAGCGCTGAATGCAGATGAAATTAATATCCAAACCACCGCTCTTAACCTTCTTATCAACAATGGAGGGCTGAAAGCTGCTACTCCTAAAGCAAAATCTATCTTAGGAGCATATGAAGAATTTATGATGGCGTATGATGAAAGTTCACTTCCGTGTTCTCATGCGGCACTTGAAAACTCAGAGCACAGCAAATCTTTCTTAAGAATTAATTTTGGACTACCAACTCTTCCTGCACCTGAGTTAAATGCATTGATGACTGCTCAATTAAACAAGGTGTTAGAGTTGTATAAAAAACGCAGAAATAGTTCTGATGCAACATCTAGGAATTTCTATAATTTCCAAATTTTAAACATCGAAAAAGTGTTATTTACTAAATAAATTATAGCACAATGAAATATTTATATTTTTTATGTCTCTTGTTGATTGTTCCTTTGGGATTATCAGCTCAGGGCAACACCAGAACCATAAAGGGAAGTGTGTATGATTCACATGGAGAATCAGTGATCGGAGCCAGCATTAAGGAAAAGGATGGCAAAGGATTGACCATCACAGATATTGATGGAAAGTTCACTGTAAATGTGTCGTCTGATCCTAAGACAGTTCTTATTGTTTCATATCTAGGCTATAAAGCTCAAGAAGTTAAACTTGATGGAACCAATGAACTTCACATTGTTTTAGAAGAAAACAGTCACATGCTAGACGAACTTGTTGTTATCGGATATGGAACGCAAAAGAAGTCTGCACTAACTAGCTCTATTGAGACTGTTAGCGCTGCAGATATCATAAAAATGCCGACGCCCAATCTTGATGAAGCTTTGGCAGGACAAGTAGCTGGGCTGTCTGTATCATCTCTTTCAGGAGATCCATCTTCAGCTCGTGAATCAAAAATCAGAATTAGAGGTATCAACAATAATCCCCTATTAGTCATAGATGGGATTCCTCGTTTTGCTGAAAATACAACTGATGGAGAAATGCGTTTGTCTGATCTCAATCCGGATGATATCGAGAGTATCTCTGTATTAAAAGATGCTGCAGCCGCTGCAGTTTACGGATCTCGCGCAGCTAGAGGTGTTATCCTCGTTACTACGAAACGTGGACAAGGGGAGAAAAAGGTAAGAGTCAACTATCGTGGTCAAATAAATCTTCAGAAAGCTACTAAGTTTCCTGAATTTCTTGATGCTTTTGAATATGCTAAGTTATATAATCATGCCTTGAGTAATTCTGCTGCAACTTTTCAAAATAGATATAAACCCTATACAGATGAGCAGTTAGAGATAATCAGAACCAATGCATCACCAAATGAGTACGGTAATGAAAATCTTATCGACCATTTAAAAAATCATGGATACTCCACTTCTCATAGTTTGTCTATATCCGGTGGAGGAAAAGATATCAACTACTATACATCTTTAGGGTATACCCAAACAGAAGGTTTGTATTCTGGAGTAGGACGCGAGCGCTATAATTATTCGATTAAGCTTGATGCTAATTTAATGACTGATCTAAAACTAATGGTTGATGTGCTTGGAACCAGAACAGAAAACAAGAACTCAAGCTATACGACAATTGATGCTGCATTTGATTTAGATCCTACTCAGGTTTTGCAATATACTGATGGCAGATTAGCTAGTGTAAATAGTGGAAATCCACTAATTGCAGCTAGAGGCTTGGGTGGATATATCGAGAATCACTCGAACATGAATTCTATTTCAGCGACATTGAAGTATAATGCATCGTGGCTTAAAGGGCTGTCGGCATATGCTAAAACTACATTTGATTATAATACCTTTAAGACAAAAATATTTAGCAAACCTGTAACGCTATATATGCCTGACAAAAATAATCCTGAGCTTATTGTGGAAGATCCTAAGACAGTTTATCCAAGTGCCAATCCTCAAATGGAAAAGGGGAAGCAAGATGTAACGAACACCCTTGTTGAATTTGGATTAAACTATGCAAAAAAATTTGCAGGAAAACATGATGTTACTGGACTCTTAGTCGCGAATTATCAACGTAATAATAGAGATTTGCTGACTGGTAATAATAATAGAATGGGAGGTTTTTATCCTGAGATTATTGGTGTGGTAACTGGTGAGGATGCAAAGATCAGTGGTATGGAAGAAACGTTACAAAGAGCATCTCTCATTGGACGTGGAACCTATAGTTTTGACTCTAGATATTTCTTTGAGTCTAGTTTTAGATACGATGGATCAACACGATTACACCCTGACAATAGGTGGAAGTTTTTCCCTTCGGTATCAGCATCATGGGTAATGACAAATGAAGATTTTTTCAAATATTGGAAGCAAGATGTAATATCTAATGTTAAATTTAGAACATCTGCAGGTATTTTAGGGGATGAGAATACTGTGCCTAACTACTCATACCAAATGAGATATATATTATCTCCACAAGAGGGATACTGGATGACAGATAGTTATAACCCTAGCGTTATTGCATCTCCAGATGCTTTTCCTAATATCGATATCGAATACGAAAAGAGAAAGAGTTATAATGTGGCAACAGATATTGGTTTTTGGGATAACCGTTTTGGAATAACCTATGAATATTACTGGAGATTCCGTACTAACATGTTAGAGGTTAGCCCTGCCTATCTTTATCCTCCATCTGCAGGCGCAGGAGGACGATATCCTTATATCAATATGGGTAAGATTAAAGAATGGGGTTGGGATTTAACGATCAATCACAGAAATACCATAGATAAAGTAAGATATAATGTGGACTTCATGATCTCCAAAACCGATAATAAATATTTGAATTATGGAGATGAAAGTGCTCAATTGCCTAACCGACGCAAAGCTGGTAACCCAGCCTATAACTGGTCCGTTTATCAGGCTGATGGTTTGTTTCAAACTCAAGAAGAAATCGACAATCATCCTCTAGATCAAGATGGAAAAGGGAATACCACTTTGGCTCCTGGTGATATCAAGTATAAAGATATGAACGGCGATGATAAACTAACGAAAGAAGACATGATTTATGTACGCAATGCTGCATTGCCTGAGTATACATATTCTATAAAGGTAGGAGCAGAGTATAAAGGATTCTTCTTCAATGCTTTATTTCAAGGAGTGGAAGGGTATAAACAGCTATTGACAGAACAATATACACTGCATAATAAGAGTTTGCAAAAATTTCAAACCTATCATAAAAATGAAAGCTGGACTGAAGAAAATCGTAATGCGAGATATCCTAGACTCAAATTTTCTACTGTCAACGATAACAATAGACAAGAATCTACTTTCTGGATCGAAGATTGTAATTACATTCGTCTGAAGAGCTTAAATATAGGATATGCTGTACCTGCTAAAATAGCTAAAAAAATGTTGCTATCCTCTTTGAATGTGTCGTTCCAAGCGAGCAATTTGTTTACTTGGTCGTCACTTAAAAATATGGACCCTGAATCTCTACGAGGATATCCAATCCAAAAAACATATGGTATGTCTTTAAACATCGGATTTTAATTAACTGAATATGAAAACTAAATACATAATATTAGCATTTATTTGCTTATTTAGTAGTGTTTCGTGCAACGATCTTTTTGATGATTTTTCTAAAAGTACCTTGCCGGAAGATAAAATTTGGACTGATCCACAACTTCTGGATGAGTATGTATTGCCTTGGTACAGAAATATGAGCCACGGCTTTAGTGTGTACATGCCAACGAGCATATTTCTGAGAGGCTTAGGACGAGAATATATGCCTTGGTACGGAGATCAATTAACAGTAAGCAAGAGCGATTGGTATTCAACGGCTTATGGGGAAATATTAAAAAGTAGTCCAAAAGAGATACAGCGTAGAGGTGGTAATCTATGGCAAAAATACTATGAGCAAATCAGATCTATCAATAATTTGTTAGAACATGAAGGCTCAATCTCTTCGGGACAACAAAAGAATAGAGTGTTAGGAGAGGCTCACTTCTTCAGAGCATATTATCACTATCTTCTTTTAAGACAATTTGGAGGAGTAATAATAGCAAAAGAAGTTTATGACCCTCTCAAAGGCGTTAAGAAGTTTCCACGTGCTTCTTATGACGAAATGGTACAATTTATTACTGACGAGGCAACTCTGGCTAACGAATACTTGTCAGAGTTCAAGTATCCTAACAATAGTAGATATGTGACCCCTGGTGCAGCTCTAATGCTGAAAGCTAAAGCTTATCTTTGGGTTGCTGGCGATCATTTTCAAAATACAGAAAAGGAGTATTTAGGATTTGCTACCAACAAATCGGCAGAGATGATTCAACATGCTAAGGAAGCTTATGATGAGCTGATGAAGCTAGACTATCAGCTTTTAGAAGTTAGTGGTGCAAATCAAGATGCTATTGCTAAAAGTTATCGTCAAATCTTTTTGACTAAAAACTCAAAAGAATCAATTTTTGAAGTACAACATTCTGATGACGGAAACTTTGATGTCGGATTTGGTCATAAGCTAGATGCTGAAGCTGTAACATCATACGAAGGTGGAACTACTGCCGCCTACACTCCTACACAAAATCACGTAGATGAGTATGGAATGCAACAAGGTAAAACTTTTGATGCTCAGAATCCGTATGCAAATAGAGACTTCCGTTTTTACGCAAATGTACTCTATGATGGATGTATGTTCCGTGGACATATCATGGAAATCCATTACTCTATAGAGGATGGTAAAGAGGTTGCGGGGGCAGATCTTAGACCTTCTGGTACAGCTAAGACTGCAGCTGTGACACAAACGGGATATTACCTTGGTAAATTTGTGAATGAAAAACAGGCAATCGACAATCATCCTTCGAAAGGAAGTAATCAAAACTTCATTATTTGGCGTTTTGCAGAAGTGTTGCTAGATTATGCAGAAATAGATTTCAAACAAGGACGTCCCAATGATGCACTAAAAAAGATCAATAAGATTAGAGCCCGTGCTCATATGCATGATTTAGAAAGTATCACTTGGGAAGCTATCATGAACGAGCGTAGAGTGGAGTTAGCATTTGAAGAATCTACCTATTGGGACTTGTTAAGGTATAACATTGCTGAAGAAAAAATGAATGGTTCTACGAACCCTTTGAAAGTTATGAAAGTGATAAAAGAAGAAGGAAAACCTACTGTTTATCAAATTTCGAACATGAACAAAAAGCCTGAAAATGTTAGAACCTTTATGTCAAAACAGTACTACTACCCTATTCATTGGGATGAGATCAGATATCAAGAGTTTGACCAAAATCCAGAGTGGGAGGAACTATAATGCTAGATTAAAATTACTTTAATCTTTTCACACAAAAAAACGAGCCCTTTTCGGCTCGTTTTTTTTGATTTTATCTATATGAAATTTAGCTATTAAGAAATGTATCAGATCATTAATTTAATTCTCAACCTAAAAGAATATGATACTCTAGCTTCAAGAACACAATCTCTATAGAAAATATCTATACATGATTAACACTAAAAAAAGCTGTAAAGATGACTTTTTTTTCTATTTTGATTTATTCCTTATTCACGATTAACCATTTAATAATTATTTACATGAAAATACATGAATATCAGGCTAAAGACTTATTTTCTTCTTTTGGTATCCCTGTAGAGCAATATACTCTTTGCCATAATGTGAATGAAGCAATAAAAGCATATAAAAAAATGGATACTGAAGCTGTAGTTGTTAAATCACAAGTACTAACAGGAGGTAGAGGAAAAGCTGGTGGTGTAAAACTTGCTAATAGTAAGGATGAAGTATCGCTTCATACAGGTAATATGCTTAAGATGAAAATAAAAGACTTTCCCGTTACTAAAGTTATTATCAGTGAAGCAATTGATATCAAATCAGAGTATTATCTCAGTTTTACAATTGATCGTAACATTAAGTCGGTGATATTAATAATGAGTGCTGAAGGCGGAATGGATATCGAAGAGATAGCTGCCTCCACACCTGAGAAGATACATCGGCTCCCCATTGATCCATTTATAGGACTTCCAGATTATTTGGCTCGTAAATATGCTTTTTTACTATTTGATCAATTAGATTTAGTAAATCAAATGGCTCTTATTCTGCAAAAACTCTATAAATTATTTATAGAGAAAGATGTTTCATTAGCCGAAATTAATCCCTTGGTGATGACACATCAACAAAGGTTGATAGCAATTGATGGCAAAATGGTTTTCGATGACAATGCCATGTATCGTCAACCCGAAGTATTTGCCTTATCTGAACCAACAGAAGATGAGATTATAGAAGCTAATGCTAAAGAAAAAGGATTTAGCTATGTGCATCTAAAAGGTGAAATTGGATGCATGGTCAATGGAGCTGGCTTGGCTATGGCTACCATGGATATGATTAAACTATATGGGGGAAACCCTGCCAATTTTTTAGATATAGGAGGTAGCTCCAATTCAGCAAAAGTAATAGAGGCAATGCGCCTGTTATTGAAAGACCCTGAAGTCAAAGTTGTTTTAATCAATATATTCGGGGGAATTACCCGTTGCGACGATGTGGCAAAAGGATTGCTCAGCGCCTTTGAGCAGATACACACAGACATCCCTGTTGTTGTTCGTCTAACAGGCACTAATGAATATGAGGGGCGTGAATTATTAAAAGGAACGCGTTTTACGATTGCTGAAACAATGGGTGAAGCTACCAATATAGCAGTAAAACTCTCACAACAAGCGTAGATAATTTCTAGTTTTTAAACTTATTAAATCAACAGACATGAGTATACTTATAAATGAATCTACACGATTGATAATACAAGGAATTACCGGTAGAGATGGTAGTTTTCATGCACAAAAAATGCTAGAATATGGAACTATGCTTGTGGGAGGTACAAGTCCAGGTAAGGGAGGCACAAATATATCAGGAGTTCCAATATTTAACACTGTTTCTGAAGCTGTAGATAAGACACAGGCTAATACATCAATTATTTTTGTTCCTGCACGTTTTGCTACTGATGCAATTATGGAAGCTGCTGATGCAGGTATTAGCCTTATAGTTTGTATTACGGAAGGTATCCCTACTCTAGATATGACCAAGGCGTATAATTTCACACGATCGAAAGGAGCGATGTTGATAGGTCCAAATTGTGCAGGACTCATATCTCCCGAAAAATCTCTTGTGGGCATACTTCCTTCGCAAATATTCAAAAAAGGAAGAATTGGGGTAATTAGTCGTAGTGGAACGCTTACTTACGAAGTAGTATATCACCTAACCGCGAATGGAATGGGGCAATCTACTGCCGTGAGTGTAGGTGGAGACCCTGTTGTTGGACTATATTTTGAAGATTTACTACAGATGTTTCAAGATGACTCTGAGACGGATGCAATCGTCTTAATTGGTGAGATAGGAGGTAATGCGGAAGAATTAGCTGCAGAATACATTAAGAAGCATATTTCGAAACCTGTTATCGGCTTTATTGCTGGGAAAACAGCGCCTGCAGATAAACAGATGGGACATGCTGGTGCAATCATTTCAAGTGGTTCGGGGACTGCAAAAGAAAAAATTGCAGCCCTAGAGGCTGCAGGTATTAAAGTGGCACAAGAACCATCCGAGGTGTTTACACTATTAAATCAAATGCTAGCTTATTAATTGGCAATAACAACTTTCATCACTTTTACACAATGAGGAGTGATGAAAGTAAACTCTAAGATACTCATCTTTATATAGTATATATCAGACTATAATTCAAACTGATAGGTAATACTCTTTGCTGTCAATGATTAGAATTATATTTTGAAAACATTTATGAACGAGAAATGAATGAGAAAGATCAGGATGAGCATAATAAAAATGATTTTCTAACTGATCTCTTGTATACTGAGTTTCCAATGGATGTAGAGTTATTGTAAAACTTCATCATAAAGTTTACCAGTTTATATGATATTTGCTTAAGTG
>CALKIV010000043.1 GCA_937995835.1 uncultured Dysgonomonas sp. | reverse complement strand
AGCAATGGTGTGAGAGTAGGTAGCCGCCAACTTAAAAGAGAAAAGCTCATTAGTGATAAACTAATGAGCTTTTTTGTGTTTGAAATAATAGGAATATAGAGAGCAAGGATAATACAGTCTTGGAGACTGTTACAGGGTGAAAACATTCTTTAACATGAAAGAATTGAAGTGTTTAAGGAAAAAGATGTAATATTATGTGGATATAAATCTAACATCAGAATAGCTCATGAAAAGAACTTTGCTCACTATTGTCTCTCTATTCTTATTTTATAATTCTCAGGCTCAAGTAAAGGAACAAACAACGATCGTTCCAGATAAGAAGCCTATTGGTTCTGCTCAACGTAAAAAGCTGCCAATCATTGATCGTCCCCAAAGTTTGCGTCCGAGGTCTGATAGTCCTCTGGGCAACTCTTTCAGTATAGACCGAAAGATGGAGACTAAGCCTGATATGACTTTGCAAGAGTATAATATGTTAAAACCTGGAATAGTGGGAACAGGAGAGGTGGCAGAAGAAGAGATCAACCCTTGGGGATTTGCGCCAAACCCTAAATTCCTTAATCGATGGTATAGAGATATAACTGGTTTTAGAGCCTTTTTAGACTATGGTTTTACTGTTGGCGTGGGAAAGGATGCTAATCATCGCTTGGAGTGGTTTGGCACATTTGGATATCAATTCAACCCTATATTTTATCTTGGTGTTGGTCAGTCCTATCTTTTATCAGTAAACAAACAGGAGTCAACAGCCCCTACTTATGCTAACTTGCGAGTGAATTTCTTGGATGAATACACAACACCATACCTTGACCTCAAAGGAGGATATTCTTTTATTGAAAATAAAGGTGTTTTCTTGAATCCCAATGTGGGTATGAGTTTTGGAAAGAATAGAAGAGCTTGGAATATCGGTCTAGGATATTCTTTTCAGAGAGCAAAAATTAAAAAGAATGATGTTTATACTAATTTGAATTATCATGGTGTGTCACTTAAAGTGACTTATGAATTTTCTATATTTAAGTAAACAGGCTCACTTGCTTACTCATATAGCTCTGGGTATTTCTCTTGTGATATACAGTGTGGATGATCTTTTATCTCTTTGTCGATATATATGTTCCATTTCAGGGCTTCAAATTCTTGTTCAAGGTCTTTGCATACTTCAAAATCTTCATCTGAAACGGTATATGCATTGTCATTCTCATTCCCTGAGATTGATATCTCAAAACGATTGCTTTGCACCCAAATATATACTTTATGACCAAAGATTTGAGCATCTTTAGGCTGTTCCAGATCGTCACAACCGGGTATCGTATATTTTATTTTATCGAGATCTCTGATAGAGTAGGATTCGAAAGGGTCAAATACTAGATCTCTGGGACCTAGTTCGTTGAGTGTAACTCCTATTTGTGCCAGTTTGTTGATTAAATCTTCTCTTCCATTATATAGAAAATGAGCTGCAAACGAGTCTCCTTCACAACTATGCCCTGCTCTAGCTCTCATATAATGAAAGTATTTTAAGTTCTTACACCAGTTGGAAATTACTTCTTTGCTGTGATTCTGAAAAAGGCGTTCGTCTTCTATCTTGTCTAAACTCATGATTTATTGCTGTTAAAATATTGCACCGTCTAAGATATCAAATATTGAGCAAACAGCATTCTTTATTTAGTCTAATTTATCTGTAATGGTATCTCAGATATTATTTGTACCTTCAATTTGAAATGTAAAGTAACACAAAGCACAAATTGAACTATATGGCAATAGCTAGGATGACAGCTGCTGAAGCAGCTACTTTGATAAAGAATAACGATAATGTTGGTTTTGGTGGATTTACGCATGCTGGCTGTCCGAAGGCAGTTCCTCTTGCTCTGGCAAGACGTGCACAAGATGAACATAGGAAAGGCAATCCGTTTATGATCAACGTTATTGCTGGGGCTTCTACCGGAGATAGTTTAGATGGAGCATTGGCGAGAGCTAACGCTATAAAATTAAGGACGCCCTATCAGTCTAACGCTTATGTTCGTGAAGCAATCAACAATGATGAGATAGATTTTTTTGATTTGCATCTTTCTGCCATGGCACAACAGGTACGAAATGGAGTTTATGGAGCGATCGATGTTGCTATTTTAGAGGCTTGTGATGTGACAGAAGATGGTGAAATTGTACTTACAGGAGGAGTAGGCATCGCTCCTACTATGGCTTCATTGGCGAAGATTGTTATTGTGGAGCTCAACAGTTGGCATCCAAAAGAATTACGAGGAATTCATGATTTGCTAGAGTTGCCTCTTCCTCCTTTCAGAGATATTATACCGATAAGAAAGGTTTCGGATAAGATTGGTAGAGATTGTATTAAACTTGATCCTGCAAAAATTGTGATTGTGGAAACGCATATTGAAAATGAAGGGGAAATTTTGGATGCTCTAACAGATGTGACGAAGCATATTGGAGATAATTTGGCCAATTTTATCGTTCATGAAATGCGTTGTGGACGAATACCTGTCACAGGATTACCTTTTCAGTTGGGTGTGGGAAATACGGCTAATGCAGCGCTGTTTGCATTAGGAGAAAAGAAGGAAATTCCTGCTTTAAGTTTTTACACAGAGGTGATGCAAGATGCTATTATTAATATGTTGGAGAATGGCCAGGCAACGATAGCCAGTGCGGTGTCGATGTCTGTCACAAAGCCTTGTGTTGATAGGGTGTATAAAAATTTGCCATTCTTCAAGGATAAATTAATTTTGCGGACTCCTGAAATTACCAATAGTCCGGAAGTCGTGCGCCGATTGGGAGTTATTTCGATGAATACGGCTATTGAGGTCGATATCTTTGGCAATGTTAATTCATCGCATATTATGGGCAAAAAAATCATGAATGGAATCGGAGGGTCAGGTGATTTTACACGTAATGCACACACCTCTATTTTTCTGACTTCATCTACTACCAAAGGTGATAAAATAAGCAAAATAGTACCTATGGTATCTCATACTGATCATTCAGAGCATTCTGTGGGCGTTATTGTTACTGAATATGGAGTCGCTGATCTACGAGGGAAGACACCTCGTCAGCGAGCGATGTGCATTATCGAAAATTGTGCACATCCCAACTATCGTCCTTTGTTGCGTGAATATTTGAAGAGTGCTGGGAAAGGTCAGACACCTGTTAATTTGTACACCTGTTTTGCTTTCCATAAGGCTTTTATGGAAACAGGAGATATGCAAAATGCAGTGTTATGATTCTTGGTCAGGAATCTCTTTGGGCTTTAATTTATAAATAAGTAACATGAGTCCCACAGTCAAAAAGAGGCTGATTAATGTGGCAAGCCAAGCGTTTCCTAAGCTGTAGTCGGTAATTTGTGTCTTCTTATAAAATTCTGTTTCTGCAAAGAGTTGTACTACAAGAATGACCGTAGCATTATTGATGGCATGTACAACAATAGGTACCCAGATATTCTTTGTCCAAAGATAAAGGTAGCCAAGTAATGCTCCTAAAATGATGCGAGGGAAAAAACCGGTTAGTTGAAAGTGCAGTAAACTAAATATAAGAGCTGTTATCCAAATGGCTGCGTGGCTGTTATTGGTCAGTTTGGAGACAGAGCGTTGCAAACACCCCCTGAAAAAGAGCTCTTCCAATACTGCTGGAAGTATGGCAATGGTAAGTAGATTGGCTCCGATATTTGTGATTGTTTTTTCATTGAATAAGATATTATAAGCTTTCTGATTTGCCTCCAACGATCTCTTTGCTATTTCTGCTAATTTCTCTGGAAGGGGGATTAGCTCATTATAATAATTGACAGCTTCTACAAAAGGTAGGATGGCGAAAAGTGCCAGTGCTCCAAGTAGCAACGTACGTATATCGATGGAGTGTTTTACTAAAAATGATCCATGTTTATCTGCAAATAGAGCACAATATATGGTAGTGGGAATCAAAAATAAGAAAATGGCTTGAATGATATTTGCTCCACGAATGTTGTAGACACTATCTAGAGCTTCGCCACCTAAAAAGATACTGATAGCTGCTGCTCCAAAGAAAAAACCTAAAAAATATAGCCCAAATAGTGTGGTGAGTTCCACACCTCCTCCCGAGGGTAGCCAATCGTTGTTTCCTGTTTTCATCGAATATTCTTCGTTTATTTTATTCTCAATACGGTTATTCCCGTACACGTTTTGGATGTTTCACAATATTGTACCAAGCTTTTAGCATCTACTACCACTTGCTTGCGAGCACTAGAAGCATGAAGCAACTTTAATACTCCATTGTGCCAATAGGCAAAGCCTATGTGAGAATAGTCTAGCCCTTTGGTGCGAGTGCCAAAAATGATGATATCGCCTGTTTTAATTTGTTTTGAGGCTACTCTTATTTTGCTGACAGGCAATAGAGTGTAGTTGTTTCGTTGATTTATCTCAGTCTCAATTTTTTTGATCTCTTCTTGATTTTGTTTATCGTCCTTCAAGTGAGGATATAGTTGACTATGTGACGACATAAAGTTCAGTGGTTTGTCTACGATACTTCCTCCAAGACTCAATGTGATATTATTAAACAAATCCGAATTGGCATGAACCCAATCGCTAGGGTAGTGCAGGCGTGAGGTGTAACCGTCTATCTGCCCATTTCTATATCTGATCTTTCTCAATTGATCTTGGTAGCGCTGAAATGTGGGACTGTCCTCTTTTAAGGTAAGACTTAGAGCTATGCAAGTTTCAACGAAAGTCGTACAGTCTAGCTCTCTGAGGTTGACAACCAATTGCTCTTTCTCCTGATTTTCTAATGTTGCCCCAACATAAGGCGTGTTTAGAAAAAACAGCCCTGTCTGAACAAATAGTTCCTCGATGGGAAGCTCTTTCTTAGAGCTAAATTCAGTGATATATCGCTCAAAGATTTCAGCATCTTTAGGCGTGTAAATAGTTTGTGCATCAACTGTGATGGATGTGATGCACAAAACTATTATATAAATTATACTTCTTGTTCTTCGATACATATTTAGCTTAAACCTTCGATGTTTCCGTCGATGATGTCAATGCTGTTTGCTTGAGGCACTTTAGGTAATCCAGGCATGCGCATGATGGCTCCTGCAATGGCTACGATGAATTCGGCGCCTGTGTTGATCACCACATCGTTGATGGTGAATGTAAAATCTTTAGGCACGCCATATGCACTGGCATCATCAGAGAATGAATATTGAGTTTTGGCAATACAGATTGGGAAGTTTGTTGCTCCCAAAGCTTGGGCTTGTGCGATCTGTTTTTTTGCTTTTGCACTATATTCTACATTTTTCGCACCATAGATTTTTTTAGTCACCTTCTCTATTTTTTCTTCTATGCTGTCTTTTTCGTTATATGTGAATTGTAGAGGAGCAGAAGGCTGTTTGTCTATCATTTCCACTACAGTTTTTGCAAGATCTATTGCTCCTTCTCCTCCTAAAAGGAAAGATTCATTTAGGCTGAAGCCTACACTCTTGTCGTGGCAATGTTGTTTTACAAGATCCAGTTCTTTATCCGTGTCGAAAGCATATTTGTTGAGGGCAACAAGTACGGTTTGACCGAAAGATTTGATGTTCTCGATGTGTTTGTCTAGGTTCAATAACCCTTTCTTAAGTCCTTCAATATTTTCTTTTTTAATATCTTCAATGGCAACGTCTCCATGCATCTTCAACGCTTGGGTAGTGGCTACTAAAATGGTCAATTTGGGCGATAAACCAGCCTTTCTGCATTTGATGTTGAAGAATTTCTCTGCTCCAAGATCAGCCCCGAATCCAGCTTCGGTGATCACGTACTTAGAGTGAGAGAGTGCAGCCTTCGTGGCAATGATTGAATTACATCCATGTGCAATATTGGCAAAAGGTCCTCCATGGATAAAGGCAGGCGTGTTTTCGGTGGTCTGCACCAAATTGGGATTGATGGCATCTTTTAGCAATACGGTTATTGCTCCTGCCACCTGCAAATCTTTTACAGTGAAAGGCTTGTTGTCCATTGTGTTGCCTAGAACAATATTTTCTATCCTTCTTCTCAGATCATTGATATCGCTCGACAAGCAAAGAATTGCCATGATTTCTGATGCTGGGGTAATTTCAAATCCAGATTCGGAAGGTAATCCATTTCCTGCACCTCCTAAGCCAGTAACCACAGAGCGAAGATTGCGATCGTTGACATCCAATACACGTTTCCAAGTTACTGATTTCAACGCTTTGTCGGTTCCTCTATTTTGATAAATATAATTGTCTAAAAGTGCAGAAATCATATTGTGAGCAGAGGTGATGGCATGAAAGTCTCCAGTGAAATGTAGGTTGATACTTTCCATTGGTAATACTTGTGCATATCCTCCTCCGGCAGCTCCACCTTTCATCCCAAAGCATGGACCAAGTGACGGTTCACGTAGAGCAACAGTTGCTTGCTTGCCAATCTTGTTGAGCCCAAGTGCCAATCCGATGGATGTGGTTGTTTTACCAATACCAGCTTTGGTGGGGGTGATGGCAGTCACAAGAATCAGATTGTTGTTTTTTATCTTGTTTTCATCGATGATGTTGGCAGGTACTTTGGCAATATGTTTGCCATAATTATGCAATAGGTCTAAGTCGATACTTAACTCTTTGGCAATTTCTGTAATATCTCTGAGTTTTGCTTCTCTTGCTATTTGTATGTCACTTTTGAATGTCATAATGGTTCTATTTTTTTAAGGTTTCAGACTTTTGATACTAATATACTTCTTTTAATCTTATCTTAGAATAAATTGAATATGCAAAGATAAAAAATGAGGCTGATCGATCTCTCCGAAAAGCCCCATTTATGGTGATATTTTGTAATAAAAATATTCTTAGATCATCCCACACTGCCTTCTAGGCTGATGCTTAGAAGCTTCTGTGCTTCCACAGCAAACTCCATAGGTAGGTGTTCCATTACTTCTTTGGCATAACCATTCACGATGAGTGCTACGGCTTGCTCTTCGTCTAGTCCACGTTGGTTGCAATAGAAGATTTGGTCTTCACTAACCTTCGATGTTGTAGCCTCGTGCTCGATGATTGCGCTATTATTGGCAATGTCAGTGTATGGGAAGGTATGTGCTCCACACTTGTCGCCTAGTAGTAAGCTGTCGCATTGTGAGTGATTCCTTGCTCCTTCTGCTTTGGCTGCCACTTTCACCAATCCTCTATAGGTGTTTTGACTAAATCCTGCAGATATACCTTTTGATACAATTCGGCTTCTGGTGTTCTTGCCAAGGTGAATCATTTTAGTACCAGTGTCGGCTTGTTGCATGTTGTTGGTAACTGCCACAGAGTAGAATTCTCCTACAGAATTATCTCCTGAAAGGATACATGACGGATATTTCCATGTGATAGCCGATCCTGTTTCCACTTGTGTCCAAGAAATTTTAGAGGAAACCCCTTTGCAGATACCTCTTTTGGTAACGAAGTTGTAAACCCCTCCTTTACCTTCCTTGTCGCCGGGGAACCAGTTTTGAACAGTAGAGTATTTAACTTCTGCACGATCTAGTGCAATGATCTCTACAATGGCAGCGTGAAGTTGATTTTCATCTCTTTGAGGAGCTGTACAGCCCTCAAGATAGCTTACATATGAATCGTCATCAGCCACAATCAGTGTGCGTTCAAATTGTCCGGTGTTTGCGGCGTTTATTCTGAAATAGGTTGAAAGCTCCATCGGACAACGGACTCCTTTTGGAATGTAGCAGAACGACCCATCGCTGAAAACAGCCGAATTGAGCGCTGCAAAGAAGTTGTCTCTGTATGGAACAACAGTTCCTAAATATTTTTTCACCAATTCAGGATGCTCTTGAACAGCCTCGCTGAATGAACAGAAAATGATTCCTTTTTCTCCCAAGGTCTTCTTGAAAGTCGTATTTACCGAAACACTGTCTATAACAGCGTCCACAGCCATTGGGCGAACTCCTGCCAAAATCTCCCTTTCGTGTAATGGAATACCTAGTTTTTCGAACGTTTTCAATAGTTCAGGATCCACTTCATCGAGACTTTTGGGTCCTTCTTTCGAGCTTTTTGGTGCAGCGTAGTAGCTGATGCCTTGATAGTCAATTTCAGCAATATCAAGCTTAGCCCAGTTAGGCATCACTAATGTTTGCCAATGTCTGAAAGCTTTCAATCGGTATTCAAGAAGCCATTCTGGTTCTTTTTTTCTTTCGGATATATGGCGTACAACGTCTTCGTTCAGTCCTGGAGGGATAATCTCCGTTTCAATATCGGTCACAAAACCATATTTATATTCGTTGGTCGTAACCTCTTCTAATATCTTGTCTTGGTCTACTTTTTCTGGATTTGCCATTATGTACAAAAATATATTAGTTTATTATGTATCAATAAATGAGTCTCGAAATATGCAAAACTCATAGCTACAAATATACATAGAATTTATTATTTGCCGATAAGATATAAATAATATAAATATGCGTTTTATCCCTTGCTATGATGCTTTTTCTCTTTTATAACTATTCTCAGTCATTAAATCTCTCTTCTAAAGCATTATTTGTAAGCTTATTCTCTTTATATTTGCCTTGCGAATAATCAATAATTGAAGAATACATGATTGACGAACTTTTTTCAGAGAGCCCCTATCTCTTGTTTGATAGAGAGAGATGGTCTAAACTGAGAGCTGATGAGCCTATGACTCTGAATGAGGAAGATGTGGAGGCTCTGAAAGGTATAAATGAGGAGTTCTCCATTGACGAAGTGAAGGAGATCTATCTGCCACTTTCCCGTCTGCTGAGCTATTATGTAGAGGCGCTTTATAATAGGCAAGAGGTGTTGATGAAGTTTCTTCAAGAAGAGGAACAAAAAATTCCATTTATCATTGGTATTGCAGGTAGCGTATCAGTAGGAAAAAGTACCACAGCGCGTGTTCTTCAAGCTTTGCTTAGTCGTAAAAGTGATTATCGGAATGTTGCATTAGTAACAACTGATGGTTTCCTTTTTCCTAATAAGGAATTGGAGAGCAGAAGGATTATGCACCGAAAAGGGTTTCCCGAATCTTATGATAGTAGAAAATTATTGAATTTTGTGACTGATGCCAAATCAGGAATGAAGCAGCTGAGAGTTCCCCAATATTCTCATCTTATCTATGATGTTATCCCCGATGAATACATAGAAATAGAGGATCCTGATATCATTATACTAGAAGGACTGAATGTTTTACAAACTTGGCAAGATTATCAAATGGAGCGTCCTCGAGCTTTTGTTTCAGACTTCCTTGACTTTTCGATCTATGTAGATGCTAGCGAAAAAGATCTGGAAACATGGTATGTGGATCGATTTATGAAATTCAGAGAGAGTGCATTCTTAGATCCTGATTCTTATTTTAATGACTACACTAAGCTGTCCGAGGCAATGGCTGTGGCCACGGCGAAGAATATTTGGTACACCATCAATCGAGAAAATCTCTTTAGAAATATTCTGCCAACCAAAGGACGTGCAGACTTGATCTTGCACAAGGGGCAAGAGCATCGAGTGGATTGCGTCAGGCTGAGAAAATAATTAGACTTTAGTCTTCAGGTAGAGCTTTCCACTGTCTGACAAGAATACATATAGGATACATTATTATTGTTGTGTATATAACAATTGTTAGTGGATGCACTAGGTATAACAATTTGTCTTCTATCTCAGACTCATGGTTGTTGAAAATGCTAATGCCCATCATAAACAAGAGCAGCGTTAGTGCCGGAGCTATCCAAATGAAGAGATTAAGAAGGATACTTGATCTTCCTTTTCTTTCCTGAAGTGCAATTTTAGTCCTTAGATTTATGCCTAAACCAATCAAAATTCCAATCCATAAAATTCCTGTCAGCACAAAGAACGAGTCTCCACTGCCAAAAATGACAAGTAAGAAGGAGGAAAACAGAATCGTGATGCCAAAGGTGATAAGTGCAAAGAGCCATGATCGTCCATTAGTTGCCCTTACTGAAAAGACGAGGATAGATATTCCCATTGCAAACACCCAAGTATACATGTACCAAGTGGATCCTTTTGAATTATAAACAGAGTCCAACTCCTGATATTGACTCTTGAGAAGCCAATATTGTGTCGAGTATTGGCTGGCGTTGTACCGATCGTCGCTCATGTCTATCGTGTTTTGGAGATCAACCGGATATAAAGGAGGGTTGTATACAATCTTCATCCATGTGTCAGCATCTATGTTTGCCTTCAAATTGTATTTTTTATGGAGGTCAAGATAAGCCTGAATTGTCGCTCTGATGCTGTCCTGTTGTTCGCTTTTCAGCCATTGTCTTATTTTTAGTTCCTCTTCATTATCTTTTTCTCCTAGTCCATTGTAATAGTAGTCATGAAAATAAAGAAAAGATGGTCCAACGTATTCTATCGGGTTGTCGGGGCTTTGAGCATCTTGCTCGTAGGTATAAAGCTGTGTGTCAAATTTGCTTCTGTCCACTTTTGCATCACCTATCAGTAGGGGCGATTCATTGTCACGGAGTTTGAAGGGGTACTCATTATTTGGATAAAGTGGAACTATCTTTCTCATGATTAAGCTTTCTTTCTCAAATTCCTGTTTAGAGTACATTGTTTTCCATCTAGTCTTTTGACCCATTGAGACGCTTTGGGGTACACTGACGATGAAAATCAGAAGAATGAAAGTAAGGAGCCACTCCAAGTATCTTGATTTTGCTGATTGAGGATAGAATGCTCTCAGGGCATTGTGCTTGGTGTATTGCATCAACCAGAAGATAAAAACTAATACCTGCAAAAGGATGGCACAGCCGATGAGTAGGGCAAAAGTCCACGATTGTGATGACGCTTCTACTTTTGTCAGTGGCATGGTGATGGCAAATCCTAAACCAAAGAATACGATATTTATAATCAGAACGATCAAAATTGCTGGCACTATCTTCAGATTCCAGATGATAGGATAATGCGTTAGTAAGTATTTTTCTATATTTTTTAGCATGATGTTATTCGTCTTGTAAAGGGTTAAGAAACAAAAAATCTACGGGTAGATTTTGAAATGTCTCTAAAGTAAGTCAAAGGAATTCCCACTTTCAACGCATGATTGAGGAAAACTTCATAACCAGCATTTGGGGGGAGGGAGAGAATGAAGGTGCCTCCATTTATTTTTAGGTTGATAAAATTAATAGCTTCTAAGCTTGTGCGCACTTGTGCCATGTCCCATGGGGTTTCAAATTCTATCATGTAGGGCTCATCCCATGCCACTTCTTGTTTCGATTGTAAATCTTGTAGCACTATACTCTCCTCCAGAGATTCTATTTTAGAGGTGTTTTGTAATAGATTCTTTTGCTCTCCATTTTTTAAGAATAGCACATCATCAGCATTTTTCTCTACTTCGTATAGTTGTTGAGAACTCAGAATGATGCCCATTGGACGAAAAGGAGAAGAGCAAATCCCTTTCAGGTCGTCGAGCACATTCTTTTGAGCTATAATATCTAAGTTGGCAAGGGGTTCGTCGATCAACATGATTCTAGGATTGCGCAACAAGGCTCTTGCCAGTTCGAAACGCATCTTGTAGCCTGACGAGAGGCTTGCCCATGCTAGATTGCGGTAAGCACGAATTCCCATACGAGCAATGACGAGCTGAACCTTCATTTCGTTTTCTATACCCTTGATGCCATAAGTGGCAGTCGTAAACTGTAGATTGTCTAAAAGGGAGCCTTGCCATGTGGGCGTTCTCTGTGGTATGTAGACCAATTTGGTACGTAGATCATATACATCGGTATAAGAGAAGTTGTAGTCTACAGTTCCACTACTAATAGCCAATTCGCGTGCCAATGCTCTAAGGAGGGTTGTTTTTCCGTTTCCATTTTCACCCACCAGCCCTAATATCTGATTTTCTTTCAATTCTAGATTCACGGGACCGAGTCTGAAGAAGCTAGAACCATAACTTTTACAAAGGTCTTTGGTTGAAAGTAATATGTTGTCTTGATCATCTAACTTCCTGTTTTTGCTCATCAAGGCATCCTTAAGAAGTAGAAAAAGGGCATTGTAGCGCTCATGGACTTCCTCTGCTTCTAGCTTAGAGCTGTAGTCTAACCAATCGAGATGATCAAGCATCGTTTTGTAATACTTAATATCTTCGGTGTCTAAGGTTAAATCTATCAGTCGTTTGACCAATTGGCTATACTCCTTATATATGAGCAACTGTTCTATTTCAGAAATGTAGGTTTCAAGTTTGTTTGTCATCCTATGATTGGTGTTTGCATAAAAATGGTCAGTTCATTTGCAAATATATCAATAAAAACCAGATAATTGTTCTTGTGTTCTTTTACTTATTGTCAGACTTTCAAAGGGCAATCTTTACTGCTTGTCAAATATAAAGGTGAGATTTTCTTCTTTAGCGATCAAAAGTTTACCTTTGGAAATCTTAATAGGTATTTGACTAAATTTTAAAAAATATAGAATTAATGGATTTAAGTCTAGAGATGTTTTCTTTGATTCTTCTACTGGGAGCAGCCGTTGCTGGTCTGATAGGCTCGTTGACGGGGCTTGGTGGGGGAGTCGTTGTTATCCCCTTGCTTACCTTGGGTTTTGGAGTCGACATGCGTTATGCTATTGGAGCGGCTTTGGTCACATCTATTGCGACCTCTTCAGGGGCAGCTGCAGCATATATTAAAGAGGGAATCACTAATGTAAGAATAGGGATGTTTCTCGAAATAGCTACCACCACTGGAGCTGTAATAGGTGCTGTTGTAGCGATGTATTTAGATAAAATGTGGATTGCCATCATTTTTGGGGTGGTGCTGATCTTTTCGGCTGTGAGGTCAGTGTACAAGAGTGAAGTGGGAACAGACTTTGAATCCAAAGGCGATAAATGGGGCGAAAAGCTCAAGTTGAACGGTTCTTTCCCTACCAAAGATGGTGTCCAAAAGTATAATGTGCACAATGTTTGGGGAGGTTATTCATTGATGACTTTGGCAGGAGTGCTGTCTGGTTTGTTGGGTATCGGTTCAGGAGCGCTGAAAGTTTTGGCGATGGATACGACAATGAAGATCCCTTTTAAAGTGTCAACAACTACCAGTAACTTTATGGTGGGTGTAACTGCAGCTGCTAGTGCTGTGATCTATCTTCAGAGGGGATATATCGATCCGGGATTGGCTTTGCCTATCGTGGTAGGCGTTCTTCTAGGAGCTTTTGTTGGGTCGAAGATCTTGCCTAAGATTAATGTGAAGAAACTGCGCATACTTTTCAGTGTGGTCATTTTCTTCCTTGCTGTTTTTATGATGTATAACGGAATAACAGGAAAATTATAATGAAGAGAGTTTTTACAAGTGTGTTCTGGAAAGAACGAGATATGGAATTATTCCTTGGAAAATTTCTTCGCTTTGGAGTGACTTTAGCATGTGTCATAACGCTTATTGGAGGGGCGTTGTATATTTATCAGCAACAAGGCGTTATGCCGGACTATAGTCCTACGCCCGATGATATGCCTTTTCCGGGGGTTAAAGAATATCTGCGATCATTTTCTTCCATTTGGGAGGGTGTGTTGGCTCTCGATGGAGCAGCTATTATTCAATTGGGAGTGATTGTGTTAGTGGCTACTCCGGTGTTTCGGGTGGCGTTGTCGGCAATAGGGTTCCTCATTGAGAATGACTATATGTATGTGGTTATCACCTTGATTGTGTTGGCAATTATCCTTGCTAATATGCTTTTAGGGCTTCATTAATCACATGTTATTTAAGCTTAATATGCTTTTAGTATTGCTGAATAAATAGTAATTTTATCTGCTTGAAAAAGCAAAAACGAACAGTAAGAGAAAATATTCTCCAAGTGTGGAAACAAGTTGGTCTGTCCAATGTTTCTATCTTGATGGGAGTGTGAATATAGGTATAGACAATAAGATAATATGAGACTCAATATAGTGTATAAGTGCTTTGCATTTGTAATGTTAGTTGGTTTGATTTTCTCGAATCAAATTCATGCACAAAATAATAAGGTGACTCCTAGCATATATAAAGATGCTGACCAGTTGAAAATGAATCATTGGGTGGACTCAGTTTTCAGCAAGTTGACGGTAGATCAAAAAGTGGGACAACTTTTCACCATTATTATTGCAGGAAATACAAGTGCAAGTAATAAAGCTCGTTTGCAAGACTTGATAACAAAACAACATATTGGGGGAATCTTATTTTCCAAAATTTCGATCCGAGATCATGCCGAAATGACCAATTATGCCCAATCTATCGCAGAAGTTCCTCTGATGGTGGCACTCGATGGAGAATGGGGCTTGGGGATGCGTATCCAAAATACAACTCCATGGGCACGAAATATGATGTTAGGTGCTGTTCAGAATGATTCCCTTCTATACTATTATGGTTTAGAAGTGGCTCGTCAGTGTAAGATCATGGGGATTCATATCAACTTTGCACCAACGCTGGATGTGAATAGTAATCCGAAAAATCCAGTGATCGGTTATCGTTCGTTTGGAGAGAATCCTCGACGAGTGGCCGATTTAGGAGTGATGTATTCTAAAGGTTTGGAAGCTGGAGGAGTCATGTCGGTGGCAAAGCATTTTCCCGGGCATGGTGATACTTCTTCTGATTCGCATTTCACCTTGCCGGTGATTAATCATGATCGTGAACGATTAAGTGCTTTTGAATTAGTGCCTTTTGGTAGATATATAAATGAAGGCTTAGCCGGAATGATGGTAGGGCACCTCAATGTGCCTGCTTTAGATTCTCAAAAACAACCGAGCTCGTTATCTAAGCCGATCATTACTGATTTGCTGAAAAATGAAATGGGCTTCTCGGGACTTACTTTTACAGATGGGATGCAGATGCAGGGAGTGGCCAAAGAAACTGATCATTCATTGCGAGCTTTGTTGGCCGGGAATGATGTGGTGCTTAGTCCAATCTATCCGGCGAGAGAGTTTAACTCTGTGAAGAAAGCCGTTGAAGATGGACGTTTGAGCGAAGCACTGCTGACTGAAAAAGTGAAGAAAGTCCTTGCCTATAAATACATCTTGGGTGTCACCTCTCGTGAGGCTACAATGGTGAATACAGATGATATTGAGCATCGATTGAATACAGCCTATGCCAATTGGCTAAACAGAAAATTGCATGAGAATGCGATCACGTTGGTGAAGGATGAAAACAAAGCTATCCCATTAAATAAGTTGGATCAGCGAAAAATAGCGGCTATATCTATTGGAGCTTCGGCGAAAAACCAGTTCTTGAATATGGTCAAACTTTATGGAGATGTTGATGTCTTTTCTGTGGCTGATGGCTCTCAATTGGCAGGGTTGAAAACTCAATTGGCAAAATATAATACGGTCATTATTTCTATTCACAATAGAAAATCGCCGAACAATGCAGGCATAATGGAGATAGCTAAAGGAAAAGAGTCTATTCTAGCCTTCTTCATCTCGCCCTACTATTTGAGCCCATACTCATCGTCTATTGATGCTGCAAATGGCGTTTTCATTGGTTATGAAGATACGGAACTCGCTCATGAGTTTACTGCTCAAGCTATCTTTGGAGGACAAGAAATCAACGGAAGGCTGTCCATGTCCATCAATCCTCAGTTGAAAGAGGGAACAGGAATAAGTAAAAAAAAAAGTCGATTAGCTTATGGTATTCCCGAGGAGGTTGGGATACAGAGCTCTGATCTCGATTCCATCGCTGTAATCGTTGAAGAAGGAATACGAGAAAAGGCCTATCCGGGAGCTCAGGTATTGATCGCTAAGGACGGGGTGGTGATTTATAATCGTGCTTTTGGAACTTTTACATACGAAGATGATCGGACGGTTCTGACTTCCGATATCTATGATGTGGCTTCCATGACCAAGGCGTCTGCTACTGTGCCGGCTTTGATGAAGTTGCGGGATATGCAAAAAATAACATTGAGTGAGCCTTTGAGTCGTTATGTTAGTCAGTTAAAAGGAAGCAATAAGGCTAGGATAACACTCCGCGATGCATTGCTCCACGAAACGGGGATTGTGTCTTTTATCCCTTATTATATGGAGACGATTGACAAGGATAGTTATCAAGGCACTTTGTTTTCCAGGCGATATAGCGAGGTGTACAATGCTAAGTTTGATAATACAACTTACGCCCGAACAGATTATAAATTCAAGAGTAACTTAATTTCTCAGACACCTAAAAAAGATTTTTTGCCCATCGCAGAAGGTCTTTTTGTCAACAAGGCGTATGAAGATTCCATCATTCAGCAGATTGCTGATACTAAGTTGCGAAGTCGATCTAACTATTTGTATAGCTGTTTAAACTTTATTCTTCTTTATAAGCTGGTGGAAAATGTTAGTCAGCAAGAGATGGATGTCTTTTTAGATAAACAATACTACAAAAGATTAGGGGCGGCTACAACTACTTTTCGCCCTCTGACAAAGTTCCCTAAAGAGAGAATTGTACCCACAGAAAGGGATGCCTTTTTGCGAAAGCAACTTATCCAAGGTTATCCTCATGATGAAGGTGCTGCTTTTATGGGAGGTGTTTCAGGAAATGCAGGACTATTTTCTAATGCTAACGATCTAGCTAAGCTCTATCAGATGTGGCTTGATGGTGGTAGGTATGGTGAAGAACAGTATTTGTCTGCCAACACAGTAAATCTGTTTACTAAAGGGAAAAGTGCAACATCGAGGCGAGGGCTAGGGTTTGACAAACCTGAGACCAAAGGAAGTAAATCGGGGCCGTGTAGTCCAAGTACCCCTGCTAGCACTTATGGACATACAGGCTATACAGGGACATCTTTTTGGGTCGATCCAGACAATCAGTTGATCTATATATTCCTTTCTAATAGGGTGTATCCTAGTAGAACTCCAAATGGATTGAGTAAATTGGAAATCCGTTCTCGGATTCAAGAAGAGATATATAAAGCAATCAAAAAAGGGAAAAAGGCATGAGGAATAGGACAGAACGCCCACTTTTGGGAATATGTTTTTTACTGACTTTTATTTTTGGCACACTTAATTTACATGCTGAAAATGGAAGAAAACTCTCTAGCCTTGAGCAATCGATGGTGCAGCAAAGCATGGTGGATGTGTCCACTATGGATAGAAGCTTGCTTATAGATTTACGTTATGCTACGACAAATAATTTTACAAAGAAGGTGCTTTATGATTCTTTAAACTTAGTCTATCTTCATCCCGTAGCAGCTAAGAAGCTAGTGAAAGCGCATGACATCTTGAAAAAGAGTCACCCTGATTATAGGCTGTTAGTGTTTGACGGAGCGCGACCATTGAGGGTGCAAAAAAAGATGTATGCAGTGGTGCAAAATACTCCTTATGCAGCGTATGTGGCCAATCCGTCGCGCACAGGTCTGCATAATTATGGGATGGCAGTGGATCTTTCTATTTGCAACAGTAAGGGGGAAGAGCTAGATATGGGAACTGAATTTGATTTTTTTGGAGCTGCTGCAGGCATCAACAAAGAAGAAGAATTGGTGAGCCGAGGTGTACTGACTCGTCAACAAGTGGAGAATCGAAAACTGCTCCGTAAGGTGATGGTGGAAGCAGATTTTTTGACCATCCGAGGGGAGTGGTGGCATTTTAATGCCGTGTCTTTGACTACAGCACGAAACAACTATAAAGTAATAGACTAATGGAAAAGGTTAGTTATTCAACTTTCAAAAGCTTATTTAAAGAGCTTAAAAAACATCTTTCAGCTAGCGAATTTGCGACCCTTCGTCAGGTTGTGAAGGAGGCTTCTCTGAAAGGAACCTACAAGCATGATCCGGATATTGGGAGCATGACTCAAAAGGTAGTAAACACCCTTCTGATTCTGATGAAAGAGTTGGGTATGCGTAGTACGGGGCTAATTGCCGTAGTGCTTTATCTGCCAGTCTCCAAAGAGGCTGTCAGTGTGGAAAAAGTATCGCAGCTTTTTGGGAAAGAAGTTGCCGAAATTGTGCAAGGACTGATCAATATTCATGGACATTCGGCAAGCTATACAGCCATTGCATCGGACAATTATGTGAAGCTGTTGGTTACTTTGGCAGAAGACCTTCGTGTTATTCTTATCGAAATAGCTGAGGCATTGTACTTGATGCGAAACATTGATAAGTATAACGAGCAGTTTCGCTTAGAGTTGTCCATGAAAGTAAAGCATCTTTATGCCCCTCTAGCTCATAAGTTAGGTTTATATGCTATCAAAACGGAGATGGAGGATCTTTACCTGAAATATACAGATAGAGAAGCCTATGATTTTGTGCTCCAAAAGTTGAAGGACAGTGAGGAAAAACGTAATAAATTTATTGCGGATTTCATCGCTCCTATTCATGCAAAACTGTCAGAAACAGGATTGAAATATGAAATGAAAGGACGAGTAAAGTCCGTTTCATCGATCAATAATAAGTTGAAAAAGCAACAGATAGACTTTGAATCTATCTATGATATTTTTGCTATACGAATTATTCTAAACTCCGACTTGGAGAAAGAAAAAGCAGAATGTTGGCAAGTGTATTCTATTGTAACAGATATGTATACGCCAAATCCTAAGCGACTGAAAGACTGGTTGTCTATTCCCAAAAGTAATGGGTATGAGTCTCTGCACACCACCGTGATGGGACCCGAATCTAGATGGGTGGAAGTGCAAGTAAGGACAAAGCGAATGGACGAAATAGCCGAAAAAGGTTTTGCTGCTCACTGGAAATATAAAGGAGTGAAAAGCCAATCGAAGGTGGATGATTGGTTGACTAATCTGCGTGAGCTGTTAGAGAATCAAACCTTGGATACATCGGAGAAAATGGCAGATTTCAAGTTGGATGTTTATGACGATGAAATCTATGTTTTTACTCCTAAGGGTGACTTGTACACGCTGCCACAGGGAGCCACTGTACTCGATTTTGCTTTTGCTATCCACTCTCGTGTGGGCGAAACTTGTGTGTCGGGGAAGGTGAACAACCGAAATGTGCCAATAAAACATCAGTTGAACAATGGTGATCAGGTGGAGATTGTGACCTCTCCTAATCAGACCCCTAAGCAAGATTGGCTTGGTTATGTTCGTTCGTCTAAGGCACGTAATAAGATCAGGCAAAGCCTCAAAGAAAAGGCAAATAAGCAAGTGGAAATTGCTAAAGAGCTGTTGAAGAGACGTTTTAAAAATAAGAAAATAGAGGTTCAAGAAGCTGTGTTGATGCGTCTTGTTAAGAAGTTGGGATTCAAAAATTTAACAGATTTCTATATTAAGATAGCCGAAGAGACGTTAGATGCTAATAATGTGATAGATCAATACTTGCAACTAGAGAAGAAGGAAGTTGAAAATCAAGAGAATCATACTATTGTTAGTGCCGATAAATACGTTATAACTAAAGGTTCGGATACCGATAAGTTTAGTAAGGATGAGTTGATTCTGGATCAAAATCTGACAGGGGTCGATTATTCTCTAGCTACTTGTTGTAATCCGATTTATGGAGACGATATTTTTGGCTTTGTTTCCACTCAAGGGATTAAGGTTCATCGCCAAAATTGCCCTAATGCACATGATATGTTTAGTCGTTTTGGCTATCGTGTACTCTTGGCACGTTGGAGTGGAGCGTCAAACACAAATTATACAGTGCCCTTGCGAGTGGTGGGGAATGATGATATCTCTATTGTGAATAATATAACCTCTTTGATCTCCAAAGAGGAGGAAATTGGCTTGCGTTCCATCAATATTGATTCGGACGATGGTGTTTTTCATGGTACTATTGTTGTTACGCTGAATAATACAGCTAAGTTGAATCAACTGATAAAAAAACTAAGAGGAATAAAAGGAGTAAAAGACGTCGCTCGATTGAACTAAATATAAAAAGATAAAATGAGACCAACTGAATATCAAAAACTGGAAGATAATAAGGCTTTTAAGCGTTATTATTTAAGTAAAACATTATGGTGGACCGAGTATGCTTTTGTGCCTCCGGCATTGCTGATCTTTATTGGTCTGGCAGGGGTGATACATATGGCATATAATGAGTTGTTATGGAGTTGGCGAGGAGCGCCCTATGTTTTGGTTTTTGCGCTTGGTGCTATTTGGCTAAAGGCAACTAAAAGGCACGTTCAGAATAAAATATTGGGAGATAAGAGTAAGTATCTTCTTTGTGCAGGTAGGGCTGTTTTTGATGCTGAAGGGCGATATTACTTTATCTTTTCAAAGGATTCTAAACGTCATAACGAAACCTTGATGAATAAACTCGCTGGAACGCTTTCGCAAGATAGTTTTACTGCAGATCAATTAAAAGAAGCTAAGAAAAAAGCAATAAAGATATCTGTCGATGGCGATACTGATGCAGAAGTTTATCTACGAGGAATTCAAGTCAGTAGTGTTTTGAAAGCAAATCGAGCAAATATTACAGATGGGATCACGCCTTTGATTTATGTTTCAGATAAGGGTGTTTTTGTTGTTAGGAATAAAGATCTGAAAAAGTTTTCCTATTGATTTTTCTTTTAAAAATGTGATATTAGGTCAGTTCTAGTCTTCGATTTCTTGTTTTGGCTCGTGTCTTATTGTTAAAAATGAATAAGAGAATAACTTGAAAGTGTAATAAAAGTAGATGGAAAGTGTCTCAGAGTAGTTATAGACTGGATTTGGAAGCTTTCGTTTGCTGTTTTAAAGCAGTGTTTTGAAAACCGGCATTATTTTTCTCGGATAATCTCTTATCTTTGTATGATTTTAAAGATCAAAAATATATGGAGAAAACACTTGTTATCTTAAAACCTTCTTGCATTCACCGATGCTTAATTGGAGAGGTGATTAAAAGGCTAGAGAAAAAAGGTTTGCTTTTAGTAGGAGTGAAAATGATGCAGTTAGATGATGAAATCTTAAATGCACACTACGCACATCTGAAAGAAAGACCATTTTTCAATATGGTAAAGCAGTCTATGATGTCCACCCCTGTCATTGTACAGTGTTGGGAGGGTAAAGAGGCTGTGCATGTGGTGCGAAACCTAATAGGAGTGACAAACAGTCGCGAAGCGGCCGCAGGCACAATAAGAGGGGATTTCTCTATGAGTTCGCAAGAAAATATAGTACATGCATCTGATAGCCCTGAGTCGGCAGAAGTGGAGCTAAAACGCTTCTTTTCGGATAACGAATTATTTACTTACAAAAAGCCTATGGCTCTGTATTCATCAGATGAAGTATAAAACAGAAAATATGCCACCTTTACACAATCTTATTTTGACAAAAACGGTTCGTCGTTGTGCTTACCTTTTGGGAATATTCTTATTGTTCCCCACAATGTCTTTTTCACAACATGTTGAAGGACAGTCTGAGGACGATGATCAGGTCAATCGTTCGGAAATAAAATATAAGCAAAGACATAGCAGTCTTATTGCTAATCAGGAAAATACATTTGCGGATGGGATCAAGATAAAACGAGACTTATCTATCTTGCAAGAGCTACAAGAAGAAAGAATTTTTAATGCACAGGGCATCCCTGCTGATGACTTGTATGAAGGAATCTGGAATACAGACTATGCACATGTATATGGTTCGCTGAAAAATATACCGGATACTTTTAAGGTCAATTTAGAAAATTTTTATATGCCTACTGAAGGGCGTGTAACTTCTAACTTTGGCATGCGAAGAAGGCGTATGCACAATGGCATAGACCTAAAAGTGCAAACCGGAGATACGATCTATGCTGCCTTTGATGGAAAGGTGAGAATTAGACGATTCGAAAGACGAGGCTATGGTAATTATTTGGCTGTAAGACATCATAATGGGTTGGAAACAATCTATGGGCACTTATCAAAATTTTTGGTTGAAGTGGATGATGTGGTTAAGGCAGGAGATCCTATTGCCCTAGGGGGGAATACCGGACGATCAACTGGCTCGCATTTGCATCTTGAGTTCCGATTTTTGGGGATGGCTATAAATCCAACAGATATTGTTGACTTCGAGAATTTTGTTTGTCATCGTGATAATTACACAATAACGAAAAAGAGTTTCCGTACTCCTAACAAATATACTAAAGGATCAGTACAGTATCACCGTGTAAAAAGGGGAGATACATTGTCTAAAATAGCAAGACGCTATGGTACGAGTATTGCTGCCTTAAGGAAGAAGAATAATATGAGTTCAAATGCCATTCTTCGGATAGGTACCTCTCTGAGAATCTAGGCAGTTGTTGTATTAAGAAATGAGATTTTAGCGAAATATATTTTGCTAAATTATATATAAGTTTTATCTTTGCACCCCGATTGGCGTAATCTCTGACGAGACAAACTCGTGTATATTGCGTTTCAATAAACATAAAGAACCATAAAGATCATGGATTTTATTAAAGTTGCTGAAGAAGCATTCGCTACAGGAAAAGAATTTCCTCAATTCAAAAGTGGTGATACTGTAACTGTTGCTTACCGTATTATTGAAGGTAACAAAGAACGTGTTCAGCTTTATAGAGGAGTTGTAATTAAAATACAGGGAGACGGAAACAAGAAACGTTTTACTGTTCGTAAAATGTCTGACAATATCGGAGTTGAGAGAATCTTCCCTATTGAGTCTCCATTCATCGATGAAATTACCGTTAACAAAGTTGGTAAAGTACGTCGTGCTAAATTGTACTACCTACGCGAACGTAGAGGTAAGAGCGCTAGAATCAAAGAAAAGCGTGTTGTTACTTCTAACAAGAAGAAATAAGAGATATACTATTTATATAGTATCTGAAAAGGAGTTGGTTTATATAGAACCAACTCCTTTTTTTATTATATTTGAAAAAAGCTATTTTATAAAACTGAAAAAAGAATGAACAATAGAATAACAAAATTATTTGGAATAAAATACCCGATTATAGCGGGGGGCATGGTTTGGTGTAGTGGATGGAGATTGGCATCGGCTGTCAGTAATGCCGGAGGATTGGGATTGATTGGTGCCGGTTCTATGCATCCTGAAGTGTTGAGAGAGCATATCCAAAAGTGTAAACAGGCAACAGATAAGCCTTTTGGGGTGAATGTGCCTATGCTGTATCCCGAGTTAGATAAGATTATAGATATTATCATAGAAGAAAAAGTGCCTATTGTATTCACCTCGGCAGGGAATCCTAAAACGTGGACAAAGAAGCTACAAGACGAAGGTATTAAAGTGGCTCACGTTGTTTCCAGCTCTAAATTTGCATTAAAATGTGAAGAGGCTGGTGTGGATGCTATTGTTGCCGAAGGATTTGAGGCGGGAGGACATAATGGTCGCGAAGAAACAACAACGCTGACCTTAATCCCACAGGTGGCAAAAGCGATTAAGACTCCATTTATTGCTGCCGGAGGGATAGCTACAGGGGCTGGGATGCTTGCAACAATGGCTCTTGGTGCAGAAGGAGTGCAGATCGGATCTCGTTTTGCGTTGACGCAAGAGAGTTCGGCTTCTAATGAATTTAAGGAAATGTGTATCGATTTGAAAGAAGGTGATACAATCTTATCTCTGAAAAAAGTGAGCCCTACCAGATTGGTGAAAAATGAGTTTTATAAGCAAGTGCAAGATCTGGAGGATAAAGGCGCTTCTGCCGATGAATTAAGAGCTTTGCTTGGAAGAGGACGTGCCAAAAAAGGAATCTTTGAAGGTGACCTGGTAGAGGGTGAGCTGGAAATTGGGCAAGTGGCTGCATTGATCGAAGATATCCCAACTGTAAAAGAGGTGGTGGATAGCATCATTAAAGAATATAATGAGTTGGCAAAAGGATTTAGTGCTAAAATATTTATCTAACTTATGACTGCACATCTCAAGAAACTATTCTGGCTATTGGTGATCTGTGGATTGGTTTTAGCTTGTAAAAAGAATAGGGCAGAAAGTGAGGCAACCGAATATCACGATTTTGAGAAAATTCAAGAGGTAGGGGAACTAACTGTTTTGACATTAAGTAGCTCTACTTCTTATTTTCTCTATCGTGAACAGCCTATGGGCTTCCATTATGATATTGCAAAGCAGTTTTGTAAAGATCATGATTTGGAGTTGAAGGTGAAGGTGGCAAATAATAGAACTCACCTAGTTGAAATGCTTGAAAAAGGGGAGGGTGACCTTGTGGCTTATCCCCTCCTTGTGCTCAATGAGCTAAAAGATTCATTGATCTACTGTGGAGTAAATACTGTTTCGCATCAGGTTTTGGTGCAAAGGAATTTAGGGAAAGAGTCTATTAAAGATGTAACGGAGCTTATTGGGAAAGAAGTGACAGTGCCCAAGGATAGCAAGTTTTATGAAAGGCTCAATAATCTGAATGCTGAATTAGGAGGTGGAATAGGAATCAATACCAATGTTCAAGATTCGTTGACGACAGAAGATTTGATCGAAATGGTGGCTAATGGAGAGATTGATTACACTATCACCGATGAATACGTCGGAAAACTGAACAAGACATACTTCAGGAATATAAATATCGACTTGGCTGTGAGTTTTGATCAACGTTTGTCGTGGGCAGTAACTAAAAATTCTGTGCAGCTTGCAGATACGCTAAATGCTTGGTATGCAGAAAACGTGAAAGCTCCGGTTTATACGGCCATTTCTAAAAAGTATTTCGAATTAAGTAAACAGCCTTTTTCCGATGAATTTGATCTTTTTAAGGGTTTGTCTAAAGGACAGATTTCTCCTTACGATAACTTGTTTAAACAGTATGCGAAAGGTACCCCTTACGATTGGCAATTATTGGCAAGTATATCTTACCAAGAGTCTCGTTTCAAAAATGGATTGGTATCATGGGCAGGAGCCGCAGGGATTATGGGCATTATGCCGGCTACGGCTCAAAATCATGGGGTGGATCCAGGTGATTTGATGGATCCGGAAGTTAGCATCTCTTTATCTATTAAGATTATTCGCACGCTGGACAAGGTTTTGTCGGATATTGAGGATGTGGAGGAACGGTTAAAGTTTATTTTGGCTGCCTATAATGGTGGAATAGGACACGTTATGGATGTAAGAGCTTTGGCCAAGAAGTATGGCGATGATGATCAGGTCTGGGATGGCAGTGTCCGTAAGTGGATTACACGCAAAAGAGATCCGCAATATTATAACGATCCGGTCTGCAAAAGTGGCTACTTTAGAGGTACGGAAACTCTAAACTACGTGGATGAGGTAGTCAGAATAATGAATCGTTTCAAGAAAGAAACAGAATAATACGGAAGCACAAATTTTACAATATTCCCTTTATCTCGTACAATGAACTTATGGTATAGGTTGGAGTAGTCTCCACTTTCTCATTTTTTGGATTATACCATATCTGATCAATATTACTATCCATTGCTCCTTTTATGTCAGCTAAATAGTTGTCTCCAATCATGATGGTTTGTTGGGCTGTTACTCCTAGTTTGTTGAGTGCAAAATTGAAAATATCCGGATGAGGTTTATTGACTCCCACCACATCGGACAGGATAACATCATCAAAGTAGAGCGTAAAACCTGCATTGTCTAATTTATCATATTGCATTTCAGAAAATCCATTGGAAAGCATTGCAATCTGATATTTACCTTTCAAATATTCCAAAACTTCTTTTGCTCCATCAATATGAACATCATTTTGGATGGATAGTTGCATGAAGTCTTTGCTCAAGTCAGCAAGAAAGTCTTTGGTGATTGATGGAATATGTTCGAAGGTCTTGTCAAAGCGAGTGCCTAGCAAGGTTTGTTTGTCTATTTTTCCTAACGCATACGCCTCCCACAGTTTTCCCACATGTTTGTGGTAAATGTCGGTAAATTCTGTTTCTGTGGCGAAGTATTGATTTAGTTGATGCTTGCTATATAGCGTATGTAAACAGGTTGTAGCATATCCTTGGGTGTCGATTAGTGTGTCGTCAAAATCGAGGAGGACAGTTGTATATTTCATATAATTATTGAGCTTTTTACGATTTTTTTTAAAGATACAAAATATCAGCTAAATGCTGTTATGTTATTCGCTTTTGCTAACTTTGTCAGTTGTATCCAGTAAGATGTATTTACGGTGATATAAAGATGGTTTAATAAACTCAATGTGAGTTCAATATTTTTGAAATTTACTTATAAAAAGATATGGCAAAAGGATTAAAAGATTTAACCTCTAGGAGTGAAGATTACAATCAGTGGTATCAAGATTTGGTGATAAAGGCAGACTTGGCCGAAACATCAGCTGTACGTGGCTGTATGGTGATAAAACCTTATGGATATGCTATTTGGGAGAAAATGCAACGTCAGTTGGATGATATGTTTAAAGAAACAGGGCATGTGAATGCTTATTTCCCTCTTTTTATTCCGAAATCTTTTTTGAGTAAAGAAGCAGATCACGTTGAGGGTTTTGCCAAAGAGTGCGCAGTGGTAACACATTATCGTCTGAAAAATGATCCAGAAGGTAAAGGTGTGATTGTGGATCCAGAAGCAAAGCTAGAGGAAGAACTTATTGTTCGCCCTACATCAGAAACAATTATTTGGAACACTTATCGCAACTGGATCCAATCTTATAGAGACTTGCCTATTTTGTGTAATCAGTGGGCTAATGTTGTGCGTTGGGAAATGCGTACTCGTTTGTTTCTTCGCACGGCAGAATTTTTATGGCAAGAAGGGCATACGGCTCATGCTACCAAGGATGAGGCTGTAGCAGAGGCTCGTCAGATGCTAGATGTGTATGCGGAATTTGCAGAAAAATATATGGCAATGCCTGTACTAAAAGGAGTGAAATCTGCTACAGAGCGTTTTGCTGGTGCAGTAGATACATACACTATCGAAGCTATGATGCAAGATGGAAAAGCACTTCAATCCGGTACGTCACACTTCTTAGGGCAAAATTTTGCTAAAGCTTTTGATGTTAAATTTGCCGACAAGGAAGGAAAAGAAGATTATGTGTGGGCTACCTCTTGGGGGGTGTCTACTCGTCTGATGGGAGCTTTGGTAATGGCTCACTCGGATGATAATGGTCTGGTGCTTCCTCCAAAATTGGCTCCATTTCAAGTGGTGATTGTTCCTATCTATAAGGGTGAGGAGCAATTGAATGCAATCAATGAAAAAGTAGCTGAAATGACAAAAGCATTAAAGGCTTTGGGTATCAGCGTGAAATATGATAACTCAGACAATAAAAAACCGGGATGGAAATTTGCTGAGTATGAGTTGAAAGGTGTGCCTGTGCGCTTAGCTATGGGAGCTCGTGATCTTGAAAACGGAACAGTGGAAGTTGCTCGACGCGATACATTGACAAAAGAAACAGTATCTCTGGAGGGAATTGATCAATATATCAAGTCTCTTTTGGATGATATTCAAGAAAATATATATAAGAAAGCCTTTGATTTTAGAGCGCAGACAACTGTTAGCGTTGATACTTATGACGAGTTTAAAGTACAGATCGAAAAAGGAGGCTTTGTGATGGCTCACTGGGATGGAACTCCTGAAACAGAAGAGCAAGTGAAGATTGACACGAAAGCAACTATCCGTTGCATCCCTCTTGAGGGAGATAAAACTCCAGGCAAATGTATGGTGACTGGTAAGCCATCTACACAAAGAGTGGCTTTTGCAAGAGCATATTAAGGCAAAAGGGTAGCTTAATCAATGTAAAATAAGGGAGGTGCTATGAAGAAAAAAGTTTTTGTAAGTGGATGCTATGACATGCTGCATAGTGGTCATGTGGCTTTTTTTGAAGAAGCAGCAACTTATGGAGATTTGTATGTTGGTATCGGTTCAGACAAAACAATAGAAAGTTTGAAGTCGAGAAAGACAATCAATAGCGATCAGGAAAGACTTTACATGGTTAAGGCTTTGAAGGTTGTAAAAGACGCTTGGATCAATCAAGGGGATGGAATCATAGACTTTGAGGAAGAAATTAAAGCGTTGAAACCAGATATCTTCTTTGTCAATTCAGACGGGCATAGTCCTTTGAAAGAACGACTGTGTAAGGCCTTGGGCATGGAGTATGTTGTTAGCAACCGAGTGCCACATGTAGGCTTGCCTGTGCGTTCTACTACTGCTTTGAGAAGCGAGTGTAGAATTCCTTATCGTATAGACTTGGCGGGAGGTTGGCTGGATCAGCCACATATCGGCTCATTGCATCATGGACCGGTGTTGACGATTTCTATCGAGCCGGATTATGAATTTAACGATAGAAGTGGCATGTCTACAAGTTCACGAAAAAAAGCAGTGGAGCTTTGGCAAGTGGATATTCCGGAAGGTGATAAAGAAAAACTGGCTCAAACACTATTCTGTTTCGAGAATCCTCCGGGGACGAAATATGTCAGTGGTTCTCAGGATGCCATAGGTATTGTGATGCCGGGTCTGAATAAGCTTGATTATACGGGAGCCTTTTGGCCAGACAAGATCGAAAGCCTTGATGATGAAGAAACGTTGAGCTGGATTGAGAGTCACCTTTGGCTTGTACCCCTTTATCCGAGAAAAGATGATTTTGACGTTTACGAAGGAGCTAATTTGAAGAAAGAAGGTGCTAAAGCATTGAGCGAAGCGGCTGTTGCAACTTGGAGTGCTGTGCAAAAGAAAGATATCCTGTCTTTTGGAAAAAGTATAACAGACAGTTTTTATGCTCAAATTTCACTCTTTCCCAATATGGTTTCAGATGATATTTGGGAGGTGATCAATCGGTATAAAGATGATGTTTATGGTTGGAAAATCAGTGGTGCTGGAGGGGGAGGCTATGTTATCTTGGTTAGCGACAAGCCGATAGAAAATGCCATTCAGATCAGAATCAGACGAGGATAAATTCCAAAATAAAAGGTTAGAAAAAAATTGGGGGGAACGCTTCTTTGAAGTGCTTCCCCTGATTGTTTTATCTAATTGGATGTTTCTTCAAAATTGATCATTTCTCCGATGATGTATTCTGGTCTGCCTTTTACTTCGTCAAACAATACTCCAATGTATTGCCCAAGTACGCCAATGGTGAGAAGTTGTACGCCTCCAAAAAACACAATCAACATTACAGTGGACGACCATCCTGTTTGTGCATTGGTGAAACCAAACCAGTGTCCTAACCATACCCACAAGGCATAAAAACAACCGATGAGGCAAGCAAGTACTCCCAAGGTGATAGCTATTTTTAGTGGTTTGGTGGAAAAGTAGAGCATGGCTGTTTTGGCAAATTTCAGCATTCGCTTCAAAGGATATTTTGTTTCCCCTGCAAAACGAGCATCTCGATCATAAAAAAACGGAACTTGTTTATAGCCAATCCAAGAAACTAAACCTCTGATATATTTACCTCTTTCCTTCAAAGAATTAAATGCTTTTATCGCTTTTTTGTCTATTAGGCGAAAATCTCCTGTATCTCTAGGAAATTCCACTTCAGACATTCTGTTCATTGTCCTGTAAAACATGTTTGCTGTAAACTTTTTAAAGAAAGTTTCGCCATCACGTTTTTTTCTTACACAATAGACCACACTTGCTTGTTCCTCTTCCATCGTTTTTAATAAGTCCGGAATCAACTCCGGTGGGTCTTGTAGGTCAGCGTCAATGATCACGGCATAGTCTGTGTCGCAGGTGTTTAAGCCTGCTGTAACTGCGGGTTGGTGACCAAAGTTACGTGAGAAATGGATAACTCTGACCAACTCATCTTTTTCTGCTATTTGATTCAGCTTGAAAGGACTACTATCTCTACTCCCATCGTTGATGAAGACGATATACGATTTGATGTCAGTTAGTTTGTTTAAAACGGATTTGGTTCTATTGTAAAACTCTTCGATGACAGCTTCTTCATTAAAACAAGGGACTATTACAGATAAGGTTTTCATATCGTAGTGCAATTTACTTTTATTTGGTGTAAAGTTTCAGTAAACTTAATATTTATACAATATTAGTAAAAAAAAGGAACTTAACCATAGTGTTGCAAATTATTAAGGTTCCTATCTTTTGTTTCAAAAACAAATTTTCTCTATATTTGTTTCGATAATCTAGAACAATATAAAAATACCAATATATGAGATTTGTTGTATCCAGCACAGCTCTGCTAAGTCATTTACAGGCAATCAGTAAGGTTATAAGTTCAAAGAATACTTTGCCAATATTAGATTGCTTCCTTTTGGAGCTAAAAGGAAATTCTTTGTTGTTGACGGCATCTGATACAGAAACCCGATTAGAAACGTCTATCGAGTTAAACGAGGTTGAAGGAGAAGGGAAATTTGCAATTGATGCAAAAAATCTGTTAGACCCTTTGAAGGAGCTTCCTGAACAACCATTGACCTTTGAAATTAACAACGAAAATCTGGATACATTTATTTATTTCCATAATGGTAAATATAACTTTGTAAGCCAAAACGGAGATGACTATCCTCAACCTAAAAAGATGAGCGATCAGGGAATGACACTTTCCATTGATCCGATGGTTCTTTTCTCAGGAATCAATCGTTCTCTTTTTGCCAGTGCTGATGATGAACTACGTCCCGTTATGAATGGAGTGTTTTTTGACATCACAACAGACGATCTTACTTTTGTGGCTTCTGATGGTCATAAATTGGTTAGATATAAAACATCTGCGGTGAAGGGAACGGAAAGAGCTTCTTTCATTTTACCAAAGAAACCTGCGAACCTTTTGCGTGCTATCCTACCTAAGGAAACGGAGCAAGTGGAGTTGACCTTTGACGAAAATAATGCTTATATCAAGATGGCAAGCTACATCATGACTTGTCGCTTTATCGAAGGACGTTATCCTAACTATAACTCAGTTATTCCTGATAATAATGTGAATAAGGTAACATTAGATAGACAGGCTTTCTTAAATGCTTTGAAACGTGTTTCTGTTTTCTCTAATTCATCGAGCAATTTGATCAGAATGCAACTCTCTGATAAGGATATTATCATCTCGGCACAAGACATCGATTTCTCTACAGCTGCTGAAGAAACGATGCCATGTGACTACTCAGGTACTCCGATGAGCATTGGCTTTAAGTCCAACTTCTTGATTGATATTTTGGGTAATATACCATCAGGAGAAATCTCATTAGAACTTTCTGATCCATCAAGGGCAGGTTTGATTATGCCTACGGAAAATGAGGAAGATGAAGATTTGTTGATGTTGCTCATGCCGATGATGTTAAATGATTAAGTCTTAAATTATATATACATATATAAGAGCTTTATCACTAATCGGAAATCAGATAGTGATAAAGCTTTTTCTTTAAAAAATATTATACAAAAAATGGAACTCAATTTACGCAATCCGCTTGTCTTTTTCGACTTGGAAACAACAGGAACGGATACAGCTAAGGATAGAATCGTAGAAATATCAGTACTTAAGGTGCACCCCGGAGGGAAAGAAGAAACCAGAACGAGGAGAGTGAACCCCGAAATGCCTATTCCTCCTGCTTCAACGGCAGTACATGGAATAACAGACGAGGATGTGAAAGATGAACCAACCTTTAAGCAAGTAGCTAAGTCCTTAGCCAACTTCATGGAAGGCTGTGATATCGCAGGTTTTAATTCTAGCCGTTTTGATGTTCCACTGTTGGCTGAGGAGTTTCTCAGAGCTGGCATCGATTTCGATTTTAGTAAGCGTAAAATGGTGGATGTGCAGATTATCTTTCACAAGAAAGAGCAGAGAACACTAGAGGCTGCATTGAAGTTCTATTGTGGAAAGGATTTGACTGATGCACACTCTGCAGAAGCAGACACAAAAGCAACCTATGAAGTGCTAAAAGGACAGTTGGCAATGTATCCTGATTTGGAAAATGACATTGAGTTTTTGTCGAAAGAGTTCTCGTCGCACAATAATAATGTGGACTTAGCCGGACGTATTATTCTTAACGATGAAGGAGTTGAGGTTTTCAACTTCGGGAAACATAGGGGCAGATCGGTTGTGGAAGTGTTAAAAACAGAGCCAAGTTTCTTTGCTTGGATGTTGGACGCTGATTTTCCATTGAATACCAAACAGGTGTTGACAAGGATCAAGCTGAGAGAGATGAATAAATAATTCGAACTTAATTCAGAATATGCTTATATGATGAGCTTCAATAGAGGTGTAATTTTTCTATTTTTTTTGAGTGTAGCGCTAGGTGTTAGTGCTAATGACATTGCTCGCTTAGATTCTTTGTTGCAGGTCTTGGATCGTACTATTGAATATCGATCAGACTATACGGAGAGGAAGGAGCAATTGATTTCATCATTGAAGAAAGAACTGGAATATACCACTGTTGAGGAACAACGATTTAATCTGACTGAAAAGATATTTTTACTGTATGGAAACTATCAGTTAGACTCGGCTCTGCTGATCGCTCAGCAGCGAATAGATATTGCCCATAAGCTCAAAAAGCCCGAATTCATCGCTAAAGCGAATATGAATATGGCAGCGGCTCTTCGCACCATTGGGATGTATAAAGAGACGTTTGAAATTCTAGATTATATTCGTGAAGAAGATCTAGCACAGTATGATATTGGTTATTTCTGGCATCTTTATCATTCTCTTTATATTCTGATGAGAGATTATTCTGTTTCGGATCAGGATAAGACGAGGTATAATACCTTTATTTATAACTATAAAGACTCTATTCTTTCCATAACTCCACCCAGCGATATAGACTTCTATTTGGTGAATAGCACCAAAAATATTATGCTTGGTGAATATGATAAGGCACTCCACTTTATGGACGAAGCTTATAAGCTCAATCGCCAACGAGCCATGGTGACTTATACCATGTCAGAGATCTATAAGCATATGGGAGAGCCTACTAAAGAGAAGATATACTTGGCTGAATCTGCCATTGCTGACTTAAAATCGGGAGTCAAAGAGTATATCTCTTTGCAAGAATTGGCAATTATTCTCTTTGCAGAAGGTGACATCGATCGCGCATATCTTTATGTGAAAACATCGATGGAAGATGCTATTTTCTCTAATGCGAGACTTCGTGCATTAGAGATTTCCAGAATGCTACCCATCATCAATAAGACTTATGACATCAAGATGAAGCAGGAGAAAACAAGGCTTCTCAGAATCTCAATTATTGCTGTTGTTTTAGCACTCATCTTGTTGGCAACACTTATTTATCTCTATCGTCAGGTGAAGGCTTTGTCTTCTATCCGTAAGTATCAAAAGAAGATGAATGTTGATCTAAAGGATATGAATGGAAGGCTTAATGCCACAAATTCGGAACTGAAAGATGCTAATTTGATTAAGGAAGAGTATATCGGCTATTTGTTTAATATTTGCTCTTCTTATATCGATAAATTGGAGAATTATAGAGTGACGGTCAATCGTAAAATCAAAACGGGACAGATTGAAGATCTAAACAAGATGACAAGCTCTTCTTCGCTTGTAGCAGATGAACAAAAAGAGTTTTATAAAAACTTTGACACTATATTTTTAAATCTATTTCCTTCGTTTGTAGAAGACTTTAATGAGATGCTTTTGGAGGGAAATAAAATTGAACCAAAAGAAGGTGAATTGTTAACTCCTGAGTTGCGAATTTTTGCATTGATTAGATTAGGGATTAATGACAGTGTTAAAATTGCGAAATTATTGCGTTATTCTCCACAGACAATTTACAATTACAGATTCAAAATCAGGCATAAATTAGCCATCTCTAAGGAAGAATTTCCTCAAAAATTAACACAAATTGGCTTACTTAGCCTTTGATTTGCTGTATAATTAAAATCTAAAAGTTTACTTTTTGTTCTTTTCTTTTGTTTGTATGTTGCTCTAATTCAGCGCAGTGTATTTTTTATGTGTTTACTTCTTTATTTACTAGCTCTGGACTTTCTAGAGTAGGATGTCTATGTTTGTGTTATTAGGATTTTAATCTATCTAAAGCATGAATTAGATAATTTCTTATATAATGTGAAACGAGATCAGTTAACAAAAGTTGTGAAATGTAAAACTTTTTTAGTAACTTGAGTCAAGTGGCACAGAAGAATTTTAAGGAATTATTAAGTTAAAAAAACAAACCTATTAGTATTTAACCATGAAGAAATCATTTATCGTAAAATGGATTAAGACGTTTGTCCCAATTATTATGGGGCTGTTTTTTTCTATCAGTGTGTTGGCCCAAGGAGGTGCAACAATCGATGTGAAAGGTGTTGTACAAGACGATTTAGGACCTGTTGTGGGGGCTAATGTCGTTATTAAAGGTACAACAAAAGGAGCAAGTACAGACTTGGATGGGCGTTTTAGCTTGAAGGCTCCAAGTGACGCCGTGCTTGTTGTGTCCTTTGTAGGATATAACTCAAAAGAAGTAGCCGTATCACCTAACATGACTATTATGCTGTCAGAAGACACAGAATTGTTAGACGAGGTGGTTGTTATCGGATACGGTAGTGTAAAGAAAAATGATCTTACCGGATCTATCACAACATTGAAGGCAGACGAACTGAATAAAGGGCTGTCTTCGTCAACAACAGACCTATTAGTTGGAAAAATAGCTGGTGTTAATGTAGTAAGTGCCGGTGGTGCACCAGGTGCAGGAGCCAGTGTTCGTATTCGTGGAGGATCCTCTATGAATGCTAGTAACGACCCTCTTTATATTATTGATGGAATGCCTATTGACAATAAGTCTGTAAGCGGAATGGGCAATCCTTTGTCTACTATCAATGCGGCAGATATTGAGAGCTTCACTGTTCTTAAGGATGCTTCAGCTACGGCAATCTATGGATCTAGAGCCTCTAACGGGGTTGTGATCATTACTACCAAAAAAGGGAAAACAGGTAAAGCTCAGATCGCTTATAATGGATCGATGGCCATCCATACCAAAGTTAAGTCTTTGGATGTGATGAGTGGAGATACATTCAGACAATTTGTTATTGACAAACACGGAGCAGACAGCAAAGCTGCACAAGCATTAGGAAAAGCAAGCACCGATTGGCAAGATGAGATTTTTAGAACATCTTATAGCACTGACCATAATATCAGTGTGGGTGGAGTGGCTCAAAAAGTTCTCCCTTATCGGGTGTCTTATGGATATACCAACGAGAATGGTATTCTAAAAACATCAAATATGGAAAGATCTACTTTGGCGTTGAACTTGAGCCCTAAGTTTTTTGATCATATGCTTAGTGTGCAATTCAATGTTAAAGGATTGTATATGAAAAACAGATTTGCTGATACTGGAGCAGTTGGAGCAGCAACAGAGTTTGACCCAACACAACCAGTGTATGTGGACAATTCTCCTTATGGAAATGGGTATTATATGTCTTTGAAGGCAGATGGTAAACCTATCGACATAGGTTTGTCTAATCCTTTGGCCATCTTGAAGCAAAAGCATGACAAATCGGAAGTGAAGAGAAGTATAGGTAATTTACAGTTAGACTATAAACTTCATTGGTTGCCAGAGTTAAGAGCCAACTTGAACTTAGCATATGACTTCTCTAGAAGTTATGGGCAAAATATGGTAGCAGATAACTCGCCAATGAGTTATACTTGGGGAGACAACAAAAAAGGTTGGGGTGAAAATAAAACCTATGAACAATATAAGAGAAATCAATTGATGGATTTCTACTTAAACTATAACAAAGATTTGGGTAAACACCACTTTGATGTAATGGCTGGTTATTCTTGGCAATACTTCTACCAAACAGAAAGAAACAAATATCCTTTCTCAAGAGAAGAAGCTGCAAACCAAGGAAAGGGGAGCTATAAAGATGGAGATTCAAAAAATCTTGATTATCAATTGATCTCATTCTTCGGTCGTTTCAACTACTCATTCGATAGCCGTTATTTGTTGACTGCAACACTACGTAACGATGGTTCGTCTCGTTTCTCAAAAGACAACCGTTGGGGATTGTTCCCATCAGTGGCTTTGGCTTGGAGAGTGACAGATGAAGGGTTTATGAAAAATCAGTCTACGATGTCAGATCTGAAACTTCGTTTGGGATATGGTATCACAGGACAACAAGATTTAGGTTCGGAGTATGATGACATGTATGGGTACAGTGCATACTACAACTATAGTAAAGCAGGTGCAGGATATTACTTCGGTGATCAATATCACCAACTGTTGCGTCCAGCAGCTTATAACCCAGATCGTAAATGGGAAGAAACAGCAACGTATAACATTGGTGTTGATTATGGATTCTTAGGTAATCGTATTCGTGGTGCTTTGGATGTTTATCACCGTAAGACCAATAATATGCTTACAAGAGTTTCGATACCTGCCGGTGCTAACTTTAGTAACGAAATGATCACCAACCAAGGTGAGATGACTAACAGAGGTGTTGAGTTTTCATTAACAGCAAATGCAATAGAAACCAAAGATCTAACTTGGATGATCAGCTACAACGTAGCTTACAACAAGAGCGAAATCAAAGATTTGGGGGCTGATGCAGGTAATAAGAGCTTTAAAGGCCTTATTCATGGAGGTATAACAGGAGGAACAGGAAATAGAGTACTGATTCACCAAGTAGGTAAACCTCACAATGCATTCTATGTATATGAGCAAATTTATGATTCCAATGGCAAGCCTATCGAAGGTGCCTATGTGGATCAAGATGGCAATGGCGTGATCAATGAAGATGACTTAATTGCTTATAAAAAATCTGCGCCAGATGTAACGATGGGATTGTCTTCTCAGGTGAATTATAAGAGTTGGGATTTAGGATTTGCTATGCATGCAAGCATCAATAATTACATCTACAACAATGTGCAGGCAAATCGAGAAGCTTATGGAGGTTCTCAAATGTATGATCAATCTGGATTCTTGAAAAATAGACTAAGTTCTGCAATTGGAACAAATTTCCAAAATGCGAACTATCTGTCGAGCTATTATGTGCAAAAAGGATCATTCTTGAAGATGGATAATATCACTTTGGGATATAACTTCAAACCATATAAATTCATACAAGGAGCCAGACTTTACTTCACTGTTTCTAATCCGTTTGTTATTACTAAATATGATGGGCTAGATCCTGAATTCTCTGGTAGTTCAACTGATCAAACTGAAGGTATTGATAATAACATCTATCCTCATCCTCGTACATATATGATTGGATTGAATCTTAAATTTTAAGTGTCAATAACAAATAAGAATAATCATGAAAAATTATAAATATATATTATATGCAGTTTTGTTGTCGTTGGGCACACTCATGTTTGTTTCATGTCTTGACGACTTGGATAGAACGCCTAATGATGATCTGAATAAAACAGCTGATCAGGTCTATGATGACAAATTGGCTTCCTATGAAATGGGAGTTGCAAAAATCTATGCTGGATTGGCAATTTCGGGGAATGCTGGTGGAGATGGTGATTCAGACGTAGCAGGTGTTGATGGTGGTAGCCAAGCATCGTTCCTTAGAGGTCTTTGGAATGTGCAAGAACTTCCTACTGACGAAGCACACTGTGTGTGGAATGATAAAGGTATTCCTGATTTCAACAATATAACTTGGACTCCTGATAACGTATTCCTTAAAGGGATGTACTATCGTTTGTTCTATCAAGTAGGATTGTCTAATGAGTTTTTACGTGAAACTACTGATGGCAAACTATCGTCAAGAGGCATGAATGATGCAACTAAGGCTGAGGTGAATGTGTTGAGAGCAGATGCTCGTTTTATGAGAGCTTTAGCATACTATTATTTGCTAGACTTGTTCAGAAATGTGCCATTCGTTACTGAAGAATCATCCATCGGAATCAAGGCTGAACAAATACAAGGAAATGATCTGTTTGCTTACATCGAAGCCGAGCTGAAAGCAATCGAAACCGAACTTCTTGATCCTTTTATTGGCTATCACAATCAATATTATGGTCGTGTGACTAAAGCTGCTGCATGGACTTTGCTTTCACGTCTTTATCTGAATGCTGAGGTTTATACCGGAACAGCTAAATATAAAGAAAGTGCTCAATATGCTGAAAAAGTAATGGGTGCTGGTTATGAACTAGAGCCTGTGTTTGCTAACATGTTTAATGTTGACAACGATAAATCGAAAGAGATGATTTTCCCAATCAGATACATGGGACCTGATACACAAACATGGGGAGGAATGACATTCCTCATTGCTAGCACTGTGCCATCAGCGTTGCAAGATGCAGTAAACAGTGTGGGTGCATGGCAAGGAAACAGAGCGCGTAAAGATGTGCTTACTACATTCGAGAAGCAAACTAATTTTGCCCTTGATGCCAGAAAAGCTACTGTAAGAACTGATAAAACGACCCAAAATGAGATTACTGATGTAACATCTTATGAAAATAACGGTATCCCTATCGTGAAATTCTATAACAGAAAGAAAGATGGAAGTTTGCCTCCGGGAGGAACAAATATCGTTTTTGTTGATTTCCCTCTATTTCGTCTAGCTGAGGTTTATTTGACCTATGCAGAGGCTGTTGTTAGAGATCCATCTGCTGGAGACCAAGCAAAAGCGTTGCAGTTAGTGAACAAAGTGAGAGAACGTGCATATTCAGATAAATCGAAAGCTCCAATTACAGCTTCTCAGTTGACAACTGATTTTATTTTGGATGAAAAGGGACGTGAGTTTTTATTCGAAGCCCAACGTCGTACCGATCTTATCCGTCATGGTAAATTTACGGGAGACAAATATGTATGGGAATGGAAAGGTGGAGCTAAAGCAGGTAAGGCTGTTGAAGATCACTTCAAAATCTATCCTATTCCTACAGATGACTTAGCTACTAATGGCAACTTGAAGCAAAATCCAGGTTATGGTAGTGGTGCTGTAGCAGAAAAAAACTAATTAACCCTTAAAAAAGATTATTATGAAACGATTAAATATAATTGCACTTCTGCTAATCTCTCTCTTTGCTTTTATGGCTTGTGATGATGAGGATAATTATACGAAGTTGAGTGATAAAGACTTGGTGAAGTCTACTCTGAAAACAGACTTAAAGGATGACATCGTTGTCACTAAGAAGAATCACGATGAGTTAGCCGGAACTTGGGAGTGGACAGCTGCAAACTTTGGCATAGAATCAGAAATCAACTACCAAATAGTGATTGCTGATAAGCAAGATTTGAGTAATGCACAAGAGGTAGTGGTGTATACAAAGTCTCTATATGGAAAGCCTCAGAATGTGAAATATGGCTTGCTAAACAATGCAGTGCAGGCTCTATTGCCAGAAAATGCTATTCCGGACGAGATGGAAGAAATGACTTTCTATTTGGCTGTTAAAGCATATCTAGGAACAACAGGAGAGTTGTCGGCTATATTTTCCGAACCTGTGGAATTTAAGTTTACGCCTTATCCTGATCCTAAGCCAAAACCTGTTCTATATGTAGTAGGTAATGCTGTTGTAGGATGGGATAATAATAAGGCTGCGATAGGTGGAGATTTACAAGTGTTATTCTCAGACCACAGTTTGGGTATAGATAAGAAGTATACTTATACAGCATATTTGCCTGGTAATGGTGGAATGAAATTCCCTACAATAGCAGGAGACTGGGATACTACTTATGGTGTTTCTGGTAATACATTAGTACCTGAAAATGGAGGAGGTGATGGCCCTGGACCAGAAACTTCAGGAGTTTACACCATAGCTGTCGATTTAGATGATCTAAGTCTAGCTGTGACTAAGTATGAAGGAGAAATAAAAACCTACAATGCAATAGGTATTATCGGAACGGCAGTTAAAGGATGGGATGAAGATGTAAAAATGACTAAGGTGGCTGAGCACGTTTGGGTGATTACTAAGATCGACTTGCAAGCAGGAGAACTAAAATTTAGAGCTAATAGCAAATGGGATACTTCTTGGGGTGATGATACTCCAGACTTTCCGTTTGGTATTACTGGAGGTGATGCTAATATCCCAATTGATGATGCTGGAGAGTACTTTGTGTCATTCAACTCTTTAACAGGTCACTATGTTATTATACCTACATCGGCTTTGCCTGCAAAGTAAAATAATTAAACAACAAAATTATTAGCTTGAGACAGAGAGGGCTGTCAGAGGTTGTCTGCCAGCCCTCTTTTCTTAAAAGAGTGAGATTAATCTAAAAGAATTTAAGACATGATTAAAAGAGGATTGTTAATGCTGTTTGGTGTCGTACTATCGTTTGCGATGCTTTCGGCACAAGAATTAAAATCACCGGATGGAAATCTGACGATGAAGTTCTCATTGTCGGCAAAGGGTGAGCCAACATATAATTTGGTATATAAAGGAACTGAAGTAGTAAAACCAAGTAAACTAGGTTTTGAGTTGAAACGAAGTATTGATGGTGCGCCGGCAAGTTTTGACGATTTTGCGCCAAAAGCTGATGCAGATTTCAATAACAAGTTGACTTCTCTTTATGATGGGTTTACAGTAGTGAATACTAAAACGGCTACTTTCGACGAAACATGGCAACCTGTATGGGGCGAAACAAAAGATATTCGTAACCATTACAACGAATTGCTAGTAACATTGGATCAAAAAGCGACTGATCGTGAAATGATGATTCGCTTTCGTTTGTTCGATGATGGACTGGGATTCAGATATGAATTCAAAGACCAAAAGAATCTGACTTACTTCGTGATCAAAGAAGAAAAAACTCAATTTGCGATGCATGGTGACCACAAAGCTTGGTGGATACCGGGCGACTATGATACGCAAGAGTATGACTATATGGTGTCAAAACTTTCTGAAATCAGAGGACTGATGAAGGAAGCCATTACGCCTAATACGTCACAAACTCCATTCTCGGCTACAGGGGTGCAAACAGCACTACAATTGAAGAGCGATGATGGTATTTATATCAACTTGCACGAAGCTGCTTTGATCAATTTCCCTGCAATGCATCTTGATCTTGATGACAAAACAATGACTTTCAATGCTCATCTTACACCTGACGCAGTGGGGGATAAAGGATATATGCAAGCTCCTACCACTTCTCCTTGGAGAACTGTGATTGTGAGCAATGATGCTCGTGAAATATTGGCTTCAAATATCACACTGAACTTGAATGACCCATGTAAGATTGAAGATACTTCATGGATCAAGCCTGTGAAATATATGGGTGTATGGTGGGAGATGATCACCGGAAAAAGTACATGGCAGTATACAGACGAATTGAATGGAGTACAATTAGGTGTAACAGATTATACTAAAACAAAACCTAATGGAAAACATGGTGCTACGACTGAAAATGTGAAAAGATATATTGACTATGCTTCTAAACACGGCTTCGATGCATTGTTGGTAGAAGGTTGGAATGAAGGTTGGGAAGATTGGTTCGCTCGTTCTAAAGATTATGTTTTCGATTTTGTAACTCCATATCCTGACTTTGATGTTAAGGCTGTGAAAGAATATGCAAAAAGCAAAGGCATAAAAATGATGATGCATCACGAAACTTCTGGTTCGTTGCGCAACTATGAGCGTCATATGGATGCAGCTTACCAATTTATGGTAGACAATGGCTACAGCTCGGTGAAAAGTGGATACGTAGGAAATATTATTCCTCGTGGAGAGCATCACTATAGCCAATGGGCTGTGAATCACTATCAGTATGCTTTTGAAAAGGCTGCTGATTATAAAATCATGGTAAATGCTCATGAGGCTGTACGTCCTACAGGGGTGTTCCGTACATGGCCAAACTTGATCGGTAACGAATCTGCTCGTGGAACTGAATACGAGGCGTTTGGAGGTAACAAACCTTTCCATACTACTGTATTGCCATTTACTCGTCAGATTGGTGGTCCAATGGACTATACTCCGGGTATCTTTGAAATGGATATCAGTAAATTGAATCCAGGCAACGGCTCGCATGTTAACACTACTTTGGCTAATCAATTGGCATTGTACGTAACAATGTATAGCCCATTGCAAATGGCTGCTGATATTCCTGAAAACTATGATAGATTTTTGGATGCATTCCAATTCATCAAGGATGTGGCTATCGATTGGGACGAAAGTATCTATCTAGAAGCTGAACCGGGTGACTATGTGACTGTGGCTAGAAAAGAAAAAGGTGGTAACCGTTGGTTTGTAGGTAGTGTTTGTAGCGAAAATGGATATGAATCTAAAATTGCATTCGACTTCTTGGAGCCGGGCAAAAAATATGAGGCAACGATCTATGCTGATGCTAAAGATGCTCATTACAAAACGAACCCTCAAGCTTATGTGATCAGCAAAAAAACGATCACTAGCAAGTCTAAACTGACTCAAAAATTAGCACCTGCGGGTGGGTATGCGATAAGCATTGTAGAAAAATAATTTGCGGTTAGACGCGAATAGGTCGCTAAGCTCCTTCGATTGATTTTTTTGATGATTAAATTGATCTTGGAGCTTAGTTTGCCATTGACAAAAATGAAACAGAAAATGAAAAAATATTATTTGATAGCTCTTTGCATATTCTTTGCAATACAAGGATATGCTTTTGAAGTCAAAACTGTGGAGCCTGCATTTTGGTGGGCAGGGATGAAAAACCCTAGTCTGCAAGTGATGCTTTATGGTAAGGATATAAAAGATAGCCAAGTGTCTATCAGTTCGGAAGATGTCATTCTCAGAGAGGTCGTTCAGCTAGAGAGTGCGAATTATTTAGTGCTCTATCTAGACTTGAGCAATGCCACTGTTGAAAAATTTGACATTACCTTGACCCAAGGGAAAAAGAAAAAAGTGATTCCTTATGAGTTGAAACAAAGAAAAGAAAACTCAGCTCAACGAGAAGGATTCAATACAAGTGATGTGTTGTATCTAATTATGCCGGATCGTTTTGCAAATGGAGATACTAGCAATGATGTAATCGAAGGCATGAGATCATCCGAACTGGACAGAAACGATCAATATGCTCGTCATGGGGGAGACTTGAGGGGTATTATCAACAATCTGGATTATATTGCTGACTTGGGAATGACTGCTATTTGGCTCAACCCTACACAAGAAAATGACGTGCCAGAAGGTTCGTATCATGGCTATGCAGTTACAGACTATTATAAAGTAGATAGACGATTTGGAACAAACGAAGAGTTTGTAGAGCTTGCAGACAAGGCGCGTGCCAAAGGGCTAAAACTGGTGATGGATATGATTTTCAATCACTGTGGCAGCAGTCATCATTTCTTTACTGACAGACCATCGAGTGACTGGTTCAACTACTCGGATGGGTATGTACAAACTTCTTATAAAACCACTACTCAATACGACCCTTATGTTAGCAAGTTTGACAAGAAGTGGGCACTTGATGGATGGTTTGTAGAGTCGATGCCTGACCTTAATCATAGAAATCGCCATGTGGAAAGATATCTGATTCAGACAAGTATCTGGTGGATAGAGTATGCAGGGCTAAATGGTATTCGTCAAGATACGCATCCTTATGCCGACTTCGATATGATGTCTCGTTGGTGCGCTGAGGTGACAAATGAATATCCGGATTTCAACATCGTGGGTGAAACTTGGTATGGCAATACTCCTGCCATTGCTTATTGGCAAAAAGATAGCAAATTGTCAGCTCCCAAAAACTCGAACCTGCGAACCGTGATGGATTTCCCATTGATGGGGGCCATGTCGCAAGCTTTCGATCAGAATACAAATTGGGAAGACGGCTTGATGAGGTTGTATGAGGTGTTGGCACAAGATTTTGTATATGCTGATCCAATGAATACGTTGGTGTTTTTGGACAATCATGATACTTCTCGTTTTTTCTTGAACGAAGAGCAAACCAACAACTTTAACAGATATAAGCAAGCTCTATCGTTTCTTCTGACCACTAGAGGTATTCCTCAACTGTATTATGGAACAGAAATATTGATGCCTGCCGACAAAAAAGAAGGCGATGGCAACTTGCGTAAAGACTTCCCCGGAGGCTGGACAGGTGATGCCAAGAATGCATTCACAAAGGCTGGTCGTGATGCGAAACAAAATCAAGCTTTTGACTTTACTCAAAAACTATTGAAATGGAGAAAAGGCAATGAGGTGATCGCCAAAGGTAGCTTGATGCATTATGCTCCACTTGATGGTATTTATGTCTTGGAGAGACGTTTGGGCGATAAATCTGTGGTGCTGATAATGAATGGCTCTGGTGAAGACAAGACTGTGGAACTTGATAAATATTATGAGGTATTAAACCAAAAATCAGGAAAAGATATAATCAGTGGAAAGGTATTTGATCTGACTGCACCTCTTAGCATTGCTGCTAGTGATGTTTACATCTTTGATTTTCAATAAGGAAAGGCTAATTGTAAAGCATTAGATGTGAAAAAGGACAGTGATTAATGTGCTCACTGTCCTTTTCTTATTTTAGATTATACCTCTTACTCTACTGTAACCGATTTGGCTAAGTTGCGAGGCATATCCACATCGTGATTCTTATTCACTGCAATATGATAGGCAAGCAATTGCATAGGAATAGAAGTGAGCAAGGGGTCAAGACACTCTTCGGTGGCAGGTGTTTCGATATAGTGATCCACCATTCCTTTCAATAGCTCGTCGCCCTCGTTGATGATGGCTAATACACGCCCTTTGCGGGCTTTGATTTCCTGAATGTTACTAACCACCTTTTCATAGGTCGCATTGTGTGTAGCGATGGCTATTACAGGCATCTCGTTATCTATCAAAGCAATTGGACCATGTTTCATTTCGGCAGCAGGATAACCTTCGGAATGGATATACGATATCTCCTTCAATTTCAAAGCTCCTTCTAGTGCTATGGGGTAGTTATAACCACGTCCTAAATAGATGAAATTTTGGGCATAAGTAAAGATCAAAGACAGGCGTTTGATGTCATCATCTTTGTCAAGAATACGTTTTATCTTGTCAGGGATATGTTGCAATTCTTGAATTACACGTACATATCTTTCATGGTCTATTGTGCCTTTTTCCTTCCCGATGGTGAGTGCCATCATTGTCAGGGTAGTGACTTGAGCTGTGAAGGCTTTGGTAGATGCCACGCCAATCTCATGCCCACAGTGAGTGTATGATCCGGAATCCGTATTGCGTGGAATAGATGAGCCTACGACATTGCAAATGCCATAAACAAAAGCTCCATGTTTTTTTGCTAATTCGATAGCTGCTAGAGAGTCAGCTGTCTCGCCTGATTGAGAAATGGCAATCACAATATCATCGGGATAGATGACCGGATTGCGATAGCGAAATTCGGATGCATATTCAACTTCTACGGGGATACGACAAAAATCTTCTATCAAATATTCTCCAATTAGTCCGGCATGCCATGAAGTTCCACAAGCAATAATGATGATTCGGCGAGCTTTTAAAAATCTTTCTTTATGATCGATAATTCCTGATAGCACAACATTAGTGCCCTCCACATTTACACGACCACTCATGCAATTTTTGATGGTTTCGGGTTGTTCAAATATTTCTTTCAGCATGAAGTGAGGATAGCCACCACGTTCGAGTTGGCTGAGACTCATTTCTAGTTTTTTGATTTCAGGAGTTCTTTCGATGTTCGAGATCGTTACGATCTTAGGTGCATGGTTGCGGTTGATGATGGCTATTTCTTCATCATCCAGATAGATCACTTTATCGGTGTATTCGATGATGGGTGAAGCATCTGATCCGATGAAAAACTCTCCATCGCCCACACCTACCACTAGAGGGCTGCTTTTTCGTGCAGCAATGATCTGATCGGGGTTGCCTTTCTCAATAATTGCAATAGCATAAGCTCCCACCACTTGGTTGAGAGCTAGCTGTACGGCTGTAAAGAGATCACAGTTGTGCATCGATTTTATATATTCAATAAATTGAACGAGCACTTCTGTGTCGGTACTACTTTGGAAAGTATAGCCTTTTTGTAGCAGTTCAGCTTTTATGGTAGCATAGTTTTCGATAATTCCATTGTGAATCAGCGCCAAGTTCTCGGATTGAGAGTAGTGAGGATGGGCATTTGCATTACTAGGCTCACCATGTGTTGCCCAACGGGTGTGAGCAATACCTATTGTTCCACTCGTATTCTTGTCACGAGCATACTCTTCCAGATCTTGCACTCTGCCTTTCGCTTTTAGCACAGACAGCTTATTGTCTGCGTCTATTAATGCTACTCCTGCACTGTCATATCCTCGATATTCCAGTCTTTTTAATCCTTTTATTAAGATAGGGTAGGCATCACGAAAGCCAATATAACCAACAATTCCACACATATGATTTTTATTAAGTTCTTTTTTACGGCTCAAAAATATAACAACAGAATAGTTCTGCAAAGTCTAAGAAAACACTTTTTTTCAATTTAACATAATTCGGCACATTAATAATATAATTATGAAATTATCTTTCAGATATTAAATTTTATTTAGAATGTATTTGTTTTGTATAGACTATAATACAAATAGCCGACTCCTTATTTAAGAATCGGCCATTTTATAAGATATATAATGAAGCTTACTTGGATTTGCTAAACAGCCAAGAGGCTAGTTCAGGCTCTGCAAAAGCACTATCCCAGCTGTTGTGATTGGCTTCTTCGTATTCTGTATATTTTACATCTGACTCTAAATCTTTTAGTTGCTTATACGTATTGCGAGAAAACTCAGGAAGAACAACATCGTCTTTTGCTCCATGAAATATCCATAGCGCTGTGTTTGATGCAATCTTATTCAGCTGATTGTCATCTACTATGCCACAGATAGGAAATGCAGCTGTAAATGTGTTAGGCATTCTCCAAACAAGTTCATAAGTGCCCATTCCTCCCATAGATAGACCACCTACATATACTTTGCTCTTATCCACATGACCTGATGTAAGCCAAAGGTCAACGAGTGCCATCAGGGTGTGCATGGGCTGAGTTGGCTGTTCGTTATTGCCGAAGGTGAAAGCTATATTTCTATCTACTTGATGCCTTGTGATATTTGCCCAATAGCTAGTTGGTGGACATTGTGGGGCTATAACAATGGCTGGATATTTGGATTGGAAGTTGTTGACTAAAAAGTCGTTTCCATTTGCCAATTGTTTTTCATTGTCAGTGCCTCGTTCGCCTGCGCCATGTAGAAATATGAGTAAGGGATATTGTTTTGTTTCATCATAGTTTTCAGGAAACATGATTTTATAGGGTAAAGAGTAGCCTTCTACCATGATAGAGGCATTCTTAAATTGAGCGTTTCCATAGAATGAAAAACATAAAATGGAAATGAAAAGGACAATGATTTTTTTCATGATTGATATCTGTTTAAAGTTTTATTCTGCTGATGCTCGCACCCACTCTGAAGTGCCGTTTTCGTTGATGGCTTCGATGGCAAAGTAATATTTTTTCCTTTTATCCATGCCTGCATAATAATATTCGTTGGCATTATAAACCATCACGGAGCTATAGAGTTTGTCTTCTTCTGTGCCAATGTAGATGTTATAGGCATAAGCACTTTCTACAGGTTTCCACTTCAACCAACCGTTTCTCTTGTCGGTGTCGTCGCTCCTGAGGGCAACGAACTCTTCCACTGCATGTGGCTTCTCGCCTGAACCTAAACCAAAAGCACGAAATCCAGAAATGGCAAATTTGCCCGTAGGGATATGCCTATTTCCTAGCTTCAAGAATCTTGTCTTTATTGGAGTAGCCAGTTCCACATAGTCGTGAGGTACATCCTTCTTGTTCTTACTTTTGTCTACTAAGATATTCCATTTTTTGCCATCCAAAGAATGATAGATCACATATTGATGATAGTTGCCCAATGTTTTGCCCATAAATTCTACATCCTGATCAGCATAGTTGATCTGTATGGCATGCACTGTGGATATTTCGCCAAGGTCAGAGATGAGCCATTCGCCTTTGCTGCCCGTTTGGGCGCTCCAATAGGTCTTGATGTTTTCGTCTACGATGTTGTTAGCATAAAAACGTTCGTAGGTAGATGAAACCTGAACAGGCTTATTATAGTTGAGAAGCATCCACCCTGTAAAACGGCTTTCCAAATGATTGGCTTCTCCCGTTGGCAGATAGTGAGGATAATCGCCAAAAGCTGTATTACAATACATATTGTCTTCAGCATCGAAGCCAGCAGGCCAGATACCTATGCGTCGTTCGAAGTTGTTTTTGGTGTTGATCACCATCGTTGAGGTATGCCAATAATTTTGCCAACGATCTTGGAAGGTGGCGCCATGCCCTGCTCCTCGGATGAATCCTCCAGCCTTCATACTAAGAGGAAGAGACACATGCTCAAACTGGCCAAGAGGCGAGTTGGATATGGCAACTCCATCAGCATAGTGGCTAAATTCGGTGCCTGGTCCTCCCCATTGCAGATAATACTTGTTGTTATGCTTGGTCATCCATGCTCCTTCCATAAAAGGTCTGAGAAAGGTGTTGTCCATATGTTCACCAAAACGATGCCAGCCGATTTGCTCGCCATTGAGCAGTAGAAGTTCCTTGCGTGTTCCGTTGGGCTGAAAAGTCGTTCTATCTAGTTCTATACCATAGAGAGGATATACATTGCTGCTGCCATTATACATATATAGCCGTTCGTCATCGTCAACAAAGAAAGCAGGATCCCAGCCTCCAATGTCGAAGTGCTCTACGGCTTTGCTCCATTCGTTACCTTTGGGATTCGTGCTGACCCATATGGGGAAGATACGAGAATAAGTGGAGCCAAAAACGCACAAAGAGTCGCCTTGTACCCATGCTGCAGGAGCACAAAGATCGTCCCATTTGTTTGGGGTGGTGTCGATAGCTTCCTGTGTGAGAAATTGGCGAGGAACGAAATTCCAATTCGAGAGATCGCTACTCCACCAATAGCCTGATTGATTGGTAGAAAAAAGGTAATAATCGCCTTTATAATTTACTATGGCAGGATCGGCAGAGGTGCGATGTTTGCCCCAAGTGGTGAAGTCGGGGATAGGGCAGTAACCATAGTCGATGTTGATAGGGTTGCAGTATGTTTTTTGCTGTGCCCATAGTTGTGAGCTAAGGGCGATTAAGATTAATAAGGGAATATATTTCAAAAATTTCATTCTATTTTATTTTTTAGGTCTTGGAAATAAATACTGCTTGATCTTCAGGTTTTAACGATTGTTTCCGAAAATCAAGCAGTATTCTCTTAATGCTATGTTCTATTGTGTTTAATTAAGATAAGGACTTTCGAAACCTAGCTTTTTCAATCCACTCTGAACATCTGGATGGCTCATAAACAGCTTCCAAAGCAGTTGACTTCTGTGATTTTCTATCATCACAGCCGTAGTACCTTGATCAATTGCCAAATAGCGTTGCGGGTACCAATCTTCTGTTTCGCTATATGCATCATAGAATCCATATTTTCCCCAAAGCTTATCGCCCTTGTTCCATAGGTGATGCATCACTTTCATAGACTCTTCAGGGGTGTAAACAATGGAAGAAATAGCTGCAGTAGGTGCTATCACTCCATGATCGTCTACCTCGTAAGGTGCATGGGCGTGATAGCCTTTTACTGAATAGCTGGCTGTTAGTCCCCAAGCATTTTCTCCATAGCCCTTATAACCCTTAGGATTGCGGATGCAGTAATCTTTGTTGATGAGTGTATAATTCTTCATCTCCTGAAAATAATCTGCATATTTGTCTTTCAATCCATTAGGATCTAAGCCAAGGAAAGAATAATGCGCCCAAAACATGGGACCAGCGCCACTTGGACTCTGATAGTGCATGTTTAGCTGATGTTCTTCCATTTCATGAGGTGCTACGATTGCTCCTTGCTCAGCCCATCCTTCGTGATAGACTTCGGCAGGCACACCATGAGTGGGAGAGGATGCTGCTAATATATAAGTGATAAGACATTCATTATATCCACGGATGGGGAAATTCATTTCCCATGAAAACTTTGGACTCCAATGCCAATAAAGGACATTCTTGTCGTGGCGATGCCAGTTCCAATTTACATTTCTCCAAATCTTGTCGATCTCTTTTGCCACAGCTTGCTCTCTGTCTGAACCATTGACATAATATTGGTGAACAGTCAATAGCCCTTGGATCAAGAAAGAAGTTTCTACCAGATCGCCACCATTATCTTTTTCGCTAAAGCCCTTTACTTTCCCTGTAGGACCATGCCACCAGTGAGGGAACACACCTTGGAAGTTGTCGGCTGAAGAGAGAAAAGAAACTACTTTTTCCATTCTTTCTACGCCTTCTTCTCTGGTGATATATCCTCTATCGATGCCTGCAACGATTGCCATCAGCCCAAAACCACTACCTCCAGAGGTGATAATGTCTTCGTCGTTATCAGGGTAGACACCGTCTATGTGGATCCTCTCTTTTGCCAAGCCACTGTTGAGGTCAGCTCCATCCCAAAAATATTGGAAAGTGGCGTGCTGTACACTGTCGAGTAAAGCTTCGTCAGAAATAACTTCAGCTTGAGCATTCGTTTTTTGTCCTCCACAGGAAGAAAAGAAAAAGATAGAACAAATAACAATAGTTAATGCGTATGCTTTGATCATTATAAAATTAGTTTAGAGTAAAATTAATAGACTTAACATCACGGCTGTTTCCTCCGATCATCACTGTAAAGTCACCAGGTTCGAATACAAAGTCTAGATTATGATTGTAGAATTTCAGCATTTCAGGAGTGATTTTGAAACTTATAGTTTTGTTTTCTCCTGTTTTCAAGAATACTTTTTCAAATCCTTTCAGTTCTTTCACTGGGCGTGTGGTGCTACCTACAATGTCGCGAATGTAGAGTTGAACCACTTCTGCACCATCATATTTTCCTTTGTTGGTCAGGCTGATGCTGGCTGTCAGTTCGCCATTTGCATCGATAGATGTACGATCGAGTTGGATGTCTCCATATTCGAAGTCAGTATAGCTCAAACCGTATCCAAATGGATAAAGAGGGGCGTTGCTAACATCAATATAGTTGTTTCTGAATTTTTCGAACCATTCGCCTTTCAATGGGCGACCAGTCATTTTGTGATTGTAGAACAATGGAATTTGTCCTACATTTTGAGGGAAAGTAGCCGATAGTTTTCCACTAGGATTTACATCTCCGAAAAGGACATCTCCAATGGCATGAGCAGCCTCTGTTCCTCCGAACCACACATTTAAGATGGCAGGTACATTTTCATGTTCCCATGTTAAGGTCAGTGGACGACCTGTGAATAGCACCAATACCACTGGTTTGCCTGTGGCAAGAAGTTCTTTCAATAGTCTTTGTTGAACATCAGGGATACCGATGTCAGTTCTAGAGCTAGACTCGCCACTGAATTCGGAGGTCTCTCCTAAGGCTGCTACAATGACATCAGCACCTCTAGCAATTGCCAGAGCTTCGTTTCTGATAGCTTGTTCAGAACGGGTGTCTCTGTCTAATTCTCTGCCAAACATAGACGCATTTTTTTCTAGTTCTGGGTCAGTGGTCAAGTTGCTACCTTTGGCATAAACAACTTTAGCTTGGTCGCCTACTACATCTTGTAGTCCTTCTACTAAGGTTGCCGGTTTGCTGAGGTCAACAGCCACACTCCATGTGCCCGGCATGTTAGATCTAGTATTTCCTAGAGGTCCAACCACGGCAATTTTTCCTTTTTTGCTCAATGGCAGTGTATTCTTATCATTTTTCAATAATACAAAACTTTCAGAAGCCACCTTGCGGGCAAAGTTGCGATGCTCTGGGGTGAAGATTTCTTTCTTGGCTCTTTCCACATCACCATATTTGTATGGATCTTCAAAAAGACCAAGCTTGTATTTTGCTTCAAGAATAAAGCGACAAGCTCTATCAATGTCAGCTTCTGTGATTTTTCCTTCTTTCAATGATTTTGTAAGAGTAGTGAGGAAGCCTTCTCCCACCATATCCATGTCGATGCCTGCGTCAAGTGCTCTTGCTGACACCTCTTGGAGGTCACCAATACCATGATCGATCATTTCAGGGATGCCTGTATAGTCTGTAACCACAAAACCTCCGAAGCCCCATTGCTTGCGTAGGACATCTGTCATCAGGTATTTATTTGCGGTGGCAGGTATTCCTTCAAACTCGTTGAATGATGCCATTACGCTACCTACACCTGCTTCGATAGCAGCTTGATAAGGGTACATATATTCGTTGAACATGCGTTGACGGCTCATATCCACAGTGTTGTAGTCTTGACCAGCCTCACTTGCTCCGTATAGTGCATAGTGCTTCACACATGCCATGATTTGGTTGTTGGCTTTGTATGCATCTTCGCCTACTCCTTGATAGCCATAAACCATAGCTTTGGCTATCTGAGCACCAAGATAAGGGTCTTCGCCATTCCCTTCGGAAACGCGCCCCCAACGAGGATCTCTGGAAATATCTACCATAGGACTAAATGTCCAAGAGATACCATCAGCACTGGCTTCGATGGCAGCAACGCGAGCAGTTTTTTCGATTAGCTCCATATCCCAAGAACATGAAAGCCCTAGAGGAATAGGAAATACTGTTTCGTATCCGTGAATCACATCCATCCCAAAAAGTAGAGGAATGCCTAGACGGCTCTCTTCGACAGCCACTCGTTGCACATCTTTTATTTTTTCTACTCCCTTGATGTTGAAGAGACCACCTACCTGTCCTTTTTTTATTTTTTCGGCAATATCGCTACTCTTGGCTTGCCCTGTGGTGATGTCTCCAGCAGAGGGGAGATTTAGTTGCCCTATCTTTTCTTCAAGGGTCATTTTCCCGATCAGGTCGTTTACGAATCGATCCATCTCGGTATTGTTACTGCTTTGTTTGTCACAACTTTGGAGGGCAAACAAAGTGCACAAAGTGATCATTAAAAGTTTCTTCATTTTCAGTTCTATTTTCAAATATATTATAAAATCAGATTTGTGGACTTTCGAAGCCTAGTTTAGTCAAGCCATCTTTGATTTGGGGCAGAGACATAAAGTGCTTCCATAGAAGTCCTGTTCGATAGTTTTCGATCATTACGATAATTGGACCTTGGTCGATGGCTATATTTTGGCTGTCTACCCAGTTGGCACTAAGATTGAAAGCGTCATAAAAACCATATTTCCCCCATAGTCTGTCTCCTAATTTATAGTAGAAGAAGTGCAACGCTTGCATCGACTCTTCTGGGGTGTAAGGCATAGCCGAAAGAGCAGCCGTAGGAGCTATCGTTCCTAAGTCGTTGGATGGAGAATGAGCGCTATAACCTTTGTCGTTATCGCTGGCTGTCAGTCCCCAACAGTTTTCGCTGTAACCAGCATAGGCTTTAGGATTTTCGATGCAGTAGGCACGATTGATAAGGGTATGATTTTTGTTTTGGATAAAGTAATCAGCATATTGATCTTTCAGCCCATTAGGATTGATGCCAAGGAATGAATATTGGCTCAAGAATAAGGGGCCTCCTTTTTCGGTTCCAAGAGGCAGTTCATAACCATAGTATGTTTTACCATTCTTCATTGCTCCGTTTCTTGTCCATCCATTGTTATAAACTTCTTTAGAAATAGGATGCGTTGGCGAAGCAGCAGCAAGCACATAAACGATCAGAGATTCGTTCCATCCTGAGATTGGAAGATTCATAGCCCAACCTTGCGTTTCGCTCCAGTGCCAGTATAGTGTTTTGTTATCGTCTTTTTGAAACCACGTCCACTCTATGGCTTCCCATAGGCGAGTGATGTCTTGTCTTAATTTTACTTCCTCTGCTGATGCACCATTGAAATATGCTTTAGCAGTTAATAAACCTTGGAAGAGTAGGGCTGTTTCTACAAGGTCAGCTCCATCATCTTTGGCGCTGAAAGGTCTTGTTTCGCCATTGATCCAATGGGCATAGGCTCCATGGTATTTTTTACATTTGGTATCTAAGAATGATACAATGGTTTGTACTCTCTGAGTCGCTTGTTGACGGGTGATGAATCCTCGCTCTGAGGCTACAAGCATTGCCATCACACCAAAGCCAGTGCCACCTGTGGTGACTACATCGCTGGATGTGGAGCGTTCGCGAGCCATGCCAGAAGTGGGATGTGCAAACTCCCAAAAATAGTTGAAGGTTTGTTTTTGTACAAGCGTCAATAGTTCGTCGTCCGATATGCGCTCAAATTTGTCAGTCATATCCACACCTGTGGAAATGTTATATATTTTACCTGTGTTAATTTTTTCGCCAGAGGCTGATTTTAGATTTGGTAGTACTACGACCTCGTAGTTGGTGTAAACGATCAGTGGAGATGCTGTTTTTAGTTCTACTGTTTTGCCTCCATTGTATATCTTTTCAGATGTTATATTTTCTCCTCCTTTTCTTCTGATCATAATATTTTTGTCGATGGTGTTTGCATCTAATTTGTCAGAAAAAGAGAGAATGATGGGAGCATTAGGGTTGACCTCTGTTAGGTCTCCTTCGCTTGTTTTGCCATCAATAGAAATGGTTTCGAGCTTTAGTGGAAATGTTTCAGTACCATCCTTACTGTCGCTGCAAGAGAACAAAATGATAGCTAGGGATATATATAATAATTTGATTTTCATGGGTGTATGTTTTGGGTTCAAGAAGAAAAAACACCCCTAGCTTTCAATACCTAGAAACCAGAGTAGCAGGGGTGTTTTTAATATGAAAAACCTATTAGTTAGTCAGCCATCAAAGATTTTACTTCGGCTTGGGATAACTCTTTATTAAAAATTCGTAATTCATCAATCAAGCTAAGGTCAGCAAGGTGATTCCATCCAATAAATAGAGGAGCTCCTGAACCGATAGACATGGTATTTACGTCTTGCCAACTAATGCCAGGGAAACCTGTTTCTAGAGAGGCAGCTTTTTCACCATTGATATAGAAGAAGCATCTAGTCTCAGAAAGGGTAACCGTTATAAATGCCCATTCGTTAGCAACTACTCGTGTTTCATTATTACCTCCGATCCAATATTCTTTAGCTCCGTCTCCAACGCTTAGCTTAAACATGTTTGCTTCTTCGCGAAGAAGTCTGAGGCCTGATGTTCTAACATCATTCTTATTGTCTTTTCTAGGAGGGCTAAGGGTGATGATTCCAGCTCTGTCTGGCACTGGATTTAATTTATACCAAAATGCAATAGAGAAGTCTTTTTTGAACATTACAGCACCTCCAAGGAAGGAGATGTAACTGTCTGTAGCTCCTGCATATGCTTTGCCAACCTTGCCTTCGGCAAAAGAAGGAACGCCTATTTTATCAGCATCGAAAGAGTAGATTTGATCTATATAGTCATCCTCGAATGGCAGATAGAAGGATTCTCCTTTTTTCCCTTCTAAAGCTTCATTTGCATCAGGATAGTCAAAAGAGGGATCATTATCCATATCTTGGAAACATGACTGTAAACTAAGCATAAGCAAAGCTAGTGTTGCCAAGGCTAAATATTTATATGATTTCATATTTTTAGTTTTGTAGGTTAATAATTAGGATTTTGGATAAGTACTCCGTTCGACTTGTCAATCTGATTTTGTGGAAGAGGGTAATACTTGTGCTTGTCCGCATATTTAGTTTTGCCAGCAGCATGTAAAACATCTCTTGCAACACCCCAACGTACTAGATCGTAGAAGCGATCCCACTCCATGGCTAACTCGATACGTCTTTCGTGACGAATAGCTTTTCTTAGCTCTGTCTGATCAGTAGAGGTTACTTTGGGTAAAATGGTATTGTCTCCTCCACGAGCACGGAAGCGTACTTGCTCCAAGTAGTCAATAGCATCAGCTGTATTGCCTAGTTCATTAGCAGCCTCTGCTGCCATAAGTAATACATCCGAGTAACGAATGATGCGAATGTTAAACCAATATCCACCTTTGCTATATTTTTTTCTTCGTTCAGGATCTGTATAAGCTTTCTTATTGAAATATTTTGCTGTTACTTCCTTGAATGCAATAGGTTTTTCTCCCCAAGGTTTGTTTGATGGCAATGTTGACTCGGGATCTCCTTGTCTTCCAAAGTATAGTAGAGTTTCATCTTTTCTTGGGTCATTTGGTTCAAATGCCTGTGCTAGTAGTTCGGTCGGTGTATGCCATCCCCAGCCTAGATTCCAGTCGCCTGATCCTCTTACTCCTTGTATTGCCGCGTATTGACTACCTATGTTGTTGTCAGCAGGTTGTGAAGCCGTAGCAGTACATTGTAGTTCGAAAACCGATTCACTGCAATTTTCTCCATCTTCTCTAAATACTTTATTGAAAGGTGTATTTAAATCATATACTCCTGTTAAAATCACCTCTTTTGACAGTGCATACATTTCTTTCCAATTGCTACGCATCATATGTGTGCGGGCATGTAGTGATTTTGCTGCACCTACTGTGAGGCGTCCGATATATTTGGCTTCCCATTTAGGAGGTAGTTTTTCGGCAGCAGCAGTTAAATCTTCGTCTATGAGTTTGTATATTTCTTCTATTTTAGACTTTGGATTGTTAGCGTCATTGGCTTCATTAAGTCTTTTGGTGTAGATAGGTACTTCTCCAAAAGCTCTAACCAAGTTGAAATATGCAAAAGCTCTGAAGAAAGACGCTTCAGCACGTGAAGTGTATTCTCCATCTCCTAGTTCATTGCCTTCAGCTTCGAAATCTTTAATGTCATCTAAAACTTTGTTTGCTAGATGGATCATAGAATAGTTGTCAGTCCAATATGAATCCAATGATCCGTTTGATGCATTATACTCGAAGTCGTCATACATTTTAGCAAAGGCGCTTCCATCGCCGTCAGTGCTTCCTTTCTCTACATCTTCAGATCTGAAATTGTGTATAGCCAATGCTCCATTACCCGAAGTGATGTTATATCCTCTAATTTTGGCATATAGAGAAAAAACATCGGTTTCGAAGGTTCCTGCTTCTACATTTGTCCATTCTCCTTGAGGCTTTTGGTCTAGCAAATCGCTACAAGCTCCCAAAGGGAGTAGCAATGCTAGTAAGGCAGCAGAAAATGTAATTGTTATGATTTTTTTATATGTTCTCATTTTTATATTCTTTTTTTTATTAGAATGTTACGTTAACTCCAATTGTGTAAATAGCAGGTACAGGATATGTGCCATTGTCTACACCAGTAGATAGAGCTCCTCCTCCAACTTCTGAAGTGTAAGATGTATTCTTCTTCCATGTCTTAGGATTTTGAACATTGCCATATACACGTAAAGATTTCAAATAAATCTTTTTCAAGAGAGCTTGGTTGAAAGTGTATCCTAATTGGATGTTTCTGATTCTGAAATAGCTACCATCTTCAATAAAATAGCTAGAATGTTGCGTGTTTAATGATCGGCTGTTGTCCAATATTGGTTCCCAGTTTGATGTTCCTTCGCCTTTCCAGCTACTAAGTTGAGCTGTGCGATAATTGAACTGTGCATAACCGGAATACCCCCAGTCGCGATAGATCTCATTACCATATACACCCATCATATCCATGGAGAAGTCGAGGCCTTTATAGCCTAGGTTGATGTTGACTCCATAAGTGAAATCAGGTGTAGGATTACCAATGGTTGTTCTGTCTTTAGGAGTGATTTTTCCATCACCATCAATGTCTGCAAAGATGAGATCACCCGGTCTTGCTGTGCCAACAGTGTTGGGTGGCAGTCTACGTATGTGTTCGTCATTTTGATATACTCCTATCACTTTGTAACCATAGAAAGAAGCAATAGGATATCCTGCTCTAGACATTGACATTTTATCATAAATAGCATCTCCTTCATCACCAAGCGAAATCACTTTATTATCTATTGTCGTCAAGTTGGCTGATATGCCATAAGTGAAATCTGTACCTTTGATCTTGTCATCCCAAGAAAGTGTAAATTCCCATCCTTTGTTCTCTACTTCTCCCAAGTTCTCGAGGCTATTTTGAGCCCCACTTTTAGGAGGCAGTTGAACGATAATTTGGTCTGTCTTTTTACTGTAATATATCGGTTCGAATCTCAATCTTTGGTTTAGTAGAGTTGTTTCGAAACCTACTTCCCATGAATATGTTTTCTCCCATCTAAGATCTCTTACAAGATATTGGTAGTTATAAGAGTTGATGATGTTGTCTCCAAATACGGCACTACCTGTATTTGTTAGTCCGGGATATGAAGGATATCTTTTCCCTGTTCCTGTGTTCTCTGTTCCTAAAACACCCCATGAGCCTTTTAGCTTGAGATGATCAACAATCTTTTGATCTTGCATAAACTTCTCATTCGTCATAACCCAACCTGTTCCAAATGAGAAGAAATTGTCCCAAGTGTTGTCTACACCTCTAAAGATGGATGACCCATCACGACGGTAGGAAGCATTAAATAGATATTTATTGTCATAGTTGTACAATGCTCTGGCAAGGTATGACATCGTGAATCGTCTCCACTGACTGCCATCGTTAGTCATTGCATTTTTGTCCATGGAAGATAACCACCATTTGTCTACGCCATGATCACCGATCGGAAACTCAGCATCAAGACCTTGAGAACGTTCTCCTTTTAGGTTTGTATACTCTCTATAGTTGGTTGTTATACCAGCGGTAGCAGTCAAGTTGTGCAACCCAAAGGATTTAATATATGTAAGAATGTATTCTTGCTGTGCTGTTATCTCCTCAGATTTAGTTTGCGAGATTCTCTCCTTGTCAGTAAAGTTTTCTTTGGTTTTTAGTTCTGGATTGTAAACCCATACCACAGGAGTGTACTGTCTTGCAGAGTTAGAAGCATAGTCTAGAGAAAGAGTAGCCTTGAATGTCAGATCTTTGAATAGTTTAGCTTCTCCATAAATATTTCCTGCTACACGATAGTTCGTTGCCTTGTTATGATCCCCTTGTTGTTCAATGGCGATAAGTGGATTATAGACTTGTCCACGTTGGAAAGAGGGAGTAGCATGTATCAGTTGCTCGCTTCTTCCGTTAATAGGGTTTTCCCATGTGGCATATTTAGGTGTGATTGGGGCAGCTAACACTGCTGGACCAACTCCTTTAGCATCAGTAGGTAATGTCCTTGAGCCATTTACTTGATAACCAAATTTGATAGATTTATTTAGAGCGTACTCGCTATTCAAGTTTACAGTTACTCTTGAGTATTTTTCAGACTGGATAAGTCCATCTTCAGAAGAATATCCTACACCTAGATAGAATTTACTCTTCTCGGTTGACCCAGTTATACTCACATTGTTGTTTGTTATAAATGCTGTTCTGAAAATCTCATCTTGCCAATTGGTGTCAGCATCCCAATTCGTATAATCAAAAGGATCTTTGCCTGTATTGATGAGTTGTTGGTCATACATTTCTCTGAATTGAGCAGCATTAGCCATAGAGATTTTGTCTGTTACCTTTTTCCAACCCACAGATGAGTTGATGTTCACGATGGTTTGACCTTCTTTTGCCTTTTTGGTGGTAATAATGATTACTCCATTTGCTCCACGAATACCAAAAATAGCTAGAGAGGACGGGTCTTTCAGCACGTTCATTGACTCAATGTCTGCCGGATTCAGATAGTTGATATTGTCAGAAAATAAGCCATCCACTACATATAGAGGCTTGTATCCATTGAGAGAGTTTGTTCCTCTAATACGAATTTCAGGATCTTGTCCTGCTCGTCCTGAGTTTATAATTTGCACACCTGCAATTTTCCCTTGAACAGAAGCTAGAGGATTTGAAGATGGTCTGTCTGCAATCTCTTTTGTGTTAACTGTAACGATTGAACCTGTAAGGTCCATCTTTTTAGCACTACCATATCCGATAACTACAGTTTCGGCTAATACATTAGCATCTTCTTGCAGCTTGACATCGATTCTGGTCTGACCTTTTACTGTTATTGTTTGGGGCTTCATTCCGATATAAGAGAAGAGTAATACGTCTCCATCTTTGGTGGCTAAGGAGTAATTTCCATCTAAATCTGTAATGGATCCAGTGGTGGTCCCTTGAATCTTCACAGCCACGCCTGCCAGAGGTAAGTCGAACTCGTCAGAAACTGTTCCTGCTATTTGCTTCGTTTGTGCACTAATTTGTGTAATGCTAACCAACATAAAGCAAGCAAAAAGCATCAGCTTCTTCAGGAGAGTAGACCACCTGGCTTTCTTTAGTAATGTTGTTTTAATTGTAAATTTCATAAAAATAGATTTTGAGTTTTTTTAATCTCTTTAGTTAAAATAATACATCACTTTCTACATTATTTCGTCTATGCTAGATAAACGTTAAATAAAATAGAAAGTTTCGAAATTTAGTAAAGAGAAAAATGGGAGAGAAGAATACTCATACTTGACGAGTACTTCATGTTGTAGAGCAAGTTTGTATAGACTACCCTTTTTCTACTCAAATATAATTATCTAATTGACTAATAGTCGTTTTAGATTCTTTATTTGATCTCTAAAATAAACTCATTAAGATTTTGATTTGAGTCTAATTCTAGTTTTTTTCTCAATCTGTAACGATTATTCTCTACGGCTCTGATAGATAAATTCATTAAAGATGCAATGTCTTTTGTGTCTAGATTTAATTTTAGACATGCACAAAGGCGTAAATCGTTTGTTGTGAGATCAGGATATAAGCTCTTTAATTTGGTGAAAAAACCAGTGTGTTTTTCTTCAAATTTTATCAAGAACATTTTCCAATCATCATCTGAGTTGATGTTTTGGTTTAACAAGGCCGTTATCTTTTGTTGAAGAGGGATAAGCGATTTTACAGCATTGGATTTGTAAAAATCATCAACAACTTTTTTGATTGTTTGCAGAAGTTCATTCTTTTGAATGATGAATGATGCTTGAGTGAGCATTTCTGCATTTTTAGCTTCCACTTCATCCTGAAGTTGATTGGCAAGAGATCTTAATCGAAGGGTTTCTCGATGTCTAATTTTTCTAAGGTGGATGTTTCTATACCTTCTGAGGATGAGTAACCAGATGAGGCTAAGGATAGCACCGGTCAAAAGAATATAAATAATGTAAGCCCATGGAGTGGTGTACCATGGTGGCAGAACTTCTATGTTTAAGGTGATGATATCTGATGTTTCTCCAATACCACTAATCGTTCTTAACTGAAACTGATAGTGTCCTGCAGACAAACGTGGATATGTCATCGAACTAATCTTCTGAGGAGTAGACCAACTCTCTTCTAGTCCTTTGAGCTTGTACTGAAAAGCAAGATCGGACGAGAAAATATTTTTAGAGAAGAAACCTATTTTAAGTGTATTCTGGTCGTATGGTATTTTGATATTTTCTCCAGATATAGGATGATACGTGAAATCTTCTTTATTGTTCCTAATGCCCCAATGTTGAAAATATGGGGAGGAAAGTTTATTTTTCTCTTTTTGTGCTAATTCGCTGTTGTATAGTATGAAGCCATTGTCTAGGCATACTAGACTGATGGAGTCGTTCAAAATGGAGATGTTCTCAAAGAAGTTGACTAATGAGAGCGTATTTTCATTGATAGAGTGCCCCTCAATGATATGTGCTGTGTAGCCATCGTAGAAAAATTTATGGATGCTCCTTTTTCCTATTAACCAATAAGTGTTTTTCGAAATATTCTTGACCAGAATGAGGTCTGATAGATGTTCGAAGCAATTGTTGAGTACCTTGTTTTCTATGATTTTATCATTAATCTCGTCGTAGGTGAAAAATCTACTATCACCCATCATTTCCACTCTTCCTCCTAGTTTAAAGAGCTTTAGCTTGTAGGGGAGCCCGTCGTTGCTGTTCCCTCCATAATATGTTTGAGATGTAAACCTTTTTTTATCATCACTCAATTTAGTCCTATATACCCCTCGGTTGGCATGCTCTAACCATAGATTGCCCAAATGGTCAGTTTCTACATCTTTTATAGGTTCGGATATGCCTGCCACTTCTTGTGCCTGTCCAGTCTTGTAGTTCAGTGTAGAAATAGAATTATAAGTGGATAGATATAGAATATTAGAGCCATGCGACTCTTCTTGCGTCATGTTATACACTCCACTCCAGTAGTAAGTGTTTGTAAATCTGAGGTTCGTCCCAATTTCTCTCAAGTATTGGTTGTGGGCACAAAATAGTCGCCCATCCATAATCTTCAGAGCCCAAACTTGTCCCTGCGAATCTGGGAGAAACTTGAGGCTAGATAAACCTTTGCTGCTCAACTCCGATATGGGTGCATAAAAAACTCCTTGATTGGTACCTATAACCAAATTGTTTTGCCACTCCACGGCTGAATAAACAGCTCCAATGTTGCCTAGGGGATCTGTGTAGAAACTCACATCAGGCTCGTAGTCTATGTGTGCAATACCTCTGTCGAGGGCGACCCAGAGATCTCCTACATAGCTTTCGTAAAGAGAGAGAATGGTGTTGTTCTGCAACCCTTGCTTTGTGGATATATGATTAATTATATTGCCTTTGATGTCTACCTCATAGATGCCATTAAGAATCGTACCAAAATAATATGTATTTCGAGAAGATAGAATTCCACAGTTTAGCTCGTATAGTTTCATCTCTTTGGATAAGAGTGAGTTCCATTCTGTAAACTTCGTCCCATCATACAGAAAGAATCCTTTAGTGGAGGTCCCGATGATGCATTGATTGTTCTTGAATGGCAGGATGACACGTACATCTGTATCAGAAAAAATATCACTGCCCGGAATTTTAGTGAAGATACTATCTTGTTCTATTTTGTATAATGGTCCACGAATACCTTGAATCACGAGGTTATCTCTGACTTTGGTCAAGAACAAGCAGGCTGAGGGTAGGGGTATTCGCTTTACTTCTTTATAATCATATAAAAAGATGGAATTAAAAGACTGAAAGTAGACCAAACTATCTTTTTGGATAATTTTCCAAAAGTCTCCATTTTTAAGGAGATTGTTATCAATGTCTTGACTAATAGAAGTGTATTGTAACTCTCCTGAGATATTCTTATCCCATCTGCCAAATTCTTCAAAGCCTCCTGTCAGAATAGTGTTTTCTGAAATAGCTGAAACCGATCTCACTACTTGTGCTTTGGGTAGGGTGTTGAGCTTCCATTCGATGCCATCAAACTGGAGGAGACCAATGTCGTTGCCAAAATAGACTATCCCCATGCTGTCTTGACTGATAGCCCAGTTTTTATTGTCAGCCTTATAGTCTGTTCTATTCAAATTTCTGATTTGCGGTCTGTTGCTATAGGAGTATGCAAAGAGCGAGAAGCAGAAAAAAGAGAAGAAGATTATTGTTTTGGTGAATTTATACATTGCTTTCAGTGTCTTTCTGACAGGGTTTTTAACGAACTTCTTAATTCTATTTGAGGTTCCTTTAGAATGCAAAATACAAAAAAAACATGAGTTTTTTATGCTTTACTCTTCCCGATCGTTTTTTCTGTCGTTTTATCCAAAGAAAATATAAGTAAGAAATACGGCTGCTATCATCCCCACAAGGTCGGCAATAAGCGAGTAGGAGAGGGTATAGCGTATGTTTTTGATGGCAATAGAGCCAAAATATAGCGCCATCACATAGAATGTGGTGTCGGTTGTCCCTTGTACAATGCTACTTAGACGACCAGCAAAAGAATCTGCTCCGTAGGTTTGGAGGGCATCGACCATCATGCCTCTGGCTCCACTGCCACTCAGGGGTTTCATGAGCATCGTTGGCAAGGCATCTACCCAAGCTGTGTCTAGGCTGCAAAATGTTACGCCGGCTTTGATGCCATCGATAAGGTAGTCCATGGCGCCCGAAGCTCTGAAAACTCCAATGGCTACAAGGATGGCAATGAGGTAGGGGATGATGGTTATGGCTGTTTTAAATCCATCTTTTGCTCCTTCAATAAAGGCGTTGTAGACATTTATTTTTTTGCGTATTCCTGAAAAAATGAAACCACAAATAACAAATAGGAGTGTGATGTTGGCTGCTGTGGTGGCATGCGATGCTACTACTTCTTTGTCTAGCTTCAAGAACAGGAGTAAAATGCCTCCAATGAATAAAAGAATGCCTCCAAATGGGATAAGGATGGCGCGATTGCAGAGGGATATTCTTTGTTTTAGGGCGATCAAAAATATTGCAGTCAATGTGGATGCCAAAGTGGCAAGCAGCAAGGGAATAAAAATGTCGGCAGGGGCTGCAGCACCCAGTTGTGCACGATACATCAAAATGGTAACGGGTATCAAAGTGAGACCAGAAGCATTGATCCCAAGAAACATGATCATAGAATTGCTAGCTGTATCTTTCTGAGGATTAAGTTCCTGCAACTCTTTCATTACGTTTAGTCCTATCGGTGTTGCGGCATTGTCTAGTCCTAAAAGATTGGCAGAGAAGTTCATAAACATTCTACCGATAACGGGATGGTCTTTTGGTATTTCGGGGAATAATTTTCCGAAAAGAGGTGCTGCCAGACGTGCAAAGGTGTTGATTACTCCACCTTCTTCGCCAATGCGCATGATGCCTAGCCAGAGAGCGAGCACTCCTGTGAGACCTATTGAAATTTCGAACCCACTTTTGGCAGACGAGAATGTGGCATTGATGATGTCAGAAAACACTTGTGTGTCGCCTGTCAGTATGAGTTTTGCACAAGCCACAACAAGTGCAACAAAGAAAAATCCGATCCAAATATAATTAAGTGCCATTAATTCTACTGATTATGGTTTTGGATGGCATCTACGGTGCGACGTAAATTTCCACCCCATATTAAAGCGATCTGTTCTTCGGTATATCCCCTTCGCAACAGTTCTACTGTGATGTTTATCAATTCGTTTGAGGCTTCGCATCCCTCTATGCCTCCTCCTCCGTCGAAGTCGGAGCCTATGCCTACGCATTTTATTCCTCCAACATTGATAATGTGCTCTATGTGGTCTACGGCATCCATGATGGTTGCTTTTCTGTCTTTTGCCAGAAATCCACTGTATAGGCAGACTTGTACCACTCCTCCGGCAGTAGAAAGTGCACGAATCTGATCGTCAGTCAGATTTCGGGGATGATCGCAAAGTGCTCGGGCTGACGAATGTGAGGCTATTATTGGTGTTGTGCTGATTTTTAGCACATCATAGAATGTCGATTCTGCGGCATGGGAGAGGTCGACGACGATCCCTAGATGATTCATCTGGTTCACTGCCTCTTGTCCCAATTGGCTCAGCCCTCCATGGATGGGTTCGCCTGCTGCCGAATCGCATAAATCATTTGCTCCATTGTGGCAAAGTGTGATATAGGTGACTCCCATTTTTTTGAAAAATTCTAAATTAGCAAGATCACCTTGCAGGGCGTGACCATTTTCTATTCCTAAGAAAATGGATTTTTTTCCTTGATGCTTTATTTCTTCAACATCGGCAAAAGTGCGAGCTTGGCAACAGAAGTTGCCATTTGTTGTGATTTGTTGCTGCATTTTTGTCAACAAATCATGGGCATAATCCTTGGCTTTTTCAGCAGGATATTTTTGAGGTATATATGCCACAACAAAAACAGCATCAAGTTTGCCTTCATACATTTTCACAAGGTCAACTTGTGCCACAGAGCTACGGAGCCCTATATCTATGGTATGCTCTTGGAAAAGCATTGGTGTATCGCAGTGTGAATCTACGCTAAGGTGCTCATCGTGAAAGCGTTTGGATCTTCTGAAAAGCTTTGCCTCTAGGATTAGATGCTCAAAGAGCTTTTTCATGCTTGCGTTACCTCCCTGGGAAGCCATATTCTCGGGATGCCACTGAACTCCCCATATTCTTCTTTCTGGAAAGGCTTCTATGCCTTCTACCACACCATCAGTGGAGGTGGCGGTAATTTTGAAGCCTGGAGCAATCTCCCTAACTGCTTGATGATGACGAGAGTTGACACTGACTTCATCCTTGCCAAAAATATCATAAAGCACAGTGCCCGCTGTTATTTTTACTTGGTGGACAGCTTGCTCTTTATTTGTCAGTATGCTGTGATTGAGGGTTTTGCTTGGAAATTGTGAAGGTATGTCTTGCCACATGCCCCCTCCGAATGCCACATTGATCAACTGCATTCCTCGGCAAATGCCAAAGATAGGGAGTTGACGATCAGTAGCTAATCTAAGTAAAAGGAAATCGTATGTGTCTCTAGCATGATCCACTTCTGCCAAGCCTTCTAGTGTCTCCTCTCCAAAGTAGCGACCATCAATATCGGCACCACCTGAAAATAGAAGACCATCCAGACGGTCAACGATTTCGCGCAAAGCATCAACGTCGTCGGTGGCAGGAACTAAGATTGGTATACCTCCAGCATCCAATACAGAGCGTATGTATGCCTCGTGAAGCCGAGAAGTTTGCTCGTCAATATTGACCGAAATACCTATGAGGGGATTTTGGTTGCGCTTGCTAGCAGGAGCAGTATTGAAGCTAGCATTTTTGAAGTCTATTATTTTGTCTGACATTTTATTAAAGATAAAGAGTGACAAATATACTAAAATATGGCTGTAAAAGTGTTTGTTTAAGGCAAGTCTTAGAAGAAAAACAGCGATGATTTATCTATGAATTCAACTAGTTATAAAAAAGGTGCATAGAAATAGTAAAAAAACGATTGAAAAATTTGCACGTATTGAAACTTTATATGTACATTTGCACTCGCTAACAAAGAAACACATGCGGATGTGGCGTAATTGGTAGCCGCGCTAGACTTAGGATCTAGTGTCGAGAGA
>CALKIV010000042.1 GCA_937995835.1 uncultured Dysgonomonas sp. | reverse complement strand
CGATCTTTACGTTCTTGATCATCTCGCTCTTGTTGACGACGAGATTCAGCTGCACGTCTTTCCTGATCGGCACGGGCTTCTCGATCTTTACGTTCTTGATCATCTCGCTCTTGTTGACGACGAGATTCAGCTGCACGTCTTTCCTGATCGGCACGGGCTTCTCGATCTTTACGTTCTTGATCATCTCGCTCTTGTTGACGACGAGATTCAGCTGCACGCTTTTCTTGAGCTTCACGAGCTACTTGGTCTTTACGCTCTTGATCCCTCTGCTGTTTTTCCGAATCAGGAAGCTCTCTGCTAGAAGAACGAAATTCCTCTTTTACTTCAGGCTCTGTGGGACGAGGAGGTAGAGTCTCAGACTCGGGTTTAGGTCGACTAGATGATCGTTCCTCATTCTTTACAGACTCAGGCATCGGGCGCACCGAAGGACGTGTCTCCTTTTCAGGTTCCGGTTCTGGATCTGGTGTTGGCTCTGGTTCTGGATCACTTGGATATATTGGAATGGGATAATAATCATCGTAGTAATAATTGTTATCGTAGTAGTAATCATCAAAATAATAATTATCATCCAAGTAATAATAGTCCTGATAAGGACAATCCAGAGAGTGATCGTCGAAATATAGATCAAAAGACTCCTCATTAGATCTATTCTGATATTGAATAATTCTTTCTTCTTGCTCCTCCTTCTTAACTGTTCTTTTATCCACTTCAGCTTTAGAGGCAGGCTTTGATGTGATGATAGAATCCTTCTTGATCTGAACCTTCTTTGTAGGTTTAAGATCATTGCTTTTCTCCTGAACAACCAGTGGTTCTACCGACAAAGAGTCTTCCACGAGTTCTTCTTGTTCAATAACCGATTCGGGCACAGTTTTGGTGTCTTCGGTTTGTTTTTTCTCTTTCTGCTGACATGAAGCGAACAAAAAAAGTAAAACTAGCATTGTAATGTGTGCTAACTTTCCCATGACTGTATAGTATTTTGTTAAACATCTTAGATCAATGTAAATAACGCGCGCATACTTACTGTCTTCTTATCTTTATGACTTCCTGTTTTTCAAATGGTTTAACCCCTAAATCAAATAAATAATTTTAATATAGATAGTTAGCTCTAAAATATAATCTAAAGCTTTGCTTAATAATGTTGAGAATATGGAAGTTAGGTATAAAAAAAATGTTGGCAGATAATTAGATTATCTACCAACATTTCATTCTAAGAAAAAGTCTTTTTTATTTCAAATGCTCATAAAACTCTACCTCAACGATTCTCAATTGCCCCTTAGCATCTTTGGCATTAGGATCTTTGTATAAGTCGAGTTCTATTTTTCCTGTTATTTCTACAATCTGACTGAAAGCGTCATTGTCAGAGCTTCTTCCCATTAATTCTATTTTCACAAAACGTCCTCTTGTGGTTTCCACTGGAATAGAGATATACCCTAAGCTGGTTTCTGTATTTCCCTCAAAAACAACTTTGTCATCGATAGAAATTTTTATCGGATAGCTACGCATTCTCCAACCAGTCAATTTTAGCTCTATCTCTGAAATATCGGCGTCTCTCTCCAATTCATAAGTGATCCAACCAGTGGATAAAGCTCCATCGTTAGACCATTCTGAAAGCTCATTATCGTCAAAGCTTTGACGAACTTTATCTCTATTGACTGCACTAATGGCATCTACGATCTTGATAGACTCACGCGATTTTTTGAAGGATTCTCCTCCTACCACTTCTCCTCTATCCAAATTGCTAGGCAAATGTTCTCCACTGATATAGCTTGCTAAACCATCTTTTGACTTAAATGGAATAGACTCGAATGCTATGCTTTCAGTAGGCAACCCTTCACTTTTGGCTGTCAAGTTTATTTTTCCACTCTTCGTGGTTGAACGAATCAAAACTCTATTGATTCCGGCTTCTACGGGTAATTTCGTAGACAAAATATAGTTATCCTGACCTTGTGCCAATCCTCCTCGCCATTCGGCCGGACCTGTCAGATCAAATTCAATCATTTCGTTAGACAATGGGCATCTGTTACCTTGTGCATCCACAACCTCAATTTGCACAAGCACCAAATCAGCTCCATCAGCTTTGAAACCATCAGGCGACTGCATCATACTTAGTTTCAGCTTTGCAGGTTCGCCAGCTGTCTTGATCACAGCAGAGCTAATTTCCTTATTGTTTGCGTCATAACTCACAGCTTTTAGCTCTCCCGGTTCCCAATGAATATCTTTGAAGGTGAATAAGAAATTGTAATCTCTTTCACCAAATCCTTTAGATTTATTATTGATGAAGAGTTCTACTTTTTCGCCTGAAGAAACTACATATACATCTTTAGTGATGGAAGCATCATAGTTCCAATGTCCTACAATATGTGTTCTGTAGTTTTCTATGTCTACCCATCCGTCCCACATCACCTGATGAGCAAAGAAACCATCTTTAGGAACACGCATAGGATCTACCTCTCCACTTCGTCTATAATTCTCTACACCCCTGTAATGAGTATTAGAGTCCGAAAAAATAATATTTGCTCCTCCTGAGCTTACTCGCCTACCTGTTCCGGGACGTACACGGAAGTAATCGAACCAGCGTCTTACGGTCTCTACTGCAAAAGAATCTTGATTGCGATTGTAAACTTTAGTATCATATTTCTTTTGCACAGTGTTGGTCACTGTTGAACGATAAGAATCTGTGCCGTCACCATCTTTGTGATATGGATAAGAATAATCATCCCAATATTTTCTCAACCCTTCGTCTCTACAATATTCTGTGGCAAACATCGGATGTTTTGCACTCTTATTGATATAAAGCATCTCACCACCCCACTCTGCAATATCGATATCTAGCATTTCACGAGAGCCAATGGCACGTCCTCCATATGGGTCGTACTGATTGCGTACTTCGATCATTTCTGCCATGTGTTCTTCACTGATCGATTCGTTTCCACATTCGTAAAACAATATACTTGGGTTATTTCGATTGTAGATAATGGCATCACGCATCAATTCGGTACGTTGTTCCCATCTACGCCCTTCCACATCTTTCTCTGCATCTCCTGCAGGCATTACTTGAATAAGCCCGACTCTGTCGCACGATTCTACATCTTGTTTCCAAGGGGTAACATGCATCCAGCGAACAAAATTTCCGTTGCCTTCTGTCACTAACTTGTTACTATAATCGCTCAACCATGCCGGTACCGACATTCCTACTGATGGCCATTCGTTACTTGTGCGTTGTGCATAACCTTTCATCTGAAGCACTCTATCGTTTAGCTTCACCATACCATCACCAAAGGCTGTTTTTCTAAACCCTGTTCGGGTCTTTACGACATCCGTTGGTTTACCATCTACATAAAGAGTGGTGTATACATTATAAAGATAGCCATAGCCCCAACCCCAAAAGTGAATATCCTCTAAGCGATCTTCTATTGAGATGGTTTGTGTTTCTCCTGCTTTCACCACAGTTGGTAGTCCTGATACGGTTTTCACAATCTTTCCATCCATGTCTTCAATCTGCATCTCATACTGGATGGTTTTGTCCACACCATATTCATTTTTCACTTCCGATTCTGCATGAATGGTTGCTAACTTTTTAGTCGTATTTATTTCTTGTGCGTACACATAAACACCAGTCGTTTTCAGATTGCTAAACAATGGTAACGTTTGATAAATTTTATCCGTAATATGCAGATACACATTTTTGGGGATGCCCCCATAGTTGGCATTAAAATTCTTATCATTCCACTGAAAGCCACTGCCCGTTGCACGCTCTTTGTAGTTCCAAGCATTGTCTATTTTAACTGCTATCACATTTTCTCTGCCATTTTTGTAGACATGGTCTGTGATGTCGAAACCGACAGCCATCACTCCATTTTCGTGAATGCCAATTGATTTACCATTTACAAAAAATTCACCTCCAAATCTGATTCCTTCAAACTCGATGAATACTTTTTTATCCTTTGCATTCGTAGGTAGTTTAAAATTTTTACGATACCAGACAATACCTGTTGTGTGCTCGTCAATCGCAAGTCTGAAAGCATCGTCTTCGTTATAAGCTCTGGGCAAGGTGACTTTCTTCCATTGCGAGTCATTGAATGATGGAGTTTCTGCTCCTGCAATCTCTCCTGTTTGGAAAGCCCAATTGCTGTTAAAATTATACTTTTCTCTTTTATTGTCTTTCGACAAGGGCTGCCCTAAGGCTGTCTGTGTCATGACAAATAGCATTAGCGCTAATGCTACAAAAATGTTTTTTTTCATGTTATTCGATCTATTGTTACTCTATATCTAATTTCACCTTATCACTTAAATTGGGCAGATGACTTTCTTTGATTCCTTCTGCCACAAAGAATGCCACTTGCTTGGCTCCCTTGTCCATCATATGTGTGTCATCTTGCAATCCATCAGGCTTTTTATGATCTACACCTGGTGCTACCCATCTATAATATTCTTTCGAAGGTTCATCACCAAGCATCGTTATAAAGTCTCTCGTCTTTTGATTAACATCTATCATCGGCACTTGTTTTTTTTTCGCCACCTGACGAGTAATCACAGGATAGCCTTTAAGACGATCGTCTACCAAGTTCCCTTTCTGAAAAGTACGCATCACCACAGAGGTAAGAAGAACAGGGGTTGCTCCTTTTGCTTTTGTGTCTTGGATAAATTTTTCCAAATTTCTCTCATAATCTTTATATGAAGCATGGCGTTCGGGACGCGTAGATGCATCATTATGCCCGAATTGAATAAAGACATAATCTCCTTTCGAAACATCTGCTAATAATTTATCCCATCTGCCTTCGCTGATAAAAGTTTTTGTACTCCGTCCTCCAATGGCTCTATTGTCCACTTTCACATCATCTGTCAGATAGAGACTTAACATCTGTCCCCAGCCTTTGATTAAGCCATCTCTTTCCTCAGTGTACGTCTGCGCAGTAGAATCTCCAGCAATGAAAATTGTTACGGTTTTCTTTTTCTGTACAGTGAAAGCAAACAATGTTGCCAATATGGCTAGAACTATAAATATCTTTTGTTTCATCATTCTATTTTTCTTTCCAGACTGCTACATCAGCCGTTTTCAGATTCTGACCTCCTATTATATATTGTGCATCAGAGATTGGCAAACTAAGCGTTTGATCTGAATAATTGACGGCTATACCAAAGCCATCTCTATATTCTAGATGAAGTCCTTTAGGTAGATCTAACAGTGGAATATTAAGTTTTCCAAAAAGTTTCTTCAGTGTTTCTTTTTCCATTTCTCCATTTTGAGAATCAACTCCGACGTAGGTCACAGTTCCTTTGCCCAACTTATGGTGTATGATGGCTGGCTTTCCTTCATAGAAATCACCTAAATAGCTAGCCCATGCCTCAGTCCCCTTGTTTGGTGCTAAAACTTCACCCCAACTTGTCCACTTATGTTTCTGCCCATCAAGCAAAACTTCATCAGGAGTATGAGGAAGTAATAGATCATAAAATTCTATTTCTCCACCTATTAGCGAAAAAATAGGCTCGCCAAATTTCGTCTCAAACAGCTGTCCATTTCTTGTTTTGTGCCCTGTGCGAGCTGTCAAAATCAGGTTTCCTCCTTGCTTCACATAATTTAGCCATCGATCCACTAATTCTTTATCCACCATTTCGTAGGCTGGAGCAATCATTGTAGTGTATTTATTGAAGTCGGCTCTCTCGTCTACGAAGTCCACAGGAGCTCCAAATTCTTTCAGGGCATAATAATATTTGTCAATATGTTTTTCGGTATCCCATTCCGTTGTTTGGCGATTCTGAGCCATCTCCCATGCATTTTCATGATTGTATAGAATGGCAGTTCTTCGCTTTTCATATGATTCAGGATTTGCAACTTTCGTTGGATCATATTCTTTTCTCAACTGTTTTATTTCGTCAATAAATTTAGAATACTCCAAACCTCCCGAACTAGGCGTAACTCCATCCGATCCCACAATACCATAATGATAGAGTTCTGTGCCATAAATCGGCTGTCTGAAACGATAGGTGCACACAAACTTGCTACCTCCCGCAAAAACATGCCACAACCAAAGACGCACAGCTCCGGGTAAGGGTTGAGGATTGATCTGTCCCCAATTGACTTGACCGGGCTGCAGTTCCATCACTCCATAAACATTATCAATCGGTCGGAAAAAATCATTCGCTTTAGAAATACGTTCCACATGCCCCAAACGATAGCCTTTTCTGCCTATACCGAAATTTTCGCCATAGACCATGTATCTGGTATAGCTATGAAAATCCAGCTCATCACTTTTTCGCACATGTCCATCTTCGTAAGTTGGAATGTAATTTGTGGTGACCCACTGATCTGTGGTGATGTGTTTTCGAATTGTTTTGGTTTGCTCATCTAAAAACGAAGCCATTTCGTCTGTTATGAATCGCATAAAATCTAGCTTTTGATGCGTATTCATAAATTGCTGACTCATTCTTGGGATATTGACTTCTTCGAAATTAGAGTATACTTGACTCCAAAAAGCTGTTCCCCATGCCTTATTCAGATTTGGAATATTTTGGTATTTATTCTCCACCCACACTCTGAATCTCTTGTGAGCATCTAAACCATAATCGGCAGAAACTCTTGGTTCATTATCCAGTTGCCAACCCATAACACGCTTATCTCCACCATAATGTTCTGCTATTTTATCCGCCATTTTCAATGCATAGGTACGGTAAGCTGTGTTTGACACAGATGGATGCTGACGAGATCCATGATCCCACTTCGTACCATCTTCTCGTTCGATAAGCATATCGGGATGCTTTCTCATCAACCAAACGGGAGGTGTGGCAGTGGAAGTACACATAATGACCTTCAGCCCATTTTGATCAGCTAAGGCAACTGCACGATCGAGCCATGCAAAATCATAAACTCCTTCTGAAGGTTCGAGTTGTGCCCACGCAAATTCTGCAAAATGAACAAACTCAAATCCCATCTCTTTCATTTTCTTGATATCTCGCTCCCATTGGTTTTCGTTCCAATGTTCAGGATAATAGTATACTCCTGAAAGAGTGAGATCTTTATCCTTAAAAAATCGTTCTGGATTATTGGCTGAAAGAGCATTGACCATCAATCCTAAAAGAATTAATAATGTTATCTTTCTCATAAATCGATTTCTTTAAGCTCTGTTATTTTCACTGGTCCTAATAGTCCTGAAGGCATAACACCCCAAACTCCAAAATCAACTTTTTCATAGTTCAAACTTACAATATTGGCGTCATGGAAAATTCTCCACTCCACACCCGTACGGTCATAATCTGCTATACGATTGGCTGGAAGATTAGTCACCTCAACCTCCAACGTATTTTCGCCTTCTTTTAGGTATTTGCCAATATTAGCCTCGAATGGTACGGCAAAGAGTGTACTCACATACTCACCGTTAACATATAGGCGTGCACTTTCTCTCACATCTCCCAAATTGACCAGATAGTCCGTTGCTGATTTTGCATCCAATACAAAACTTGTCTTATATCTTGCTGTACCCATATTTTTGCTCAACACCTCGTTAGGTAATACTGTCCAAGAGCCAAGTGTGTCGATAGCAAAAGATTCGCTCACGGCAGGATAGCTTTCCACAAAAGATAGCTCCCAGTCTTTGTTGAGATCAATTTCTTTTTCCGTTTCAACCTTATATATCCATGATTCGGCACTTACATTTTCTTTATCAAATGTTTTTAGGATTAAAGATTCTCCGGGTTTCATTTGCAAATAAACCTCGGTCTTTCCATCTGCCTGTCTCACCTTAGCCAAGCCCTTTTCTCCTGTCATAGGGTCAAAAATCAGCGCACTTTCGGCCTCAATGGCAAGAGGTATCCAGCCATCAATCGTTTTATTTTGAAGCATCGCCATAAAATAATGATATCCTTTTTCGTGTTTACGACGAATATACTCTCCTCCAAATTCAGACTTAACTGGCTCTGATGCAATACTTAGACTAGCAAACAGATCTTCATAATTCTTCACTGTCAGCACTTTTCCTTTGCCTATCTTGTTGATCTCTGCTTTCTCGAAAGATGAGGCTTCAGGGAATAAGCTAACCAACTCGTTTAGATCTTTAGATCTTTTTTCCCATTTATTGAATCCGGGAACCTCAGTTGGGTAGTTCTCAACAAAGATGATTGTTGCCCCAGCTTCTGCCAGTTTGTAAATTTTTTCTAGCGTAGCAAATGGGATACTTTTTACAGCCGGCAAAATTAAAGCTTTGTAAGCCACTCCACCTTGCGTTTGCAACAGTCCTTTGTTGGTCACAATGGTACTGGCAATAAATGCATCTGAAATATAGTCTACATCGTAAGCTCTTTTTCTTATTTGTTCTACCGTGTTATAGAAATCAGGTAGTCGCTCTCTCATACCATGAATAGCAAAAGTCATCATATTTCTTTCTCCTTGCTCTTTCCACATGTCATATATTGGCAAGTAAAGAAGGAAATCGCTGTCGGGCTCACCATACTGCAAGAATGATTGGCAACGAGCAATGTAGTCAAAGAATGCAGGGGCATCTCGCCAAATGCTATTTGTTGGGCTCATATCTATTGATGCATAAAACTTCCACCCCGGCCATGCTGCTTCTTTCGGAGAATAAGTTGCTCCATGAAAATATACATGATTGACGCCAGCAATAAACATCTGATCTATTTCAGGTTTGCACTGAGATAATGATGTTCGGAAATGTTCTGTCAACCAAGTAAAAGTTTCGGCCGAAGTATATTTTTTCCCTGCAATATGTGCAGCAGACGATGCATATTTAAGTGTTGTAGGGTCTCCATCATTTTCTTTTCGGATGGTATCTTTTCTTAGCCCCGGTATATCAAAATCAGTAATACCAAAGGTTTCGCACTCTGGAATATCTACTGAAGCATAAATGTCTATCAAGTTGGCAGGAGAACCATGCGCCTGATTTCTGATCGAAACATTCTTTTTGTGCGCCCACGCAACCCATGCTGATGTAAAATTCTTTTTCAACAGATCGCCTAATGTTTCTCTATAATCTGCTATCACACGAGCCGACTGCTCGGTCTCACCTTTCAACATCAGATCTTGAAAGTGATTTTGAAGTTTATATCCTCTCATTTTTTCAAACTCATCTAGCAATGTTGGAGTCCAGTCGCCACCATATACTTCATACGAATCGTTAAAGAAAGAGTTTGGGTATCCAATATTATTTTGTGTGAATGCTGTTTCAAATTTATTGAAGTAAGCCTGAACGGCTTCCGGATTGAGGTGATCCATCACATATCCTTGACCACCCGGAGCTGCTCGCTTTACCTTCTGAAAGGTTTTTCCCAAGAAAAGTGCAACAAGTTTCCATTCCGAATTTTTGGGAGCAGTCCAGTTTAGCACACCGTCTTCCGACACCTGATCGGTGACATCTACTACCTCATCGCTAGATAGGGCATAAGCCATCAACTTGATAATCTTAGCGACATCCTTTTGTTTTTTATCGTTGACTACAATCTTTTGGGTCAGTTTACTCCCCCCTTTTAGTCTATACTCTTGGAAGATTGCCTTAGATGCAGCATGCTCTATGTTTACCTCCGGACCTCCAAAAGGCCAGCCCGTACCCATAGAAAGATCAACTTTCATCCCCAATCGCTTGGCTTCACTTTCGGTATGTTGCAACATCTCCATCCATTGGGGACTCAGGTGTTCAATATATTTGTCTTCTTGCCCTTTTACCCCATATATAGGCGTTATCTCTACGCCTCCTATGCCGGCTTTGCTCATCTCTTCCAGATTGTAAGTCAGATTAGGCTTGTCGACGGCACTTCCCATCCACCACCACCTTGTCCAAGGCTTGGCTTCTGTTGTCATTTCGGGCCAATTTGTATCCACACTTTCTGAACATGACAGAAGAGTGAATGCCAATAGTCCTAAAATTGCTACTTGTTTTAGTTTCATGGTATATCTAATTTTTTATAATATTACATTTTTCAATTCATCCGGTGCATCTTGCGTATTCATTTCCAATCTTTCACCTTCTGTTTTCAACAAGTCTTCTATTATAGAAAGATGAAGACTATGCTCTGGATTAAAGTGATGTGTATTCATATAATTGACGATGGAGTGATACAGCTGACGAGCCACAGGGCGTTCTTCCCAATTGGAAAGCAGATCAGCGCTACTCACCACAATCTTGCCTTTGCCCACTTTAGCTTCGAACAACATACCCAGTTTGCGATTGATAAACCATGTATCGATAGGCTGAACAATCGGTTGAAAATTTGCAGGGAAATCTGTCATTTCCATCACTTGTGCTCTATTGAGCAATTCCCACCACTGCAAATCGCTATGAAAGTTAGTAGGAAAATCTCTAAATATGGGATGAAAATCGTTGATCAATACACCTTCAGTATGTGGAGGGCGCATCTTGAACCAAGAGGTATTCCAAAAAGAGGGAGTAAAATACTGAACAACGTCTTTCCCTTTTTCCACTTTCCCGGCCAATAATAAAAGAACAGAACCTCCATCGTTCAATATTTGCTGAGTCTCAGCATCTATTTTATCAGTGATATGAATATTTTTTTCACTTACTACAGGAAGCTGTTTAGGATATACCCAGATATTCCAATTATTAGCTATTTCCTTATCAATGGAAACTTCAAGATTGAGTTTTTTTGCTTTAGCTATTTCGCTTAATGCAATAGAAATCTCACCTAATTGTTGACAGTTGCCAATAACGATATCGGTTGCAGGCAGATTGCCTTTTGCAAATATCTTTCCATACTCATCAGCCAGTTGCCATGTCACAGTTTTGTTACTCAACACCTTTTCGCCAAAATGAGCAACTTCAATTTTTGCTTTCATGGTTTCGTCATTTGTGAAAACGAATTTATCCATACGAGATAAAAGAACGGTTGGAGAACAGAATTGGCGAAACTCTTCATCATTGATATATCCTTTTTCTTCCCAAAAAGCATTCAGAAGTCCGACCAAAGCTGTTCCTTGTCCTGTGTAATCATTCAAACTTAGCAATTGAAAACCTGCATATTTGGGAGTTCTCAACGTTTTTTCTATTTCATATTTATAACACAAGGCTTGAAGTTTTCCTGAAGCTTGTAAAAATTCAGACTCCAGGCTACCCATATTGCGATCTGTCAGATCTTCACGAAATAGCTCGAAATTTCGTGCACGCATCACCCCTGTGTACTTTTTAATTTCGGTAAAATCAGGAAAAACACACCATTGCCCTGTCTCATGCGACACAAATGGCTGTTTTATTGTATCGATTTTTGCCAAAAAATCAGAATTAGACTCCGGACGACGTCCCCAGTCCAGACCTCTGGCTCCTGCTTTAACATGGTATTGATTGCGTGGTTGCCATGCCCAGCTACCTCCAACAGATGCCCCCGTATATACTCGTCTTGAGTCTGTTGCTTTCCAATAATCTACAAATTTGCTGACCCATGCCACCCAACGTCCACGGGGTTCGTTGCCAATGGCAAACATACAAAAGGATGGATAGTTGCCATATTGCTTTACTATTCGCTTAGCCTCTTCTTCTAAATACTTGTCCACGGGTCGTCCATCTCCCAGAGAGCTTCCGTGGTTGGGCCATGTGGGACCTTCGGGTTGCAGATAGAAACCGACCACATCAGCTGCAATCAGTGCCGCTTCGGGAGGACAAAAAGAGTGAAACCTCATATGATTGAGTCCCCATTTTTTACAAATTCGAAACACCCTTTCCCACGACTCCACATCCATTGGGGCATAGCCTGTTAAGGGGAAAACACAGTTTTCTACAGTTCCTCGGAGCATTGTCTTACGCCCGTTGACATAAAAGTAGGTATCTTCTATTGTGAAACTACGCATTCCGAACTGAGTTTCTTTTATATCTGTTTTTCCTTTAGCTGATAGTGTTGCTTTCAATCTATATAGATTGGGATTGAATTCATCCCAGAGCAGCATCTCGTCACCTAGGTCAAGAACAGCCTCGACAGTTGTTTGCTTACCACTTCCTTTGAACGATTTTGTTACTGTTTTTACAAGATGCTTTTTATCTCCATTGAAGCTTTCTGCTTCGAGCTTAATTTCTCCTGAAGCACTTCCTTCAACAACGAGTTTTACAATTGCTTTTTTCCCCTCAACATCGGGGAACACTTGCATATCTTCTATGAAACTATGAGGGCGAGAGCGAAGTTCTATTTTGCCAACTACTCCATTCCAGTTACCTTGTGTCTGATCTGTAATGCTATGCGAATCTTTGCCTACATCTATTGCTTTGGTTCTGTTGTCTATACATAATGCGACTGTATTTTTTCCCGTCTTCATGTATTTAGATACTTCATAGACATGAGGAACTGACAAAGAGTTTTGCATCCCCACTTCCTTACCATTGATCCATAAACGCGTTTCGGTGTGAGGTCGTTCCAAAAACAGCTCCACTCTTTCACCCTTCCACGATGCCGAGATTTCCACTTCTTTTTTATACCATGCAGCTCCCACATAATATTTCACAGGAGTGAGCCAAAAAGGAATTTTCAGATTATCGGGTTGCCTGTACTTCTCCAATCTTGGATTGAAAAAAAAGGTGCTATCATAAATACTGGCTGTCCACTGTGTGTTGATCGTCACATCGTCTCCTTTCAGATTTTCGGTCATCGATCCGGGCAACACAATTTGATCTTTCAACTCCTTGACAAACCATTTATCATTGACTCCGACATCCTCTCTATCTATTTTGAATTGCCATTTTCCACTCAAATCTACAACTCTGTTCTGACCATTTAGGTTTACTGCAAAGAGTAGTAATACAATATATAGGCACAACGTGTTTCTTAGGCTCATGGTTACTTGCTATAATTTAGGCTTTCATTTTAAGTACTTTCTCAAAGAACAAACATAGCTAAAAGCCATAGATGAAAACATGTAAAATAATTCACAAGTATATAGTTTTGCATCATAGAGAACTACTAAATATAGATTCTCACTCTTCAGCAGTCATTTTTTCTGCTCCTTGTACATATTTTGAAGGTGCACAGTTGAACTGACTTTTAAAACTCTTGCTAAAATAAAATGGGTCTTCATAACCTACCTGATAAGCTACTTCGGCAACAGTATATTCACCTGTCAGCAACAGTTCAGCCGCTTTATTCATCCGTTTCACTTTTATCAACTCATTAGGAGACACACCAAGCAAGCCTTTTACTTTTTTATAAAATAGCGTCCTTCGTTGTTGAGCTAACTCGGCAAACCTATCTACCGAGAATTGCGAATTGGAAAGATTCTCGTCCAAAATCCGATTGATCAAATTAAAGAACTTCTTATCTTGATCGACAGACGAAATTAAATCTCCATCAAACACAAACTCATTAGAGAAACGTTTCTTTAGCTGCTCTCTTTGCTCCACCAACTTGAACACCCTTGTTATTAGGTATTTCAAACTAAATGGTTTCATGATATATGCATCAGCTCCACTTTCTATTCCCTCCATTTGATGTTGAAGAGACGAGTGAGCTGTCAATAGGATGATAGGGATATGACAGGTTTGAAAATCTCGCTTCAAGCATCTAGTTACCTCAAAACCATCCATCTCGGGCATCATCACATCGCAAATGATCAGATCTGGATTAGTTTCTATGGCTTTTGCCAATCCTTCTTTTCCATTTTCTGCAGTGTCAACTTCCATATACTTAGCAAACTCATCGTGTAAGAACTGACGAATATCATCATTATCGTCTATAATCAAGAGATTGTAGCCAGACAAGATTGATACATCAATTTCAGGAAGAGCGACTTCCATTGGCTCAAAAGTAGAACTTGTTAAATCCTTATCTTCTGCTTTTTCTATCATCGTTGGAACATAATTTGCTCCTTCATAAATATCAGTCTGAGTGGATAGTTCTACATGAAAGATAGAACCTTGTGGCTGATTGCTTTCATACCATATTTTCCCCTTGTGAGCATCTATAAATTCTTTAGCAAGAGACAGCCCTACACCTGTGCCACTTGTAGAGAAATTGATTTGCATAAAACGGCTAAACAGCAAATGTTGCTTATCTTTTGCCACACCCTCTCCATTGTCTTTGACTGCAATGGAGCAACTGTCAGAGTTTTCGTCAACATGGACAGTCAATGTCACATCTCCCCCCTTAGGGGTAAATTTGAAAGCATTGGACAATAGATTGTAAATGATTTTATCAACTTTCTTCCGATCGATATACATTAGAAAATGATCACGATTGCTTTCGAAAGCGTAGTTCATCTTTTTTTGAGTTGCCAATTCGTCAAAGCTGGTAAATATCTCTTTCAAGAAATCAATGATATCTATTTTCTCTAAATCGAGGGTCAGAATATTATTTTGCAATTTTCTGAATTCTAACAATTGATCGATCAGGCGAGTCAACACAACAGAATTTCTGGCAAGGGTATTAATCTGCCCTTTGAGCACAGGATTGAGTCCTATCTGCTCTTTTAGACTCTCCACACTTCCTCTGATCAGTGTTAACGGAGTTCTGAATTCATGCGAAATATTAGTAAAGAATCTTAGTTTATGATTGGTCAGCTCTTTTTCTAGCTTGATATTATTGTTCAGTGAATTGAACTTTTTAATTATCCTGAAAACAAGATACATCACCCCCAACAGCATAAAGAAATAGACCACATAAGCCATAGATGAACGCCAAATAGGAGGCTCTACTATGATATTAACCTCTGTTGCTTCATCATTCCAATAGCCGTCACTATTTGTACCTTTCACCTTAAAGGTATATTCACCGTACGGTAGATTTTTATAAATGGTGCTATTAGCATGGCTTGGAGTGCTCCATTGGGTATCATAACCTTCTAGGATATAGCTATATTTATTATTGCCGGGATCCTTCAGCGATAGTGTTGCGAACTCTATCGAAAAAGTATTTTGCTTATGGCTCAAAAGAATCTTATCTGCATAGGTAATTGCTTCATCAAGCACATTCCCATCATTTTTAACACTCACACGCTGGTCATAAATGTAGAAATCAGTGAGAGCAACTTTCGGCGTATTGGTGTCAACAGTGAATGAATATGGATCGAACAAAACCATTCCGTCCAGCGTTCCCCAGAGCATCAGCCCATTGGACAGCAACACATTGGCATTCTCGTTAAAGTGATTTCCATACGTTTTATCAGAAAAGGAGTAGTTAGTAAACGAATTCTCTTTTTCATTAAACTGCGTGATTCCATTTTCGCTACTGATCCACAAATTACCTTTCTTGTCTTCCAAAATACCAGATATCATGTCGTCAGACAGCCCCGTAAGGGAAGTTATCGCCACAAAATGCTCTTTGCACGAATCTGTTGCTGCTACATATTTATTGACTCCTCCCCCTGCTGTTCCAATCCAGATCTCTCCATTCTTAGTTTCAAAAATTGTTTTGATATCACTGCTACTCAAACTTTTGCAGTCTGAAAGATCGAGATCATAAGTCTTATACGCTGACGAAGTTTGAAGTAACTTCTCAGGGTCAAAGCGCAACACTCCTTCACTTGTTCCCACCCAGATATCGCCCAAATGATCTTGCATCAAATGGCGGATATAGCTTTTATTTCCTTTATTGGAGATAAATTGCCTGAAGGTTACTCCTGAAGCTGTTTTTTCCACTAAATTAATTCCTCCCCCAAACGTGCCAATCCAAATACGCCCCTTACTATCTTTCAACATGTTAAAGACCTGGTTATTGCTTAATGAATTTGCAACACCATTCATGTTGTAATAATGACCAATTTGAGCATAATTTTGTCGATTGACCACAAACACTCCATTCCCTTTTGTGCCAATCCAGATTGCACCCTCATTGTCCTCTACTAAGGTATAGGAGTTGATATCTTTGAATTCATGTTTTAGATGCACCAAGGTAGAATCATAGACATAAAGACTTCCATTCTTTGCGCCTATCCAAATGTTTCCGTCAGAATCTTTATGAATGGCTCTAATATTGTTGCTCCGACCGATCGAAGTCACCTTCTCTGGTCTTGCGACCTGAAAGTCATAGTTTGGCTTAACCACCTTGATGATTCCTGCATATTCACTGCCAATCCAAATATTTTTATGCACATCCTCTGTGATCGACAGCAAATAATCTGAAGCCGGACTATTATTATCGCCTGACTGATAGATATAATTATTCAATTCTTCTGTCTCCGGATTATAACAAAAGAAACCATTGCCATAGGTTGTAATCCAGATTAATCCTTGCGAATCGACTAAAATATTATATCTCTCCAAGTCTATAATATCTGCAACCTCTTTAGGAATCAACGTAAACTTTTCACTCTTCTGCTTCTTAATATTATAATACCAAACCTTTCCACTCCCATTGTAGAGCCAGATTCCTCCCTGAGCATCTGTCAGAATTTCCACATTGCTATTTTTATCTATATCTTTTCCCCACTGAGGTACAGAGAATTGCTTTTCAACGGTATTAAAAACTACCACTCCCCCCTTATTCCGAGTTGTAATCAAGAGCTCATCATCAGATAAACAAGCTACTTTAGTAAAGCAAGCAGAAGAGTAAGACTGCGTGTTTTGTTTAAACACAGACAATTTTAAGTCATATTCAATAACAAGAGAATTATCTGTAACAAAATAAATCACACTATCTTTTTCTACTGCCGACACAAAATAGTAAGGTTCGTTATACACAGTATCCACCTTACCATCTGTTATTCTATACAGACCACTTGTGCCCCCCGTCCAAATATTCGCTCGCGAATCTTCGAATAAGAAGTGGCTATATTTTTCTCTTATTTTTTCTTTGGTATCAAAAAATGGAGTAGTCACAAACCCTTCTTCTTTTTTTTGAATTCTTAAAACTCCAGTTACATCACTCCATAGCCAAACGTCGCCGGTGGTAGGAGATTCATGATAGTTCTTATAAGAAGTTCCATGGGTTGCACCCTGAGGATTATAATCTACAAAAGCTTCCAGCTTGGGATCATAACAACTAAATTCATTTTTGTACGTTTTGATCCAAATATAACTATCACGATCTTGGTAAATATCCTTCACTCGGTGGTCTGAAATCGAGTACGGATCTCCCTGCATTGGCTTATAGGTCGTAAATTTATAACCATCATATCGGTTGAGTCCTTCTAAGGTCCCTGCCCAAATAAAACCATTTTTATCATGGATGATAGAACGGACTGTATTTTGAGACAAGCCATTTTTGGTACTCAATTGAGAGATTGCCAGATTACTTTTTCCGCAGATCTGTTGTAAACCAAACAGCCACAGCAAGGCAATAATTATGCAAGAGGTTTTGTTTTTCATACTGTTATTTTCTTTGAGGTTACTTCAAAAGTAAGAATTACAATATAGAATTACATGCTTTAGTCAATTATTCAATGAATATGAACAAAATTACATCTTTTCGCCTCATCTATACCATATCATCGCCCCAAAGACTGCAGACAGCATTCAAATACACTAAAAACTCCTTCGTTAATCCGACTACCTTTTTCCTGTTCTATGAAAATCTTTATCCTTTTGAACGATAATACATTTTTAATAAAACATGTTCAAGTAAATTTGTTTACGAACAAAACATAGTATTTCAACTATGAAAAAACCACCTTACCTTAAGCCATGAAAAAAGTAAAACCAATCACCAAAACAATAGCAGCAATCATACTATTGTTCTGCTATAGCATGACTAACGTCTGTTATTCGCAACCCAATTACAATTACGCTAAACTGAAACGAGAAAAATTAGGCCGTGGACTAGTTGCTGTAAAGAAAGACCAAGGGACGAACATTATAACTTGGAGATATCTATCCTCAGATCCTCTTGATATCGCTTTTAACCTATATAGAAATGGAGAAAAGATAAATCAAGCCCCCATCAAACAAGCTACTTTTTATGAAGATAGCAAGATCAGCAATACACCTCTCACCTACGAAGTGAAACCCATCATTAAAGGAAAAGAGATAAAGGACAACACACCTAACCAACCGTTCATTCTTCCCAAAGATGCTCCTATTGGTTACATCAACATCCCACTGGATATTCCTGCTGATGGAATTACTCCTGATGGAAAAACATATAGCTATTCGCCCAATGATGCCAGCATCGGTGATGTGGATGGCGATGGAGAATATGAAATAATATTAAAGTGGAGCCCTTCTAATGCTAAAGACAATGCACACTCGGGCTATGCAGGCAATGTCTATATCGATTGTTATAAATTGAATGGCACAAAGCTGTGGAGAATAGATTTAGGACGAAACATCAGAGCTGGTGCTCACTATACACAGTTCATGGTATATGATTTGGACAACAATGGTTGTGCTGAAGTTGTTATGAAAACGGCAGATGGAACTGTCGATGGAAAGGGGAAATTGATAGGTTCTGCCACTGCAGACTACAGAAACAGCAATGGATATATTATTGAGGGTGCTGAATTTCTAACTGTCTTTAATGGACGCACTGGCGAAGCACTGCAAACCATTGATTATAAACCTGCCAGAGGTGACGTATCTGCATGGGGAGATAGTAAAGGGAATCGGGTAGACAGACATTTGGCATGCATTGCTTATCTAGATGGAGTGAACCCAAGTGTGGTGATGTGTAGAGGATATTATACTCGTACAGTACTCGTAGCCTATGATTGGAAAAACGGCAAGCTGACCGAACGCTGGACTTTCGACTCTAACACGCCAGGAAATGAAGGATATAGAGGTCAGGGCAATCATAATTTACGTGTAGGCGATGTGGATGGCGATGGTTTCGATGAAATCATATATGGCTCATGTGCTATCGATCATGATGGCAAAGGGCTATATAATACAGGGCTAGGACATGGTGATGCCATGCATATGACGGTCTTTGACCCAACACGGAAAGGTATGCAAGTGTGGGATTGCCATGAAAACAAACGAGATGGCTCTACGTTCAGGGATGCTGCCACGGGCGAGATTTTATTCCAAATAAAAGCTTCGGAAGATGTAGGCAGATGCATGGCTGCAGACATAGACCCCAATCATCCGGGAGTGGAAATGTGGTCTACTTTCTCCAATGGCATATATAATGTAAAAGGTGAATGTATCAACCCTTCCACCAAAGGAGTTTCAACAAATATGGCGTGTTGGTGGGATGGCGATCTATTACGTGAGTTACAAAATGGAAATGAAATCACCAAATATAATTATGAAACAGGCAACAGAGAAGTTCTACTGAGAGCAGAGGGAGCTGTGTCGAACAATGGAACAAAGGCGAACCCTTCTTTGCAAGGAGATATTTTGGGCGATTGGCGAGAGGAAGTTTTGCTTCGCACAGCTGACAATAAAAATCTTAGATTATATGTATCGACGATCCCTACTGAGTACAAGTTTCATACCTTCCTTGAAGATCCTGTATACAGAATCAGTATAGCCACTCAGAATGTAGCATACAACCAACCAACTCAGCCCGGATTTTATTTTGGAGCCGACTTAGGAAAATGTTTTACTCAGAAGGAGTATACTACCTCCGATTCTGCAATCACACTTGATGCGGGCATGAATTACGATTCCTACCACTGGTCGGTTGGAGGAAATGAAAGAAGCAGAAAGATCACGACCAGGGATATCCCTGAAGGGGTAAGAACAAAAGTAGAGCTGACAGTCACCTTCAGAGGACAAGAGTTTAAGGATTATACTTACGTGACATTAAATGCAAAACAATGATGAAAAGCCTGTATATACTTTTATGCCTAACAATCAGCTGCCATCTCTACTCTAGTGACATAGGCAAGCGTTTCCCTTCTGAAAAATATACAGTGATAGACAAAACCACCGGTGTGCCTATCACTGTTTTGACTTCACCTGAAACCAGTGATGCCAAGCTTTATCAAACGCATCCTCAATGGACTGCTGACGGAAAATATGTAATTTTCAGATCATCAGACAGGTCCTCTGATAAGAAAGGACAAGCCTATGCCGTATCGGAGCAAACAGGCGAGATTATCCAACTTACTGATGGAGAAGGCACTGGCACAGGCAGTTTGAATGTGGCAAGGTTATCCAATAAGCTATACTATTTCCGAATGGAAAAAGAGGATAAGAAACTAATCGAGCTCAACCTCGATTCTCTCTTTGCCGACAGCGAACGCAAACAAGTGAAGTCTAAAAGTGCATATGAAAGATATATTGCCACTTTACCTAAAAACTTAAGAGAATCAGGAGGTTTCACCCTCGATGCTAATGAAAAAACAGCCTATGTAGGAGTAAAGCTCTTGGATCAAGAGCCTAAGAAAGTAGATAATCCTGAGGGGTATCGCATTGCTCAAGTTCCATCAGGCATCAGAGCCATTGATCTGACCACTGGTAAAATATCTACGGTGGTAGATGTTCCCTTTACCATGGGACATGTTCAAGCAAATCCTTTTCTATCCGGAGAGATTCTATACTGCCAAGAAACCGGAGGTGATGCCCCACAGCGCATGTGGATCACCTCAGCCGATGGATCAGACAATAGACCTCTCTTCGAAGAGTTGCCAACAGACTGGGTGACCCACGAAGCATGGGTAGACAAAGATCATGTATACTTCAATGTTATGGGACACCTTGATCGACTAAGAAAACAAGCGACAGGGCTTTTTAAAATCAATGTTCGCACAGAACAAGTGGATGTCTTGGGACAGCTAGATTATGGTTCCGGTTTTTGGCATTGCAACGGGTCATCGGATGGCAAATGGGCAGCATCAGATAATTTTGAAGGAGAAATTTACCTCATCAACTGCCAAACAGGAGAGAAGACTCTGCTAACGGCCAACCATGTGATGAAACCTGACCACACTCATCCCACTTTTAGCCCCGATAATAGTCGCATACTTATTCAGTCAGGATATGTGACTGATGGCAAACACCTTGATTTGATGATTATCAATATTCCTGAATATTTAAAATATTAATAAGCTCAATAATATAGTATCATGATTTTTAATAAGAAAATTATCGCAAGCGTTCTTCTTCTCTTTGTGATCTGTTTCAATCTTACAGCACAGAAGAAAGGAGAAGTCGTAAACGATTCAAACACTCCCTTGCATCTTTTAGTTCCTGACTACAAAACGCCTTATGGTGTCTTATCTGAAAAGGAAATAAAACAATCGTTAGACAGAGTGCTAAGCTATTTGGAAAAAACGACTCCTGCCAAAGTGGTGGATAAGAATAGTCACAAGGAGATTACTGACTATACTAAAATAGATCAAAACTCTCAACTAGAACGAGGAGCCTATCGTTTGGCTAGTTACGAATGGGGAGTTACCTACTCGGGAGCCCTAGCTGTTGCACAAGCCACAGGCGATAGTGCTTATTATAAATACACATCCGATCGTTTTAAATTTTTATCAGAGGTTGCTCCTCACTTCAAGCGTACAATGCTAGACTATGGAGTCATTGATTCTCAGATGCAGCAGATCCTCACACCTCATGCGTTAGACGATGCCGGAGCAGTCTGCGCGGCAATGATAAAACTGCAACACGACAATCCCGATTTTCCTCTGCAAGCCATGATTGACAATTACATGAACTACATCATGTATAAAGAGTATCGTCTCTCTGATGGCACTTTTGCAAGAAACAGACCTCAGCACAATACACTATGGCTCGATGATATGTATATGAGTCTACCTGCCATTGTGCAAATGGGAAAATTGACTAGAGAAAATAAATATTTCAACGAGGCCACAAAGCAAATCAAGCAATTCACTGAGCGCATGTTCGTTCCCGAAAAAGGATTATACATGCACGGATGGGTGGAATCGATGGATCAGCATCCAGCATTTCACTGGGGACGTGCGAATGGATGGGCAATATTAACAATGACAGAAGTTTTAGACGTATTACCTAAAAACCATCCTGACAGAGACAGTATCTTAGAACAGTTGAAAAAGCATATCAAAGGGATAGCCTCTTATCAATCGGGCGATGGTTTTTGGCATCAACTCATTGATCGCAACGACTCGTACTACGAAACATCTGCCACAGCTATCTTTACCTATTGTATAGCCAGAGCCATCAACAATGGATGGATCGACCCTATTGCCTATGGCCCGGTTGCCAATCTTGGTTGGCATGCTGTAACCTCAAAGATCAATCAACAAGGAGAGGTAGAAGGTACATGTGTGGGCACAGGTATGGCTTTCGATCCTGCATTCTACTATTACAGACCCATCAATGTGCATGCCGCACATAGCTATGGCCCTGTATTATTGGCTGGAGCAGAAATGATTAACTTGATCAACAACCAACACCCTAAGATGAATGACAGCGCAGTACAATTCTATACCACCGAGCAAACTACTCCTGCACCAATATTCAGCATTAGCGATTCCAGTCGCCCACAAGACATTGTATCGGGCACAACTAGGATCACCAACAACTCACCTGTCGTTTTTTTAATAGGAGACTCTACGGTGAAAAATGGCAGAGGCGATGGAAGCAACGGACAATGGGGTTGGGGCGATTGGTTTAGTCCGCTTTTCGACACTTCTAAAATAAGCGTTGAGAACCATGCACTCGGGGGAAGAAGCAGTCGCACGTTCTACACCGAAAATCTTTGGCACAAAGTGCTGCAAGGTATCAAAGCGGGTGATTATGTGCTGATGCAATTTGGACATAACGATGGAGGACCTCTCAACACCGGTCGTGCCAGAGCATCGCTAAGAGGTACCGGAAACGAATCTGAAACGGTGATCATGGAGCGTCACGGGGGGCCAGAAGAGGTTTTCACCTATGGACATTATATGAGAATCTACATTCGCCAAGCGAAGGCCAAAGGGGCTATTCCGATTGTACTCTCTCCCACTCCGGGCAATAGGTGGACAGACGGAAAAGCCAATCGCATGACCGAGACCTATACCAAGTGGGCAAGAGAAGTAGCTGAGCAAGAAGGTGTAACCTTTATTGACCTAAATGGATTGATAGCCGATAAACTAAACCAAATGGGAGAGACAAAGGGACGTAACCTCTTTAAGGATTCAGTACATACAACCAAAGAGGGGGCTGTAATCAATGCTGAAACCGTGGTCGAAGGTATTTCGGCTTCTGATAATTCCCTCAAAAAATTCATCAAAAAATAAACCGATTAAAAGATAATACCATGAAACGAGAAGCTTTTAAAATGTTTTTGAAACCAGGCAAAGAAATAGAATATCAAAAAAGACATAATGAGATATGGCCTGAGCTCAAAGAATTACTGAAACAGGAAGGAGTGGCCAAATATTCAATTTTTTGGGACAAAGAAACCAATGTGCTCTATGCCTATCAATGGAACTCTGGAGACGGATCTTCGCAAGATATGGGAAGCAACATCATCGTTCAACGTTGGTGGAAATATATGGCTGACATCATGGAAACAAATCCCGACAATTCACCCATTTCTATCCCTTTGGAAGAAGTTTTTTATATGGACTAAAAATTACAAATTATGAATCTTAAAATATTTTCTATTTCCTCTTTATGTCTTTTGCTTACTTTTTGTGCAAAAGAGCCAACAGATCAGTCTTTAAAATTCAGTTTTTCTGGAGATGCTGAAGGCTTTACCAAGATCACCGAAAAAACTATTTATGGTGAAGGCAATGCCTATGGATACGATTTGCAGACAACACCCTCAGACGATGCATTTTTCTTCTCCACGGACGTGGAAGAGGGCAACTATTTGGTTACGCTAACTCTCGGGAGTGATGATGCTGAAAGCACTACAACAGTAAAATCTGAGACCAGAAGGCTCATGCTTGAGAACATTCACACAGCCAAGGGAGAGTCCAAAACGCTTTCTTTTGCTGTAAACATTCGCAACATAAAGATAAACGACTCCACCAATGTTAGAATCAAAGAAAGAGAACATGGAAAACTAATATGGGACGATAAGCTGACCCTGGAGTTTAATGGGCAAAACCCTTCTGTTAGAAATATTATCATAGAAAAAGCAGATCAGATCCCGACTGTTTTCTTAGCAGGAAACTCTACTGTGGTGGATCAAACTCACGAGCCTTGGTGTGGTTGGGGACAAATGTTTCCGCGTTTTTTCAATTCCACAGTTGCCATTGCCAACTATGCCGAATCGGGCCTAGCAGCCAGTTCTTTCATGTCGTCTAAGCGTTTAGAAAAACTTTTAACTAAAATGAAAGCTGGTGATTATCTCATCATCGAGTTTGGGCATAACGACCAAAAAGAAAAAGGCGAAGGCAAAGGTCCTTATACTAGCTACAAGAGTGGTTTGAAGCTGATGGCTGACAAGGTGAAAGAAAAAGGAGGAATCCCTATTCTTGTTACATCCATGCATCGTCGTCGTTTCGATGACAAAGGAAAAATTATCAACACGCATGGAGACTACCCTGATGCTGTTAGACAATTGGCCAAGGAAGAAAACATTGCTCTGATAGACCTCAACAATATGAGCCAATCACTATACGAGGCATGGGGAGACGAAGAGTCTAAAAAAGCATTTGTACATTATCCTGCTGGCACTTTCCCTAATCAAGAAACTGATTTGGCCGACAATACCCACTTCAACTCGTATGGTGGATATGAATTGGCTAAATGTATAGTACAAGGGATCTTAGAGAGTAACTTGGAGCTTAAAAATCACATCAATGCAGATTTTAAAAGCTTCGACCCGGCTCATCCTGATCCTATTGAAACAGTAAATATTCCCGAAACTCCATTTTTTGATTTGGTTAAACCTGACGGGAACTAAATGTTTAATTATATAACTCTTTATTTTTTATTGAAAATGAAACGATTAATCTATATTCCAATTGCTCTTTTATTGCTTTTTACATCTAGTTCTGCCTTTGCTCAACGCACAGACGAACAAGCAATAAGGGCAGTCGCTGATAATATTCTTAAACAACCTGTTACTCAATTTGTAGGAGTAAAAACCAAAGAAACATACAACAGCACAAAGGATATCCCTAAGGGCGAAGATGTGAAATTTAAAAGTCCATTGATGGAGTGGCACTACTCCAATGGCGTATTGGGGATGAGTATGATTCGCCTGGGTCAATATCTCAACGAACCAAAGTATGTGGAATATGCAAAAAATCACGTAGCTTTTGGTTTTGCAAATTATGAATATTTCAAAAACACATTTCGCAACGACCGCAAACACTGGCATTGGC
>CALKIV010000041.1 GCA_937995835.1 uncultured Dysgonomonas sp. | reverse complement strand
ATAGTAATGGTAACACATGGGTCGGTTGCTATGGAGGAGGATTAAATTTGTTGAAGAAAGAGGGCGGAGGTGTAATTCGCTTTATTCACAATAAAAATGAGTTGAAAAATTTTCCAACAGAGGGGTACCTAAATGTGCGCATTATCAGTGAGGTAGCTGATAGTGTTATGTTAATTGGTACAACTAGTGGTATTATATCTTTCTCAAATCGATTTAGTCAGCCAGAAGAAATCAAGTTTTTTCAACATAAACATAACGGAAGTGCCAATGCACAGTTCAGCATGGTAGGTAGAGATGTTATGGATATTTTTACTGATAGTAAAGGTAATACCTTCGTGTTAACCTTTACTGGTGGCATCAATAAGATTGTGTCGGACAACTTGTTAAACGAAAGAATTTGTTACAAGTCTTATACCACAAAAGATGGATTGCCCTCAGATCTTGTTTTGTCAATGATGGAGGATGATACAGGGCAGGTTTGGGTAGTGTCAGAGAATGCTCTCTCGAAATTTGATGTGGAGAACGAAACATTCGACAATTATGACAAGACATTTCTTCGATACGATTTTTGTTTTACAGAAGCTATTCCCACCTTAAACGCTCAAAAACAATTGGTGTTTGGAACCGATGTCGGAATACTGGAGGTGGCTCCCGAAAAGTTGAGAAAAAGTGCTTATGTCCCACCTCTTGCTTTCACTGACTTAAAGATACATGGCAGACAACTGAAAATTCCAATTGATGACATAGAAACCCTTTCATTAAGTCCTTCTCAACGAAATATAACAGTTTATTTTGCTGCATTAGATTATGTCCGCCCTGAGGAGGTGCAGTATGCATATCGACTAAAAGGATTGGAAGAACAATGGAACAATAGCGATAAAAACAGATCGGTTAGTTATATCAATCTCTCTGCGGGAGACTATCAGCTAGAGGTGCGCTCTACGAATAGTGATGGAGTATGGGTGGATAATGTACGTACTTTGCCTATAACAGTATTGCCAACATTTTGGGAGACAGGTTGGGCTTGGCTTGTTTACACCATAGCTCTCATTTTGTTTACATTCACGGCAGTTTATATTCTTTTCTACATCTATCGCTTAAGGCATGAGGTTAGGATGGAACAAGAGATGTCTAATATAAAGTTGCGTTTCTTTACTGATATTTCGCATGAACTGCGCACTCCTTTGACATTGATAACGACACCCATCACAGAAGTGCTGGAAAACGAACCTCTAACTTCTAGTGCACGGAAACATTTAAATTTAGTGCATAAGAATACGGAACGGATGTTGCGCTTGATCAATCAGATTTTAGATTTCAGAAAGATACAAAACAATAAAATGAAAATTCTGGCCGAAAAAACAGAATTAGTTCATTTTATCAGCAAAGTATCAGAAAGCTTTATCCTCATTGCAGAAGAGAAAGACATAGACTATGTTTTCCAGAGCAGTATTAATGAGGTGTATCTATGGATAGATCGTGATAAGGTGGAAAAAATCATCTTCAATCTGTTATCCAATGCATTCAAATATACACTGCCCGGAAAATCTATTGGAGTCTATTTGGATGCTAAAAATGAGGAAGTTTCTATTTCGGTTAAAGATGAAGGAATAGGAATTGATTCTAAAAAATTAGAGTCCTTGTTCAAACGATTTGAAACTTTAGGAAAATCCAATATGATGCAACCTTCTTCAGGTATTGGCTTGTCTTTGGTTAAAGAACTCGTGGAAATGCATCATGGAAAGATTAGGGTAGAGAGTGAGCTTGACAAAGGAAGTGTTTTCTGTGTTACCTTACCTTTGGAACGTAATGTTTTGGAAAAAGATGAGCGCATTGAATTTATATTAACAGATTCGGTGGATGAGAAAGACCTAACTGTGCATCCCCTGTTACCCTCTGTAGAAGTTGAGAGGTTGGAGCCTGAAAGTAAGGGGCGTCTACTGAAGGAAAGAGAGACTATACTGATAGTGGAAGACAATGTGGAATTGAAAATTTTGCTCGAATCAATTTTAAAAGACAGGTATAATGTTGTTATAGCATCTGATGGGAGGGACGGCTTGGAGAAAGTGACAAAAATATTGCCTAACATGGTCATTAGTGATGTGATGATGCCAGTGATGGATGGTTTGGAGATGATTAGACAAATTAAAGCCAATAGAGAGATCTGCCATATTCCAATTATAATACTCTCCGCAAAATCTTCGTTGGACGACAGAATAGAGGGAATAGAGCAAGGGATAGATGATTATATCACCAAGCCTTTTAGTGCATCGTATCTTAGGGCTAGAGTGGCGGCATTGCTCGCACAGCGAAAGCAACTTCAAGAGCTATTTATGAGTAAGCTATCTGATAGTAACTTGCAGGATACAGGTATCCTTGAGCCATCAAAACCTCAGATCATGCCATATGATGAGCAATTCATCAAGCAGGTGATGGATTTTATGGAGAAACAGATGAACAATTCCGAGTTGATTGTTGATGATTTTGCAAGTGAACTTTCTATGAGTCGAAGTTTGTTTTACAGAAAACTGAAGTCAATAACAGGCTTTGCCCCTTCTGATTTTATACGGGAAATTCGTTTCAAGAGGGCTGCTCAGTTGATTGAACATAGCGCATACAATTTTTCTCAAATAGCATATATGATAGGATTTAATGACCCTAAATATTTTAGTAAGAGTTTTAAAAAGCATACAGGGCTAACTCCCAGTGAATACAAAGAGAAGAGTTCCTCGTAAAGACTGTTCTTTCATTTACGTAGTATATAACAAGGTGCTCTATTTTAGGCACCTTCTTTTTTCACTAAAGATGCATTCTAGATTCCCAAATCTTTACAGATTTCATTCATATATTGTCTATCTTTAATATATTGCACATCTCGTGTAGTATTAAGAATAAAACGATAGAAGTGATGAAAATATTGATTATAGAGGATGAACTAGAACTTCAAGATGCGATCAAAGAATTCTTGTTAGCAGAGGATTACATTGTTGAAGTTGCATCTGATTTCGCTTCTGGTATGGAGAAGGTGATGATCTATCAGTATGACTGTATTCTGCTGGATATCTCACTCCCTGGAGGAACAGGATTGAAAATCTTGGAAGAGATAAAAAAGAGCAATATCAAGAGTAATATCATTATAATTTCGGCAAAAGACTCTATTGATGATAAAGTGAAAGGACTTGATCTTGGAGCTGATGATTATCTTGCCAAGCCCTTTCATTTTACTGAGTTGCATGCAAGAATTAAAGCTGTACTTCGTCGTAAGAAACTGGACGGAACGAATGTTCTTGTTATTGGAAACTTAGAGATAGATTTCGATCAACGAATGGTAAATATTGCTGGGCATGAGCTGAAGTTGAACAGAAAGGAATATGATATTTTAAGTTTTTTTGCGACTAATACCAATCGCTTGATCACAAAAGAAGCTTTAGCAGAGCATGTTTGGGGAGATAATATTGACTCGGCAGATAGTTTCGATTTTGTGTATTCGCAAGTGAAAAATTTGAGAAAGAAGTTGAAAGATCATCAATCGGATGTGGAGATCGATAATGTATATGGTGCTGGATATAAAATGAATGTATGAAGCTAGCTAATCATTTAGGAATAAGGCTTACCGGTCTGTTCGTTATCTTGTTTTTGATATGGTCTGCTATCTATGCTTGGGCACAGATGTATGAAATATATGATGGGATAGACGAGGGATTAACAAACTTGAAACAAGAGTTTATTGTTCAAGCGAATAGGGATGCTCGTTTTGTGGAAAATATGGAGCAGTATAATCCCATCAATATGATTGTCAGAGAGATATCTAGTGAAGATGCTTTAGACTTGAAAGAAGAGCATTCTACCACCAAAGTTTATTTTGATACTGAAAAAGAATTTGAAGAAGTTAGGATACTCTCCACTGCATTCAAATGTGAGGCAAATGGAAAATATTACAAGTTGCAGTTTTTTACTTCTACGGTGGAAACGGAAGATTTGATCGAAAACATGCTCATCTTATTGGCTGTATTGTGGGCAACGCTTAGTATTTTACTCTTTTGGGGTAGTAGGTATATCATTCGGCAGAGTAGTAAATCCTTCCATGAGCTTTTGGCTAAACTTGGAAGTTTTAATCTTGGCCAAACACAGATGTTTGATTTTCCGAAGACTAATATTTCGGAATTTAAGGTGTTGAATAAGACAGTAGAAGTATTGTTGAAAGAAAATATTCAAACATATAAAGATCAAAAGATTTTTATAGAAAATGCTTCACATGAATTACAGACCCCTTTGGCTATCCTTATCAGCCGGGTTGACCTTTTGATGAGTAAGGAAGATCTTTCAGAAGAACAGATGAAGGAGTTGAGCACTATTCTGAGTACGCTTAATAGAATGAGACGACTCAATAGCAGTTTGCTGTTGCTCTCTAAAATTCGGAACAAACAGTTTACTGTAAGTGCCAAGGTAGATATGGGAAAAGTGGTGGATGAGGTCTGTGCTGATTTTGAGGATATAATGGAACATAAACAAATATCTCTAGAAGTTGAGGTGGAAGATGCGCCAGTGTTGCAGATGAATGCAGATTTAGCTCATATTATGATTAGCAACTTAGTGAAAAATGCCACATATTACAATGTGCCTAATGGCAATATTACGATTAGTCTGTTGTCCAATTCTTTGTCTATAGCTAATTCTGGTATGCCTTTGCCCGAAGGAATGGACATTTTTGAAAGATATAAATCGGGCAATGATTCTGACTCGTCTGCTGGTTTAGGACTAGCCATCGTATCTTCTATTGTTGATGCCTATCATTTTAGGGTGCAATATGAGTATGATCAAAAACATATTATAACGATCTTTTTCTATTGAGAAAATATTTTGCTCATTCTATTCCCAAATGTTTACAGAATTGGGCTCGTATCTTTGTTTTCATATTGTATAAGTATTAATGAAAACAAAACAAATTATGAAAACTTCAATAACAATCGGACTGCTGTCTTTGGGCTTGCTTCTCGGCTCATCTGTGGCTAGTGCGCAAACAATCAGCAAGGCATACACTGCTGAACAAGTGGATCAAATGTTTAAAGAACATAAGCAACAACATGCACATGATATTTGTCCAACTCAAGAATTGTCCTCTGCTTTGTTAAGAGATTTTCCTAAAGCACGTGATATTGATTGGGAGAAAACGAATGCACTCTATGAAGTAGAGTTCGAAATCGGGAGATTTCCTAGTAGAGATTATACTGCCTACTATGACGTTAAAGGTCAGTTATTGATCTATGAACAAGAGATTCCAACAAGCGAACTCCCTGCTGTGGTAAAGAATGGCGCTCTGGCTAAATATCCAAATTTTAGCATTGAGGATGTTAGTAAAATAGTGAAAGGCAATGAAACCTTGTATAAAGTAGAGATCGAAAAAGGTGATGTTGATGTAAAACTAACTCTTAATAAAGAGGGGGTAATTGTAAGCGAAAGAGTAGATCGATAAAGGATATAATTACAAACACAAAATAGAAATACGCATTATGAAAAAATTATTTTTAGTATTAACTGTATTAGTTATGCCTCTCTTATTTATTGCTTGTAGTGATGACGATGATAAAGATCAATCAATCACTTTTAGCGAAGTTCCAAAAACGACTCAAGCATTTTTGAAAGAGCACTTTGTTGATTTCAACGAAGCTGATATTCAATCTGTAACATTAGAAGGAGATGGTTCTTATGACATCAAATTTAAGAATAGGATAGAGATGGATTTTTATCCAAATGGTGTTTGGAAGGATATAGATCTTAATGGTAATGCTTTGCCACAATCCATTGCAATGTTGCTTCCTGAGAAAGCTTTGACTTATCTGTCTTCTACTTATCCAGGTGTTTTGATTGAAGAAGTAGAGAAAACTGGACCTTATGCAGAGGTGGGGCAAGGATATAAAATAGAATTGAGGAATGATAGAGAGATCTATTTCGACGCACAAGGTAATGTGTTAAAAGATAAGACTGATGGCAATGGAGGAAAACAAGATGTGAAATTTGAGGATCTTCTCCCTGCTACTAAAGAATTTTTGACTACTTATTTCAAAGGACAAACTCCGACTAACATAGAGAAGGAATGGAATACTGTGAAGGTTGAGTATAACAGTGAGAAAGCCAATGAAGTAGAAATCGAGTTCTTCTCGAAAGACGGGTCTTTCTATAGCGTGGAGGTAGAAACCGTAAACGATGCTATCCGTGCTATTATTAAAGGTGTATCGGGCTCTGATGCTATTCTTGTTTATCTTGACAAAGAGCATACCGGAGGAGTGATCGAAGAATTTAGTATTGCAGCTTCTGGCGTTACTATCGACAAGGGCTATGTGGTGGAAGTAGGTGGTAAGCCTGATTATAAAATCTATTTTGATATAGATGGGAAGCATCTGAAAACTCTTAGAGATTGATATTTCTATCATTCAATAAATAACGACACCTTTCGCTGTATTGTGAGAGGTGTCATTATTTTATACAGACTATCTCTACTAGAGATTGCATATCTTTAATTATAATTATATCTTCATAAAAATTTTAACTTTATGAAAGGAATCATATTAGCAGGAGGAAGTGCCACAAGACTTTATCCCCTCTCCAAAGCAATCTCGAAACAAATCATGCCCGTGTATGATAAGCCGATGATCTACTATCCTCTTTCCACCCTTATGTTGGCTGGAATAAAGGAGGTGCTTATTATCTCCACGCCACGTGATCTCCCAATGTTTAGGGAACTGTTGGGCGATGGCAAGGACTTGGGAATGAGATTCGAATATATAGTACAAGAAAAACCTAATGGATTGGCTCAGGCTTTTGTCTTAGGAGAAAAATTTCTCGATGGCGATTCGGCTTGTTTGATCTTAGGCGACAATATGTTTTATGGACAAAACTTTTCGGCGATGCTGAAAGAAGCTAGAGATATCAACACTGGAGCTTGTATATTTGGTTACTATGTTCGTGATCCTCGTGCTTATGGAGTAGTAGAATTTGATGAAGATAACAAAGTGGTGTCTTTGGAGGAAAAACCCAATAAACCTAAGTCAAATTATGCCGTTCCCGGCCTATATTTTTACGACTCGTCTGTTGTGGAAAGAGCCAAAGCTCTGAAGCCATCAGCGAGAGGTGAGTACGAAATTACCGATCTGAATAAAACCTATTTAACTGAAGGTTTGCTGAAGGTGAAGCAATTCGGGAGAGGTTTTGCTTGGCTTGATACAGGAAATGCTGATAGCTTGTTAGAGGCCAGTAATTTTGTGGAAACGATACAAAATAGACAAGGTTTGTATGTCTCTTGTATAGAGGAAATAGCATGGAGAAATAAATGGATCTCGGATGAACAGTTGAGGCAATTGGGATTAGCTTCTGATAAAACAGCTTATGGGAGATATATTTTGAGCTTGTTAGAGCAATAATAAGGTGATATAAAACGAAACGATATAAGAGATTTATTTGAATAATAAGTCTCTTTTTGTTTTACGGAGATGAGTAGTCTTTAGAGCATAAAGCAAAATGTTAAGTCCTTGGGATCAAAAGAATTCGGCAAACTATGAGTAGCTTCTTAGGAGAAAAGTAGTTAAGTCTTGTTTTTGTTGCATTTTTTTAAGGGGATATTTGCGTATCTAATTGATTCTGTATAACTTTGCAACCCATTTAATAATGGCTCATAGTCTCTCGTTGAGATTAACTTTCTGTATATCAGAGGGTTGTTTGGGTTGTTGTGAGGTGGATAAAGTAAATTATTAAAAAAGGATTTTAAAAATCGAAAAGAAACAAGATGCCTACAATTCAACAATTAGTAAGAAAAGGACGTAGGGTTTTGGAGGAGCAAAGTAAATCTCGTGCGTTAGATTCATGTCCTCAAAGAAGAGGTGTATGCGTACGTGTGTATACTACCACTCCTAAAAAACCTAACTCTGCGATGCGTAAAGTTGCACGTGTGCGTTTGACAAACGGTAAAGAAGTGAATGCTTATATCCCAGGTGAGGGACATAACTTGCAAGAGCACTCTATCGTACTTGTTAGAGGTGGTCGTGTGAAAGACCTTCCAGGTGTTCGTTATCACATTGTTCGTGGTACATTGGACACTGCTGGTGTTGCAGGTCGTACGCAACGTCGCTCTAAATACGGAGCAAAACGTCCTAAGCCAGGAGCTCCAGCTGCTGCAGCTAAGAAAAAATAATTAGCGCGAAAGCTCGAGACAATTAGTAAAAGTATTTAAACAACGGTTTAAGTTTATTGGAAAGGCTATAATATAGGTTGAGTAAATTGATCCAGCGGGATTAGTTGAAGACGTCAGAATGGCAACCAAAAACAAAAACACAATTTTTTTCAACAAAAATGAGAAAATCAAAACCAAAAGTAAGACAGGTATTGCCAGATCCTGTCTATGGTGATGTGAAGGTTACAAAATTTGTAAACCACTTAATGTTAGACGGTAAAAAGTCTATCGCATTCGATATTTTCTATTCTGCTCTTGAAGAAGTGAAAGGTAAACTTCCTAACGAAGAAAAATCTACACTAGAAATCTGGAAAGCAGCATTAGATAATGTTACTCCTCAAGTGGAAGTGAAAGCTCGCCGTGTAGGTGGTGCTACATTCCAAGTTCCTACTGAAGTTCGCCCAGACAGAAAAGAATCTATTTCTATGAAAAATCTTATCCTATATGCTCGTAAGAGAGGTGGGAGAACAATGGCAAACAAATTAGCAGCAGAAATAGTTGACGCTTTCAATGGTCAAGGTGGTGCATATAGAAGAAAAGAAGATATGCATAAGATGGCTGAAGCTAATAGAGCATTTGCTTACTTCAGATTTTAAGGAAAAGAAATAATACAATGGCAAAAGATTTAAAATATACAAGAAATATTGGCATCATGGCTCACATCGATGCCGGGAAGACTACGACTTCTGAGCGTATCTTGTTCTATACGGGGCTAACTCACAAAATTGGGGAAACTCATGATGGGTCTGCTACTATGGACTGGATGGATCAGGAGCAAGAGCGTGGTATTACCATTACCTCTGCTGCAACAACTGCAGAGTGGAGACATGATGGTGAGATATATAAAATAAACTTGATTGACACTCCGGGACACGTTGACTTTACTGTTGAGGTAGAGCGTTCATTGCGTGTGTTGGACGGAGCGATCGCTACTTACGATGCTGTGAGTGGTGTTGAGCCTCAGTCTGAAACTGTGTGGCGTCAAGCTGACAAGTACGATGTTCCTCGTATTTGTTATGTAAATAAAATGGACCGTTCGGGAGCAGACTTCTACGAAGTTGCTAATCAAATTAAGGATATGTTAAATGGTAATCCTTGTTTGATCCAAATTCCAATCGGAGCAGAAGAAAACTTCAGAGGTATAGTAGACCTTATCTCAATGAAGGCTATGTATTGGCATGATGAATCTAAAGGTGCTGATTATGACCTAGATGAAATTCCTGCTGATCTATTAGACGAAGCTCAAGAGTGGAGAGACAAGATGCTTGAAAAAGTAGCTGAGTGCGATGAGTCACTAATGGAAAAATACTTTGACGATCCTTCTACTATCACTGAAGAAGAAATCGTAAGTGCTATCCGTAAAGGAACTCTTTCAATGCAACTTAACCCAATGATGTGTGGATCTTCTTTCAAAAATAAAGGAGTGCAACCATTGTTGGATGCTGTGTGTCGCTACTTGCCTAGCCCACTAGATGCTGAAGCTATCGAAGGTACAAATCCAAAAACTGGAGAAACTGTTCTTCGTCACCCAGTGTCTACTGACCCTATGTCAGCATTGGCATTTAAGATCGCAACTGACCCATTCGTAGGTCGCTTGTGTTTCTTTAGAGTTTATTCAGGTGCTATCCAAGCTGGATCTTACGTTTACAACTCTCGTTCAGAGAAGAAAGAGCGTATCTCTCGTTTGTATCAAATGCACTCAAACAAACAAAATCCTAAAGAGGAAATTGGAACTGGAGACATAGGTGCTGGAGTAGGATTTAAAGATATTCGTACAGGAGATACTCTTTGCGACGAAGCAAATCCAATCGTACTTGAATCTATGGACTTCCCTGATCCAGTGATCGGAGTTGCAGTAGAGCCAATTACTCAAAAAGATATCGACAAGTTGTCTAACGGATTGGCTAAGCTTGCAGAAGAAGATCCAACATTCCGTGTGTCAACTAACCACGATACAGGACAAACAATCATTGAAGGGATGGGTGAGCTTCACCTTGAAGTTCTTATCGAGCGTTTGAAACGTGAGTTTAAAGTAGAATGTAACCAAGGAAAACCTCAAGTTTCTTACAAAGAGGCTATTACTAAAACTGTTGATCACCGTGAAGTTTACAAAAAACAAACCGGAGGTCGTGGTGCTTTCGCCGACATTATTGTTACGATCGGACCTGCTGATGAAGGCTGGGAAGGTGGTCTACAATTCGTTGATGAGGTGAAAGGTGGTAACGTTCCGAAAGAATATATCCCTTCAGTAGAGAAAGGATTCAAAGAATGTATGAAAGCAGGTGTGCTTGCAGGATATCCTATCGATAGCATGAAAGTGGTATTGAAAGATGGATCGTATCACGCAGTTGACTCGGATCAAATGTCGTTCGAGCAAGTAGCTAGATTTGCATTTAGAGAAGCAGCTGCTAAGGCGGGGCCTGTATTGCTTGAGCCAATCATGAAGCTGGAAGTTATTACTCCGGAAGAAAACATGGGAGATGTTATCGGTGACCTTAACAAACGTCGTGGACAAGTAGAAGGAATGGAATCAAGCCGTTCTGGTGCACGTGTTGTGAAGGCCAAAGTGCCTTTAGCTGAAATGTTCGGATATGTTACTACATTGAGAACAATCACTTCTGGTAGAGCAACTTCTTCTATGGAATTCTCTCACTTCGATCAACTTTCTACAGCAATTGCTAAGAAAGTGCTTGAGGAGACTGACGGTAGAGTAGATCTATTGAAATAAAAAAATTGAAATCTCAGATCATTATTAGCGTATGACTCTTAATAATGATCTGTAGATTTTGTAATATAAATTTTTAATAAAAAAACTAATGAGTCAAAAAATTAGAATCAAACTGAAATCATACGATTATACTTTGGTAGACAAGTCTGCTGAGAAAATCGTAAAAACAGTTAAGGCAACAGGTGCTGTTGTTAGTGGTCCAATTCCATTGCCAACTCACAAACGTATCTTTACTGTAAACCGTTCAACATTCGTGAACAAAAAGTCTCGTGAGCAATTCGAACTAAACTCTTACAAGAGATTGATCGATATCTATAGCTCTACTGCTAAAACTGTAGATGCACTCATGAAATTAGAGTTGCCTAGCGGTGTTGAGGTAGAAATTAAAGTTTGAGAAATTACAAGTAAGTTTTAAATAAGTAAAAGAAATGCCAGGATTATTAGGAAAAAAAATCGGAATGACATCCGTTTTCAGTGCCGAGGGGAAAAATATCCCATGCACTGTTGTCGAAGTGGGTCCTTGTGTTGTTACTCAAGTGAAAACTCTTGAAAATGATGGTTATGAAGCTGTGCAATTGGGCTTTGTTGAAATGAAAGACAAGCACACATCAGCTCCACTAGCAGGTCACTTCAAGAAAGCAGGAGTAACTCCACAAAGATACTTGGCCGAGTTCGTTTGTGAAGAAGAGTTGAAAGATCGTAAGATTGGAGACGTTTTGACAGTTGATATCTTCGAAGGTGCCGGATATGTTGATGCAACAGGTATCTCAAAAGGTAAAGGCTTCCAAGGAGTTGTTAAACGCCACGGATTTGCTGGGGTAGGACAACGTACTATGGGTCAAAAGAATCGTCTACGTGCTCCGGGTTCTATTGGTGCTGCATCTTATCCAGCGAAAGTATTCAAAGGAATGAAGATGGGTGGACAAATGGGAAACAAGCAAGTGACTGTTCAAAACCTTGAAATAATTAAAGTAATTCCAGAACATAACCTTCTATTGCTAAAAGGTTCTATTCCGGGAGGTAAAGGTTCAATCTTAACAATCAGAAAATAATGGAACTAAGTATATTTGATATAAAAGGTAAAGATACCGGAAAGAAAATAGCACTTAATGACGCTATTTATGGAATTGAGCCTAATAAGCATGTGCTTTGGTTGGATATCAAGCAATACTTGGCTAATCAACGTCAAGGAACGCATAAAACCAAAGAAAGAAACGAAGTAACAGGAAGTACGAAGAAACTTATCCGTCAAAAGGGTAGTGGAGGCGCACGTAGAGGTGATGTTAAATCTCCAGTACTAGTTGGTGGAGGTCGTGCACACGGTCCTCGTCCTCGTGATTACGGCTTCAAACTAAACAAAAAAGTTAAAGTTTTGGCTCGTAAATCGGCTCTTTCAACAAAAGCACAAAACAATGAAATCCTCGTAATCGAAGATTTTACGTTCGATGCTCCTAAGACAAAAGATATCGTAGCGTTGGCAAATAATCTGCAAGTGGCTGGTAAAAAGGTACTTTTGGTTTTGCCAGAACAAAATAAAAACGTATATTTGTCGGCTCGAAATTTACAACGTTTCGAAGTAGTAAGAGCGTCTGATTTAAATGCTTATGCAATACTAAATGCAAACCATGTAGTTATTGCTGAGTCGTCGGTTGCGATTATTGATAACATTCTATTAAAAGCATAAGGAGGAAATATGGCTATAATTATAAAACCAATATTGACAGAAAAGCAAACAAAGGTTTCGGAAAAATTCGAAAACCGTTATGGTTTCCTTGTAGCTCCTAATGCGAACAAGGCTGAAATCAAAAATGCAATTGAAGCGCTTTATAATGTAAAAGTAGACTCTGTTAATACAATGAACTATGATGGCAGAAAATCTGTAAGAAATACTGCATCAGGAGTAATTGTAGGTAAGGCTGCTGCTTACAAAAAAGCAATCGTTACCTTGAAAGAAGGTAGTAGTATAGATTTATTTAGTAATATCTAAGATAAAAAATGTCGGTACGTAAATTAAAGCCCATAACACCGGGGCAAAGAAATAAGATTATTGGCACATTTGAGGAAATCACTGCAAGTGCGCCAGAGAAATCTCTTGTATTTGGTAGAAAGACGACAGGTGGACGCAACAACACGGGTAAAATGACTGTCCGTAACGTTGGAGGTGGACACAAGAAGAAATTTCGTATCATCGACTTCAAGAGAACAAAATACGGGGTTCCTGCTACCGTGCAAGCAATAGAGTACGATCCAAACAGATCGGCTCGTCTTGCTTTGTTATATTATGCTGATGGAGCAAAAGCTTATATCTTAGCTCCAGAAGGATTAGTAGTAGGACAAACAGTGATGTCTGGTGAAGATGCAGCTCCAGAGTTGGGAAATGCTCTTCCTTTGGCTAAAATGCCTATCGGTACTGTAGTTCACAACATTGAACTACGTCCAAAGCAAGGAGCAAAAATGGTGCGTTCAGCAGGAACATTTGCACAGTTGACATCTCGTGAAGGAAGTTATGCAATCATAAAAATGCCTTCAGGAGAAACTCGCAAAATCCTAGCTGCATGTATGGCAACTGTGGGTAGCGTTGGTAACTCAGACCATGCACTTGAAAAATCAGGTAAAGCTGGACGTTCTAGATGGCTTGGCCGTCGTCCTCGCGTTCGCGGTGTGGCGATGAACCCGGTTGATCACCCTATGGGAGGTGGTGAAGGACGTGCTTCTGGAGGACATCCAAGATCACGTAATGGAGTGTATGCTAAGGGACTTAAAACAAGAGCACCTAAGAAACATTCTACTAAGTACATCGTAGAAAAAAGAAAGAAAAAATAATTAACCTGATTTAAAATTATAATATGAGTCGTTCGTTAAAAAAAGGCCCACATATAGATGTTAAGCTTGAAGGTAGAGTTCTGGCGATGAATGAGTCAGGAAAGAAGGCTGTCATCAAAACTTGGTCAAGGGCTTCAATGATATCTCCCGACTTCGTTGGGCATACTATCGCTGTGCATAATGGGAACAAATTTATTCCAGTATATGTAACAGAAAACATGGTAGGTCACAAACTGGGAGAGTTTGCACTGACACGTACATTCCGTGGACATGGAGGTAAAAAAAGATAAATGAGAGGTAAGAAGCCTGTATATTTAAACAAAAACAAAAAGTAAAAATGGGTAAAAGGAAAAAAGAAGCAGCTGATGCAAGAAAGGAAGCTAGAAAATCCATTTCTTTTGCTAAGTTGAATAACGTACCAACTTCGCCTCGTAAAATGCGTCTTGTTGCAGATATGGTCCGCGGCATGGAAGTTTTTAGAGCGCTTGGCGTTTTGAAATTCTCTAGCAAAGAAGCTGCAGGAAAAATAGAAAATTTATTACGCTCAGCTATTGCGAACTGGGAAATCAAAAATGGTCGTAAAGCAGAAGCAGGAGAATTATATATCTCGCAACTATTTGTTGATCAAGGAGCATCTCTGAAAAGAATGCGCCCAAGAGCACAAGGAAGAGGGACTAGAATTCGTAAACACTCGAATCATATAACTCTTCACATCGATACACTAACAACTGTAAAAGAAAAATAATAGATGGGACAAAAAGTTAATCCAATAGCAAACAGATTAGGAATAATCAGAGGTTGGGACTCTAATTGGTATGGAGGCAAAGACTACAGTGCTACGCTTTTAGAAGATAATAAAATCCGTAAGTATCTGGATGCCCGTCTAGCCAAAGCTAGTGTATCACGTGTTGTGATCGAAAGAACTTTAAAACTTGTAACTATTACTATCTGTACGGCTCGTCCGGGAATTATCATCGGAAAAGGTGGACAAGAAGTAGACAAGTTGAAAGAAGAATTAAAGAAAATTACGGATAAGGATATTCAAATCAATATTTTTGAAATCAAAAAACCAGAACTTGATGCTGTGATCGTTGCTAACAACATCGCTCGTCAACTTGAAGGTAATATCGCTTATCGTCGTGCTGTGAAGATGGCTATTGCATCAACCATGAGAATGGGTGCAGAAGGTATCAAAATTCAAGTATCAGGACGTTTGAATGGGGCAGAAATGGCTCGTTCAGAAATGTATAAAGAAGGAAGAACTCCTTTGCATACTTTCCGTGCTGACATTGACTATGCACACGCAGGAGCATTGACAAAAGTTGGTTTGATTGGAGTTAAAGTATGGATATGCCGTGGAGAAGTTTACGGTAAGCAAGACCTCGCTCCTCAATTTGCCCAACCAAGAGATGGTGGACAAGGCGGAGCACGTCGTCGTAGTAACAACGAAGGTGGCGGAAGAGGTTTCAAGAGAGGTAAGAGAAAGTAATTAAAAAACGTTTGAAGAAAAATGTTACAACCACGTAAAACAAAATTCAGAAGACAGCAAAAAGGCCGTATGAAAGGCATTGCCCAAAGAGGGCATCAGCTGGCTTTCGGATCATTTGGAATCAAGACTCTTGAATCTAAATGGATCACTGGACGTCAGATTGAAGCGGCTCGTATTGCTGTTACTCGTTACATGCAACGTCAAGGACAAGTTTGGGTGCGAATTTTCCCAGATAAACCTATTACAGCTAAGCCTCTAGAGGTACGTATGGGTAAAGGGAAAGGTGCTCCTGAAGGTTTCGTTGCTCCAGTTACACCAGGTAGAATTCTTTTCGAAATTGATGGTGTCCCTTATGATGTAGCTAAAGAAGCTCTACGATTGGCAGCCCAAAAGCTTCCAGTAACAACTAAATTTATTGTACGTAGAGATTACGAATTCAACAAAAAATAATTGTTATGAAGATCGCAGAAGTAAGAGAATTATCAGATAAAGAATTATCAGAAAGATTAGATGCTGAAAAAATAGCACTTAATCAAATGGTGTTAAATCATAGTGTGTCTCCTGTTGACAATCCAGCTGAAATCAAAGCAAAACGTAAAACGATTGCTCGTATCATGACTGAACTACGTCAAAGACAACTAAATCAAAAAGCGAGTAACTGATGGAAACTAGAAATTTAAGAAAAGAGAGAATAGGGGTAGTTTCTAGCAACAAAATGGAGAAGACCATTACTGTTGAAGTGAAGTGGAAAGAAAGACACCCTATGTATGGAAAATATGTGAACAAAACACGTAAATTCCATGCACATGACGAAAAGAACGAGTGCAACATAGGTGATACAGTACGTATCATGGAAACTCGTCCGTTGAGTAAATCAAAAAGATGGAGATTAATCGAAATAATCGAAAGAGCTAAGTAAGATATGATACAACAAGAATCAAGACTAGTGGTAACTGATAACAGTGGAGCTAGAGAAGCATTATGTATCCGCGTTCTAGGCGGAACAAGAAGACGTTATGCGTCAGTTGGTGATGTGATCGTTGTAGCTATCAAAAACGTAATCCCATCAAGTGAAATTAAGAAAGGTGCAGTAACAAAAGCACTTATCGTACGTACAAAAAAAGAAATCCGTCGTGCAGATGGTTCTTACATACGTTTCGATGACAATGCTTGTGTATTGCTAAATGCAGCTGGAGATATCAGAGGAAGCCGTATATTTGGCCCAGTAGCTCGTGAGCTACGTGCAATAAATATGAAAGTTGTTTCATTAGCACCTGAGGTATTATAAATAATAAAACTAAAAAGCAATGAGTAAATTACATATCAAGAAAGGCGATATAGTTTATGTAAATACCGGTGTTGATAAAGGAAAAACAGGACGTGTGTTGAAGGTTCTGGTTGAGAAACAACGTGCGCTTGTTGAAGGTATCAATATGGTTACTAAGCATGCAAAGCCTAGTGCAAATAATCCTCAAGGAGGCAGAGAGAAAAAAGAGGCTCCGATTCACATCTCTAACCTAAACGTGGTGGACTCGAAAGGGAAAGCAACACGTATAGGACGTAAAAAAGATGAGACTACAGGGAAGCTAGTACGTTACGCTAAAACTACAGGGGAGGAAATTAAATAATGAGTACTACACCAAATCTTAAGAAAGAATATACAGACCGTATTGTTTCAGCATTGATGAAAGAATTCGGCTATAAAACTGTAATGCAGGTTCCTGTTTTGGAAAAGATCGTTGTAAATCAAGGTCTTGGAATTGCAGTTGCTGACAAGAAAATTATAGAAACAGCTATCAACGAAATGACTGCTATCACTGGACAAAAAGCGATAGCAAGACGTTCGAAGAAAGATATTTCTAATTTCAAACTTCGTAAAGGCATGCCTATTGGTGTGATGGTAACATTGCGTAACCAAAACATGTATGAATTTCTTGAAAGACTAATTCGCGTAGCTCTACCACGTATTCGTGACTTCAAAGGAGTGGAAAGCAAATTTGACGGACAAGGAAACTATACATTAGGTGTGGAAGAGCAAATCATTTTCCCAGAAATTAATATCGATAGTGTTAGTAAGATATTGGGAATGAATATTACTTTTGTAACTTCTGCTAAAACAGATGAAGAAGGATATGCTCTACTAAGAGAGTTTGGAATTCCATTTAAAAACGCAAAAAAGAACTAAGTTAGATATGGCAAAAGAATCAATGAAAGCGCGTGAAGTGAAACGTCAAAGAATGGTTGCTAAGTATGCTGAGAAAAGAGCTCAGATGAAAGCTGAAGGCGACTATGAAGGACTACAATCACTTCCTAAGAATGCTTCTCCAGTACGTTTGCACAATCGTTGCAGCATCACTGGACGCCCTAAGGGATATATCCGCCAATTTGGAATTTCTCGTATTCAATTCAGAGAAATGGCTTCAAAAGGCTTGATCCCAGGAGTGAAAAAAGCTAGCTGGTAAGAAAAAATTATTTTTAGTATATAGTATTTTAAATATTGTTCCGAATAACGGAATTAATTTAAATCAATTAATTATGACAGATCCAATAGCAGACTATTTGACGCGAGTGCGTAACGCCATCATGGCTGGGCACAGGGTAGTGGACATACCTGCGTCAAATCTAAAGAAAGAGATGACTAAAATTCTCTTCGAAAAAGGATACATCCTTAATTACAAGTTTGTAGAAGATGGTCCTCAAGGCGCAATTAAGATTGCCTTGAAATACAATCCTAAGAGCAAAGTAAATGCGATAAAGAAACTTATCCGTATTTCTACTCCAGGACTTCGTAAGTATGTAGGACATAAAGATCTACCAAGAGTTCTAAATGGACTAGGTATAGCCATCTTGACTACCTCTAAAGGAGTTATGACAGACAAAGAAGCTCGCTCACTAGGTATTGGTGGTGAAGTATTATGTTATGTTTATTAATTAACAAAGAGGAGAAAAGATGTCAAGAATAGGAAAATTACCAATTGAAATACCTGCTGGGGTTACTATCACCGTAGGTAAAGACAACGTTGTTACAGTTAAAGGACCTAAAGGAGAACTTTCTCAAGAAGTTGCAGCTTCAATCACTGTTTCTGTGAAAGATAACGAAATTGAAGTAACTCGTGCAACTGAGGAAAAAGAAGATCGTGCGATGCATGGTCTATACCGTTCACTAATCAACAACATGGTTGTTGGAGTTTCTCATGGCTACCGTAAGGAATTGGAATTAGTAGGTGTAGGTTATCGTGCTTCACATCAAGGACAAGTTCTAGAACTTTCGTTAGGTTTTACACATCCAGTGTTTATTTTATTGCCTAAGGAAATCGTTTTGGATACAAAATCTGAAAGAAATAAGAATCCTTTGATTCTTTTAGAATCGTGCGATAAACAACTTATTGGTCAGGTGTGTGCTAAAATTCGCTCATTACGTATGCCAGAGCCTTACAAAGGTAAAGGAGTTCGTTTTGTTGGTGAGCAAATCCGTCGCAAGTCTGGTAAGGCTGCAGGTAAGTAATTAGTAAAACTGTAACGAACATGACAACTAAGAAAGAAAGAAGAATTAAAATAAAAGCACGTATACGTGGAAAGATTTCAGGAACAGCTGAACGTCCTCGTCTTACTGTGTTCAGAAGCAATAAGCAAATCTACGCTCAGGTAATTGACGACCTAAGTGGAAAAACTCTAGCTTCGGCTTCATCAGTGAAGCTGACTGACAAGGTTACTAAAAAAGAACTTGCAGCTAAAGTTGGAGAAATGATTGCTAAGAGTGCTCAAGAAGCTGGAGTTACCAGCGTTATATTTGACCGTAATGGCCACTTATATCATGGAAGAGTGAAAGAATTGGCAGATGCTGCCCGTAATGCAGGACTTAAATTTTAATAGAAATGGCAGAATTTAACAGAGTAAAATCCACCAACGATCTTGAACTAAAAGACAGATTGGTTGCTATCAAGCGTGTTACTAAAGTAACAAAAGGAGGACGTACCTTCAGCTTTGCAGCTATCGTTGTTGTTGGAAACGAAGATGGTATCATTGGATACGGATTAGGAAAAGCTGGTGAAGTCACTACGGCCATTGCTAAAGGAGTTGAGGCTGCAAAGAAAAACTTGATTAGAGTTCCTATTCATAAAGGAACGATCCCTCACGAGCAAGAAGCAAGATTTGCAGGTTCAGAGGTGTTTATCAAGCCAGCAGCAGAAGGTACTGGAGTGAAAGCAGGTGGTGCGATGCGTGCCGTATTGGAGAGTGTTGGTGTAACTGACGTTCTTGCAAAATCAAAAGGTGCATCAAACCCTCATAACTTGGTGAAAGCTACGATTCTTGCTTTAGGTGAATTGAGAGATCCATATACCATTGCTCAAACAAGAGGTATTTCAATGGAGAAAGTTTTTAACGGTTAATTTGCAAAAAGAAAAAGAATTATGGCAAAAATAAAAGTTAAACAAGTTAGAAGCCGAATCGGTAGACCTGAAGACCAAAAAAGAACACTTGATGCTCTTGGTCTAAGAAAGATGAATGCAGTTGTTGAGCACAATGACTCACCTGCTATAAGAGGTATGATCAACAAAGTGAAGCACCTTGTGGCTGTTGTTGACTAATTTAGTTTTAAAGAAATAAACAAAATAAAATATGAGTTTATCAAATTTGAGACCTGCAGCAGGTGCTACCAAAACCAGAAAAAGAGTCGGACGTGGAGCCGGATCGGGGTTGAGGAAAACAGCCGGTAGAGGTCATAAAGGAGCTAAGTCCAGATCTGGTTATTCTAAGAAATTCGGATTTGAAGGAGGACAAATGCCACTTCAAAGAAGAGTTCCTAAGTATGGTTTTAAAAACAATAACCGTATTGCTTTCAAAGCAATCAATCTGGATGCTTTACAAAATCTAGCAGAAACTAAGAATCTAACAAAGATCGATACAGTAGTATTGTGTCAAGCAGGTCTTGCTTCAGCTAAAGATTTAGTAAAAATTTTAGGAAATGGAACATTGTCTGCAAAACTAGAGGTTGTAGCACATGCATTTTCTAAATCGGCAGAAGCAGCTATCACAGCTGCAGGTGGAACCGTTACAAAAGTAGAGTAAGATGGGATTTGTTAAAACAATAAAGAATATCGTTAGTATTGAAGACCTGCGCAACAGGATCTTCATTACTTTCTTTTTTGTGGTAATCTATCGTTTTGGCTCTTTTGTCGTTTTACCAGGAATTGATACAGTGAAGCTTCAAGATTTCGCATCTAAAGCTTCTGGTGGTCTGTTAGGTTTGTTGGATATGTTCTCAGGGGGTGCGTTTGCTAATGCATCTATTTTTGCATTGGGGATCATGCCTTACATTTCTGCATCCATCGTTATGCAATTGTTGGGTATAGCGATTCCTTATTTCCAAAAACTTCAACGTGAAGGTGAAAGCGGACGTACTAAGATGAATCAGTACACTCGTTATCTAACCTTAGCTATCTTGGTGTTCCAAGGCCCTGCATACCTTGTTGGTGCTGTCGGAGATGCTGTGATAGGAGGTACAACTCCTCTTTTCTTGATTCAGTCAACTATCATTCTTGCAGCAGGAAGTATGTTTGTACTTTGGTTGGGAGAACGTATTACTGACAAGGGAGTTGGTAACGGTGTGTCGTTTATCATCCTAGTGGGTATTATTGCTAGATTGCCTCATGCTCTGATCGGTGAGTTTACCTCACGATTGAGCAGTCAGGCAGGAGGTTTAGTAATGTTCCTTGCTGAAATCGTATTGTTGTTGTTGATTATCTGTGGTGCAATATTATTAGTACAAGGTACTCGTAGAATACCTGTACAATATGCAAAACGAGTAGTTGGAAACAAGCAATATGCCGGAGCACGCCAATATCTACCGCTAAAAGTGAATGCAGCTAACGTGATGCCTATCATTTTTGCGCAAGCAATTATGTTTGTACCTATCACTTTGGCTGGTTTTAACCAAGGAGACAGCACAGGTTTCTTCGCAGGTTTTATGGATCATACAAGTGTGCTTTATAATGCAGTATTTGCATTTTTAATTATCGCTTTTACTTGGTTCTATACAGCAGTGACTATCAATCCAGTGCAAATTGCAGATGAGTTGAAACGTAACAATGGATTTATTCCAGGCATCAAACCCGGAAAAAATACTGCAGATTATATAGATACAGTGATGTCACGCATAACATTGCCTGGTTCATTGTTCTTAGCTGCTGTTGCAATTCTTCCAGCTTTTGCAAGCGCATTTGGAGTGAGCCGTGAGTTTTCTCAATTTTTTGGAGGAACATCTCTACTGATTCTTGTTGGTGTAGTACTAGATACTTTACAGCAAATCGAAAGTCACTTGTTGATGAGACATTATGATGGTTTGCTAAAATCAGGAAGAATTAAAGGACGTCAAAGTTCGGTTGCAGCATATTAAAAATAACAGAAAAAAATTAAATGATATTTCTAAAGACAGAAGAAGAGATTGAATTGATGCGCGCAGCAAATCAACTAGTGGGTAAAACTCTAGGGGAAGTTGCAAAGCATGTCAAACCAGGGGTAACTCCTGCACAACTAGATAAGATTGCCAAAGAATTTATTCTCGATCATGGAGCAATTCCATCTTTTCTTGGATACGATTCAGGCATACCTGGTGTGATGAAGTTCCCTGGATCAATTTGTGCTTCTGTTAATGAAGCAGTGGTACATGGATTGCCTACTGATTATGAATTGAAAGATGGGGATATTATTTCTGTAGACTGTGGAACAGAGTTGAATGGATTCTGTGGAGACTCTGCTTATACTTTTTGTGTAGGCAATGTTTCAGAAGAAGTGAAAGCTCTACTACGTACTACGAAAGAATCGCTCTATGAAGGCATTGCTCAAGCCGTTGAAGGTAAGAGGGTAGGTGACATCGGTCACACAGTGCAAGAATATTGTGAAAAGAGAGGATATTCTGTTGTTCGTGAACTTGTAGGACATGGTATTGGACGCAAGATGCACGAAGCTCCCGAAGTTCCAAATTATGGAAGAAGAGGAACAGGTGCTCTATTGAAAAAAGGAATGTGTATCGCCATTGAGCCCATGATCAACATGGGAAGTAAGAACATTGTATTCGAAAATGATGGATGGACGGTCAGAACAAAAGATCGCAAACCATCTGCACACTTCGAGCATACAGTGGCAATTCGTCAAGGTAAGGCAGATATATTATCATCGTTCGATTTTATCGAAGAAGTTTTAGGAGATAAAGCAATTTAATTTTAGAAATTTAATATGGCAAAACAACCACCAATAGAACAGGATGGAACAATCATAGAGGCACTTTCCAATGCAATGTTTCGCGTTGAATTGGAAAACGGGCACGAAATTACTGCTCATATCTCAGGAAAGATGCGTATGCACTACATACGTATTCTACCAGGAGACCGAGTGAGAGTGGAAATGTCACCTTATGATTTGTCTAAAGGACGTATTTCATTTAGATACAAATAACATAATACAGATATGAAAGTTAGAGCATCAATTAAAAAGCGTAGCGCTGATTGCAAAATTGTTAGAAGAAAAGGACGCTTATATATAATAAACAAGAAGAATCCTAGATTTAAACAACGTCAAGGATAATATTAATAGATTTGTAAATTAAATCAACAAAAAATTATGGCAATAAGAATAGTTGGAGTCGATTTACCACAAAATAAAAGAGGAGAAATAGCCTTGACGTATATTTATGGTATTGGACGAAGTTCTGCTAATAAAATATTAAATGAAGCAGAAGTTAACATCGACACTAAAGTGAAAGATTGGACAGATGAGGAAGCAGCAAAGATCCGTGAAATCATTTCATCTCAATTTAAAGTAGAAGGAGATTTGAGATCTGAGGTTCAGCTGAACATCAAACGTCTAATGGATATAGGTTGTTACCGAGGAATCCGTCACCGTATTGGTCTTCCTCTAAGAGGGCAAGCTACCAAGAATAACGCACGTACTCGTAAGGGAAGAAAGAAAACTGTTGCTAACAAGAAAAAAGTAACAAAATAATTAAACTGATATGGCAAAGAAAACAGTCGCAGCGAAAAAGAGAGTTGTTAAAGTTGAAGCAGTGGGACAAGCACATATTCACTCTTCTTTTAATAATATCATCATTTCGATTACAAATAATGAAGGTCAGGTAATAAGCTGGTCATCTGCTGGTAAAATGGGATTCAGAAGTTCTAAAAAGAACACTCCATATGCAGCACAGCTTGCAGCACAAGATTGTGCAAAAGTTGCATTTGATGCAGGATTAAGAAAAGTTAGAGTTTTTGTTAAAGGACCAGGTAACGGACGTGAGTCTGCTATTCGTACCATTCATGGTGCAGGAATAGAAGTGACAGAAATCGTTGATGTTACTCCACTTCCACATAATGGATGTAGACCTCCAAAACAAAGACGCGTTTAATTAATATTTTTCATAAGAGAAAACTTGAATTGTGAAAAATGATTGCAAAATTAATCTCTCTGTAATCGCGGCTGCACAATTTTAGCTTTCGTTAATTATTAAAAGAAAACAATGGCAAGATATATCGGACCAAAATCAAGAATTGCTCGAAAATTCGGTGAGCCTATCTTCGGACCGGATAAAGTTCTAGCTAAAAAGAACTATCCTCCAGGGCAACACGGAACAGGAAGAAGAAAAAAATCTTCAGAGTATGGAATCCAATTGCGTGAAAAACAAAAAGCTAAATACACTTATGGTGTACTAGAAAAACAATTCCGCAACATGTTTGACAAAGCACTAAGCTCACGTGGTATTACAGGGGAAGTGTTGTTACAGTTGTTGGAATCAAGATTGGACAATGTTGTTTATCGCTTAGGAATTGCTCCAACTAGAGCTGCTGCTCGTCAGTTGGTGAGCCATCGTCACATTGTTGTAGATGGTAAAGTTGTGAACATTCCTTCATACACTCTAAAACCTGGTCAATTGGTAGGAGTACGTGAAAAATCTAAATCTTTAGAGGTAGTTGCTGAAGCTCTTGCAGGCTTTAATCACAGCAAATACCCTTGGCTAGAATGGGATGTAGCTACTGTAACAGGTAAGTTCCTTCACATTCCAGAAAGAGAAGATATTCCAGAAAATATCAAAGAACAGTTGATCGTAGAGTTGTATTCTAAAAATTAATTAAATTCATGGCTATATTAGCATTTCAAAAACCGGATAAAGTATTGATGTTAGAAGCGGATGATTCATACGGAAAGTTTGAATTTCGTCCCTTAGAACCTGGATATGGTATTACAGTAGGTAATGCTTTACGCCGTATTCTGCTTTCATCCCTTGAAGGTTTTGCTATTACATCTATTAAGATTGACGGAGTGGAGCATGAGTTCGCTACAGTTCCGGGAGTCGTAGAAGATGTAACAAATATAATCTTAAACCTTAAACAGGTAAGATTTAAGCAAATCGTTGAGGAGATCGAGAATGAAAAAGTAAGCATTACTATTTCAGGAACCGAAGTATTCAAGGCTGGAGATATAGGAAAACAATTGTCAGGATTTGAGGTTTTGAATCCAGATTTCGAGATCTGTCATCTTGACAAGAATGCTAGTTTCCAAATAGAATTGGATATTAACAAAGGTCGTGGATATGTACCTTCTGAGGAGAATCGTGATGATGCATCCGATGATGTTAATGTTATAGCTATTGATTCTATTTATACACCTATCCGTAATGTGAAATTTGCGATAGAAAACTATCGTGTGGAGCAAAAAACGGACTACGAGAAGCTGATTATAGAAATTCAAACTGATGGTTCTATCCATCCTAAAGATGCTCTAAAAGAAGCAGCTAAAATTCTTATCCATCACTTTATGTTATTCTCTGATGAGAAAATATTCTTGGATGATGGTGAATCTGATCCAAATGCAGAATTCGATGAAGAAGTTCTACATATGCGTCAGTTGCTTAAAACTAAGTTGGGAGACCTGAATCTTTCGGTTCGTGCTCTTAACTGTTTGAAGTCTGCTGAAGTTAACACCTTAGGAGAGCTAGTTCAATATAACAGAAATGATCTGTTGAAATTCAGAAACTTTGGTAAGAAGTCTTTGACTGAGCTAGAAGAACTATTAAGTAGTCTAAACCTTAACTTTGGGATGGACATTTCTAAGTATAAATTAGATAAAGAGTAAAAAGCGAAATGAGACATAATAAAAAAAATAACCATCTAGGTCGTACAAGCGCTCATAGAAATGCAATGTTGTCAAATATGTCTGTGTCTTTGCTTAAGAGCAGTAACACAAAAAAACGTATTTTCACAACAGTTGCAAAAGCAAAAGCTTTAAAGAAATTTGTAGAGCCTATTATCACAAAATCGAAGGAGGATACCACTCATTCAAGACGTCTAGTATTCCAACAGTTGCAAGATAAGGCTACTGTGACTGAATTATTCCAAAATGTATCTCAAAAGGTGGGTGACCGTCCTGGAGGATATACTCGAATAATTAAGACTGGATTCAGACTTGGTGATAATGCTGCAATGTGTTTTATAGAGTTAGTAGACTATAATGAAGACATGCTGAAAACAGCTAAAGCTGAAGCTAAGAAAACTCGTCGTTCAAGAAGAGGAACTGGTGCTAAAGCTGTAGAAGCTGCTGCAGAAGCGAAGACCGAAGAAAAGAAAACTAAAGCAGCGCCTAAGGCAAAAGCTGCTGAAGTGAAAGAGGAGCCTGCAAAAGAAGAAGCTCCTAAGAAAGAAGAAGAGTAATCTTTATTCTACATAATTAAATAAAAGGTATCCCAGAGAGGATACCTTTTTTATTTGTGTCATGTTAGAAAGTCTTCTTTTTGTGTGATTTGTAATCCTAGAAGAGTTTGTGTTAAGTTGGAAAGTCCTTTAGACGATAACGATATAAAGAGAATAGTACTTTGCTCTTTATATTAAGAAGATGCACGAAAAATGAAATCGTTGCATGCGAAAATGGAATAATTTGAAATTATTTTATCTTTCGGTCAGATTTTCGAGTTTTAAGCCTTTTTTAATAGACATTGAAGGTGATGGCTAACGATTCTCCAGTTTCGTCTACTACAATTAGGCGATGTCTACCTTGTGTAGGAGTATAGCTTTTCTTGTGGATGTTTTTTGTTTCCCCTATATATTGATCATCTAAATGCCAAAATACAGTATTTGATGGTTTCCGGTGTGCCAGTTCGAATACAACTTCTGCATCTGAGCCGTCAAGCTGTTTAGGAATGGAGATGCTTGAGTTCGAAAATGGATAGATGAATTCCATCAACTTGGTTTGACCTTCTTGTCTGCATTCAGGCGAATAGGGGGGAAGTGACTTGTATGATGTATTCTTGTCCTTGTAATACCATTCCCAGACAGGAGGAAGTACAAACCACGACTTGGTAATCATCCCTCGTCCACCTGCACAGTCTTCGTATACTTGATACTTCATGTCCTCAGAGAGGTGCACAATCTTGTGAAAGGTACATAAATCTGCATCTCTTCCCTTGTTGCTGACTAAGCGCTTTTGTATGGCTTCTTCAGGGCAGTTGACACTTCTAAGGAGACCACTTTCGGCACAAATCTCTGTTTGATAGAGGTCATGTTCTGGCTTCTCAAACCATTTGCCTTTGGGTAAAGTGTTGAAGATATCGAACATCACCATTCCTGCAGTTCGAGCTCCTACAAGTCCTGGGCGTCCTTCGCCATCTGAATTACCTACCCAAACACCTACAATGTATCTTGACGAAATGCCTACAGAGATGGCGTCTCTAAAGCCAAAGCTGGTGCCTGTTTTCCACGCTACTTTCTGTATGGATGGAATATTTCGCCAATCTAGCTCTTCCGGCCGATTGACATTGGTTAGTGCTTCGAGGGTTAGCCATGCTGAACCCGGCTCGAAAATTTGTTTGATCTGCCTTCCTCTCCTTACATTTTGCTCTTCACTAACAATGTATTGAGGCTCTTCTATGGGGGCGAACTGATCGAAGGTGTTGTATCTAGCCACAGATTGTGCCATTTGTGAATAGAGGAAGCAAACATCCCATAGACTAGCTTCACTTCCTCCAAGAATTAAGGATAGTCCATAGTGGTCGGCAGATTTGGTCAGATGTCGTAATCCGCCTTTCTTTAGTAAATTATAAAATTTAGGAACTGTATATTTCTTGAGAGAAAGGACAGATGGAATATTGAGTGAGCGCGCCAATGCTGAGGATGCAGGAGCTGCTCCATCATATTTAAGGCTGAAGTTTCTTGGAGCAAATCCATTGATGTTGATTGGCACATCGGGCAAAAGTTCATCAGGCAGCAATAGTCCCTCTTGAAGCATAGCGCAATATAAGAAAGGTTTTAGGACGCTACCTGTACTTCTTGGTGCTTGGAGAATGTCTACTTGATTGCCCGATTGTGATTGCTCAAAATTTACATTTCCACAATAAGAGACAATCTCATTTGTCTGGATATCAATGACTAGAGCCGCAATGTTATTCACTCCATTTTGTGCAAATTCGGCATTCCAACGTTGCAAGACTTGTTCGGTCTGTTGTTGCTGGTACTTATTTAAAGTTGAGTGAATATATTTTCCGTTGTTTTCGATGTGAATCTTAGTCACAAGGTGTGGTGCGATTTGTGGCAGTGCCAATGGATGCGGAGGTAGTGGTTCTAGCAGAGCAAGGTCGTAGTCCATTTTTTTTAGCTTACCATCCTTATATAGTAGTTCTAAAAGGGCATCCCGTTTATTTTTTAATTTGTTTCTATTTCTTCCAAAGTGCATCATGGATGGAGAATTGGGCAAGATGGCTAAAGTAGCGGCTTCAGCCCACGATAAATTGTTTGTCCCATGTCCAAAATAACGCCAAGAGGCAGCCTCTATGCCTACTACATTTCCTCCCATAGGTGCGTGAGAAGCATATAGTCGCAGGATCTCTTTTTTAGAATATGAAAACTCTAAGCGAGTGGCAAGTATGATTTCTATGATTTTTTCGAAATATGTTCTATGCTCTTTTCTCGACATCCTGATTGTTTGCATCGTAATGGTGCTTGCTCCACTTACAATCCTCATCGAAGAGATGTTTTGTGTAAATGCTCGTAATACAGAGAAAGGATTCACTCCCCAATGGTAGTTGAAGTATTTATCCTCGAAAGCCAATAAACAGGTTTCGTATTTTTCAGGAACAGAATCTATGGTAGGGAAACGCCACTGCTGATCGTTGGCAATGCGAGCCCCTAGCAAGTCGCCATTTCTGTCGGTTACCACAGTGCTGTAAGGAACATCAAAAAGGGGAGAAGGCAAGCAAAAAATGTAGACAATGAGCAAAATGAAGACAATAGGTAAACCTATTTTGTATTTCTTTTTGCTGTTTTTATATTTTTCGAAGATTTGCGTCAGTTTCGGATGTAAGTTCACGATGCTTATACTTTATGTCTAAAAAAACAATTTCTTAGAATCGTTTAAAAGTACAAAAAAAAGGAATAGGTAAAATGTTTTCGTACTTTTGTTGCAATATATCATAAGCCATAACGCATGAACAACAGCTCTACTAAGATTAGTATATGGAAAATTCTTATCCCCACTTTTATAGGTATGGGGGTGATCATATATATGTTCTTAGATGAATTTAATTTGGAAGATCTTAAAACTATTCCTTTGACTGGGAAAACTGTGTTTTGGATTTTTATTGCCTTGTGCTTCATGATAGGGAGAGATGCCGGCTTTGTGATCCGTTATCGTTATCTGACTGAAAAAGTGTTGAGTTGGAAACAATGTCTAAAAGTAACGCTTTTGGCCGAATTTGGAACAGCGGTAACGCCTTCTGTTGTAGGTGGATCTAGTATGGCTGTTGTTTTTTTGTCAAAAGAAAAAATTCCAGTGGGGAAAAGTACCTCGATGGTCTTTGTGACCATGTTGCTCGATGAGATGTTTTTCGTTATCACTTTTCCGTTATTGCTGCTCTTGATTCCTTTTGATGCACTGTTTTATGCAGGGAGTACCCTAACGGCTGGCACTTTGATTGTGTTTTTTGTAGCCTATGGCATTAAAATACTACTATGTGTATTGCTTATCGTTGGTCTGTTTTTCAAGCCTCAGAGCATTAGATGGTTGATGATAAAGATTTTCCGACTTCCATTTTTAAATAGGTGGCACTATCAGGCAGTGAAGGCCGGTGATGATTTGGTCGTTAGTTCGAGAGAAATACGAGGAAAAAGATTTCGCTTTTGGGCTCCTCTTATTTTTTCTACTATTCTTTCGTGGTGCTCTAGATACTTGGTGGTAAATGCCCTTTTCATGGCATTTTTTGCAGTTCATGACAATCTTATCATTTTTGCTCGTCAGTTCGTTATGTGGATTTTTATGATTATTAGTCCTACGCCTGGAGGCACCGGAGTCAGTGAATTCATTTTCAAACATTATCTGGCAGACTTCATACCTGTTATGAGTTTGGTGCCAGTTATCATATTCTTGTGGAGATTATTAACCTATTATAATTATTTATTCATTGGCGCTTTGATTATTCCTAGATGGGTGCAAAGTCGATTTGGGAATAAAAAAGAGTAAGCCTTAAATTTTTATCAAAATGAAAAAGACACTTTCATTCTTTATCCTTTTTGTTTTATCGTTGAGTGTAGCTTTGGCGCAACAAACTTCGACTGTAATGGTATTCAGTAAAGCAATGCAAAAAGAAATTGCCAACGATATTGTATTACCGGCTGATTATAGTGTAGAAAAGACTTATCCTGTGCTCTATTTATTGCATGGTTACGGAGGGAAAAATACTACTTGGCCTAATATGAAGAAGTCATTAACTGAGGAGGCCACTAAATATGGGATGATATTTGTATGTCCTGATGGTGCAAATAGCTGGTATTGGGATAGCCCTGTCAATGAAAACATGAAGTATGACACCTATGTGAGCAAGGAGTTAGTGGAATATGTTGATGCTAATTATAGTACAATAAAATCAGCAAAAGGCAGAGCTGTTACTGGTTTGAGCATGGGTGGACATGGAGGTCTGTGGTTGGGAATCAATCATCCTGACATCTTTGGTGGATGTGGCTCAATGAGCGGGGGAGTAGATATTCGCCCTTTTCCTAACAACTGGGAGATGAATAAATGGATTGGAAAACAAAAAGATCAAAAAGAAAATTGGGACAACTATACGATTATTAATCAATTGTATAAAATAGAACCGAATAGTTTAGAGATCATAATAGATTGTGGCTATGAAGATTTCTTTTTCCATGTGAATGAAAAACTGCACGAGGAAATGCTTTATTTAAACATCAAACACGACTATTATACTCGTCCGGGTGGTCATACAGGAGAATATTGGGCAAATGCAATAGACTATCAATTGGTGTTTTTCAATAAGTTCTTTAAAAAATAAAGAAATTTAGGCTTAAGATATAACATGCTGTCGGATAGGGGTAGGGCTAGTCAGAGTAGTATTTGTTATATCTATTTATGCTATATTAATAGTTCTCTATTCTGTTAATTGACTTTTATGTCTTAACTTTATATGTAGAAGGTAACTCTGAATATTTGACTATAAGCAAGGTTCCTCTTAAGAAAAGAATGCACACGCAAGAAGAACTTTACTCTTATTTATATGTTATAATAATACAGTTTAAATTTAAGTAAAACCAATGAAAATATCTGATCTGTACGCTATATTTAAAGAGTATCCAACAGTAACTACAGATACACGTAACTGTCCTCCGGATTCTATTTTTATAGCGTTGAAAGGAGACAATTTTAACGGAAACGCATTTGCTAAGCAAGCTTTAGATTTAGGATGTCGTTATGCCGTTGTAGATGAAGAAGAGTATGCAACACATCCCAATATTCTTTTGGTTGATGATTGTTTAAAAGCTTTGCAAGATTTGGCGAACTATCATCGTAGACAGTTCAAAATTCCGATCTTGGGAGTCACAGGCTCTAATGGAAAAACAACAACTAAAGAGTTGATTCTATCGGTTCTTTCGCAAGAATATAATGTGATTGCTACGCAAGGCAATTACAATAATCATATTGGCGTGCCCTTGACACTGTTGAGGATAACCAAAGAACATGAGATCGCTATCATAGAAATGGGGGCGAGTCATTTGGGAGAGATCGAAACTTTAGCAAGAATTGCAGAGCCAAACTTTGGCTTGATCACCAATATTGGACGTGCCCACTTGGAAGGTTTTGGTTCGTATGAGAATATCAAAAAAGGAAAAAGTGAGCTGTATGACTTTATCAGAACAACCAAAGAAGGTAAAGTTTTTGTGGATAGCAGCAACGAAGTTTTGATGGACCTGGCCGAAGGGATGACCATTATTCCTTATGCCTTTGGAGATAATAAAGATGAGCTGTTTGTAACAGGAAGAGTGTTAGCCAGCTCACCATTTCTGAAGATGGAATGGTGCATGGCAAGTACTTGTTTTGAGGTGGAAACAAATATTGTTGGAACATACAACCTCTCTAATGCCTTGGCTGCAGTGACTATTGGGAAATATTTTGGTGTGAAATCAGAATTGATCTGTAGAGCTCTTGAGACTTATGAGCCACGCAATAATAGATCGCAATTGAAGGAGACAGGGCGTAATATGCTAATAATAGATGCTTACAATGCTAATCCGACAAGTATGAAGGCTGCTTTGGACAATTTTACATCGATGGAGGTAAATAACAAAGTGCTTATTCTTGGAGACATGAAGGAGTTGGGGCCTGACTCGGATGTAGAACACCAAAAAATAGCAGATATGCTGGTGTGTAATGGCTTTGAGCAAGTGCTTTTGGTGGGTGAAAACTTTAGCCATGTGGAGACTAAGTATTCTCGTTATAAAGATTTCTTACATCTAAAAGATTTTTTAGTTGAGAATCCTATCAAGAATAGTTATGTGCTTCTTAAGGGCTCGAGAGGAATGCATCTAGAAGATTGTATTGAATTGCTGTAAAATGAATGTGAATTTTATCACAAGACATAGACATAATAAAAAAAGACTCTCACAATTGAGAGTCTTTTTTATTGTATTGATTCTGTTGAAGGATTTACTTACAAGCAGTGCAACCTTGATTTGGTAGTTGCTCGAAGAAATCGTTTCCTTTGTCGTCGACCAAGATAAAAGCAGGGAAATCTTCAACTTCAATTTTCCATATAGCTTCCATGCCCAATTCTGGATACTCTAGACATTCTAGACTCTTGATGCTGTCTTTTGCAAGAATGGCGGCTGGACCTCCAATGCTTCCAAGATAGAAACCTTTGTGTTTTGCACAAGCATCGGTTACCTGTTGGCTTCTGTTCCCTTTAGCTATCATCACTAAGCTACCTCCAGCAGCTTGAAACTGATCGACATAAGAGTCCATACGTCCGGCAGTGGTTGGTCCCATCGATCCTGAAGCATATCCTTGAGGCGTTTTTGCTGGGCCAGCATAGTATATTGGGTGGTCTTTGATATATTGAGGAAGACCTTCTCCCTTGTCTAGTCTTTCTTTTAGTTTTGCGTGGGCAATATCACGTCCTACAATGATTGTTCCGGTCAGTGACAATCTGGTAGATACTGGGTATTTAGAAAGTTCTTTTCTGATTGCTTCCATTGGTTGATTCAGGTTGATTTTTACACCACCATCTTCACCAGCTTGTTGCAATTCTTTAGGAATTAGTCTGCCCGGATTGTCTTCTAGTTTTTCAATCCAGATACCATCTTTGTTGATTTTCCCTTTCACATTTCTGTCTGCCGAACAAGATACTCCCATTCCCACAGGGCAAGATGCTCCATGGCGAGGCAAACGGATAACACGAATGTCGTGAGCAAAATATTTACCTCCAAACTGAGCTCCTAATCCTAAATTTTGTGAAGCTTTCAACAAGCGCTCTTCCATTTCCACATCACGGAATGCATGTCCTAGTTCATTTCCTTCGGTAGGCAGATTGTCATAATATTTAGTAGAAGCCAGTTTCACCACTTTAAGATTTGTTTCAGCTGATGTACCACCAATCACAAAAGCAATGTGGTATGGAGGACAAGCAGCCGTTCCTAATGATTTCATTTTCTCTACCAAGAATTTCTCTAGCTTATCAGGAGTAAGCAGGGCTTTAGTTTCTTGATATAGATATGTTTTGTTGGCAGAACCACCACCTTTTACAACGAAAAGGAATTTGTATTCAGCCCCTTGCGATGCATAAAGGTCAATTTGTGCAGGCAAGTTTGTTTTTGTATTCACTTCGTCATACATGTTCAACGGAGCATTTTGCGAATATCTCAAGTTGTTTTCAGTGTATGTTTTATAAACACCTTTAGATAGAGCTTCTTCATCAGAGCTGTTCGTCCACACTTGTTGACCTTTATAGCCCATGATGATGGCAGTTCCCGTATCTTGGCAAAAAGGTAGTATCCCTTTAGCCGATATTTCAGAATTTCTTAAGAAAGTCAGCGCTACGAATTTGTCATTGTCGCTAGCTTCAGGGTCTGCTAATATTTTTGCTACTTGTTTTTGATGTTCTTCACGCAAAAAGAAGTTTGCATCATGGAATGCTTGTTCCGATAAAATAGTCAAAGCTTCAGGAGCTATTTTTAAGACTTCTTCTCCCTCGAAATTAACAGTCGAAACGTAATCTTTTGATACTAACTTATATTCAGTCGTATCTTTTCCCGTAGGGAACATAGGTTGATACTTAAATTCTGGATTTGCCATAATTTTCTGTCGCTCTAGTTTTTTGTTTATAGTTATTAGAACAAAAATACAAATAATATAAAGCTTAATCAATTGATTGCTTATATTTAGAAGAGCTTTTTTGATGCATTTATAGTAACTGTAAAAGAAATAGGCTGTATTTTCATAAAAACGATTATATTTGTAACTTGTATGTGATTGTTCATCAGTTGAAGCATCAGACTTATTTATATGGTGGCAATGCATAAAAGATTACCTAATCAAACCAAGATGCTAATAAAGGCAAATAAATATTTAATATTAATCATATTGCTTTTGTTGTCCGTTGCTCTTTCTGCCCAAGTGGCGAGAAGGAAATATGTGACAAGAACAGGAGATACTACTGTTGTGGTTATGACAGGTAGTACTGGGCTTTATGGTGAAGATGCAAGATTTTTGCTTGACCAAAAGGCCTCTGACGACTTCTTAGAAAAGCGATCAAGATATAATAGGCTAAAAGATGCTGTGCTAGAAACAGAGCAGGTAGCCGTCATTGTGGGAGAAGAGTACAAGGAAAATAATCCTAACTCTGGCAGCTTGGGATTTAGAGCTGCTCAGGAAAATGTTCGCTTGTTGCAAAAGAAGAGAGAAGCTGACAAAGTGGTGAAAGATAAAGAAATAAATAGCAATGTGTCGGTAGCCGAACTTGCATTTATGCGAGAGAAGTTCGGAGACAAACCTTCCTATTTTGTGAATGGAGTGCCGGTGGAGGCTTCCACAGCTTCTCGAATCCCTAGAAATTCTATACTTTCGAGAGAGTTAAAAGTTTCAAATACTACGACAGGTAATCCTAATGGAGAAGTTTGGATGGTGATTGGAGCGCAAGCTTTCGATCGTTTAGGTTTAGGAGTGTCGTATGCCGAAACGCAAATGGATAACACTCAGCCTTACGAAGACAGAACAAAACTTGAAGAACAACCAAAGTCAGAGTATGCTGGACGAGGATTTACTCCAGAACAAGAGCAAAGATTGCGCGAGCAAGAAAGAGAAATTGAAGATCTGAAACGAGCTATATTAAGTGCCGGTACTGGCACGAAGAATGTTGACAACGCGACAGAAACACGAGTTATCACTCAAAAGCAAGGCAATAAATTTGTTGATCTTCAAGAGGAGATTTTTAGTTTTAGAGATTCGCCTCAAGAGCGCTCTAGACGTGCCAGAGATCAAAAGGGGGGTACGGGAAGCGTAAGATCGCATCATGAAGATGTGATTCAGGTTTCTAATGAAGCTAAAGGTACATTTGTAGATGATAATATCACAGAAGATACCCCTAAGCGTTCAATCAGAAGAATTAAGCAAAGACAACGTGATCAATAGAAGCACTTCTTCTGCAAAAGATCTTCTATAATCTGTGGAAAATATTCATATTCTAATTTATGCACTTTTTGTGCTACCATGTCATAAGTGTCATTTTGCTCCACTTTGCATTTAGCCTGAAAGATAATTGCCCCTTCATCGTAATTTTCGTTTACATAATGGATGGTGATGCCAGACTCGGTTTCATTAGCCTCTACAACAGCTTTGTGGACATTGTCTCCATACATTCCTTTGCCTCCGAATTTGGGGAGTAATGCTGGATGAATGTTGATAATATTTTGAGGAAAAAGATTTAAAAGATTTTGTGGCACCTTTAAGAGAAAGCCTGCAAGGACGATGAAGTTGATTTTTGATTGAATCAGATACTCTATTACCTTACTTGTGGAGTTAAACTCTTCTTTTGAGAAAAAAGCGGAAGGAATATTTAAGTTTTTTGCTCTTTCTAGTACAAAAGCATCTTTTTTGTTGCTAATGATGCATCCTACTTCAATTTTCTTATTTTCCTTAAAGTAATTTATTATGTTTTCTGCGTTTGTTCCTGATCCAGAGGCAAATATGGCTATCCTTGTCATTGCTTTTTAAGTTTTATTAGTGCACACTTATGAAAGTATTGTGCATTGTTTTATGATTTTATAGGTCAAATATTTGTTTAATATCAATAAAATGTTCTTACTTTGCATCGACAAAATTAGGAATAAAAAAATCATTATTAATTAAAATTAAAAATTATGTCAGAAGTAGCAGCTAAAGTGAAAGCAATTATTGTTGATAAGTTAGGGGTTGAAGAGTCTGAAGTGACAAATGCAGCTAGCTTTACAAATGATTTGGGAGCTGATTCACTTGATACAGTGGAGCTAATTATGGAATTTGAAAAAGAATTCAATATTTCAATTCCTGATGACCAAACTGAAAAAATCGCTACAGTAGGGGACGCAATCTCTTACATCGAAGCTAACGCAAAATAATCTTTTTCCGGGTTAACATTACTTATGGAATTAAAAAGAGTAGTAGTAACAGGTCTAGGCTCAATCACCCCTCTAGGCAACGATGTTGAAACAACATGGGCAAATGCTTTGAAGGGAAAGAGTGGGGCTGGACCTATTACTCGTTTTGATGCGTCAAAATTTAAAACACAATTTGCTTGCGAAGTAAAAGACTTCGATCCATCTCTATACATGGATCGCAAGGAAGTTCGCAAAACAGACAGATATGCTCAACTTGCATTAGCTTCGGCTGTGCAGGCTGTAGAAGATTCGAAACTAGACTTTGAAAAAGAAAACACCGATAAGATTGGAGTTATCTTTTCTTCTGGAATTGGAGGTATTCAAACATTTGACGAAGAAGTTGGATATTATTTTCAGAATCTTGAAAATGGACCTAAATTTAATCCATTTTTCATTCCTAAAATGATTTCTGACATTGCTGCAGGACTAATCTCTATGAGATATGGACTTCGTGGTCCAAACTTTGGAACAGTTTCTGCTTGTGCTTCTTCTACTAATGGAACAATTGTTGCCTGCGACCAAATCCGTATGGGAAGAGCCAATGTTATGGTGGTTGGTGGTGCTGAGGCAGCAATATCAGCTTCGGGAGTGGGAGGATTTAATGCTATGATGGCATTGTCTACTCGCAACGATTCTCCTGAAACAGCTTCACGTCCATTTAGTGCTAGTCGTGATGGTTTTGTGATGGGTGAAGGAGGCGTTTGCCTTGTTCTTGAAGAGTTGGAACATGCTTTGGCTAGAGGTGCTCATATCTATGCAGAAATTGCAGGATCGGGTATGTCGGCTGATGCTTACCACTTAACAGCATCGCATCCAGAAGGATTGGGAGCTAAATTGGTGATGGAGAGTGCTATTGCTGAAGGTAATATCAAGCCATCGGATGTTGATTATATCAATGTTCATGGAACATCAACTCCAGTGGGTGACCCCTCGGAATTGAAAGCCATCAAAGAAGTTTTTGGAGATCATGCATACAAGCTAAATATCAGCTCAACGAAGTCTATGACTGGGCATCTACTAGGTGCAGCTGGTGCTGTAGAGACACTGTTCTGTATTAAGGCAATTGAAGATGGTGTAGTTCCTCCAACAATAAACTTTACGGGGGAAGAAGATCCTGAGATTGATTACAAACTCAATTTGACTTTCGGCGAGCCACAAAAGAGAGATGTAAAATATGCACTTTCTAATACTTTTGGTTTCGGTGGACATAATGCATGTGTTTTGATCAAGAAATTTGAGAAATAAAATAAGCTTCAATGCTTAAAAAGCTATATAGAGGGATAAGGCTGCTTCCTAAACGTGGGAAGGAGCCTTATTTGTCTTTATATAAGATATTAAATTTTTATCCTTACAATATTACGCTCTATAATCAGGCGTTGGTTCATAAGTCTTCATCTATCCGTATGAAAGGTGGTAGGTGGATTAATAATGAGCGCCTTGAGTTTTTGGGCGATGCTATTTTAGATGCCATAGTGGCTGATATTGTTTTCAAGGAGTTTGAGTATAAGAAAGAAGGTTTTTTGACGAATATGCGCTCAAAGATTGTGCAGCGAGATACCTTGAATAAACTGGCTTTAGACTTGGGCTTAGATAAGTTGCTCAAGACTTCAACTCCAAAATCTTCATCTTCTAATACACATGTTTATGGTAATGCTCTAGAAGCTCTTATAGGAGCTATTTATCTAGATCAGGGGTATAGAGTGGCTAAGAAGTTTGTTCTTGAGCGTCTGATTAAGCAATATCTAGATATAGAGACCGTGGCCGAACATGATGAAAATTATAAGTCCAGACTGATAGAGTGGGGACAAAAGAATAAAATCACGGTCGATTTTGTTTTATTAGATAGCAATGTGGACGAGAATAATATTTCTTTTTTCAAAACAGCTGTGATGGTTGCCGGGAGGCAGATTGGTTGTGGAAGTGGAAACTCAAAAAAAGAATCTCACCAAAAAGCAGCAGAAGAGGCTATTGCTTTGATTGGCAACGAACCTCTCCTTGTAGAAGAGCTGGTTTCTGCCAGTGAAGTGGGGAAAGCATAAGTGCTTATCGCCCACTAGACTCGTTCAACGTGTAAATTGTATTTGCTAAATCTTTTCCTTCATTCAGTTCTTCCAATGTTAGATGCATTCTGTAGTTCCAGTAATGTTGTGGATTGGCAGGAATGTTGATTCTTTCTTCATCTGCATTCTTACGTCTAAATTTATCGCTAATTGATAACCAATCTTGAAGAGGTAGGATGGTCAGCATAGCAGGTGAATTTAGGTGTGTTTCCAATATTTTCATCGCCACCAGCGTGTTGCATTCTTTTGGAGCATTATGCTTCATCTGAAGTACGTGATTGTAATATTCCTGTGTATCCATCGTGTTTTCTTCCCACCACATTCTTATAGGTGACATGTCATGCGTGGAAGTTGTACAGACACTAGGATAAGGTAAGTGTTGCAAATTGCTGAACTTTACGCCAAGTTGTTTAGGCATTCGCTGAATCTCGAGACTTAGAATATCTAGTTCCTTCATTGTGTCAGGCACAGAGGCGGGAACCATCCCCAAATCTTCCCCGCAGACAAGCATATTGGTTGCATTGATCAGTGTTGGTAACTTTTCCAAAGCCTTTTCTTTCCAAAAAGAAGAATGGCGGAAGTAGAAATAATTCTCATAAAGTTGTTGCAAGTGCCATTTCTGATCATCATTTAGTCTCGCAAATCGCAGAGTCTGATTTAATGATATTCTTGGATGAAATTTTTCTTGTTGATATTTATCTTGTATGAAAAGCACTTCGTTGCAAAGGTTGTATAAAGCATCTCTAAGTAAGAGCTTCTTGTCTTCCTTCTGCAGGTTAAAGTGTGCTTTTATTTTTTGTTGATTGTCAAACTCTTTTTTTAATGTATAAAATTCTCCTTGTTTAACGAGATATTCTTCGACTGTCTCTTGTTCGTTCCCTTTAAATAATGAGTCCAGATCATCTTGGTGAATGGATGCCTGTGCCATGGATGGATCAAAATGGACATGCCATTGTTGAATTTCTTCTTTTGAAAGAGGAAGGGCTGGGCTAAAGTAGCCCAAAAGTCCATGTACAGAGTTGTTCGGTATTTCCCAAATTCTGAAGAAACCAAGAATGTGATCTATTCTGTAAGCATCGAAATAATCGGACATTTTAACAAAACGATTAGTCCACCACTGGTAATTGTCTTTTTTCATTTGCGCCCAGTTGTAGGTTGGGAAGCCCCAATTTTGTCCATTGATCGAGAAATCGTCCGGTGGTGCTCCCGTTTGACAGTCAAGATGGAAGAGTTGAGGATCTGTCCAAACTTCTACACTGTTTGGTGAAACTCCGATGGGGATGTCTCCCTTCAGGACAACTCCTTGTTGATGGGCATACGTTTTTGCTTCAGACAGTTGCTTGTGTAAGAGGAATTGGGTAAAGTATATTTCCTTGATGTTCTCGGCTACGCGCTGATCCTTGACAAGGGCCTTCATCTTTTCGGCATTGTAGTGTGAAAACTCTCCCCACTCTCTAATCTTAGTGGTGTTATGCATATTGCGCAAATAGCAGAAGCAGGCATAAGGAAAAAGCCACTTTTCATTTGTGCTAATAAAATCTTTACAAGCTTTTGTGTTTAGAGTTTCTGCACCTATTTCTTGATAAAGATTCTTGATATATTCTGTTTTAAGCTTGATAACCTTGTCATAATCTACGGTGGATAGACTGTTTAATGCTTTTGCTTGTTGCTTGAAGTCCTTGCCTTTAGTCTTATCCTTTAGTGGGTGTTGGTGTAAGCCAAGATAGATAGGATGTAGAGCGTATATGCTGATGGCATTGTATGGATAGGAGTCTAGCCAAGAATGTGTCGCTGTGGTGTCGTTGATGGGTAGCGTTTGAATAAACTGCATTTTGCACTTCACAGCCCAATCTATCATTAATGGCAAATCAGAAAATTCTCCTATGCCATAGCTGTTTTCAGAGCGAAGAGAAAAAATAGGAATTGCAACGCCCGAGCCTTTCCAATTGATTTGCTGTTTGTGGTATTTTTGCTCTACGATTAGCGAGGAACCGGTTTGCTGTGAGGAGAAAACTCTGTTTTTGCCTTCTTCCCACTCCACTATTTTTAGAGTCGTTTTGTCTCTAATGGCAAATTTATACGTCGTGCCCTGAGGAATGGAACTGTATGGAGCAATCAAAAACCAGTCTCCATTGGAGGAGGGAGAGAGTGAAACGGCTTTTTTGTCATCCCATGAGCCTAAAAAAACGTTGTCACCAGTTATCACTATTTCTTGATCTCTGCCTACATGATGGCAAGAAACGAGAAAGGTAAGAGAATCTTTTTTGTCTGCTTTGATCTCTTTTGACTCCTGTTTGAAAATACTGTCTTTGAAGGCAGAGGTCTTGAAGTAGGGTTGTGTCTCTTTTTCTTTCCATATACATTCAAGTTCAGAACTGTTTTGTGAAATAATAATGGAATGAGTTTCTCCTTCTTCGCGTACTTTGTTGTTTCCGTGATAGACAGAAAAATTAAAGTCTATGCTGGTTAGCGTTTTGGGGACTTGAACATTTACAGCCCAAGTGTCAGCATCTATACAAGAAAGTGCAATAGATTTACTGTTTTGCCATTGCCCAAGCTGTGGAGTAGAGCCTGATATTTTGATGACTTCTCCCCAGTTTGTTTTGTATTTGAGTTTGATGAAAAGATTTTTCATGCGCTAATGTTTTCAGATTTGTTGTGGAATGAAGTTAGAGAAAAAGCTGTTAATAAAAAAACGAGACCCAATTAAGATCTCGTTTTTTTAGTTTTCTAAAGTTTGTTTGATCGTTATTGATCTGTTAAGACTTCTATATATTCTTATTCGTTTGTTATATACTAGATGTATGAAAAAAGAAAACGTTGCACGAAATTCTATTTTTATTTTCAAAATGATTTCATGCAACGTTAAATCTTTGTTTTAAGGCTTTCAAGCCTGTTTCATTGAGTTATTTATTTTCAGTTTCCAATGCTTTAATTTTTTCTTCAGCTTTTTCTCTTAGATTCTTGGCTTCTTTTTCTGCTTGTTTCACAGCCTCTTCGCCTAGCTTTTTCGTAGCAGCTTTGGCTAGTGGATTTTTGGCTTTAGATTCTGCTTCTTCAGCTGCTTTTTTAGCTGCATCCACAAGTGCTTGTGCTGCTTTGTCTGCTTCTTCTCTTATTTTGGCTATTTGCTTCTCTTTCTCCTCGCCAACTTTGCTTTGCAGGTCGCCAGTAGATGAGTCGCCATCTTTGCCGAGTAAGCCACCCACGATAGAGCCAAGTGCATCTGTTGCAGCAGCTCTCATGTCCACTTCTACTTTAGGGTCTGTGAATGTACCTTTGATCTTTAATGGCACTTTGTTTATGTACTTGTTTTCTAATGAAGCAGGTAGCTTGACTGTACCTTTATAATCGATCGTTTGGTCAAGTTTTGTTACCCCCTCAAGAGACATGCTTCCTCCATCGCCAAATGAGAAGTTGAATGGTTGAGTTGCCAATTCGCCATTCTCAATGCTGAATGGTAGGTTTAAGTCTTTTGTGGATATTTTGTCCAACTTATCCGTTTTTAACGCTTTTCCTAGGCTGCTTAATGCTTTGTTGCCTTCCAGTTTTACTTCATTGGTTGCTAGAAGCCCCTTGGCTGTTAGTGATTGAAGAGTTTCGGCTGATGTAGCCCCTAGTTTGGTATTGAGTTTAAAGTCCATAGAGTATGTTCCGATTACATTTTCGAAAATAGGAGCAAACTTTTGGACGGCTTCAATATGTTTAAATGTTTCGGCGAAAGACATTTTGGATAAACCTAGATCGAAGTCTACAAGAGGGGTATCGGGGTTGGATGTGTTGTATGTTCCATTGATGTTTGCCCCTCCTCCTAATGTGCTAGCCTTTAGGTTTCGCATAGCTAAAATGCCATCTTTAACGGTAAGAGCTCCTGATACAGATTTTAAATCAATTTTGCTAAACACAATGTGTTGGAATGCTGCATCAAGCACAAAATCAATATTTTTAGGAATAATTACATTCTCTGACGGCTCTGTTGTCTCTGCTTCAGTGTCTGTTGTGGTTTCATCACCCATCAATTGATCGAGGTTTAGGTAGCTTGATTTCACGCTTAAGTTACCTTTTAGGGTCTGATCTTTGAGAGCATAAGCGATAAAGTTTTCCAAGCGTCCTGTTGCTTGAATGTCACTTTTGCCGATGGCTACGTCCAAAGCCGAAAGATTGATGTATTTAGGAGTGAACTCCATGCTCGCTGTGTTGATCAATACGGAAGGCATATCGGCAGATCTGTATTCCATTTTAGATACCTTCAGATATCCGTCAGCAGAGGTGTTTTCGTACTGTTCTTTTTCGAGAGCTGAAACAGTTGTTGCAACACGAATTTTGGCATCCAAGGCACCATTCAGTTTGGTGTCTCCCATAGGATAAACATCTTTGATCATGGCAAGGTCTAGTTTTCCATCAGCATTGAAAGTGATGCTTCTGTCATTCACGGTAGGCGCTGACTTGAAACTTCCTTTGAATGGATTCCCTCCTAGCGTAAAGCCAAAATGATCAATGAGTATGATGACATTTTCCAGTGGCCCCTCTTGCCCGTTAACTGCAAGATTTACATTGATATGGTCAACCGATTTCGGTAGACTTGGGTATTTGAAAGTACCATCTTTGACAACAAGTTGTAGGTCGATGGCAGGATAGATATCCTTTTCCATTTTCATAGCTCCTGTGGCAGATGCTTTAAGCGATACTTCTCCGGAGGCTTGAATGTCTTTGAAATCTTCTGAATACATCGCAGGAACTAGGGATAGGACTTGTTTGAAGTCAACATCTGGAGCGTTCAGGCGTAAGTCGAAGTCTAATTCTTCCTCGTTGACATAAGTTACGGATCCATCCATAGATGCGCTAAGGTCATTTAACATGAAGTTGCTATCCTCGAATGTAAACTTCATAGTGTCGAAGTTTGCATTGATTTTGGCATCAGCCACAGCTTTTATTTTTGATAGGTATGGAATGCCATCGCTGATAAATGTTAGCTGATCGATCACCGATTTGGTGCTCAATGTTGTCTCACTAGCCGAAAAGTCACCCTTGATGTTACCATTCCAGCCTGTGATGTAGGCTTTCATGTTGCTGGTAAGGTCTTCGTATGCTATGTTACAATTTTTTACTGTAATGTTTTGCAGTTTTAAGTTGAATGGGGTTTCGTTTTCTTCTTGTGTAGATGCCGTAACAGTAGAGTCAACTTTGACGATGTCCCAGTTAGCTTTTCCGTCTTTGTCTACCTTGGCCAAAACATTGGTGTTCTCTAGGTTGATCTTCGAAATGTCATAATTGCTGCCAAACAGACTCATCAGATTTATAGAAACACTTGCATTTTTGGAGTTGAGTAAGGTGTCTCCTTCAAAATCATTAAGCCCAATGATGGTAACATTGTTTAATGATAGGGTGGCACTCGGAAAGTTGGAAAATAGATTTAATCCAAAATCTTCAATTTCCACTTTAGCATTCAAATTTTCATTTGCGGCGGCTATTACAGCATCTTTTATCTTTCCTTTGAAAAGAAAGGGGATGAGGATCATCAGGGCTAGTAGTATCACTATCCCTAAACCTCCAATGGCTAAGCCTTTTTTCATTCCTTTGTTCATCTTTGATTTATTTTATTGTTCAAAAGTTTATGTAGCTACAAATCTACATTTAATAGGATGATAAAAAATGTAAATCGTGTTCATATTTTATTTGCTAGTGTAAAAATATATAAAATAGGTGATGTGTCGTTGCGTTTAGTCATACAAAAAGCCCCTATGCATGTGCTAGAGGCTTTTTGTATTTACAAATAGCTGATTTACATTCCGATCTGCCTTCTGATGAATTCTTGAGCTTCTTCTTCAGTTTTGAAGTAGAACTGTCCATCGATGCATGCTGGTAATTGACCAATCTGATCTGGGATTTCGGGTTTGATTTTAACCCTTTCGTAAGAGAAGTTTTCAAACGTAGTTGTATATTCGCTCCTGTCTCTCGATTGAGAGATTTGGCATACTTTGATTGATAACTTTTTCGGATCAACCATGAACAACACGTCCGCACTTCCTTTAGCTGATTTACTTCTGGGATTCATTTTTGTGTTCATAATGTAATCTGTTAATAGGTTAATCACTAAACTAATGTGCTGTATACCAAGATACGAATAAAAATCTAAAAATCAAAGAGAAAAGAGCAAAAGGTCCATGGGGATTTGCTTGAATTAACGAAAAAGTTACGATATGCAAGCTTTGCGTTAAGAACTGAATCAAAAGGATAAGGAAAGTGAAAGAAGCCTTGCTATTCATCTGTTGAGCTTGTCTGTTTGTGTCAAATTACTTTAGTAGAGGGGGGCTTGAAAGAGAGTTTTGTGTTAGATCAAATTTGTTATTAAGGAAGAATGAAATATGGTTAAAAGTTATGTTGGTACAGACTTAATGTATTGTTTTTATTCCTTTTAGTGCAAGGCGAATCTTATGTTTAGAAGCATATTTTTAGGCTTTTATATTTCTTTGTTCTATTTATATGTGCTAAATTTGTAGCTAGTTAATAATTCAAATATTTATTTCTATCAATAATGAAAATTTCACACATTGAACATTTAGGGATAGCTGTAAAAAGCATCGAAGAGCATCTTCCGTACTATGAAGGAGTGCTAGGTTTAAAATGCTATAAGACTGAAGTTGTAGAAGACCAAAAGGTTAAAACAGCTTTCTTTCAAGTAGGGCAAACCAAAATCGAACTTCTAGAGCCAACAGGCCCAGATAGCACAGTAGCTAAGTTTATCGAAAAAAATGGTGAAGGAATCCATCACTTGGCTTGGGCAGTAGAAGATGGAGTAGGTAATGCACTTCAAGAAGTTGAAGCTAAAGGAATTCAACTGATAGATAAAGCTCCTAGACAAGGTGCTGATGGAATGCAAATCGCCTTTTTACATCCAAGATCTACAGGAAGAGTTCTTACAGAGTTTTGTGAGAAAGGAAAATAAAACAAAAAATGACTTTACTTTAATTTTAAAGTAAAGTCATTTTATATTTAAGCCAACAAAATTAAAATACAATATAAATAATATGAGCCAACTGGAAAAGATTAAAGAGCTTATAGAACTTCGTGCTAAAGCTCGCCTTGGGGGTGGAGAGAAAAGAATTCAATCTCAACATGCTAAGGGTAAATATACAGCACGCGAACGCATCGCTATCTTGCTTGACGAAGGCAGTTTCGAAGAGTATGATATGTTTGTGGAGCACCGTTCTACAAACTTCGGCATGGAAAAAACTAAATTCTTAGGCGACGGTGTAGTTACTGGTAGCGGAACAATGGACGGCCGTTTGGTTTATGTGTTCGCTCAAGATTTCACTGTAATCGGTGGTTCTCTTTCTGAAACTCTAGCAATGAAAATCTGTAAAGTGATGGACATGGCTATGAAAGTTGGAGCTCCAGTGATTGGTCTTAATGACTCAGGGGGTGCACGTATCCAAGAAGGAGTAAATGCTCTGGCAGGATATGCTGAAATTTTCCAACGCAACATCTTGGCTTCAGGGGTGATTCCTCAAATTTCAGGAATCTTTGGTCCTTGTGCCGGTGGTGCTGTTTATTCTCCAGCTTTGACAGACTTCACTTTGATGGTTGAAGGCATCTCTTACATGTTCCTTACAGGACCAAAGGTGGTGAAAACTGTAATCGGTGAAGATGTTACACAAGAAGAACTTGGTGGTGCAAGCGTTCATGCTTCTAAATCAGGTGTAGCTCACTTCACAGCTTCTAACGAAGATGAAGGATTAGAATTAATCAAAAAACTATATAGCTATTTGCCATCTAACAATAGAGAAGAGGCTCCTCGTAGAGAGTGTACTGATCCTATTGCTCGTATGGATGACAAACTGAACGAAATTATCCCTGACAATCCGAATAAAGCATACGATATGTATGAAGTGATTGCTTCTGTGGTGGATAATGGTGAGTTCTTGGAAGTGCATTCATCTTATGCTAAGAATATCATTGTTGGTTTCGCTCGCATGAATGGTCAATCTGTTGGTGTGGTAGCAAATCAACCAAAATACATGGCAGGAGTGCTAGACATCAATGCTTCACGTAAGGCAGCTCGTTTTGTGCGTTTCTGTGATGCATTCAACATTCCATTGATGACTCTTGTTGATGTTCCTGGATTCCTTCCTGGTACAGGACAAGAATATGGAGGAGTTATCACTCATGGTGCTAAACTTCTTTATGCTTATGGTGAAGCTACAGTGCCGAAAGTGACTGTTACTCTTCGTAAGTCTTACGGTGGATCGCATATTGTGATGAGCTGTAAACAACTTCGTGGAGACCTTAACTATGCTTGGCCAACTGCAGAGATCGCAGTGATGGGAGCTGAAGGTGCAGCAGAAGTGCTTTATGCTAAGGATATCAAAGAAGCAGGTGATAAAGCAGCAGAAGTGAAGGCAGAAAAGATCAAAGAATACAATGATTTGTTCTTGAACCCTTACAATGCAGCCCGTTATGCTTATATCGATGATGTGATTGAGCCTCGAAATACTCGTTTCCGTGTGATACGTGGATTGGAGCAGTTGAGAACTAAACAACAAGTTAATCCGGCTAAGAAACACGATAACTTGCCTCTATAAAAATTAGTAGACAGGTGTGCAAGTAAGAGGTAAAACTCGGAGACTTGTAAGCTTGAAAACTTTTAAAATTAAAAGAAATGAGTGATCAAAATATACCCACAGAAGTATTGGCAGCAATAGCTATGGCCATTTATGATACCCAATATCAACATGATGAGGAAAGTAATATTCTTACCATCAAGCATGTGTCGAAGGACAACCTTCCTTGGGTGGACAGAAGTGGTGCTATGCTTCAAACGCCAATAAGAAAATAAAATAAGAGAAAATTATCATGAAACAATTTATATATAGAATAAACGGTCAAGACTATATTGTTGCCGTAAATAAGTTGGATAACTCTGTTGCTGAAGTTGCTGTCAATGGAAGCAACTATAGTGTGGAGTTGGTAAATAACGAAGAAGAACTTACACTAGTATCTCGCCCTGCTGAAAAATCTGCTGCTGCGCCAGCACCTAAGAAAGCAGTAACTGCTACTCAACCAGCTCCTGCAGCTGGTGGAGCTGGAGCTGTTAAGTCTCCACTACCAGGAGTAATTGTATCTATTGGTGTAAATGTAGGAGATACCGTTAAGAAGGGGCAAACTGTTGCTACGCTAGAAGCAATGAAGATGGAAAATGCTATCGGAGCTCCTAAAGACGGAAAAGTTGCATCTATCAATGTAAACGAAGGTGATACAGTGCAAGAAGGTCAAGTAGTTCTTACTATCGAGTAAAACTCTAATGATATAATAGACTGCAAAAGCAGCCAACTTTTTGAAGTTGGCTGCTTTTTTATCTGTCTCGCCATCCTTTATTGAAGTTAAAAGTCAAAAAAATCGATAAAGTAGAGTGTTTCTCATGATGTCAATAGTATTTAGTTGGTCTTTTGTTTCACAATTCTTAGGGTTGATGTCGGTTGAAGAGATTTATTTTATAATCGTATCTCTGCTTTTCGGAGGTTTTTCAGAAAAATTTTGGATATGACTATTGATAGTAAAATTAAAAAATGTCTCTGATGGGTTATCTCGTTTAATTAAAAGATAAAAAAGTCGATTTTTTATTCAAATTAATATCCATTGTCTTTCAGTTGTTTATGCGTGCTGTGGGTAGTTGGGGTGAAAAAACATTCATTTTTTATCTAATTAAATTTGGAGGTTGACGAAAAAAGCCTACCTTTGCATCCGCATTACCGAAAGAGGTTCTGCTTAAGAATAGTGAATTAAGGGAACAGTAAGTCTGGATTTGGGTTCAGAGGTTATTTGAAAGAGACGGTTCGAATCCGTTATTCTCCACAATTATTTTTAATCTTTCGGGATTAAAGAG
>CALKIV010000040.1 GCA_937995835.1 uncultured Dysgonomonas sp. | reverse complement strand
ACCATTCTTATACCTTCGCCTAATGTGGCCGAAGATCATCAGACCAAGAATGCACAAGCCTTAGTAGAACGTGATGCAGCCCTCATGGTAGAAGATAGTCAAGCTTCTGAGAAAATGGTTGATATAGCTTTGGAAACGATCAATTCGGACGAGAGACTAGCCATGCTTTCTGCTAATATCAAGAAGATGGCTTTCCCTGGCGCTACGGACAAGATAACAGATGAAATTGTCAAGATAATAGAACAAAACAAATAAGACAATGGATAAGATACAAACAGTATATTTTTTGGGAATAGGAGGGATTGGGATGAGCAATCTCGCTCGCTACTTTATGTCCAAAGGGAAGAAGGTGGCAGGGTATGATCGTACCGAAACAGCATTGACCAAAGAACTGGCAAAAGAAGGGGCAGAGGTGCATTATTTCGATAGTGTGAAGCTGATTCCTGTATACTGTTTAGATAAAAAATACACATTGGTGGTTTATACTCCGGCAATTCCTCGTGATAATGAAGAACTTCTGTTTTTTCTGAATGAGAAATTTACGATGAAAAAACGTGCCGAAGTATTAGGTATCATCACCAAGAGCAATAAAGGATTGTGTTGTGCCGGGACCCATGGTAAAACGACCACCTCTAGCATGTTGGCACATATATTAAAGCAATCGCACTTAGATTGTAATGCTTTCTTAGGTGGAATCTTGAAGAACTACAATAGCAATTTACTGCTATCAGACAAAAGCACACTGACAGTCATAGAAGCTGACGAGTATGATAGATCGTTCCATTGGTTGCATCCATATATGGCGCTGATCACTTCCGTGTCGCCCGATCATTTAGATATCTATGGCACTGCCGAAGAATATATCAAGAGCTTCGAGAAATTTACGAGCCTTGTTCAGCCGGGTGGAGCATTGGTGATGCGACAAGGAATTAACCTGAAACCACAAGTGCAGGCAGGTGTAAAAGTTTACACCTATGGCATAGAAGAAGGAGACTTTAGAGCACAAAACATAAAAATAGGAAACGGAGAAATTATCTTTGACTTTGTTACTCCAGAGGAGGAAATCAAAGATGTACACTTAGGAGTTCCTATCAAAATAAATATTGAGAATGGAGTGGGAGCGATGGCTATTGCCTACCTGAATGGCGCCACTGCAGACGAATTGCGTTCGGCGATGAAATCCTTTATGGGGGCAAAACGTCGTTTTGATTTTTACTTAAAAACCGACAAAATTGTTTTTATAGACGATTATGCGCATCACCCTGACGAGTTGCGTGCAAGCATCACTTCTGTCAAAGAATTATATCCTGACAGAAAGGTAACAGGCGTGTTTCAGCCACATCTCTATACACGTACTCGCGATTTTGTTGATCAATTTGCCGAAAGTTTGTCTCTTCTTGACGAACTTATTTTGCTGGATATCTATCCGGCACGAGAAGAACCCATCAAAGGCGTAAGCTCTCAAATTATTTTTGATAAAGTTACGTGTCCTAAGATGCTATGTAGCAAAGAAGAACTATTGAAGGTTTTGGAAGAGAAAAAGGATATCGATGTACTGCTAACGATGGGGGCAGGAGATATCGATAAATTGCTTTTGCCAATCAAAGAGCTATTGGAGAAAAGGATATAATATGAAGAAAGCGTTACTGATATCAACATTTGTCTTAGTGACTGGCTACCTTGTTTTTTCTGCATTTTATTTCAAAGATAAATCAGGAGAAGAGGTGTGTCAGGGCTTTGATGTGGTGGTTAGTAATGCCGTTTATGATCAGTTTATAGATACCGAAGATGTTGTCCGAAAGATAAAGGACAAAGGTTTAGACCCATCCAATAGATTATTATCGGAGGTTAATACGGTGGAAATCGAAGAATTCATATTGGGAAACAAACACATTAAAAAGGCAGAGGTGTTTGTGACAAACAAAAGTAAGATAAGAATTGTTTTAGAAGAAAGAAAGCCTATTTTAAGAGTAATGCCCAACTCTGGCGAAGGATATTATGTCGATAGCGAAGCTAAGGTGATGCCCTTATCCAGAAGATACGCAGCTTATTTACCAATAGTAACAGGAGAAATAAAAGAATCCTTTGCAACGGGTGAATTATATAAATTTGCATTATTTTTGCATGACAATGAGTTTTGGAACGCTCAGGTTGAACAAATTATAGTAAGAGCCAATGGTGACGTGTCATTCATCCCAAGAGTAGGGGATCAAACCATTATTCTGGGATCGCTAACAGATGTGGAGGAGAAGTTGGATAAGTTGATGAAGTTCTATAAAGATGGCTTGAACCGAATCGGCTGGAACCAATACTCAGCAATCAATTTGAAGTATAACAAACAAGTAGTTTGTACTAGAAAATAAAAAGGAGTCAATTTAAAAAGATATGGAGCAATCAGGATTTATAGTTGTAGTAGAATTAGGCACAACTAAAATAACAGGAATAGTTGCCCGCCAGAACACACAAGGAGTAATCACCATTCTTGCGTCTGAGACCATTCCATCAGATTCGTGTGTCAAGTATGGAGTGATCTATAATATAGATGCAGCAGCCGGAAAGATCAAAAAGATAATCAATCTTTTGGAAAATAAGATTGGTAAAAAGATTGGCTCTGTCTATGTTTCAGTGAGTGGTAAATCGTTGAGAGCCCAAGAGCATACGGAGACAAAACTTTTGGATGGCAACACACCGATCACCATTACGATGTTGGATGGCATGACCCAACAAGCAAAACTAAACAAGCCGGATTTTTTCACTAATTATAGTGTGCACGAATCTCAATATTTTCTTGATAGCGTTGCCGACGAAAATCCTATTGGTAAAGTCGCAACCTCTATTGAGGCACGATCTATTATCGTTATCGGACCTCCTAATATTAGGACAAATCTGAAACGAAGCATCGAGGAAAAAACATCTATACATATAAAGTCCTATATCACAGGAGCCATCGCAGCAGGTGCTTTAGTGGTAGAGGCTGAAGACAGGCAAGATGGTTGTGCGTTGATAGACTTTGGTGCCGGCACCACTACGGTGTCGATCTATAAAGAAGGATTGCTGAAGTTTATGAAAGTTATTCCTTTCGGAGGGCAAACCGTAACGAAGGATGTGCAAGCTTTAGGCTTCACTTTCGATGCAGCAGAAAAATACAAGATAAAATACGGTAAACTAGGAAAGCACTCCAAGGATGGAGGCAACGAGTTGACCGAAGAAATAGATTTGCGTGAGCTGAACAAAGTGATACAGTTAAGAATGGATGAAATCATTCTTAATGTGGTGCATCAGATGAAAGAATCAGGCTATGCTGAAGATCTGAAAGCAGGCATTTTGACCATTGGTGGAGCCTCTCAACTTGAAGGGCTGAATGAGTACTTGGAAGAAAAAGCTCAAATGACGGTCAAAAGAGCAACTCCTAAACGAGTGTATATCAACAATGCATCTGATTTGCTACACGATCCTGCTTACACGCAAGTGTTAGGGCTCTTGCTTTTTGCAAACGAGAATTGTGAGTTGATAGAAGCACCTAAGCCGGTAGAGGTGGCGACTCCTCAGCCAACAGTGGAAGTGCAAGAAACTCCTCAGCCAACCAAGAAGGAGAAGAAGAAAACGGAAAAGAAAAAGTCGGGTACGAAACAAGGAGTTTTCCATTTCTTCGAAAAAATGCAAAACTTTGGAGGAACAATGTTCTCTGACCAAGAAGAGGAAGACGATGAAGAATGAATTAGATAAAACAGATATGAAAGACGATTTGCTAAAATTTCAATTTCCACAGCGCACACAGTCCATCATCAAAGTCATTGGCGTTGGTGGTGGTGGAGGAAATGCCGTAAATCATATGTATAATGAAGGCATCCACGATGTTTCATTTGCCTTGTGTAATACGGATAATCAGGCACTGCTGGAATCGCCGGTGGAAACAAAATTGCAACTAGGCAAAACCATCACCGAGGGATTAGGTGCAGGCAATAAGCCGGAAGTGGCTCGCGCTGCTGCCGAAGAAAGCAAAGCAGATATTCAGCGTCTGTTGGGCGATGGCACTAAGATGGTATTCGTCACTGCCGGAATGGGAGGAGGTACCGGAACGGGGGCTGCCCCTGTGGTAGCCGGTATTGCTAAAGAAATGGGCATTCTGACTGTGGGTATCGTCACCATCCCTTTTGTTTTCGAGGGTTGGAAAAAAATATATCAAGCGCTGAAAGGCGTGGAGCAAATGACTCGCAATGTAGACGCTTTGCTTGTCATAAACAACGAGCGTCTGATAGATATATATGCTGATTTCACGATTCAAGATGCATTTGCTAAGGCTGATGATACTTTAGCGATAGCTGCCAAAGGAATAGCTGAAATCATTACGGTGCATGGGCATATCAATCTGGACTTTGCCGATGTGCGTACCATCTTGAAAGATGGAGGCGTAGCCATCATGAGTACAGGACATGGTGAGGACGAAAACCGTGTAGAAGATGCAATATTGAATGCACTGAACTCTCCATTGTTGAACAACAATGATGTGTTCCAAGCGAAGAAAATATTGTTTAATATCTATTCGGGCCCAGACTCTCCATTGATTATCGAAGAAATGAGTGCAGTGTCTAACTTCATGAAGCGCTTTGGTCCTGAGATAGAAGTGATATGGGGTACGGCAATTGATCCAAATTTGACTAATCAGATTAAGATCACACTTTTGGCTACCGGATTTGGGATGGAAAATATCCCAGGTATCGATGAAATACCTGATCTCTTTGCAGGAGAAGACCAAGAAGAGGAAGAAGAGCGCTTGCAAATGGAAGAAGAGAAGCGCCGCATAGGCAAAATGATAGAAGAGCATTATGGAAAAAATGGTGTAAAGCCATTTGATGTTCGCTCCACATTCTTTAGCCCTAAGCCAATTATCCTTTCGTCAGAAGAATTGGACAATGACAGAATAATAGATGCACTGGAAAATACTCCAGTCTTTAAGCGTGATGATAAATTTAATCCGATGGAATATAAGTCGGACAAAAAAGATTCAGGCTTATTTAATGAGGAATTTTAAAAAATCTAGAACTAATAAAATATCAGAAACGACATGAGCTTATTTGACCAAGTTAGTAAAGACATAGTAGCAGCAATGAAGGCGAAAGATAGAGTCCGTCTAGATGCATTGCGAGGAATGAAAAAGGAATTCATCGAGGCCAATACGGCAAAGGGTGCAGAAGGTGTACTTAGCGATGAAACAGCAATCGGAATTTTGCAAAAAATGGCAAAACAACGTAATGAAAGCGCTGAGGTTTATAAGTCGCAAGGACGTGAAGATTTGGCTGATAAAGAACTAGAAGAAGTAAAAGTACTAGAAGAATATCTACCTAAACAGTTGACAGCGGAAGAACTGGAAGTAAGACTGAAAGACATCATCAGCAAAGTTGGAGCTTCTTCTCCAGCAGATATGGGCAAGGTGATGGGTATGGCAACTAAAGAATTAGCAGGCGTTGCAGCCGGAAAAATGATTTCCGAAACAGTAAAAAGACTTTTGGCAAAATAATCTCAAAAGAAGATTATTTATAAAGATACTTTATCGAAATGACCCTCGTTGCAAAATTTTGTAACGAGGGTCATTTCATTAGATTACGCTTTTGGGGAGTATTTGTAATCTTTTATTTTGTAGGAGCTTAATCGGCTTATAGTGTGATGTCTTGTTGCCAAGTGGTGCCACTAATATCAGTAAGGATCAGTTTGTATTTTCCTTTAGCAAAGCTTTGTGCCTCAGTTGCAGATATTTTGATTTCAGCTTTGGCGCCAAGAGGAATAATCATACTATGTTTTCCTGGTTTCACTTTTGCCACATAAGCATTGGTAATATTTTCAGTAGGAAGTTGAGATAGAGCTTTGCCATCGTAGTCCAAAACAGTGTTACCCTCTGCATCTTGCAGGGTGATGCCAATCAGGAATGAGCCATATACATCAGCCCCTTCTACCCTGAATACGGTGAAGCTTAGTTTGTCTGCAGTTAAGCTAGCATCTGAGATTTCCACTTTAGGCTTCACGGACTTGTTGTGCAATGTGCCCCATACTCCACCATGGAATACTTGATTGGTCATCAGGGTCATAAATAGAATAAATCCGGCTCCTCCTAATACGATGCGATGCACCATTTTTTCGCCTAGAGGAAGTACGCCCGAAGCCAACCAACTGTATAACTTATGATTAGCCAAAGGGGGTTTATTCAGCCAAGCATTATCTAAAGAATATCGTCCACCACCCGTGAAAAACAGAGTGAAGCCGGTAGCCATTCCTAATACTCCAATTTGCCACTCGTCTAAGCATGTGGTCCCTAGCCATCCAGAGCCTAAAAGGATACCCGAGGCGAGAGCCAATACACCAACACTCATCAGTCGGGTGAATAGCCCAAGCATGATGAATAGTCCCACAACTGCCTCTACGAGGGTGAAGATCAACATGGCCCACCATAGATAGTCAGGGTTGGAAACCAGAAACTCTATCATTGGCTTAATGCCCAGTGCATTGGGCAAGAAGTGATTAAACTTTTCGCCAATATAGCCTGCTTCGTCAGGGTTTAATTTGTTTTCTAATATAAGTCTTCTCCAGAAAGCAGAGAAATATGTCCAGCCTACTACAAGGCGTAAGGCAAGGGTAAAAGTGCCTGCCGTAAGATATGATTGTTCAGATTGTTTTATGTTATTTCCAGTCATGATAATTTAATTTGTTTTAGAGATATACACAAGATTGCCATATAGAAGTTCAGAAGAATTCTATATGAAAAAAGCTCTTAGGATAAGAGAGTATATACTCAGAAGTAAATTATCAATTTGCTATATAGCAAGAAAAGGGGGATGGTAGGTTTCTTCTGGCTAAGATTCTTGAAATCAATCTTTTCTCTTATTACAGAAAGAAGAGGAATTGCAGACTCAGCAGAAGTTAGGGCGACTAGGGGAGAGTCGCATCCTTTTTGCGTAATAGAATACTGTATCTGATTTTCGTCCACAAACGAGCTCGTGCATAATTTGGCACCCTCTCCTTTGTTGGCTATCATGTGTGTCCCTTGTGTAGTTGTGCTCTGCTTTATCTGGCGCTTGGTGGCGCAAGGCAAAGACAGCAAAACTGCCAAAGGCACTAACAGGGATATGTATTTTAGATAACTACGCATTCTAATCAAACAGTTGTATTGAACAAAGCAATGATATGAATAATACCTGATAGAACGAATCAAAGATGTAGAGATTTAACTAATATTTTAGAAAAACTATTTAGACTCCTTCTTTTTAACTATTTCTAGATAATGCAGAAGCCTCCTAAATCATATTTAAGAGGCTTTTGCTATCTTGATTTCTAGCTCCAGATTTTCATTTTACATCAGCTTTCACTCTGAATTTAGGATTTACTCCAAAGCCATAGAAGCTTTTACTGATCTCCTTTAGGCAAGCAGAGCATAAGCAGTTGTCATAGTTGTTTTTTACAAAATCTTTTGATCCCGGCACCATATAGGTGTGAGTACACTGGCACAAATCTGTGCGATCCTCTCTGCATTTAAAGCTGTTAGAACAGCGTGCGCATATTTTTTTCATGTCAAGTAAGTTATAAATTATACAAATAATAATATCAATAATTGTGCTATCAGCACTCGCATAAACATAGTCAGAGGATAGACTGACGCATAGCCTACGGCAGGGGCGTCGTTATCCGAGATCGAATTGGCATAGGCCAAAGCCGGAGGGTCGGTCATGCTTCCTGCCAAGAGCCCACTCAGGGTATAATAGTTTACCTTGAAGATTTTCCTTGCCACAATAGCTATGGTGAGGATGGGGATTAGTGTGATGATGATACCATAGCCAATCCAGCTCACTCCTCCTCCATGAAGGATCGTGTCTACAAAGTTTTCTCCAGCCCCAAGCCCTACACAGGCAAGGAAGAAACAAATACCGATCTCGCGAAGCATGAGGTTGGCGCTCAGTGTAGTATATGTTACTAGCTTGTATCTAGTGCCAAGAATACTCATCAATATGGCCACAATGAGTGGACCACCTGCCAAGCCAAGTTTTACGGGTTGAGGTATTCCGGGGAATATAAAAGGAATACTACCCAGCAACACCCCAAGGAAAATACCGATAAAGATTGGAATCAGATGAGGTTCGTTCAGCATCTTCAACTGATTGCCCAATGTTCGAGAAACATTATGGATGGCACTTTCATCTCCCACTATTGTTAGTCTGTCTCCGATTTGAAGTTGCAGATTAGGGTAAGCCACCAGATCTATTCCGGCACGATTGACTCTAGTGATATTTACACCAAAGTTGTTTCTCAAGTTCAGTTCCTTAATCGTTTTTCCGTTGATGTTTGAGCGAGTTACAAGTACACGCTTAGCTACCAGCTGTTTGTCCAACACTTTCCAATCGTCAGCCGACATCTCAATGTCTCCTCCCACGAAAGCAATGATGGTGTCTTTGTCCTTTGGAGTGGTCACTACAAAGATTCTGTCGTTTTCCTCCAGTATTGTTTTAGATGAAGCAATCTCGATGCTTTCATTTTTGTTGTGGAGTATTCTGGAGACAATAAACTTGCGTTTTTCTAATAAAGGGGTTAATTCTTTAATTGTTTTCCCAAATATAGCCGGATTTTTAACCACCAAAGAGAGCAGTTCTACAGCAGACTTTTCTGTATTATTGCCCTGTAGAGCCTCTGTCTCAGTTTTCATATTGATTCTGAAAGCATATCGTATAAGGATGATGGCTCCAATGATGCCCACAACTGCTAGAGGATAGGCGACGGCGTATCCCATGGCCACAGTGGGGTCGTTTACTCCATATATATCGTAGTAGGCTTCTTGTGCAGCACCAAGTCCGGGTGTGTTGGTCACTGCTCCTGACATAATACCCACCATGGTGGGCATGGGAATATCCGTTGCGTAATGTAACACGACGGTGGTGATTGCTCCTAGTACAACGATGGATGCGGCCAGAAGGTTGAGCTGTAGTCCTCCTTTCTTGAACGAGGAGAGGAATCCCGGTCCCACCTGTAGACCTACTGAATAGACAAAGAGGATCAGTCCAAACTCTTTCATGAAATGTAATACCTCATGATTGATTTTTAGACCAAAATGCCCTGCCACGATGCCGACAAAGAGCACAAAGGTAATCCCCAACGATATACCTTTTATTTTTATTTTTCCTAGAATGATGCCCACTGCTATGACAAAAGCAAAGAGCATAATGCTATGGGCTACACTATCACCCCAGATTAAATTTTCAATCCAATTCATTTTTGAAGATTAACTGTTTGACAATAAACAATAGTTTGAGATTATGATATATAAGATATCAAAAATCAACGATCTTCCAAAAAGATATAGGAAGTTATTTTTACAATGAAAGGCTTAGGTAAGAGGAGTCTTACGCTTTGTTGATTATCATGACGCGGATAATCTAAAATGCATGTTCGCATGTTTTTTACTTTTTACAATGAATAATAAATTAATACTTGTAAAAAGCTCTTTTCGAACTTCGCAATGCTATAAGAAAAAGGAATAATGAAAGAATGTTTTTCCTCAAAAAAGAAGAAAAAATGTACGACATTATGCTTTTTCGGCGAAGCATTGTCAATCCGGATTTAAGGCAGGTATCCTGGCTTGCACCATTTCTATTTTCCTTCCCATCTTACAAAGACAGTGGATTATTTTTAATAGAAACTTTCGCGGTGTTTACAGTTGCGCGACAGCTCACGATTTTAACGTGATTCCCTATTCTCCCCTAAAGTTTTTAGAGACACCTTAACGGTTTGAAGAAATAAGATAAAGAACTTCTTTGAGACAAAGATATATAAAAAAATCAACTAGCAAACCTTTGACTATTTTAATCGTCCCTGTTGTATGATGATAATTTTTATATCAATATAGATTACTTTTATAAGCAGCAGTTATGAATGTTTATAGTTTGTAAGTTGCTGTTAGTTAGTGTTGTATGCTGTGTGTTGCGAGGTCGTAAAATAATAATAGAGCAATAATCATTTATTTTATTGGCATTTTAATAAATAAATAATATACCTTTGCTTTTCGATTTTGGTGTCACCCTTCTGAATCTGCAGAAGAGTGAAAAGAGGGAATCAGGTGTAAATCCTGAACAGTACCCGCTGCTGTAAGCTCCTGAGAAAATCTTTGAACGATACTCAAAATCCACTGTTCGGCAACGAATGGGAAGGGCGATTCGAAGATGGAGCAAGTCAGAAGACCTGCCAAAGTTGAATGAGTTTTAAGCTTTCGGGAGATAGAGCTGAAGAACATGAGAGACAAACCTTTCTGTGCATGCAGAAGGAATGTTTATGTAAAAAACTTCATATCATTTATATTTCGTAAGCGATTGATTCTGTTCGATTGGGAGCTGAGGTATGCCAAATCGGAAAGGAATGGAGAGGTGAGAATAATTAATCTATATATAAAAGGATGAAAAAATCGTATGAACAATTCTTGTTAAGGCAAGAAGCATTATCCAAGCAGTATGATCAAGCTTATACGGACAAACAGCATAAGCGTGGAAAGCTAACTGCTCGCGAACGCATCTTACTCCTTTTTGATGAAGGAACCTTTGAAGAAACAGATGCTTATACTCCTCCGGCAGCAGCCTCGTTTGGTAAAACGGTGAAGGCTTTTGGCGATGGTGTGATCACAGGTTATGGAAAAGTTGATGGGCGTTTAGTTTATGCCTATTCTCAAGACTTTAATGTGTTAGGGGGCTCTTTAGGTTCTATGCATGCAACAAAAATAGCCAAAATACAGGATATGGCACTGAAAACAGGTTCACCCGTTGTGGGGCTCATTGACTCTGGAGGTGCTCGTATTCAGGAGGGAATAAATAGCTTGAATGGTTATGCTAAAATATTTAAGCAAAACGTTTTATCATCAGGTGTTATTCCTCAAATATCAGTTATCATGGGGCCAGCTGCGGGAGGTGCAGTATATTCACCTGCATTGACCGATTTTATTTTCATGACAGCTGACACCAGTTATATGTTCGTTACAGGACCAAATGTGGTGAAAGAAGTGCTCAACGAAACAGTGACTACTGAAGACCTAGGAGGGGCATCGGTGCATGGTACTAAATCAGGAGTTGCGGACTTTGTTTACAACGATGATGAAAATACGCTGCTAGGGGTGAAGAGACTACTAGCTTATCTTCCTTCAAACAACATAGATAATCCTCCGGTGATCAAGTCGAAGGATATGACTGACAGGACAGAAGAGCGATTGAGAAATATCGTTCCGGAAGATCCGGACAAACCATATGATGTGAAACACATTGTGGAGCTCATCGTGGATAATGGAGATTATCTGGAAGTAGCCGAAAATCATGCCATGAACATCTTCACAGCTTTTGCTCGTATGGATGGGCACACTGTGGGTATTGTGGGCAATCAGCCAAAAGTAATGGCAGGAACCCTAGACATCGATTCTTCTGTGAAAGCTGCTCGATTTATCAATATTTGTAATGCATTCAATATTCCCATCATAACTCTGGAAGATGTTCCCGGATTCCTTCCCGGCACTGATCAAGAGCACGATGGCATCATTCGCCATGGGGCAAAACTTCTGTATGCATATACTTTTGCTTCAGTGCCTAAAATCACCATCATCTTACGTAAAGCCTATGGTGGAGCGTACATTGTGATGAACAGTAAAGGTATTGGAGGAGATTTCAGCTTTGCATGGCCTACTGCGGAGATAGCAGTGATGGGACCCGATGGTGCAATTGCCATTCTTTACAGAAAAGAATTGGCAGAATCGGAAGACCCAGTGGCATTGAAAAAGGAATTGACCCTGAAATATCGTGAAGAAGTGACCAATCCTTACATCGCAGATGAGCAAGGATACATTGATGAGGTGATCGATCCTGCTGTTACTCGTGTGAAGATCATCAACTGCTTGAAAGCATTGGAACGAAAAACTGAGCTTCGTCCTAAACGTAAACATGGTAATTTACCTCTTTAACTAAAAAAATAGAGAAAGAAGATGGAAACGAAGAATAAAATAAAATCGATATTGATAGCCAACAGAGGAGAAATTGCGATACGAATTGCTCAAACGGCTAAGAAGATGGGAATCCGATCGGTAGGAATCAGAACTCTGAAAGAACCCGATGCACATTACTTGACACAAGTGGATCAGGTGCTGGATTTTCCGGATAGAGAAAAAAATGATGTTCCGGAATTTTTGGATATAGAGAGCCTTGTTCATCTAGCCAAAAGAAACAAAATAGATGCTATTCACCCCGGGTATGGTTATTTGTCAGAGAACGTGCAGTTTGCTGTTCGTTGTACAGAAGAGGGTGTTATCTTTATAGGACCTTCACCACGCATCATCCAAAATATGGGAGACAAGGTGGTGGCCAAAGAAATTGCCGCCAAAGGTAATGTGCCAATGTTAGGAGGTAGCAATGGTTGTGTTTTGACAGTAGATGATGCCTTAGAGGTGGCCGCGAAAATTGGTTTCCCTATCATTATCAAGGCTGCTGCCGGTGGAGGCGGACGTGGAATGCGTATTGTGTACAAAGAATCAGAAATGAAACAAATGTACATGTCAGCCATTTCTGAAGCTACTACAGCTTTCAATAATCCCTTGGTCTTTATTGAGAAGTATCTAGAAAATCCTCGTCATATAGAAGTGCAAGTGCTGGCCGACAACTATGGCAACACGGTGCATCTAGGAGAAAGAGAATGCTCTGTGCAACGTAAACATCAGAAACTTCTGGAAGAGGCTCCTTCATCAGCATTGGATGATGCTCTTCGCAAAAAAATATGTGATGCCGCAGTGTCGTTGGCAAAAGAGGCCGGATATATAAGCTTGGGTACAGTAGAGTTTCTGTTAGACAAAAATAAAAACTTCTACTTCATGGAAATGAATACCCGTGTGCAAGTAGAGCATCCTGTGACTGAGATGATTACTGGACTAGACTTGATAGAGCTGCAGATCAGAGTGGCAAATGGCGAAAAATTGCCAATCACGCAAGCAGATGTGAAGTTGAAAGGATGGGCTATTGAGTGTCGCATAAATGCTGAAGATCCGCAATCTGATTTTTCTCCATGTCTAGGAGTTGTGAAAGCACTCCGATTGCCTACGGGTGAGGGGGTGAGAGTGGATTCAGGGGTAGTGACTAACTCGGAAGTTACACCATACTTTGACTCGATGATTGCTAAGCTGATTGTACATGCCAAAGATCGCAAGACGGCAATCAGTAGATGTTTGGCAGCGTTGAATGATTTTCAAATCAAAGGAGTAAAAACTACAATCCCTTTCGATAAGGCTGTGCTAAACAATGCAAAGTTTCAAGCAGGAGATTTTGATACTTCTTTTATTGAGAAAGACATGGAGTCGATGGTCTATAGAGAAAAAGACGAAGAGTTATTGGCTGCTTTGTTTGCTGCCAATCATTTCACAGAACAAAATGCACCGTTGGAGGATATCAATTCGGGGCAAGATTTGTGGATGTTAAGAAATAAGATCAATAACATGTAATCTGACAGAATATGAATACTCAACATAAAGAATTAATCGTCCTCAATAGAGAGTCGAATCAAGATTTTAAGCTTTCAGCGCTCAAGGAAACTTTTAGCAATGCTGTCATTGAGACCACAGAAGATGGCTTTTCATTCATCAAGGTAGGCGATAAGAATTATCCTGTGGAGATTGTGTCTTATCATCAAAATGAATATGAGTTGCTGATCAATGGGGTTAGCTATTGTTTCTCTGTCGAAACACCTTTCTCTTTAGAGCGTCAGAAAATGCTGACTTCTCAGAAGAATGAGTCTACCACTATTCGTCTGAAAGCTCCGATGCCAGGCAAGATATTGGAGGTCATGGTGAAGACTGGTGATACAGTGAAAGCAGGTGACACGTTGGTGATTTTGGAAGCAATGAAGATGCAAAATGCAATTCTTGCTAGTACCAAAGGCATCATCAAAAAAGTGCTGGTGAAGGAAGGTGATACGACAAGCAAGAGCGACTTGTTGATCGAATTGGAGAAGGAGGCATAAACTCGAAGGATATGCGAAAATAAGAGAGTTCCTTTTTAGTGGATATATAAGGTGGCGACTCTATCTGTAAATTAGATTGCGGATGAAGTTGCCATCACTTCTTAAGAGAAAATGGTTAGTGATAAGATGTTTGTAAAAATATTTATTAAATTTGAACACAACTTTTTAAACAGATGAAAATGAAACAAACTTTTTTAATGCTATTAGTGGTTTCCTTGAGCATGTTGGCTTGTGGAAAGAAAACAGTGACAGGTGCGGCAGATGAAGCATCTAGTGATCAGCGATATGCTTCTTTTACACTCGATTCGCTAAACTTCGACGAACGTATACGTGTAGCAAGCGATACGATGAGTGAAGGCATGAAAATTTATCGCTATTTTGAGTTCCCCATTAAGGCTAAAGAAGGGGTAGCATTAGAAGCATTGCAAAAAACCTTTTCTCATATCTATCTAGGTGATTCTATTTTTAGTGGAACACCATCAGAGGCTTTTGCAAAAGATAAGGAAGCTATAACTAAAGAAGCTCTTGAACTCGGAGAATCATGGGTAGAGATGATAAAAGAATTTGGCGAGCCAAGTATTTCTTTCTCTTATTATGAGGATAGCAGAAGACTGGATGTGGAAGCAGAATACGAAAACTTGATCAGTCTTTCCTCATGGGGATATGGATATCAAGGAGGTGCACACGGTTATGGAGCAAATACTTATTATACAGTTGACCTAAGAGATGGCAAGGTCATAAACGACACCATTCTTTTTGGAAAAAATGACTTGAAAGAAATTGAAGAGTTAGTTAGAGCAGAGGTGAAAAGGCGAGTAGCTTTAGACGGAAGTAGCGAAGATTATTTGAGCTTGTTAGTCGAAGTGGATGAGGTAAACCCCAATAATAATTTTTTCTTTACAGCTGAAGGAATGGTTTATCTTTACAATCAATATGAGATTGCACCTTATGCAGCCGGACAAATAGAAATTTGTTTACCTTACGAAAAAGTATTGCCTTTGGTGAGTGATGCTTATCGTAAAGAAATAGAAGCTGTACAAAAGAGTTTTCTTTAATCAAAAGCATAAAATCTGAAAAATATAGAGGCTGACATTCTAATGAAGTGTCAGCCTCTCTTATCATTATTAAGTTTATGGTTCGCTGATCATACCTATTTCCAATAACCATTTTTCGGCTAGGGTAGTCCAACAATTGGTGCTTCCGGGGTTATTTCGGAGCGCAATGCTGTGCCCCCCTTGTGGAAAAATATGAAGGGTTGAGTTCTTAATTCCATTCTCTTTCAATGCAGCATAGTATAAAATGCTGTTCATAGAAGATACAGACTTATCATCGGTGGCATGTACCAAGAATGTAGGAGGAGTCTGGGTATTCACCCTTTTGTCACATGAAAACATATCTTTCAGCTTATCAGATGCGTTTTGTCCCAGTAAATTGTCTCGACTACCTTTGTGTACATACTGATGCATGGAAATGACTGGAGACACTAGGATGGTAAAATTGGGTTTGTATGCCATTTGATCTAGTTGATCGCCTACAGCCGACCAGTCATCATCGAATGTAGACACACTTGCGCTGAGGTGAGCACCTGCAGAGCTTCCCATAACACCTACTTTGTCTCTGTCGATATTCCATTGCTCAGCATTTGCTCTTATATAGCGCAAAGCCCTTTGTGCATCTTGCAGAGGAGCTTTATAGCTGTCAATGACATCAGGAGAAAGAGGTAAACGATGGTTGAGCACAAAAGCCGTTATACCAAAAGTGTTGAACCATTTAGCCAACTGAAAACCACTGATTTGATAGGCTAAACGGGCATATCCTCCACCCGGAATGATCAGAACTGCCGCATGCTTATTCTCTGCTACTGACGGTTCGAAAACATATATGCCGGGTGTGCCCACTTGGTAGACACGTTCGTTGGCAATACTATCTTTCAGTGCTATTCCCTTGCTGTTGGGCATGTTGTTGCTCCATATCGGAAGAAATTCTTGAGCAGAGATATTTACGCACGATAGCAAGATAAATATTGTGTAAATCAGATGTTTATGTTTCATGCTGTTTACTTTGCATATTTTTTAAGTTCATCTGGTAGTTGGATACCCTTGTTTGTGCCAAGCACTTTCACCACTTCTTTTAGAGAAGTTGGATATTCAAAGTCGGAAATTTTTACATTTTCCACATTTCCAAGAATCAAAGCAGGGCCATTCTGAGGTGTTATTTTGATATTCTTAAATGTAATATCTTTCGATTCAAGAAGCTCTGCCCCAATGTTGGATGAAATCACTACATCCTCCACATTAATATTCGAGATCTTCATTTCAGGCAGTCCATTGAAGAACATTGCTCGTCTCACATTTCTGGCATTCATGTTTTTGACATAAATATCTTTGAAGGCAGGAGTGGTTTCATCCACAGCAGGTATTTCTTGTAGGGGTGTATGCTCATCCCCATCTTCTAGAACTTCAACAGCCGATTTACCTCCATAGTATAGATCAAACAGAAGAGCTTCGGTAGCAATGTTGAACATGTTGATGTTTTCGATGTGTATATTCTCTACTACACCGCCACGACCTCGTCCGGCCTTGAATCGAAGACCAACATCTGTGCCTAGAAACTGACAGTCAGAAACAGAAATGTTTTTCACTCCACCAGACATTTCGCTTCCTACAACGAAACCTCCATGTCCTTGAAATACTCGGCAGTTATTTACAATCACATTCACTGTTGGACGATTGCGTCTGCGCCCATCCTCATTCTTGCCCGATTTGATGCAGATGGCATCATCTCCCACATCGAAAGTGCTATTGACAATGATAGAGTTGACACATGATTCTAAGTCTAGGCCATCACCATTTTGTGAGTAACCAGGGTTGCGTACAAAAACATTATCCAAAATCACATTTTCGCACATCAATGGGTGAATATTCCACGCTGGAGAGTTCTCGAAAAGAACACCTTCTAATAGTACATTTTTGCATTCGATAAAGCTGACCATCACAGGGCGTAAATATTTTTTGAACGAAAGCCAGTCCTCTTCTGTAAAATCAGGGCTTGGGGTATTGGCATTCATCAGTTCGCCCCGGAGAGCTTCCTCGCTTGGGAACCAGTAACTTGGGTCTTTAAGGACTCCGCCAGACTTAACGACGCTATTCCAATGCTTTTCGGTGATCTTATCTTTCTTCAATGCTCGCCAAGCTTCGCCTGATCCGTTGATTGCTCCTTCGCCAGTAATAGCTATATTTTCGAGGTTACGTCCTGATATTGGAGATTGGCAACGTCTAGTGTCTAATCCTTCGTATACGGTATTTACCAAGGGATATAGATCGTGATCGGGAGAGAAAAGAATTAATGCTCCCTTTTCTAAATGGAGATTGATGTTCGATTGAAAAACAATCGGTCCGGTAAACCATATTCCCGAAGGAACAATAAGTTTTCCTCCCCCTTTCTGACTAAGTGCATCAAAAGCTTTTTGGAAAGCTTCGGTATTAAGGTGTATACCATCAGGATTGGCACCAAAGTCCAAAATGTTGACCTCGTTTGTAGGGAAAACAGGTTTTTGTAGGACAGGCATTTCAAAAGGCAGATCTTTATAGAGATATGCATACTCATCCTTAGCGTTTTTTACTTCTGCAGTGCAGCTGCCCAACAACAGAGGCAATAGAAAAAGTAGTGAAAATGTTTTGTTGATATTCATGGTCTATAATAATTATGATCGAATGGATTTGGCTAACAAGTTTACAGTGATAAAGCCGATATACAATGATACGCTATATTTAAGGTTTGAAAGGGATAAAATTTGTTACTTAAGGGGTGTTGATTTGGGCGTATATCTCAGTTTTTTACTAAAAAAACAGTTTACCGCAAAGGTGAGGTAAACTGTTCTACTATTTTTTTTATAAGCTGAAAGGAGAATAAAGTTGACATTACATTTCTTCTCTTTTCTTCAAGCTCTTTAGCATTTTTACGCAGAGGATAGTTAGTATAAGTCCTATTCCTATGATGATGCTCCACAAAACGATTGGTTTCTCGATGAATAACTGTTCACGCTGATAAACAGGTTTGGTTACCGAAGATATATTAACGGTTTTGATGGTTGGGATACTGTTAGGAATATCGTTCTTGAAATGTTCGATATCATAGTCTGGATATGATTTTCGCTCATTGTCAATCTGAATAAAATACTTTTTCCCAGCTTCTAAATAAGCACAGGCATATCTTTTAAGTCCATAAAGCTTTACTGAATCTACTGTTATTGGAGGATTGTTTTTATTGTCAATAGAGATAACCCCATTTTTATTCAATAAGAAATGATTGATATAAACGGCATTGTCGCTCTTAGAGGATAGTGCGAAATATCTGTTGTTGAAGGTTAAAGTATCCATGAATTGAGCATCGCGCAGATAATCTGTTTTGCTGCTGATGAAAAATTCAGCTTTGTGAATGTAATATGGAGACCTTATGGAAGGGAAGGATATGATGGTTTGCTTATCCTTATTCTCTACTTTTATCTTCTTGCTAAGAGAAATTTCTGCTAATTGTCCATAGATGTTAGAGCTTTCTGTCTTGCTGACTTGTTTCACTTGCAGAGGACTCTTTTGATCGTTGGATAGGGCGATTTCATAATATCTGTAATTGCCTTGAGGAAAGTCAATGATCAGCATAGCATCATGATCTCTAGTGTTGCCATAATTGGAGACTGCAGACAGCCGTTTGACGGTATACCATTGCTTTAGGTTTTCACTACCTCTGATGCTGACATTGATGTTGACATCGGCATTGGCAATGGTCAGGTAGAAGCGTTTGATATCCTCTTTTTTCTGATTATCCACAATGATGATGTTCAGACTGTCACGAGTAGAGTTTTCTTTTAGAATATAATTCTCAAAGCTTTTTACTTCTTGGATGGGACTAGCTGAACGTAAGAAATAGGGTACCTCTGTGCTGTCAGCATTTAGAATAAGCATATCCTCTAAGTTGCTACGTTTGCTTTCGCCTATCTGTTGTTGACTGATTTCGATGTTGTAATATCCACTTTCTCTCACTTCATCTATATCAGCATACCAAATGGTTTGACTGAAAAGGGTCTGTGATAACAAAAGTGTGATAGCGAGTAATATATATTGTCTCATATTTTTGAATGATTATAACTGTTGATCTGTATTTTGTTCATCAATCTCTGTGCCCTCATCTTCTTTAACTAATACTTTTATCTTTTGCTGTAAGAAAGAGACTGTCAGAAGAATAATACCTAGTATGACGAAAGAAGATATGCGTCCTGTTTGTGACATCTTCCACACATCATAAGCATAAAATTTGATGATGATGAGCCCAAAGGAGATCAATGATATTTGCCTCAATATCACCTCTTTCTTTTTCAATCCCCAGATCATCAAAATCATTGCTATTGTTCCCCATAGGATAGGGTAGCCGATGTTGTGCACACTTTCGAGAAGTGAATAATAACTATCTACATCGGAGAATAACCAAATGATCAGATGGTCAAGCTCTACACTCAAGATGGCAACTGCAATGATCACAAGTATCCAACTGGAAACCTTGAAGGAAATGAGAGCCTTTGTTTTGATATTCTTGATCAGAATAAAGTATATATATGCTATTGCCAGCAAGGACAAGAAATGTACCAAGAAATACGAAGATTTGGTGTAAGATTGATACAAGAAAATATCTTCTCGCAATTCTATCGTGATGGCCGAATAGCCAATAAGATAGATCATTAAGAATATAGTCAACAAGCCAAATATAGTCTTGTTCATCTTGTCTCTGAATACGATGACCAGCGCACAGATAAATAAGCAAGCGTATGTTGCCAATGATGTATATCGGAAGCTATTGGTGTAGTATTCAACATCTGTATAGACGCCGAGTTGGTGATTGAGTTCGAGGTATGGCACTAAGAATATTAAGGCGATAAGAGCAAATTTGAACACATTGGTAATGTTGCTCATCTTGAATAAGTCCTGTCCTCTGAGGCTTATGTAGCTATCTTTGGGTTCCTTTCTTAATAAAATGAAGTTGATAGCGAAAGCAGCAATGAGCACTACACCTGTTATGAATATTTTATTGACAATAATTGGCAGTTCCCATGCTGTATACCAATAGTTGTAGTTGATATCCATGAGGTAAGAAAAGATCGATAGGGTAGCTATGGCTAAGAATCCGAATCTGAATACATTGATCTTAGATCGTTGCCACAACCACAGTAACAGAACTGTTTCAGCTGCCCAAAACATGGTGATAACATGTCCTCGGAGCTGGATTGGTATGGCTAAACTGACCAAACTCATCACCAATGCAATGATCAAGAAGATCATGTTGCGATCTATTCTTGTTTGACGGAATAGAGATACCATCACAATGGCATTAGCTGCAGCTATAATTAGTGTAATGATGCCTCGGATGTTGTATTCGGTGTCGCTGAAGATGTACATGCAGGCAAAGAATATGGACAGGTTGTTTGTCAAGATCAATAGTGCCTGATAGATGCTCATCTTTTTGCTTGCCTTATAGTGTTGTATAATGGCTAGAGCATAGAACTGGATAAAGAATAGCGATGCAAAAATTGTTGCTCCTATATTTTCGTCGCGAAGTTTTATCAGTAGCCATGACCAGAAGAATATCAGAGAGAGCACATAAGCGATGCCTCCGACTAATTTCCAATCTTTCTTCAGCGAGATGATTAGCATTCCTGTATTTAGAATTAATAAGAATGAGAATAGCACAATGTAATTGCCCTCGCCTGTGCTGACCATCAGTGGAGAAAGGAATCCTCCGACTAAGGAGAATATTGCCAGCTCTTGCCTATTGTAGAACAGTGAAATGATGACCGAAAATATGGTAATCACGGTGAGCAAGACGAAAGCTATAGTCTGATCGAAGATTGCATATTCTCTGAATGCGAGTGTTATCGTGATGTAGAAAACCGATACGCCTCCACCCACAAGGATGGAAGAAAATACATGATATTCTTTTTTCAGTTTATGTGCTACACCAATGATAATTCCACCAGTCAGTAGGCCAATGCCTACACGTCCAATTTCATTGATCCAATTTTGGTCGATGGCATATTTTACAAAGAAGCCGATACCTAGCACTAGTGTAACGATACCCACTTTGCTCAGCCAATTGTCTCCCAGAATGCGTTCCAAAAGGTTCTTTTGTGGAGTTCTGTCCTTCACAGGTGCAGGAGTTTGTGGACGAGGGACTTCAATAGGGGTGATCACCACTTGAGGCTCTTCTCTTGACATGGCAGCCAAAGGTGGAACTGGCTCTGTTTCCTGCTCTTCTATTATAGGTTCTTCTTCTGCCTTTTCTTCTATGGACTTTTCGACAACTATCGGTTCTGTCGGTAGAATAGGAGTTGTGTCAGCCTCTTTCTGTTCAACAGGTTCTTCTTGTATTACTTCTTGGGAAATGATTGTCGTTTCTTCTTCTTGAGTAGATTCAACGGGCTCTTCTTTTTTGACCTGATCGGTTGAAATATTACTCATTACCTTTTCAAGGTCATCTTTGCGCGCCATGTTATTGATCAGAAACATCAATTTCTTCTCCGATTCATGAGATTGTTTCTGCAGATAAAATAGCTGATCTTTTAGCGAGCTAACTTTTACCAATAAAATGATGGGTATTACAATCAGCACTCCAAAGATGCACAATGAAATAAGGGTTATAATTGCTTCCATTGTTGTGTAGTTTATTAAGAATTACTTTTTATAAAAGTAACATATAAAACTAGGATAGCAATCATTTCTCTCTTTTTTGTATGTGTAGGGGGACAAAAAGAACTGCCTGAGATTAGGTCTCAGGCAGTTTATCATCAACTAAAAATACATTGAACAGAGATATTTAAACTACACTATAAATTGATAAAATTCTGATAGTTTTTTACTATTCTTATACATACAAAGTAAGTGTATTTCTAGTCATTGGTCAATCGCAATAAATGATGATAAATCATTTGTTTGCTACTAACTTATAAGCTTTTACTCTTCTTTAAACCATCCGGAATACATTAGATAGTTGTTTGCTATCTTTTGATTCATCTCCTTCGATTGTTCAGGGTCTACTTTCTTCACAAATTTGGCAGGTACACCAGCATAGATGCTTCCCGGTTCTATCTTTGTTCCACTAAGCACTACCGACCCAGCAGCTACAATAGCACCCTCGCCCACCACTGCATAGTCTAAGACGATGGCTCCCATACCGATGAGTGCTCCACTTTCTATCTTTGCTCCATGGATTACTACGTTGTGTCCGATAGAAACATCGTCGCCAATTTCCACTACCGATTTTTCGTAAAGCGTGTGCAACACCGTACCATCTTGAATATTCACTCTATTGCCAATGCGAATAGAATTAACATCGCCACGCAACACTGCATTAAACCATACGCTGCATTCGTCTCCCATGATGACGTCACCGATCACAGTTGCATTTTCTGCTAAATAAACGTCTTTTCCTATCTGAGGAGTGAATCCCCTCACTTCTTTTATTAATGCCATT
>CALKIV010000039.1 GCA_937995835.1 uncultured Dysgonomonas sp. | reverse complement strand
GCCCCTTTTGTTCCCGAGATGGCGGTAGACGCTGCATCTTTGAGTACTTCTATTTCTTCGATATCTGCCGGTGAAATGTTTAACAAGATTCCCAGATCTTCGTTATTAGCAGTAGAAAAATCAAAATCTTCATTAATCTCCGTGTTGTATGGAACTCCGTTGATGACAATTAAGGGATCGGATGAAGCATTTAAAGTACTGGCTCCACGAATCTGAATTGTGCTTCTTGCTCCCGGATCACCTCCTGCCATAATGATGTCAACTCCTGCCAACTTACCTTGTAGGGCATCTTCGATGGAAGTTACGGGTATGGTTTCTATAAGATCATCTATTTTTATTTTCTGTGTTGCAGCTACTTGCTCTTTTCTGCTGATCCCCATGTCATTGCGATCGATGCGTTGGGCAGCTATAACCACTTCGGAAAGCGATTCTACATTGGCTTCTAAAAGAATGTTTAGCGTCTCTTGTCCTGTGTATTTTACTTTTTGACTTTTCATCCCAATGTAAGAGAATACAATCGTCAGGTTGCTTTCGTTGCTTGGAATTCTCACATTGTAGTTCCCATTGAGGTTGGTAACTGTTCCTCCTAGTGTACGATTGTCTTTGTTCACAATACTTATATTGGCACCTATAATTGGTTCCTTCTGTCCGTCAAAATCTTCGGTCACCCTTCCGGATAAAACAGCCTGAGCCCAAGCTCCTCCTGCGTAGGATAGGAGGACTGTTATCAATATATATTTAAATAATTTCATAGTTTTTTTCGGTTACATTTAAAGAATAGAATCTATAAAATGGAAGCCTCCGTCATGGTAGGCAAAAGGAAAAAGATCGTAGTCTGTAATAACACGACTGATATTTCCGTTTCCTCCTTCTAGTTGTATACCAAGGCTTGTGCCATTGTCAGTATAGATTAGACGAGTAGATGCAGGAGTGGTATATGACCCATTTTTCATGTCTGATCCAGGATATGGATAACTTGTGATCACATTGTTGCTTGTGCTCAAGAAGTATGAAAGCATATATTTGGCTAATATCTCCTGATTGATGGTACCATTAAGTCCTCCTTGTACACCGGGAATCTGATTGGCGTCAAGTGCTGCTTGCAGTGTACTATTTGTAGGGACAAAAACAACAAAACGATAAGTATCTAGCGCTTTTATTTTATTGCCTTCCACCAATCCGGCTTTTTTTAGCAATTGTGAAAATAGATAATAAGGGTCTCTTACTTCATTCGAAATTGATAGTTTGTAATTTAATCCATCAGAGTTTTCTTGCTTAAAGATTCCCGGATACTCATAAGAGTATGCTCTGCCATTACTCCAAGGTGTATTCCCTTCGTTTGTTATTTCTTTGAATGGAGTGAATGGGTCTTCTAAGTTATCGAAGTTTGCATATTTGGTAAAAGAGGCACTACTCGCAATTTTGCCATCTTTGACATACCAATAGTTGAACGCCAACTGAGTGGGGTAAACCTTTGCTCCTGATTTGTTTAGTTGACCATCAAAATTGATTACATGCATATTCAATATTCTTTCCATTTCGCTGGTGCCTACTGCTACCAACTCTCCATCATCGCCTTCCTTCTCTAATATTTTGCCACTCGAGTATTCGTTCAGTGTTATTCCTTCTGCTTCAAGTTGCTCGTTGGATGGGATAAAGGTGATGTAGCGATTGTTTTGTGACATCAGAGCATCTAGCATTCCTGCGCCTGATAGAATATAGAGATAACTGGCAAATTCCTTATCTCTAAATGCAGGACCAGCAACACTACTCATGTGATCGGGTATAGAAAAAGCATCAATACCATAGAACGTACCATTGACACACATTGCCTTATCCTTTACTGCTGTTAGATCGAACTTAACGATGGAGCTAACTTTACTTTCGTCGCGCTTTGTCAGCTCTTCAGGAAATAGCGGTGAGGTTTTGACGTAGAAGCTGCTAAGAAAATGTGAAATAGATAAAGGGTCTACTTCATTGATAGAATTATATCCTCCTTTAGCCCAATAGTTTTTGAAGAAATTATCTAGAGCTTCATTTGTTGGTGCAAAGAGAGTGTAAGCAATAGAGGATAGAGAAGAGATATCATAGTAGTAGGTTGTTGGCCATTCAAGAGCTATGGGAGCGAGCTGGCTATCGTGTAAGAATAGAGAGTCTACTCCTAAACTCTTTGCATAATTGTCGGTTAGTGTTTGATCAAAAGTATAAGCACTATACGAGTCATATATTCGGCTAAATTCTGAATATCTATCTTTTGAGTTTAATTCTGTATGAATAGTCTCTAAGGGCTCTAGTACTTTATCTACTTGGTAAATATAGCCATTGTCAGCTAATACTTGATACTCGTTTACTGCGGCATTAGATACATTGAAACCGTTTTCTCCTGACCAAGTGGAGTTAGGATAGAAAAATTCGTAATTGCTTTTTGCATCTATCTTTTTAGTGTTGAAAAATTTATGAGAGAAGACAGGCACAAAACGATCTAGATGATATACATTTTTATCTCTTTTGTCCTTCGGATCAACGATGACACTCAAGCCATCATTGCTTCTGGATCGGAATTTATAATATAAGCCTGCATTAATTTCTTTGTCGTCTTCGGAGGAAGTATTGCCTCCTATTGGACGAAAGTTTATCAGATTTTCCTTATTGTATGAGTAATACAAAATGTGGAATCCGATCAGCTTTTTGAGTTCCTCTTTGTCCATCTCCTTGATGCTTGCATATCCTTTGGAATCTAGATAGGTCTTGAATGCTGCATCGTTAGGAGCCATAACTGTCATTGAGGCTTTACCCTCTACGATAGGTTTAAAACCCGCTAACTCTATGCCTTCTTGAAAAATAGAATACTGCTCATTATTATTGGAAAGGACGTCCCATACGCTACCTTTGAGCCAATCAGGAACTTTATAATGTTCATCCATCTTGTCTTCGCAAGAAAATAGCAGGACAAGAGTAAGAAGTGATAAAAGAAGTCTTTTTACCATAGTCATGTTGTTCATATAAATTAGAATTGGTTAATTGATGTACTTGTTTTGCCTGAAAGGCTTCATTGTTCTAAATCGAATTTTTCATATGCTATCTGTTTTGAGATTGTTGTTTTTCTAAATAATGATTGAAAGCCTATGCTACACATAGATTTTCTTATGAAGATTATTTTAGGCTAAGAGGAGCTTTGATTCTAGGCTCCCTATTAGTCGTTATGTTTATTCATGATTTTTTCATGAGCCGAAAATTTGATGTGCTCACTCTGCAAAAGTAGGTTAATTGCCTATCGGACTCCTCGATTATTTGACAAATGTGCCTGATTATTTGACGCGAAATCTGCTTTAGCATAGGTTTTGGGGTGGATAAACAACAAAGCTCTCTGACGCAGGTGGATCAGAGAGCTTTGTTGTTTTAAATATATGCTAAGAGGTATTTTAGCTTTCTAGCAGCAAATTCTTAAATTCGCTAAACTCAGTTGACATAGCAATGCTTTTCTTTTCG
>CALKIV010000038.1 GCA_937995835.1 uncultured Dysgonomonas sp. | reverse complement strand
AAGTGGAGCTGGAGGGAGTCGAACCCTCGTCCAAACAAGGAATTAATTTGCTTTCTACATGCTTATCTTCGCCTTCATTGTAGGGAGTGGGCAAGACCGAAGCCACCAACCCAAACCTTAGTCTCTTAATTTTGGATAAGGCTCGAGACCATCCCTATCCTATCTCCGATTTTCCTGCACCACACAAATCAACACGCCTCGAAGCCACGGCAGTTGGGTGATGTCTTGTCCTCGTACCTAGTACAAGGATTAAGCTTGAAATCTACTATACTTCGATTAAGCAGCAAGAGCGTAATTGTTGTTGCCAGTTAAAAAGTTTGACGTCTGAGATTATAGTGCTAGCCGACTACGCACTGCATGCTTACAAACCACTTCATCTCGCTGTCAAAACCAAACAGCCCCATTATCATGATCTGTATCTTCCCAACTCTCACCAGAAAGACACATGGTTTTCCAGACTTTCTTCCTTCAAAACCACTATACAAAGATAGATATTTTTTTCTTATCTTCCGCCGAATACAAATATTTAGAAAACAAAATGCTATCACAGCCTTCTATTATTTCTTGTGCTTCTTATTCACAAACCTCTCATCAATGTTTTCCGTACGCATAATTTATATGCAACTTCCTAGTTATATTGAGAAAAACAGCAAAAAAAAATAAATAAACAATATTTTATAAGTATATTGAGAATAGAAAATCAAAAATCATTAACCTTATAAAATAAAAGACATGAAAATATTTAAATTTATTGGGCTAGCTATCCTTTTGTCTTGGGGATGTTATTCATGCAATGATGACGATAGCAAAGGAATCCCCATACATTCTAAAATTGTGATGCAAGGAGAAGGTGATGCTACAGAAATAACTTTTGCTACTGGCGATTGGAGAATAAAAAGTATATTAAACACATCAAAAGAGTATGAAGGTACTCAACCATCTACCATTTCTGGAAAAATCTTTGACAATGAGGGCAAACTTATTAGCGAAAACACCCCTCTAGCCTTAGACGACCTAGGCATACTGGAAGCTAATTGGGGATATAAAGGATTTAAAATCAACAGATCTACAGACAACAGTCTTCGAGTGGAAACATATGAAAATGCTTCTGATGAAGAGTTTGGTTATACAATTATCATAGAATATCCTAATAAAACGAAAGCCATTGTAGTAGAACAACAAGCATCTGGAGGATATACCTTCAAACACATTGAGTTTTTTGTATCTGAAGAGGATGGAGATAAACTCTACTATAAAAAAGGAACTAGCATGGATTTTGATCTAACAGAGCAAACGAATGTAACAATAAACCCATTTAATGGCATAAATTTAGTAGAAACATCGTATTTCAAAAGTGATGATAGCTATGCCTTTATTTGGTTCAAGGATGGACAACTAAAAGTCAATGTTCCAGAAATCATAAACATAAACAATGGAGAGGTGTTAACATATTCAAAAGATCAATACATCTATGGTGAAGTAACCCAAAAGAACACAAATAGAGATGTAAAACACAAGATAAATATACCGGCAGGCAAAAGTTCGTATCATACAGAACTGCAATGGCGAGAGCGTCAAGTGTCGTATCACTTAATAATGCTAAGCAAATCAACAAGTCTAACGAAGACCATCGAAGGTAAATGGATAGAGCGAGCCTTAACAGGAGAATATAAGATTGTTAGAGATCTATAATATAAAACAAGAGTCTACTTTTTTCGTAAAAGGTAGACTCTTATTACTCTATGATTTATAACAAAAATCACTAATTCATCGCTTTATTTATAATACTTACCTGTACATTCCAAAACTGTAATTTCAATAACACCAGTAGCTCGGATCATCTTGTCAGGAAACTCGAGTCCGCTCATCTGTGGGGTAAACTTTTTTACAATTTCTTTCAATACCTTGATTTTCATCTCCCCATCATCCACCATCTGGGCAGTTCCAAAGATAATCACACTCCTAAAAGTTGTATTTGTATCACAAACTTGTCCTTCAGAGATAATCAGTGGTCCCATTTCATCCACCTCAAAACCTACTTTGGGATTCCGTTTCAGATATTCTATTTTTTGCCCTTTAATCAATCCATGAATATAGATTTTACCATCAATAACGACAAAGTGTACGGGTACAATGTAAGGAAAACCATTAGGGTCATTCAGACCAATTCTTCCTACATCTGCTTTGTTCAATACATCTGCAATCTCTTCTATTGTCAACTGATAGTGTTTCATTCTCCCCTGCATATCAACATCTTATTTTTTATGATTTATAATTCTGAAATGCAATATTAATTATTTATTGGCCTACCTTTGTATGCCAGTATTCACAAAAACAAGTAGTCCAGATGCGAAAATCATGGTTACATGAATTAAATATAGATAAGAAAGCCAAAAGAGCCATTTATCTCCAAATCGCTGATCTGATCATCAGCTTGATAAAACAAGGTACGCTCAATCCCAACGATCCAGTGCCTAGCTCGCGACAAATTGCTGATGAACTAGAAGTCAATCGTAATACAGTGGTGAAAGCCCTCGATTTTTTACAATTAGAAGGTTGGCTATACACTTTAGAACGCAAAGGCGTATTTGTTTCAGACCTCAAAGCCAAAGAAATAAGACGGATATTACCTACTGACACAGTGATAGATAAAAGTCAGATAGCCGTTATACCTCAAATCGTATTCGATGATGGTCTACCCGATACCCGTTTAGCACCCATTGACGAATTGGCACGAGCATACAGACAAATATTCAAGCGAAAAGCCAAATGGAAGCTGATGGATCTGGACAACAGTTTAGGTTGCATTTTATTCAGAGGAGCTATAGCCCAGATGCTCAACCAAGATAGGAGAATACATGTGCATCCATCGCAAATTTGTATCACCAGAGGAAGTCAAATGGCACTATTTCTCATTGCTCAATGCCTCTTTCAGAAAGGAGATATTGTTCTGGTAGAGAATCCCGGTTTTCGCCCCATGTGGGATGCCTTTACCCATGCAGGGGCAAAGCTTCTGCCCATTACTGTGGACAACCAAGGCATCAATACTGAAGAAATAGAAAAGATTGTAGCCAAGAAAGCAGTCAAAGCCATTTACATCACTCCCCATCATCAGTACCCAACAACTGTGACATTGAGCCTCGAACGTCGCATGAAGTTGATTGAACTTTCTAACAAATATGGTTTTACAATTATAGAGGATGATTACGATAGCGAATTTCACTTCGGACAACGCCCTCCTATGCCAGTATCAGCGTTAGAAGGTGCTACCAATTGTATATATATTGGCACATTCAGCAAACTGATAGCTCCTTCCATCCGTGTAGGATATCTTGTGGCTAATAGCACACTTGTGAATCAAATCGGAGATCTAAGACGTCTCATTGACATACAAGGAGATAACATTATGGAACAAGCACTCCTAGAATTGATAAACACAGGAGTTATCAGGAAACACAAGAGAAGAGTAATCAATCAATATAAAGCTAGATACCAACACTTCACTCGGTTAATAGATCAGCACTTAAAAGATCGAGTAACCTTCTATCGTCCTGATGGTGGCCTTGCACTATGGTTAGAATTTAAAGAAGAAAGAAATATCGGAGATCTTCTGAAGCTGATTCCTGAGCAAAAAGTAAAAATTATTCCCCCTTATAAATACACTCTAGGTCAAACAACTAAAGGCATCAGACTAGGATATGCCTCATTGTCAGAGGATGAGTTAGAACGAGGAGTCATATTGCTTAGTAAATACTTATAAATCAAGCAATAATACTCATAACCTCTAATATTCTTTTATCCTCCTTGGTAGTTTTAAAAAGAATAAATAATTTAGCACTGTGATGACAAAAAACTACGAACATCAGAAGTTTAATTTCCAGCATATTAATCGAAAACACCCGAATTGATCGTCATAATTAACAGAGAATACATATCATGAAGAAAATAATTTTAGACTTGGCTGTCTCACTAGATGGCTTTATAGAAGAAAAAAACGGAGAGACGGATTGGTGCATTATGGATGAGGAAATGGACTTCGGAAGTTTTCTTTCAGAGATAGATACTATTTTTTATGGCAGAGTAAGCTATGACTTATGGGGTAATTATGAACCAGAAGCATCGACTAGTGAAAACGACCTACAAATGTGGTCGGCCATTCATGCTAAAAAGAAATATGTTTTTTCTTCGCAGGTAAGAACAGATACTCAAGCCACCTTTCTAGCTACAGATATTGTCGAAGAAGTAACTAGAATCAAAGAACAAAATGGTAAAGATATTTGGCTCTATGGTGGTGCTAAACTAATCAAAACATTTGTAAAGCACGAACTCATCGACATTTATCGTATTTCCATTCATCCAATAGTTTTAGGAGAAGGCACTCCTCTCTTCGAAAACTTAAGCGGAAGAATTAATCTTAAGCTATTAGATGTCAACAAATATAAATCAGGAGTAGTACAACTCATCTACGAACAAAAAAGATAGCACACTACTCCACCTCACAGTTCAGACTATTTGTCTTCCAATCGAATACGCATAGAAAAGTCATATGCCTCAAATCCCTCTCTTTCATATAGTTCTATAGCTTTTGTGTTTTTTGCCAACACACTCAACTCCATAAAACTGACTTGTCTACTTGTTCCCCACTCTTTCACTGCATCTAGCAACTGTTTGCCATATCCCTTGCTTCTGCTACGTGGATCCACAACTAGGTCGATCAAATAAACAGATCGTTGCTGAACCATACACGTATATGGTGGTGTGTTTTGCAATTGAGCAATAGCAAAGCCTTTGATATCAGCCTCTTCCTCTACCACAAACACCATCATGTCATTTTCTCCTCTCAATACGCTCAACAAGAAGTCTCTTTCCTGTTCAGCTGGCTTAAGGTAATCAGGCACTAAGCTAGCCATCCCATCAAAGAGAACTATATACAACTGATGAATAGCCTCTAAGTCACTTAAATGAGCTTTCCGAATCATATTATTTTTTTATAATTAGAAGATAAATGTAAGAAAAAAAACAGATACATCACTAGACAAACGAAAAGTTAAAAGGAGACGAAAGATGTTAAAACCATTAATATATTGATTACATTTAATCCTTGAAAGATCTAAATGACTAATAAACTTCACTCATGATGAAACCACTAATTCTTTTGGGAATACTTATCCCTCTATTGCTTTGCTTTTCATGTAAAGATGACGAAAAAGCTCCTGAGGCCATTAAAATAACATTGGATAAAAGTATAATTACATTCGATAGAAGTGGAGGTCAAGAACATGTGCAGGTAACAAGTAATAGCGCTTGGACAGCAGATAATATCCCCGGTTGGATCACTTTAAGCCAAGTCACAGGAAAAGACTCACATCAAATCAGCATAACTATTATTGAGCCCAATACAGATGAGGACTCCAGAGAGACTGACATCAAATTTGTTGCAGGCAAAGAACAAGCAATCTTAAAGGTGATACAAAATGGGAAAACTCCTGAAAAAATTTCTGAAGCAAAGTTTACAACACTTGCATTCTCCACATTGGAAGATATTAGCTTTGTACCAGGTGAAAACCAAGATGAACGCCTCTATAGCTTTAAGATGAGGGAGATGTTTATTAATCCAGCTTTGACTGACAAAATATTTATAGGAAATATTATAGACCCCAACATTAAGGAAGCAACAGATATATCTGTCTACAATAAATACACTTTCGTACCAATCACCATTTCGGCAGGAATACAAAAGGTTGATATAGAAACAATAATTCCTTCCAGAGAAGCACAGGATAAATTTGCTAAGGCTGTCTTAGACAATAAGCCAACTCAAAGTGAAAAACTGATAACCCAAGAAGGATTGGAATTTTATTCGCATAGAGCATTAAACCTGACTGGAAGAGGAAATATGGGCATCCCTCTTGATGAAGTTGTATCTGGGAAAAGTTACTTAGAGCAAGAAATGTCTAAAAAAACAGGCTTGATTTATTCATTCAGCCATTCGCTTTTTACAATAGTTATGGATTTGCAAGAAAAGCATGTAGAAGAAAATTTACACCCGACTGATTTTCCTAAAAATAACATCTCGAGCATTCCTTATGTGAGCTATGGTAGAATAGGACTTCTTATTGTAGAGTCAGACAACGATGCCAAAGAGGTGAAACGTGTTATAAACAAAATAATAAGAGAAAACTCTTCTGAACTTTCTGATGCAGAGACTAACATCCTTAACAATCTATCAGCCTGTCATATATACTTTGATAAAACAAGTAAAATGAGAGTTATCAAAGGACAAAAAGAAGCTATAGAATCTTATTCTCATCAAATGACCAATGACTTAGAAAACATATACCCCTTTCAATTTGCTATTAGCGACTTTTTCACTCAAGGGGTAGATATGGTAAACTTTGACTTGTTGTTAAAATGAACTTTGACTAGCAAACCAATCCAATGCTTTGGCCTCCAACTTTTGCATAAAGTCATCTTTTCCGTCACAATAACCGTCAATATCCTGAGGGTACAACGCTGCTAAATTGGACTTTAAGGTTCCATACTCCTGAGCTACTTTGGGGTGCTGCCGTAAATAATCTCTAACAGCCAAGTGGCGATTGATATGATAATCATTCCCTTGCTGAAAGATATGAATCTGGTGAGTACGATTATCACCTCCTTTTCTAAAATAGCGTCTACCTGATATTCCCAATTCACCCATTGGTTCATAACCTAATGCGATGAATAAATTGTTCAACTGATCTACTTTATTGATATCCTTAACCACAGGCATCATATCAATGATAGGCTTAGCCTTTAATCCTTCTACAGCAGTACTACCAATATGATGTAATTCAACGAGTTCATCGCCTAATACTTTCATTATTTGTTCAGACTCTTCCACATATTTACATGCCCATTGAGGATCATAATCTACAACAAAGATATTCATCTTCAGATTTTTTATTAACTGGAAAACAGTAATATTAGCACAATAACCAACAAAGATAAATAAAATTTTAAAATACCGATAACAGGAAAATAAGAGGAGTGAAATACAATTATTCAACAATAAAAAATTACATTTGCCTATATACACAAAATGACATGAATACACTACCCATAATAGCAAATAATCGGATAACGCTAAGACCTTTGAGCCTGGAAGATACCAATGCCCTTTTTTCATATTTTTCTCAGAATAAAGTCATGATTTATTACGATCTACCCACATTTTCGTCCCCCAAAGAAGCCGAAGACTTAATCAATACTTGGAACCTCAGGAGACAGAAAGGTGAAGGTTATCGCTGGGGCATCATCCTCAATGAGGCACAAGACAACATTGTAATCGGAACTTGTGGCTTTCACAATATCTCAACCGAACACAACAAAACTGAAATCGGATACGAACTCCATCCTACTCACTGGGGCAAAGGTTTAGCTACAGATGCCTGTCGATTACTTGTTCAATATGGCTTGCAGACAATGAACTTTCATCGTATAGAAGCCTTTATAGACCCCGAACACGAAGCCTCTAGAAAAGTTTTATACAAATGTGGATTAGAAACTGAAGGCGTATTACGTGACTACTTTTTCGAAAAAGGACGCTTTGTAGATGCAGAAATACTATCTATCATAAAATATGAGTGAAGTTACTTTTCATCAAGAAAAGTTTGACAAACAAACATCATTCTGTTCAAAATAATTTATTCATCGAATAAATTGACACAAAATAGCCGAAATTTTTCTTACTTTGTAGAGATACAAATTTTTGAATAATCTTTAATAGTAAAGAAAAATAAAGCAATGCTTAAATATATATATATCACTTGTGGCACCATTAGTCTGACACTAGGCATAATTGGTATCGTCACACCGGGGCTTCCCACCACTCCTTTCATCCTTTTATCGGCCTACCTTTATGGTAAAAGCTCCCCAAAGCTCTATAAGAAGCTTGTAAACCATCGAGTAACAGGAGCATATATCAACAGAGTGAGCAGTGGTTTGAGCCTAAAAGCCAGACTAATATCCATCGCTTTTATGTGGGTAATGATCAGCATAACAATCATCTTCGTATTCAAGAATAATAGTACCATACAGATTGTCATGTTTTGTTTAGGAATCATTGGCACAATAGCGCAGATTATAGTGCTAGGGAAGAAAAACTCCTCTAAAAAAGAGAAACAAAATCTACTGCCAAAAGAAGTAAGTGCCTCAGAAGATGATTAAAACTGTAAAAATATTGGGATAAAACTAAAAAAACACTAAATTAGGTACAGGAATCATTTGGCTGTTATGCTTTATTTGTATTACCTTTATCATCAGAGATACAAATTGCAAAATAGTCTTTTTATCAAAAAATCTAAAAAAAGGGCATGAAAGACAATCAGGAGAATCAAATTCAAATTGAACTACCAGAAGAAGTGGCTGAAGGAACGTATTCCAATTTAGCTGTGATATCCCATTCCTCATCTGAATTTGTTGTCGATTTCATTCGTGTTATGCCAGGAATGCCCAAGGCAAAGGTACAATCAAGAATAATTCTTACACCTGAGCATGCCAAACGCTTGCTGTATGCATTAAATGACAACATCAAGCGCTATGAAGCACAAAATGGATTTGTAGATTTAGAAAAAGACCAAACAGGCTTTCTTCCTCCCATCAATGGAGCGGTAGGAGAAGCTTGATTTTTTTTTTGAACGACACTTATAACAATAATGGGTAGCTAACAACATGGCTATCCCAACTAGATAGATTTAGAAAAAAGTTATAAATATTTGCTGAACAAAAAACTAAAATAGAGATGAGTGAAAAATTACCAAAATTTAATTTCTTTTCGATGTTTTGGGAGGGCTTTAAGAACATGAAATTGGGTAAAACCCTATGGGCTATCGTCATAGTAAAGCTTATAATCATGTTTTTAATATTGAAGCCTTTCTTCTTTCCCAATTTTTTGAACTCCAAATTCGAGGATGAAAAGGAGAAATCTGACTATGTCAGTCGACAACTTTATGAGAATAGACAAATTAATTAAATCAATATATTCATTTTAGATTAACTGTTATGGAATTACTGAATGCATCACTTATTGACTGGTCTAGAGCCCAGTTTGCGATGACAGCAATGTACCACTGGTTGTTCGTTCCTCTTACCCTAGGGCTAGGAGTTATGATGGCAATCATGGAAACCATGTATGTACGTACGGGTGAGTTGCAATGGAAAAACACAGCCAAGTTTTGGCAAAAAATCTTTGGTATCAACTTCGCCATTGGAGTTGCTACAGGACTTATACTAGAGTTCCAATTTGGAACTAACTGGTCTAACTATAGCTACTTTGTTGGTGATATTTTTGGTGCACCACTAGCTATTGAAGGGATTTTGGCTTTCTTTATGGAAGCAACATTTATCTCCATCATGTTCTTTGGATGGAAGAGAGTAAGCAAGGGAGCCCACTTGGCAGCCACTTGGCTAACCATTTTGGGAGCAACCATCTCTGCTTGGTGGATTTTAGTAGCTAATGGATGGATGCAAAATCCAGTTGGAATGGAATTCAACCCATTGACATCTCGTAATGAAATGGTAGATTTCTTTGCCGTGGCACTATCGCCTATTGCTGTAAACAAATTCTTTCACACGGTGATTTCATCGTGGATTTTAGGAGCTGCATTTGTTGTGGCAGTAGCAGCTTGGTACTTCTTGAAAGATAGAGACAAAGAGTTTGCAACCCAAAGCATGAAGATTGCTTCGGTTTTTGGATTAATAGCTTGTATCCTTACACTTTGGACAGGACACGGTTCGGCTCAACAAGTAGCTGAAAAACAGCCGATGAAACTGGCCGTCATGGAAGGTTTGTATGAAGGAGGACAAAATGCAGACCTCATTATCTTTGCTATACCTAATCCTTCGAAAGAAAAGTATAACGACGACACAGATCCTTATCTGTTTCCACCGATAGCTCTTCCCGGAGGACTTTCATTCCTATCGTATAGCAGCTTTGATGCTTATATACCAGGAATCAAAAACATTATAGAAGGTGGCTACACACTCAATGATGGCACAAAAGCTCTCTCGTTTGAAGAGAAAAAAGCTGTTGGAGAAAAAGCTAGAACAGCTTTAAGAAAGTTTAAAGAAGCTGAAAAAGAAGACAACAAAGCAGAGATGGCAGTCCAAAAAGAAATTCTTGATGCCAACTATTCTTATTTCGGTTATGGTTTCTTAGACAAAGCCGAAGAGCTGATTCCACATATTGGCCTTACATATTGGGCATTCCACATCATGATCTACTCTTGCGGTGCAATGACACTTATTTTCTTGTTGCTGACATTCTTCATATTCAGAAAACAACTAGCTAGCAAAAAATGGCTTCTATGGGTTGCTATACTGTTAGTACCAATGGCTTATGCAGGCAGTCAGGCTGGATGGGTTGTTGCCGAAGTTGGACGTCAACCATGGGCAATCCAAGATGTTCTGCCGTTGAAAGCAGCAGTATCAGCTATTTCAACAGGAGCAGTAAAAACAACATTCTTCTTGTTCTTGACTCTATTTACACTGTTACTTGTTGCCGAAATTGGCATCATGATTAATCAGATTAAAAAGGGACCATCTAAGTCAGAAGATTAATAATTATTTATTATAAAAAGAAATAGATCATGTTTACATATGAATTTTTACAACATTACTGGTGGTTCATTATAAGCCTTTTAGGAGGTCTTCTGGTGTTTCTACTATTTGTTCAGGGTGGACAGTCATTGCTTTTTTCTCTACCCAAAAGCGACAAAGACAGTATGATATTAGTGAATGCATTGGGACGTAAATGGGAGTATACCTTTACCACCCTTGTAACCTTTGGAGGAGCGTTCTTCGCTTCCTTTCCTCTCTTCTACTCCACTAGCTTTGGTGGTGCATATTGGGTGTGGATGCTAATTCTGCTTTGCTTTGTTATTCAAGCCGTATCTTACGAGTTTATGAATAAACCAAATAACTTTTTAGGAGCAAAAACTTACAAATGGTTCTTATTCTTAAATGGTTTACTAGGAACATTCTTACTAGGAGCAGCAGTTGCAACCTTCTTCACTGGATCTGAATTCACCGTTGGAAAAGGGAATATAGCCAACCTGTTGACTGGAGAAGCAACTCTAGGAGATCACACCTTGGCAATCAGTGCATGGCAATCTGCATGGCATGGATTAGAAGCTTTGGCAAACCTTAGAAACTGGATGTTAGGCTTTGCTGTTTTCTTCCTTGCTAGGTCTCTAGCTTGTCTGTTCTTCATCAATAGATTAGCTGACGAAGATTTGGTAAGAAGAGCCAGAAAAACTCTGATTATTAATGCAGTTCCTTTCCTGATCACTTTCCTAATCTTTTTGATTTGGACATTGATGGCTGACGGTTTCGGTGTAAATCCAACCACAGGAGAGGTTTCGATGGTAGAATACAAATACTTCTTCAATCTGATAGAAATGCCTATTGTAGGTATATTCTTCCTTCTAGGAGTAGTAGGCGTGCTTTGGGGCTTAGGCAAAACGATCCTTGATAGCAAATACACCAAAGGTATCTGGTTTGCCGGAGTAGGAACAGTGGTTACTGTAACATGCTTGTTCCTTGTTTCAGGATGGAATAATACAGCTTTCTATCCTTCAACTTTCGACTTGCAAAGCTCTCTTACGATATTCAATGCTTCTTCCAGCGAATTCACTTTGACTGTGATGAGTGTTGTATCACTTCTTGTGCCATTTGTACTTGGATATATCATCTACGCATGGAACGCACTAGAGAAGAAGAAATTTGATGCTGACGACTTAAAAGAAGATGGTCACGTATATTAATAATATTATATAGATCATATAACTTAAATAAAAAAGGTAACCTGTTCTAGGTTACCTTTTTTATTTACCATGAATATTAAGGATATACATAATAATGTCTGAATAACAAAGTACATTGATCTCGTATCCTCCACGCCATCAAGAACTCTTCACAAGAGCCTCTTTGTATCAGACTTACAATCTTGACAATCTCCTCCATCAAACATAGAAACACTCTTAAAACGACAGACAACAGCCTAACTAGAGCAAAATAAAAGAGGTGTAAGTCAATATGACCTACACCTCTTAATATATTTTATTCTAAAATGGAAATTAGAAACGTGCTTCTACAGCTTTCCAGTCAATAATTTTCCAAAGTTCTTTTACGTGATCTGCTCTACGATTTTGATAGTCTAGGTAATATGAGTGCTCCCAAACATCAAATCCAAGTAGAGGAGTATATCCTTTAGTCAAAGGTGTACCTGCATTAGATTCTTGAGTGATGTGCAATTTACCATCTTTATCTTTAGATAGCCATGCCCATCCTGCTCCAAATACCCCTATCGAAGCTTTCTCGAAATCTTCTTTGAACTTGTCAAAAGAACCAAATTGAGCTTTGATAGCATCTCCTAGTTTTCCTGATGGTTCTCCACCTCCCTTAGGAGAGAATGAAAGGAAATAAATGTAGTGATTTAACGCTTGACCTGCATTGTTAAAGATAGCTCCATCACTTTCTTTCACAATAGTTTCAAGGTCTGCATTTTCAAACTTAGTACCTGGTACCAGATTGTTCAAGTTTGTCAAATATGTTTGATAATGCTTTCCGTAGTGCAATTCAACTGTTTGTTTTCCTATCACTGGCTCTAAAGCATTTGTTTCATACGGAAGTTTTGGTAATTCAAATTTCATAGTCGTATTCTTTTTATCGTTAGTATTATTTATTGTTTTTAAACCTTTTCCTTGCACACTCAATCCTATCATCAAGGCGAGCACTATAATTATTGAAAGTTTCTTATTCATAATCGTAAGAATTGATTTAAATTTTAATATTTATCGTTATTTTCGATTTCTATAAATACAAATATAATATTAAATATATTTATATCAAAACTAAATCAATAAAAATTATCTATACACATATTTATATTCTCATGCCTACGCATAGATAAAAGACGGGTCGATCCTTTTATTTCTTTCAATAAAAACGTACTTTTACATATCAATCATATAATTTATACATTTTCCAGCAAAAAACTATCAAGACCTATGCTTTTTTTAGATAAATTATCAAAACTATCAGATGTTATACTCTCTCACCACGAAGTTATTCCTTTAGTGGGTAGATTTAATATCAAATTAGGCATAGGCGACAAGACCATTCAACAGGTTTGTAGCGAATATAAAATCAACACTGAGTTTTTTCTGGCTATCCTCAACACTTTTCTCAACGAAGACTATTTTCCGGAAAAACGATTAAAGGAATTTGATATCAGTCTTGTTATCAACTACCTAAAACAAGCAGAACGCTATACATTAAATGTGCAACTTCATAATCTGGAAAAACACCTCAATGCTTTTGTGGCTACTAGCGACCCGAATAACAAGCAACTGGGACTGATTGCCAAGCTATTTGACAAATTCAAGAAAGAGCTGACTACAGAGATAAAGAATGGGATGGAAAATGCAGAATCGCCCTACACCCTACTTATTGATCTCAAGCATATTATTGTAAAGCATATTTCAGGTAATTTTAACGAGAATATGCATTATGCTGTTATCTTCTCGATCGACAGTATCCAAAAAGATCTAGATCAGAACAACAGAATCCGAGAAAAGATTCTTAGACCGATGATCAAAAATTTGGAAGATATGGGTATTGATAATTGGAAAGAATTGATTGAATCCGCAATTCCGATCACCCCGCACAAAACAATGGATATTTCTCAAAGAGAGTTAGATGTACTACGTTTAATAGCTTTAGGATACCTCAATAAAGAAATTGCAGACGACCTCAAAATTAGCCTAAACACCGTATTAACTCACAGAAAGAACATTACTTCAAAACTGGGAATCAAGACGGTTTCGGGTCTTATATTCTATTGCATTTCCAAAGGCTATATCTCTGCTGATGAAATAGAGTTTTAAGCACTTATCGTCTTTCAATGGTGAATCTGCACAAACTATTGTTTGATCTGTGCCTTCTTCCTTATTTACTTTACAACATCTTCTTCTACCACCAAATTATCGATGATAAATTCCTGACGTTCTGGAGTATTCTTCCCCATATAGAAATCAAGCATAGAACCTACACTATCCTCTTTCTTCATCGACACTTTATCTAAACGAATCGTTTCGCCAATAAAATGGACGAATTCATCAGGAGAAATCTCCCCTAACCCTTTGAATCGAGTGATCTCAGGATTTGGTCCTAAATCAGATATCGCAGACAAACGCTCTTCCTCCGTATAGCAATAGCGAGTTTCTTTTTTATTTCTAACCCTGAACAATGGTGTTTGTAGGATATAAACATGTCCTTTCTTAATCAAATCTGGGAAAAACTGTAAAAAGAAAGTAAGCAACAGCAAACGAATATGCATACCATCGGTATCAGCATCCGTCGCAATAATAATCTTACTATAACGCAAGCCCTCAAGCCCGTCCTCAATATTCAGAGCAGCTTGGAGCAGATTAAACTCTTCATTCTCGTAAACTATTTTCTTAGTCAACCCAAAGCTATTCAAGGGCTTACCTCTCAAACTAAAAACAGCTTGATAGTTAGGGTCTCTACTTTTGGTAATAGATCCACTAGCCGAGTCTCCCTCCGTAATAAAGATAGATGTCTTAGTTAAATCATCGCCTTTACTGTCATTATAATGAATACGGCAATCTCTCAGTTTCTTATTATGCAGATTTGCTTTTTTAGCACGCTCTCTAGCAATTTTAGTCACCCCTGCAATAGCCTTTCGTTCCTTTTCCGATTCTAGGATCTTCTTTAGAAGCGTGTCTGTCGTTGCTGCATATTTATGAAGATAATTGTCTAGTTCTTTTTTCAAGAAGTCACCGACAAATTTGGCAATCGTTACACCATTGGGCCCCATATCTCTAGACCCTAATTTGGTTTTCGTCTGAGACTCAAATACAGGCTCCTCTACTTTTATACTTATTGCAGCAACAATACCATTTCGGATATCTCCAAAATCGAAATTACGATTGTAGAATTCTCTTATTACCCTCGATACAGATTCTCTGAAAGCAGATTGGTGTGTTCCTCCCTGAGTGGTGTGTTGTCCATTGACGAAAGAATAAAATTCTTCTCCATATTGATTCGAGTGCGTAATGGCTACTTCTATATCTTTATCTTTCAAGTGAATAATCGGATAAAGAGCTTCAGAAGTCATGTGTTCATCGAGTAAATCGACTAGCCCATTTTTAGAAAAGAATTTTTTCCCATTGTAAATAATACTCAAACCTGTATTAAGGAAAACATAATTCTTCAACAAGTTCTCGATAAAAAGATCTCTGTATTGATAGTCAACAAATATTGTATTATCTGGTCTGAACTGGACTAATGTTCCGTTATCATCTTTTAAGCCCTTGAAAGTTTCTTCTTTCAACACCTTAGCTCTGCTAAATTCAACAGCAACGGATTCTCCTTCTCTATAACTTTGGATTAAAAAATAATCTGATAGCGCATTTACAGCCTTGATCCCTACCCCATTAAGCCCAACAGACTTTTTAAACGCTTCAGAATCATACTTTGCACCAGTATTCATTTTGGAAGCCACGTCTTTTACCTTACCCAAAGGTACTCCACGTCCATGATCTCGCACAGTCACTGTGCCATCCTCAATCGTAACATCAATTGTTTTACCAAAGCCCATCATAAACTCATCCATTGAGTTATCTAGAACTTCCTTCAGTAAAACATATATTCCATCATCGGCAGATGTTCCATCTCCCAATTTACCAATATACATACCTGGTCGACGACGAATATGCTCCTCCCAATCGAGAGTTTTAATATCGTCATCTGAATAATTCGCGGCTGCTAATATATCTTTATTTTCTTCCATCCTCGTTCGTGTATTTTAGAGCCGAAAGATAAGAAAAAAATAAATAAAATACAAGTGGAGCTTTTTATTCTCAATGAATCTTTTTACGATAAAATCGACGTTTCTTATGAAGTTCTACATCGAAACCATCCCACAGATTGTTTACTTTTTCGTTTACTTCCAATTCGGGATTTGATTCTGCAAATCTAAACCCTTCTTTGTAGGCTGATGGGATAAAGTCTGCAAAAATTATAGCGTTAACACCTTTGCCTTGATATTCGGGAGATATACCAATTAACAACAAATCGACAACCGGGTTTTTAAATTTGAGATCTTGTAGCAAATGGAACCAACCTAGAGGTAATAACTTTCCTCTAGATTTAATCAACCCTCTGGACAAGTTTGGCATACCTATTCCGAAAGCTACTACATCGTCTGTTTTTTCTTCAACTACAATTGTTACCAAGTCCCATCTGAGGATAGGAACATACATCTCTACATAGTAGTCAATTTGCGCTTGAGACAATGCCGTAAAACCATAAAGAGGTTTATAAGCTTCATTCAACACATGAAACAATTTGCTAACATACGGCTTTATTTGTTTAAGGCCTTTAAACTTAAGCACCTTTAGACCATATCTGGTAGCCACAATATTTGCTATTCGTTGATGACGCTCTGGAGCCTGAGGTGGAATGGTAATGTAATATTCATTCGCATCAACTTCTTTTTGAAAGCCTAAGCGCTCAATATGATCTTTATAATACGGAAAACTGTATGTTGTAGCCATGGTGGTCACCCTATCGTATCCATGCACTAAAAGTCCCTCATGATCAAGCCCACTGAACCCAATTGGCCCTATGATAGATGTCATCCCCTTATCTCTCAACCACTTCTCTGCCTCACCAAACAATGCGTCTACAACCTCGACATCATCGATGAAATCAAAGAATCCAAACCTTCCATCCTTCGAGTTCCAACTTTCGTTTGCCTTGTGATTTATGATCGCACAAATACGTCCAACGATCTCTCCATCTTTGTATGCCAGAAACATTTGCATGTCACACATCAAAAATGCAGGATTATGTTTTGGATTTAGTGTTTCTAATTCGTCTAATACTAATGATGGCACATAGTATGGACAATCCTTATATAGATTTATCGGAAATTTGACAAAAGCTTTTTTAGCTCTTCTATCATTTTCTCCTACTTTCTTGACATCTACTGACATATATTTATTTTGGTAAAAATTCTTTTTATTTTTTTCCCTAAAATCATTATTCAAACCCCAAAGATAAAAATTTTTTAAACAAGTCTCCTAATAAGAAGAGAGCTTGTGCAATTTTGTATCTCCGACAGCTCAATATCAATGATTTTTTCTTCCATACTCACCAACCTATCATGACCTAGGTATATATAAGTTTTCAAAATAACACCTTCCTGATGGGTAAAAACAACATCTCCTATCCTTAGTTGCTCTAGCGAATAAACCGAGACCCCTATTTTAGACTGTTGCTGACTCCCCCTTGGCAATGGAAAACCACACATAGCAAAGACCAGCTGAACGAACCCAGAAGCGTCTATTCCTAAAATGCTTTTTCCTCCCTCCTGAAATGGGGCATTCATTAAACTAGACGTTACTCTATCAATATCGTCGAGCTGACCATGATCCAGATACAAGACACTCTCTTTTGCTACCTGATATACTCTTTTAGCTATTTTAAAGCTTCCTGATTGAGGTTCATAGTCATGCAAACAACTTCCAGCTGGCAAATGAAGCGAAGATTTAACTTCTACATCAATAACGCTTGCCAAAGGATAGCAAATCCTTGCCACCGGCCTATCTTTCAAGCGTTCAAACTCGATGGCAGGCAAAAAAGCAAACACTTCTTTATACACCCATCCACAATGCCCATCGTGATAGTTCTCGATATAATAAAAATTATTTCGTACCGATTTGATAATTAATAGCTCACCGAAAAGAAGTTGAGATGTTTGTTTCGATTTTATGGATGAATCCATATAAACCGAAGATAGTGTATTGGTATGTATTGCAAACTTATTACTCACCATTATTGCTAGCTACCAGATAAGATCATTCTCCGAGACGACATAATCCATTTTTACATCATCATTACCTGTCGGAAGTCTGTCTAACAACTGAAAGTCGAAACAAACACCGAGCTTTGGAGCTTTAACTTTAGGTAAGAAGCGGTCATAATAACCTTTACCATATCCCATTCGATTTTGCATTCTGTCGAATGCAACTCCTGGCACGATGATAAGATCTATCTTTTTATAATCCGTAAAATCCTCTCCCTCTGGCTCATAAATTCCATAAGCAGAACGTTGCAATTGTGTATCTGCTGTATATTTTTTGAAATTAATTTCAGATTTGCTTGTCACTGGTAGGTAAAATTGTTTTTGCCCCCACCACTTTTTGATAAACTCCACAGTATTCACTTCGTCGAGCATACTGTGGTATATAAATATATTCTTAGCCTCCTGAAAGACTCCTGTTATCTCCACGACATCCATCACTTCTGTAGACTTAAACAAGAGCTCTTCAGCTGAAAATCCTTTTTTAAGGCTTGCTATTTTTTCTCTTAGCTTATTTTTCTCCTTCGTCAGATCCATTATTACCGATTATTAAGCATATATAATTCTTCGGCAACAGCATCTGGAGTAGCCTTTCCTTGCTTTATCAACTCCACAGCTTTATTGATCATTGGGTCATCTTTCTGGATAACTTCAAAAAAGCCTGCATTGAAAACGTTTCTAAGAATCAGTCCTTCTAACTGCGATTTCATCATTGGATAAGCCTCTTGGATAAGGACCGGTCGTCTACTAATCTTTTTAGTTTCGCCATAAGCCACCAGTTGCTCAACAAGTGGTTGGCTGGTCAAATACTGATAAGCCGTTTGCCAATCCTGCATAGCCTTCAATTTTTCCTTATTTTTCTCGCTATACTTAAATGCGTATTCACGCAAAGCACCCGAATTAAATATTTTAATAGAATATGCGTTGATTCCGACAGTATCACGAGGTACAAATACATCTGCCATAACACCATCATCGCCATATACGGGACGTCCTGCCTTAGTGTAGAATATTGGCAAGTTGTCTACCTTCATGCTGTCACGATTGAAAAATTCTCCTCGATTATATCTTTCTACAATATCGTAGTCATAATCATCTTTTTTACCCCTCACGTATGGTTTTTGAATACATCTACCTGAAGGTGTATGGTAACGAGCAATAGTCAATCGGATTGCTGATCCATCGCTGAACTCATGTTGATTTTGCACTAATCCTTTTCCAAAAGAACGACGTCCAACGATCAGTCCTCTGTCATGATCTTGAATAGCTCCTGAGAAAATCTCGCTTGCTGAAGCAGAACCCTCGTCTATCAGAACTACAACTTCATCTTCTTTACATGCCCCTGTGCCGTTGGCTACAAAATTTTCACGTGGATAGGCTCTTCCTTCGGTGTATACGATCAAATCTCCTGAATGCAAGAACTCATTAGTCAGAAGGTTTGCCGCAGCAAGATAACCACCAGTATTTCCTTGTAAATCTATGATGAATGATTTTGCTCCTTGATTTTTTAATTTCGCCACAGCTGAAATAAACTCGTTATATGTTGTGATGGCAAATTTTGAGATCTTGATATAACCGATAAAATCTTCAATCATGTAAGAGGCATCGATGCTAGACACCGGAACAGAACCTCTGGTCAGATCGAAGTTCAAGATATCGGGGCTTGTACTTCTCTTTATCCCAATTTTCACTTTTGTACCCATCACCCCTCTGAGCGTTTTCATCACCTTAGTGTTATTCAGACCGATACCAGCAAATACACTATCATTAACAGTCACAATTCTATCACCAGCCATAATACCCATTGCTTCCGAAGGTCCTCCAACAGTAACATTGACGATGAAGATGGTATCTTCTTGTATCATAAACTCAACACCAATGCCACCAAAGTGTCCTTCCAATTCAGTACCCACACTTTGCATATCCTCGGCTGTAATATAGGCCGAATGCGGATCTAGTGTAGAAATGATCGTAGGCATAGCCTCTTCTACTATTGCATCAATATTGACTGTATCTACATAGGCTTTGTTCATATAATCGAACAAGGCATCTAACTTAGTAGTGTTCTTCTTGAATAGTGGTCGCAAACTTCCGCCTGTGTCATAACGCATGAAGGCATTTCCTACAAAAATGCCAATTGCGATGCTTAAAGCTATTATCAACGGAAGCCAAATGAATATTTTCGACTTTTTAGGAGAAGAAATATCTCCTCTATCTTCGTTTTCAGGCTTATCCCAATGTGTATTATTCATTTAAATCTTACTTTTGTTCGTCTATTTCTATGTACACGACTTCAATGCCAGCCCTTTGCAGCAAGTCTACACCATCAGTAACTCTGTATTGTTGGCTATAAACCACCCTATTGATACCAGCCTGTATTATTAGTTTTGCACATTCGATACAAGGAGAACAAGTTACATACATCGTTGCATCCAAGCTGCTATTGTTAGATCTGGCCACTTTAGTAATGGCATTAGCCTCGGCATGCAAAACATATGGTTTAGTAACATTACTGTCGTCTTCACAGATATTCTCGAATCCGGCAGGTGTACCGTTATATCCATCAGAAATGATCATTTTGTCTTTGACCAATAAAGCTCCGACTTTACGACGCTTGCAATATGAGTTTTCTGCCCAAATTGAAGCCATCCTAATATATCTTTCGTCTAATATTACTTGCTTATCTTTCTCCATATATGCTTTCTCTTTTTTTTGAGTGAGCGATAACAAAAATACAAAAACGCTTGGAATAAACCGCCCTTATTAAAAAAAGAACTCATAATTAATTAAAACTATGAGTTCTTTGTCTTTTATACAATATTAAATAGATAGCATCTTCAATACTCGCATCAAATCTTCTTGGAAAGGTTTGTTTTTCTTGATTGCTTTTGAAAATGGCACATAAGTAATTTTATCATGCTCGATACCAATCATCACATTCCGCTGATCGTCTAACAGAGCATCTATCGCGGCAGCCCCCATCCTACTTGCTAAGATTCTATCACTAGCTGTAGGCGAACCTCCACGTTGCACGTGTCCTAAGATAGACACACGGACATCGTATTGAGGAAACTCGGTTTTCACACGGTCAGCCAATGCCATAGCACCACCTGTTTTATCTCCTTCGGTAACCAAAACAAGGCTACTATTTTTCGTTTTACGGAATCCTGAACTGATCAAATCCGCCAATTGATCGTGCCCACTCATCATCTCGGGTACAATGGCAGCTTCTGCTCCACAAGCAATAGCACCATTCATCGCCAAATATCCACATTCACGTCCCATCACTTCGATGATAAATAAGCGCTCATGCGAACTTGCAGTATCACGTATCTTGTCAACGGCATCCATAATTGTATTCAGAGCAGTATCATAACCAATAGTCAAATCCGTTCCAAACAAGTCATTATCGATAGTTGCCGGAAGTCCGACGATAGGAATATTATGCTCCTGAGCAAAAATGCGTGCACCGGTCAACGAACCGTCACCACCAATCACCACCAAAGCATCAATCCCTTCTCTACGTAATGCCTCTGCAGCAATCTTGCGTCCATCAGGCATAGTAAACTCCTGACTACGAGCAGTCTTGAGTATTGTACCTCCTTGTTGCACAATGTTACTAACACTTTCGGACTTGAAAGGCACAATCTCATCATATATAAGACCTCTATACCCTCTCATGATTCCTTTAACCTGCATCCCATTAAATAAGGCTGTCCTAGTCACTGCACGAATAGCAGCGTTCATTCCCGGGGCATCACCTCCTGATGTAAGAATACCGATACAATTGATGTTCGCCATACTTTTTATTCTATTTTACATTTATACCAAAACACTAGCATTGGTACCTGCTTTCTAAAATGTCGACCAAAGATAATTTAATAATGCGACCTGAACAAAACCAGAGCCTTATTATTTACTAAAATTATCCGATCCTCTTATTTCATTTATCTTAGCCTCCACCTGTTCCATCTGCCATTTTGGCGTAGAAGTAGCTCCACAAACTCCAATAGATGAATCTTTATCTATGAGGCTTAAATCAAGCTCCGACACACTGGAGATAAAATATGATTTTGGATTGTATTTCTTACATTCTTGATAGAGCACCTGCCCATTAGAGCTTTTCTCTCCTGCCACAAAGAATATGATATCATGCTTCAATACAAATTCTTTAATGTTAGGAATGCGATTAGAAACTTGACGACAAATGGTGTCAAAGTACTCAAACTGCGCATCGCCTTCCATTTTTTTCTTTATCTGTTCTATTATATGTCCGAATCCATCAAGAGGTTTCGTTGTTTGAGAAAATAGACAGATGTTTTTTGAAAAATCAAGCAAATCGAAATCAGCCTCTCCTTCTATCACAATTGCATTGGAATCAGTTTGCCCTAGAAGACCTTTCACTTCGGCATGACCTTTCTTTCCATAAATCACAATTTGCGTATCATCATTTTTTTCCTGCTCATATTTATCATGAATACGTTTCTGCAAACGAAGCACCACCGGACAAGAAGCATCGATGATTTCGATATTATTCTCTTTTGCTATTTCGTATGTTGAAGGCGGCTCACCATGTGCTCTTAGCAATACACGAGCATTTTTAAGCTCCCTAAATTCATCATGATTGATGGTAATCATACCCAACTTTTCCAATCTGTCCACTTCCAAGTTATTATGGACAATATCACCCAAACAATAGAGTACTCCACCTTTGCTCAACTCCTCTTCTGCTTTCTTTATAGCATTCACCACTCCAAAGCAAAATCCTGACTTAGCATCGATTTCGACTTTCATATTCTCTATTTTCATGTTCTATTTACTGTTTTGTTATTAAAATGTTCAAGTAACCATTGCATTTGTTGCTCAATGGTCATATACGAGTTATCTAGCTCTATGGCATCATCTGCCTTTCGCAAAGGACTCTCCGTTCTGTTCTGATCCGAGTGGTCTCTTTGTTCAATATTATATAGAACATCTTCCAACGATGTTTTGTTGTCTCCTTTTGCCCTCAATTCGTCTAATCGACGTTGTGCCCTAATCTCAGGCTGTGCAGTGACGAATATTTTCAGTTCAGCATTCGGAAAAACTGCGGTTCCGATATCTCGTCCGTCCATCACCACTCCCTTTTCTTCACTGATCTTGTGCAACAACTCATCTACAAAGTGACGTACGAAAGCCACAGCACTAACCATGCTGACATAGCCCGATACCTCCATATTACGAATCTGCTGCTCCACATTCTCTCCATTCAGATAAGTCTCAGACCTCTGAATATCTTTATTAAATCTAAACTCAATATTTATATCATCCATGTGCAATTTCAGAGCTTCTTCATCCAATTTGCCATCTTGATCAATCCAGCCCTTCTGCATACTATATAAGGTGACAGCCCTATACATCGCACCACTATCTACATAGAGGTAGCCAATTTTACCGGCCAAATCTTTTGCCATTGTACTTTTACCACAAGAAGAGAATCCATCGATTGCTACAATAATTTTATTCATTTCTATTTAGATTATAATCAATATATAATTTCTGTTTTATGCCTTAAAACATCTACAGAAAAAATAAACTGCTACAAATATAAAGTTTAAATGTAGAAGAATGTTTGAAATATTGGTTACTTTTGTGTTCGAAAAAAATTATATCATAATAAAAAATGATTAACAGAGTTCTTATACGTATTCGTATCCTTCAGATATTCTTCTCTTGGAGCCAGAGAGAATCTATGGATCTAAAAAAAGCTGAAACAGAATTGTTTTTCAGCTTACAAAAGTCTTATGATCTTTATCATTATTTTCTCCTTCTGATCCTCGAACTAACAGACGAGTATGACAGAAGAATTGAGCAAAGAAAATCTAAACTTCTGCCCTCAGAGCAAGATCTAAATCCAGACACTCAGTTGCTAGACAACAAATTCATGTTGCAACTTCGTAGCAATCTTCGTTTTAACAAATATATCAAGGACAGACCATTCTTGTGGAGCAACCATGATTCATTTGTGAGAACCTTGCTTGGCGAGATCCTCGAATCTGACCTATACAAAGAGTACTGTCAGCAAATAGACAGAACTTATGATGTCGATAAAGATTTTTGGAGAAAAGCTTTCAAACAGTTTATTACAGCCAACGAGGAGCTTGACTCTATCTTGGAAGATGAAAGCATCTATTGGAACGATGACATTGAGATCGTTGAGTCTTTTGTGTTGAAAACAATCAAACAATTTGACGAATCCAACGGAGAATATCAAGAATTACTTCCCATGTTCAGAGACGAAGAAGACAGCGACTATGCTTCAGACTTGTTGCGAAACACAATGCTAAACGCAAAGGAATATTGGAATATTATAGAGAAGTACACAGTCAACTGGGAATCAGAGAGAATTGCTCAGATGGACATGGTAATCATGCAAATAGCTATTGCCGAAATCATGACTTGCCCTTCTATTCCGATTAGTGTATCGCTCAACGAGTATATCAATATTGCTAAGAGCTACAGTACAGCCAAAAGTTCATCATTTATCAATGGAATATTAGATGCTGTAGTGAAAGAGTTAAAAGAAAGTAAAAAACTCCTCAAAAAATAAAGTTTAATATAAACTCTAGCCTCATTGGCAAGAGAAATATTTATATATTTGTAGAATTAGCAATTTTGAGGGATTGAAATTGATTGAATAAAAAATATAATTTATAAAAACATGAGTTTATTAAGTGTTCTATTAGACGGTACAGGTGGTATGCCAGGAGGAGATTATAGCTTCATCATTATGATGGTTGCTCTATTTGCAATCATGTATTTCTTTATGATCAGACCACAACAAAAGAAACAAAAGAAAATGCAAGAAGCGCGCAATGCAATCGCAGTGGGCGACAAAGTGGTTACAGCAGGTGGAATTCATGGCAAAGTGAAAGAAGTAAAAGATAATACTTTCACATTAGAAATTGCAGAAAACACTAGAATCGTAATAGAAAAATCATCTGTTTTTGCATCAGCTGACAACACACAAAACAGCTAAATAATCGAACAATTCAGCACAAATAAGCTATGAGTACTGATATTTATAGCATAATAAAAGAAAAGTTCAGATTCTTTTTCAAGAAAATATCATGGAGAAAGAATCTGACTTTTTTATTTTTTCTCATTTTGGCCATTATTTTTTGGGTAATGCAAATATACTCGCAAAAAATAGTGTTCAAATTGTCTATACCCATAAAGTACAAAAACGTTTCGGAAGAAATACTCTTTGAACATAACTTACCCGAAAAAGTGGAAGTTGACATCAAAGACCTAGGCTCTTCCATTCTCAAATATGCCACTAAGAGTGACGATTCTATCACTATAGATTTAGGCATAATCATCAAGCAATCACCAGACAAAAACATCATTCAATCGCAGGAATTAGAACAGCTTATTCGTGCCGAATTGCTACCAAATTCAGAACTAATCAGTTTTTATCCCAATTATATTTCGTATGCCTATAACAAAGTATCCGTACGAAAGATACCGGTTATCTTCGATGGACACATCCAATTGTCGGCAGGATATCAACTAGATGGCGATGTTTCTATTTTTCCAGACACCATCATTGCTTATGGTTCTAAAGCAGCACTAGACGAACTCCACTATGCCTACACATCCAAAGATACCATCCTAGATGTTAAAGGCAACCAAGCAATAGATATAGAATTGAAAACCGTTAAAGGAATAGACTTTAAACCCCAAAAGGTGCGTATTGACATTCCCGTAGACAAATTCTTGATCAAAGAAGTGAAAGTGGCGATAGAATGTCTAAACCTGCCTGATGACTTGGACATCATATTCTTCCCTTCAGAAGTTACAGTACCATTCTTCGTCGGACTTAAACGCTATAACTTAATAGAAAGCAACGACTTTAAGATACAAGTAGATTATAAAGATATACAAGATCTGCACACCTCTTCAATACCGATCAGAATTATTGAAGCTCCAGATTTTGTAAGAACACAACTGCCTGAACCTAGTGAAGTAGAGTTTATCTTAGAACAAAAGCAATAAAAATGATAATCTTAGGCATAACAGGAGGCATAGGTAGCGGTAAAACAACTGTTACTAATATCTTACACCTTCTTGATATCCCCGTATACATCGCCGATATTGAAAGTAAAAGAATAACAGACACATCTCCCACTGTTCGCGAAAAGCTCATTAAGCTATTTGGTAGAGAACTTTATCAAGAGGACAAGCTAAACAAACCCTTGTTGGCATCACTCATTTTTGGCAATGAAGAAAATTTGACAAAAGTGAATGCCATTATTCATCCAGAGGTCAGAAATGATTTTGATGAATGGGTAAAGAAAAACAAAGACAAAAAAGTTGTCGCCATAGAATCAGCAATCATGTTCGAATCGGGTTTTTATAAATTTGTTGATAAAAAAATCACAGTTTACACCCCACTGGAAATGAGAATAGAAAGAGCGATGAAACGGGATAATACACCTAAAGACAAAATTTTAAGCAGAATAAATAGTCAGATGCCCGATGAAGAAAAGAAAGAACTTTCTGACTTTGTCATTGTTAATGATAACAAACATTCATTAATTGGGCAAACCATATCATTATTAGACAAGATAAACTATGACTGATCAAGAAAAGTATGACAATATATTTGAGTCGAACAGAAAATGGATAGAGAAAAACAAACTAGATAATCCAGGACTCTTTAAATTATTGGTAGCAGAACAACATCCAGACTTCCTATACATTGGTTGTTCTGACAGTAGAGTGCACCCCAATCAAGTGATGGGTCTAAAACCCGGAGAGGTTTTTATCCATCGTAATATTGCCAATATGGTGATAAATACCGATTTGAACGCTCTTTCCGTGATTAATTATGCAGTAGAGTATCTTAAAGTGAAGTATATTATTGTCTGTGGACACTATGGCTGTGGAGGCATAAAAGCTGCAATGGAAAACCTAGACTATGGCATTCTAAATCCGTGGCTACGTTGCATTCGTGATGTGTATCGTCTTCATCAAACGGAATTAGATGCTATAAAAGATCCCGAAGCAAGAAACCGACGTTTGGTTGAGCTAAACACTTATGAACAATGTCTGAACGTGATAAAAACGGCAGAAGTGCAAAAATCGTATCACCAACAAGGCTATCCTAAGGTGGCCGGATGGGTATTTGACATTCATGATGCAAAACTTCATGATCTACATATAGACTTTGAAGGTGAGCTAAACAAAATCAAGAGAATATATGATATCACTAAAAATAAATAAATTAAGCATATTTATCTTTCTCATTGCTACTGGCTTGTTCTTTTCTTGCAGCAAGAATAAGGAAAATTCAACGAATCTATCGGTAACAATTGAACCTCAAAGATATTTTCTTGAGCAGATTGTTGGAGATAAATACACCGTTACAAGCTTAGTACCAGAGGGAGTTAATCCTGAAAGTTTCGACCCTGCTCCATCGCAAATGGTAGCCCTAGCAAATAGCAAGGCTTACTTTAAGATTGGTTTCTTGGGAATAGAAAACACTTTGGTAGATAAGGTGCAGAATGAGAGTAAACTAAACATTATCGACTGCTCTAAAGGTATTGATATTATTGCAGAAGCGCATGATCATCATGACGAAGAACATGGACACTATCATTCACATGCTGGAGGCGACCCTCACTACTGGAGTTCCATCACTTCTGCAAAGGTTACGATGTCGAATATGCTAGATGCAATGAAGCGTATTGATCCAGCAAACGAGATAGTTTACACTAACAACTATCAAGAAGAAATCACGAGAATTAACGATACAGACAGCATTATTGAGAATATTTTCTCAAAAACAAGTACTAAATCTTTTGTCATCTATCATCCTTCTTTGAGCTATTTTGCGCGCGAATACGGGCTAGAACAGCTAAGCATTGAGCATGAAGGAAAAAATCCTGCCCCTGCACAATTGAAAAAGCTCATCGACCAGGCTAAAGAAAAAGGAGTAAAAGCCGTTTTAGTACAGCAGGAATTTGACATTAAGAATGCAGAAATAATAGCTGAACAGATAGGAGCTAAAACATATCCGATCAATCTACTTTCGTACCAATGGCACGATGAAATGATAAAAATAGCGAAAGCGATAGCTGCACAAGATGAATAAAATACTGGAGTTAAAAGATATCACTGTTGGTTATAACAATAATCCACCCACGCTGAAAGGAGTCAATCTCTCGGTGTTCGAGAATGATTTTTTGGGTATTATTGGCCCCAACGGAGGTGGCAAAACGACACTCTTGAAAACAATCTTGGGACTTAAGGACTCTAATAACGGAGAAATTCTTTTTTTTAACAACGGACAAAAGAAAGAAAAAATAAAGATAGGCTATCTGCCACAAATAAATCAGATAGATAAAAAATTCCCAATTTCTATTTTAGAGGTGATTCTATCGGGAATTTCGATTAAAAATAGCTTTACATCCTACACCAAAGAACAAAAAGAGAGAGCCAAAGAAGTTGCCGAGCAAATGGGCTTAGGCGACAAAATGAAAAAACCTATAGGTGAACTTTCAGGAGGACAGTTGCAACGTACGCTCCTGGGAAGAGCCATAGTAGACAATCCTGAGCTTTTGATTTTAGACGAGCCCAACTCTTATGTAGACAAAAAGTTTGAAAGTAGTTTTTATAAAATACTTGAAGATTTGAATAAGACCACTGCCATTATCATGGTTTCTCATGATGTTGGCACGGTACTTTCCATCGTAAAAAACATCGCTTGCGTCAATGGAGGATTGCATTACCACGCTGGAACAAATGTATCGGCAGAATGGATCAATCAAACATACAATTGCCCCATCGACATTGTAGGTCATGGAGACTTCCCTCACCGAGTACTGGGGAAACATGAAGGATGCGACTGTTGCGATGATTGATTTTTACTTATATCTCTTTTTCCACCTTTTCATCAAGAAATCTACATGTTTCACCTCTGCTGCATTTTGTTGTGGCGTCCAAAATAGTTTACCTGAAGTTTCTTGAGGCATATAATCTTGTTCTGCAAAGTTTCCCGGAAAATCATGAGGATAAATGTAATTTTTTCCATATTCAAGCTCCTTCATCAGCTTGGTAGGTGCATTGCGAAGATGTAAAGGAACAGGCAGATTTCCCGTTTCATTAACATAAGCGATCGCCTTATCTATTGCCAAATAGGCAGAATTACTTTTGGGCGAAGAGGCCAAGTAAATAGTTGCTTCAGCAAGTACTATCCTACCCTCTGGCCAGCCTATCTTTTGCAATGAATCAAAAGCAGCATTAGCTATCAATAAGGCATTGGGATTGGCTAGACCAATATCTTCAGCAGCCGAAATCACCAAACGACGAGCAATAAATTTAGGATCCTCCCCCCCTGCCACCATCCTTGCCAACCAATAAATGGCTGCATCAGGATCACTACCTCTGATGGACTTTATAAAGGCTGATATAATATCATAATGCATCTCGCCTCCTTTGTCATAGGCTGCCGGATTTTCCTGTAGTCGCTCTGTCACAATCTTATCAGTTATAACGACTTCATCGCTCAAATCAGCAGTGATTACAAGATCTAAGATATTCAATAACTTACGAGCATCTCCACCCGAAAAGCGAAGCAGCGCATTATCTTCTGCTATCTTTACATTTCTTGTTTTCAATATTTCATCCTGTGTAATCGCTCTTTGAATCAACTCTTTCAGGTCTGATTCGTCCAACGACTTCAAGACATAGAGCTGACACCTAGACAACAAAGGACGAATAACCTCAAACGAAGGATTCTCTGTCGTAGCCCCTATCAAGGTGACTACACCTGTTTCCACAGCATGCAGAAGCGAGTCTTGTTGCGATTTGGAGAAACGATGTATCTCATCAATAAACAAGATAGGACTGGAGGTACTAAAGAATTTATTTTTTTGTGCAGTATCAATCACCTCACGCACATCCTTAACCCCTGAATTGATCGCACTCAACGTATAAAAAGGCGTATCTAGTGTGTTGGCTATAATCTGAGCCAGAGTCGTTTTACCTACCCCGGGAGGTCCCCATAAAAGAAATGAGGGCACTCTTCCCGAATCAATCATCTTGCGTAGGATGGCTCCCTCGCCCACTAAATGTTTTTGGCCGATGTATTCATCCAATGATTTTGGTCGTAAACGTTCTGCTAATGGTTGGCTCATGACTATTTTTCTTTCAATGTTCAATCATCAAAAATACAAAATATAATTGTAAAGAGCGATTTTGCAAACTTGCTTTGATAGCTTAACTTTGCTCGCTAATAATTTTCATCCATGGACAAAAAGACAATTAAAAAACTAAAGAGACAGTTCAAATACCTTGTAATCATCGCACTTGTAGCTTTCATTACCTACTGGGGACAAGGCAACGAATATGTTCGCGAGGGCTTAGCGATGCTAAAGACTGAGTTAGAATCTCGATTAACACCGGTTGAAAATAAAAAAAGCACAGAAGACATAACTGCTAATAAGCGATTGACTGGAAAAATTGTAAGGGTGGCAGATGGCGACACAGTTACTCTGCTAGACAATAACGGCAAAAAACGCAAAATTCGATTAGATGGTATCGACTGCCCAGAAATAGGTCAAGAACATGGAGATGAAGCTCGTGAATATGTAGAAAAACTTACAATGAACAAGTATGCCAGTGTGGCAATCATAGGTATAGATCAGTATGATAGAATATTAGGAGTGCTCTACATTGATGATATGAATGTAAATGAAAACTTATTAACCACAGGCTTGGCATGGGTTTATAAATATAACAAAAACACAGCCTACCACGCATTGGAGAAGAAAGCTAGAGAAAAAAAGATAAATATCTGGAGCAATCCCAATTCTATCGACCCACATACATGGCGAAAGACAGAGAAATAGTAGTATTTATCACCCTATCCTCTGTCCTTCTATAAAGAATTTTTGTAGTGCTTATCGTCTTCTTTTATTCATCAAAATCTTCTTTGACAACAGTCACCATTACAGCTCCTGCCGCACTCCTATTGAAAAGATATTTTGTCTTTAGTTTTCCTGTCTTAAAACTATAAATTTGAGGAATATTTCTCCCATCTTTTCTCGTCTTTATCACATCATAAGCACCCTCCTCATCCTTAGCACAAGCATCTAGCAATTCACCATATAACTCTTCATTATTGCTAAATCTGATAGTCATTAAATCTTTTTCCCACTTCCCCGTATCGGGATCACGTTTTTTAATCACAGTAATATCTACTGATTTCATCTTTTCGCACTTATCCACCCACTTCTCTAGGTTCTTTTGCCCTAGCATAGGCACAGCCATGCCTAGTAGCATAAAGCTAATTAGCATTTTGTATAAGTTTTTCATATCTTTTAATTTTATTGTTTATTTCTTTTTCCATTTCCTCATAACTGGCTTCTTGCCTAAAACTTTCGTTTTCTAAACAAGCCAATCTTTTTTGCTTAGCATTAACTTCTTGAAAAATATCCGCCACACCTTCCTCTTGCTTTGCAATTTCATCCATTACTTCTTTTTCCATCTGTTCGAGTGCATTGGCATCGGTCAAGTATACTTTTTCTCCATTCACCATCGCATAACTTCCCTTATAAGGATTAACTTTTATCAAGTCTCCTAAAGGACTTAACCATAAAACAAGCGATAAGGAGGCAGCGATAGTAATAAAAGCGAACAATCTTTTTTTATTGAGTATCCGTTTATCCACTCGGTCTTCCTCTTCAATAGGCTGATCTTCTATCTGTTCCAATTCTTCTGCAATATCCTTCTCAAAATAATTGAACAGTGTTTGATATTTCATCAGATTTTCAGACACATTGTCCCCCGAGAAGTACTCAAACAACTTTTTTTCCTCAGCAATAGAAGTTTTCCCCTCAAAGAAGTCCTCTATCAATTTTTCTATATAAGTTTCATTTTTCATTGCCATTGATCTCCATAAATAATGTTTTCACCCGATTTCTCGCCCTCGACAAATTCGTTCTCACAGCTCCTTCAGCACAGCCTGTCAACTCTACAATCTCCGAAATTTCTAGCCCTTCCAGATGCCTCATTTTCAGAATAGCTTGTTGCAGACTGGGCAATTGATCCACAATATTTAATGCTGTTGCCAGATCATCTTTTTCCATCAATGCCACATCCGGCTGTTGTTCATTGCTTTTCGATTCATAGGCAGCATCATAAGAATATTGCTGCTTTCGAGCATTGATCTTATTGATACACATGTTCTTGGTGATCACAAATGACAGCGCATTGATACTATTATATTCGCTCAATTTATCACGCATACACCACAACTTGACATATACCTCTTGCATAATATCGTCGATCTCATCTTTATTTCTGAGAAACGAAAATGCATAGCCTTCAAGTTCTCTCCTCAATGGGAGCACCGTATGTATAAATTCTTCTTTGCTCATTCTAAAGTATACGACAATGCAAGATAGAGATTGTTACATCAAAATGATCATATTTTTCAAAATATGAGAAAAAGAATGTAGAACAACTTGCTGAAAATATTTATATCCTTTATTTCAATAGAAGATACAAAGTGTATATCTTTGACCAAACTTATAAAAAACGGACAACTAGATGATAAAGAAAACTTTTCTGATACTCTCCCTTTTAGCATTACTCGCTTCTTGCACAGGAATAGACCCTACAACTTGGAACAAGAAAATAGTAGACCATTACAATAAATCTATCGATGAGATAGAAAGTTTTGAGGAGATGATCTCTGCAGAGAAAGTGGGCGATGCCAATGCCATCAAAGCCATTTTGGACAAAGGTGCAAGCATTCAAACACAACTAGATGAGTCCATCAACACTATCACAGTCCAAGAACTTCCAGATGATGCAGAAGCATATCAAGAATCTGTATTAGAAGTCTTGAAAAGCATGAAAGATCAAGTTTCCATCGGATTAAGATTTACCAATATAACCGAAGAAATAGCTGATAGTGAGATTGAAAATTATGCTGACAAATACGATGCAGCTTCGCAAGTAACCAGCAAAAAGGTGGAAACCTTCATACAGCAACAACTAAAATTTGCACAAAGTAATGGCATAGAGTGATTGTGTCAACAAACACTAAAATGAATAGAGGGCAAAAACCTCTGCTTTTTATTTTATATCTTTGTAGCTAGTTTTTTAAAGAAGAAAATGAATCAAAAATATCCATCACAATTACTAATGAATGCAGTGGAAGAAGTTTCACGCCTACCGGGAATAGGAAAAAAGACGGCTTTACGGCTTATTCTCCATCTGCTACGTCAAGACAATGCCACCGTTTTTTCGTTGGCAGATTCATTAGTGCAGTTAAAAGAAGGAGTTAAGTATTGCCAAGTGTGCTATAACATTTGTGACGATGACACCTGCCCCATCTGCTTAGACAAGTCTCGCGATGAATCCACCATTTGTGTGGTAGAAAACATCAGAGAAGTGATGGCTGTAGAAAACACGATGCAGTTCAAAGGGCTCTATCATGTGCTGGGAGGAATAATCTCTCCCATTGATGGTATTGGACCTGCCGACTTACAGATTCAGTCCTTAGTCGATCGTGTGGCCAAAGGGAATATTAAGGAAGTTGTTTTGGCACTAAGCACCACCATGGAAGGCGACACAACGAACTTCTACATCTACAAAAAGTTACAACCATACAACATACAAGTATCCATCTTGGCTAGAGGAGTATCCATCGGAGACGAAATAGAATATGCTGACGAAATCACGTTGGGACGTTCTATCCTGAACAGAACATTGTTTGACGATTCATATAAAATGAGATAATGAAAAGAGAGCAAAAACAACTAAAAACAAAATTATCCATTATTTTCTGGGTCAATCTGATTACACTTTTTGCCATCGGCATTGGTTTGTTATACCTCGTTGGAGTTACTGGCAAGTCAACCAATGAGCATGACTTTGCGATGGAGCGATTTGGCATAATCATCGCTATCATCGTCATTCCTCTGAGCCTAAAGATGTTTTATGATAAATATAAGAAGGCGAAGGAAGAAGAAATAGAGCTTTTTTTAAGAAAATTACAAACACTTTTTACACTTAGGATGTTAGCACTCGATGGTGTTATTATCCTTAACTTTATAGGTTTCTACTTCATCGGAGCACTAAACTTCATCTATATGTCGGGCTTTACACTCTTGGCATTTGCTTTTTGTTATCCAACAGAATCGGTGATGGATCCGGAAGAAAAGAAGATAGAGACTGAAGAAAATTTATAAATAAATATTACAAAGCTATGATTATTGCAGTAGATTTTGATGGAACAATTGTGGAACACGAATATCCTAAAATAGGGAAACCCATTCCTTTTGCAATAGAAACATTGAAAGAATTGCAAAGAGATGGCCATACCCTCTTACTGTGGAGCGTACGTTCCGGAGACTTACTTCAAGAAGCCATTGACTATGTGGAAAGTCAAGGGGTGAAGTTTTATGCATACAATAAAAACTATCCTGATGAGGATGCAACAAGAGCATCTCGCAAATTGAACGCAGATATTTTTATAGATGACCGAAATGTCTGTGGCTTTCCCGATTGGGGAACAATCTATCGTGCGGTGAGAGCTGCTGACAGGGGTGCCGTACGATTTGCAGATGTACTACATTCGATGGAAAGAGAAAACAGAATGCCTAGAAGAAAGAAAAACTTCTTCATCCGTTTGGGAGAAATGTTCGAAAACGACCGTTACTAAAAAACCAAATATTATGTTATTGCTACAGAATGAAAACATATTGCTCAGAGCGATTGAACCTGAGGACTTAGACCAGTTATATAAATGGGAAAACGATACTCGATTGTGGATCCATGGCAGCTCCTTGGCTCCATACTCAAAGTCAACACTTCGCCAATACATCGAGGATGTACAGCAATATGACATCTTTCAGAGCAATCAGTTACGGCTGATCGTTTGTCTGCAAAAAGACCAAACCGTTGTGGGAGCCGTAGATATTTATGATCTAGATACGCACAGCCGAAGAGCTGCCGTAGGTGTAGTGATAGACGAAGCTTTCAGACAGCAAGGACTAGCACAACAGGCATTGGAGTTATTGGAGCAGTATTGCTTCCAATTTTTGAATCTTCATCAACTTTATGCTTACATATCTGTTATGAATAAAGGAAGTATCGACTTATTTACAAAAGCCGGTTATCAAACGATTGGTGTTCTCAAAGATTGGATTTTCACATTAGATGGACATGAGGACGTTATTTTGGTACAATTAATCAATAACAGGAATGACTGAAGATATAAAAAAAGCATGTGAGGTCCTCAACAATGGAGGACTGATTCTCTATCCCACTGATACCATTTGGGGTATCGGTTGCGATGCCACTAACGAAAAAGCCGTTCAAAAAGTATTTGATCTCAAGAAGCGTGCAGACAGCAAGGCTCTCATTGTCATGATAGACAATACTGTGAAACTAGATTTCTATGTGGATGAAGTACCTGAATTGGCAATAGACCTGATAGAGGTGTCTGAAAAGCCAATGACTGTGATTTATGACAAAGGCAGAAATATAGCACCAAACCTCCTTGCAGAGGATGGCAGTTTGGCAATACGTGTGACGCAAGAACGCTTTTCGAACGAACTTTGTAAACGATTCAGAAAGGCAATTGTATCCACCTCTGCCAATGTAAGTGGCACAACTGCTCCACGATATTTTGATGAAATAGACGATGAAATCATCGCTGGCGTAGATTATGTTGTCCAATATAGACAAGACGACATAACACCAACGAAAGCATCTAGCATCATCAAATTGAAAAATGATGGAGAGATAAAAATCATTAGAGAATAAAAAGGATGTCTAAAGTGTTTGATAATCAGAAGATAGAAAATCAGCAATGGAAAGATGCTAAAATAGAACACCATGAGTTCGACAATTGCACCTTTCATGCTTGCGATTTCTCGGGAGCATCGCTGTTTTCTTCTAACTTTGTTGACTGTCAATTCTTTGATTGCAACTTTGCAATGACCAACTTAGCAAATGTTTTACTGCATGGAGTAAAATTCCATAATTGCAAAGTGCTGGGAGTACAATTTAACTTGTGCAATGACTTCATTTTCGATGTCTGTTTCCAGGATTCTATCTTGGACTATAGTTCTTTTGGCAAACGTAAAATGCCAAAAACGGTTTTCAAAAACTGTTCCTTGAAGGGAGTAGATTTTATAGATGCACAACTCAAACAGGCTAAGTTTGAAAACTGCAATCTCGATGAAGCCGTCTTTATTGGAACTAATTTGCAAGAAGTAAATTTTACTACATCCTATAATTACACGATCAACTTGCAAGATAATTTTGTAAAAAAGACTCGCTTTGGCAAAGATGAATTAGCAGGTTTGCTCAGAAATTTTGATATAATAATAGAGAATAATTAGAAACGACTCATTAAAAAATAAATAACGATGAACACGATAGGTAAAATATTCAGACTAACATCCTATGGCGAATCGCATGGTTCGGCAGTGGGAGGTATAATAGATGGTTGCCCGGCAGGTATCGAAGTAGATTATGAGTTTATTCAATCCGAACTGGATAGGCGAAAACCGGGTCAGTCGAAGATAACAACTCCTCGTAAAGAGAACGATGAAGTCGAATTTTTATCGGGTATTCATGAAGGAAAAACGACAGGTGTACCCATTGGTTTTATCATCAGAAATAAAAATCATCATTCTTCTGATTATGATAATCTGAAAGACCTTTATCGCCCATCACATGCCGATTATACGTATACACAGAAATACGGTTGGCGAGATCACAAAGGAGGAGGACGTTCGTCGGCTCGTGAAACCATCGCTCGTTGTGTAGCTGGAGCCATTGCAAAACTAGCTCTCAAGCAACTGAATATCAATATAACAGCCTACACATCGCAAGTGGGGCACATTAAGCTAGATGGGAAATATCAAGATTACGATCTTTCTACTATTGAGGACACCCCTGTGCGTTGCCCTGATGTCACCAAAGCAGAGCAAATGATTGACTTGATCAAAGATGTAAAATCGACAGGAGATACTATTGGAGGAGTGATCACTTGCGTGATTAAAGGAACTCCCGTTGGCTTGGGCGAACCTGTTTTTGGCAAGCTTCATGCCGAATTGGGAAATGCGATGCTTAGCATCAATGCTGTGAAAGGCTTTGAATATGGTGATGGCTTCGATGTTGCCCACCGAGGGTCTGAAAGAAATGATGAGTTTTTTAACGATAACGGAAAGATATCTACCCGTACAAATAACTCTGGCGGAATTCAAGGTGGAATTTCTAATGGACAGGACATCTATTTCAGAGTTGCTTTTAAACCAGTAGCAACTATTTTAATGAACCAAAACACCGTGAATACGAAAGGTGAAGAAGTTCCTCTAAAAGCTCGTGGACGTCATGATGCTTGCGTATTGCCACGTGCAGTGCCCATTGTGGAAGCAATGGCTGCCATGGTTATTTTAGATAATTATCTGTTAAGCAGAAAGGATAGATTGTTTGTTTAAAAATAATAATGGAAAAGTTTGAACAGATATTATCTTCAATAATTGTAGTAGGAGGGCTTATCTATTCTCTAAAGTATAGCAACAAATTCAACGTGGCAATCAGTAGCCTCTTACTGATTGCTATTCTACTAACTATATGTGCTATAGAAATTTCATCTTTTAATCAGTTAATATTTATATTAGCCTCACTTTTTACAATTATTTATTCTATATTCATCAGAAATTTAGACAAGAAATCTCGTATAGCATTGCTTGTCTTCACCGTTCCCTTTATAATTATACCTATTGTTAATATTTTACACTCACCATACAAAAATGAGCTGACATTCTTTTACTCCATTTCAATAGGAGTATTTATTTATGCTTTCTTAGAAAAAAATAATTTTAAGAACGAATTAGGATTTATGATAAGCTATTTCCTTTATGCTCTATTTAGGTTCTATTATTTATTTGCTTCGAATTCTTAAATAAATGTTTAATAGCTAATACAGGATGATGAAATAGCATTCGAGGGCCAGCAAATTTCATCACTATTCTAACCCTCTCTTTCATTGCAGGTTTATAGCAGTGAATGGGGCATTTTTCACAGGTAGGCTTATCTTTTCCAAAGGTACATTTCTCTAGTCTTAGATGCGCATAATCATTCAATTCCTTGCATTCAGCGCATAATATTCCCTGTGTTTTATGTTTGTGACGACAATAGATATAGATCATTTTTTCTACAGTCTTCTTCTCTTGTTCATTCATAATTCCACAAAATTTTCATCGTCCATTCTTTCTTGACTGACGAAGAAAATCATTCCAGTTTTCATTTTCTTAAAACCCAAACTCTGATAAAAACCTTCTTTTCCAGGAGAAGCATATAAAATAAAGTTACAGTCTGGAGTAGCCGACATCAATCGGCTTACAATCTCTTTGCCAATCCCTTGTCCCTGATAACGAGGATCTACTACTACATCATAGATAGCCGATTGCCTCAATCCATCGGACAAAGCACGTCCACAACCAATCAATTGGTTGTCATCCAAAACAAAAATAACAGCATAGCTAGCCTCAAATGTTTTTTGGTGGGTTTCGGGGTCTACAAAACTCATTCCCCCCTGTTCTAAAAGCTTAGGAACAATGTTCCAGTCAATATTATCGCAAGTTGTATGAAATGTTAAACTCATATTCTCTTTTATCTTAAGATAGAATACAAATATAACAATTATTCGAAATTGATAATCAGAGAAATCATGCGATTTTTTCCTTCCGACACTGCATCTGAATACTTCTTCAACAATGGATCAGAAAGATCTGAGCGATCGGTATTAATAATATTAGCAAGCCCTAAAGAGAATCTGAGTTCAGGACAGACTTTAAAGTGTTGAAGATAAAAATTACAGCCAATACCAAACTCTAAACCGTAGTCCGTACTATTGAATCGTAACACTTCATTTTTGGTTTTCCCAATATCCATCGCAAAATACGGCCCCGCAAGCAAATAGGGTCTAAAATTCTTAGTTCTTGGCGCACTAAACTTCAGATGAATGGGAAGAGTCAAATAACTACCTTTTAAAGTTTTCTCATACTCCTCACCGCTAGCTTGTTCTCTAAACACGAAATTTTTCTCTCCAAAGTGTACAGTTGGATTCGCCCTAAGATTGAAATATTGGCTTAAATATCTGTCAGCAAGCAATCCTATGCTGAAGCCAATGGCATAAGATGGAATTTCAGAAAACCATACTTCACCATTTTCTTGCTTAAATCCGGTATTGACCAATGGCATATCTTGAACATGCATTCCAATATTGAAACCAAAATGATAGAGTTTTTGATCTGCATAAGGCTGATTCTGAGGCTTACGATATTGCGCATGAGCATTGAGCGCATAAAGGGTCAGAAGACAGCTAAGAATGATATAACGCTTATTGAAAAATTTCATAACAAGTATCTTTTATGTGTATAACGAGAAAATTGTTATCCTATTATATTTGACACGAAATACAAAGGTAATATTAAAATAAATTGTAAGTACTATTTGTTATCTATCCAAGTATAACGATCAATGATAGTTATAACTTTGAGATGTATTATTAAATGCAATTATTCACTTATCTAATCATTTGATTAGATATTGCCTATATCTATTTTGGCGCACACACCACTAATACACAATAGATTAAAGGACGCTCACAAAATTAACTAAAATATCAGTGCCCTATCTATTTGGCTTGCTAAAGAAAACTATTTATATTTGCGCATTAGAACATTATTATAATATCAACATCAACTAAAAAAACTAGAATTATGGCTTACGTTATAGATGACACATGTATTGCTTGTGGAACTTGTCTTGATGAGTGTCCTGTTGAAGCAATTTCAGAAGGGGATATCTATGTTATTGATGCAGACATTTGCACTGACTGCGGAACTTGCGCAGATGCTTGTCCAACAGAATCAATACACCCAGCATAACTCTTTGATAGAAGAAGTTATAAATCATAAGCAAGGAGGACTCTAAAAGTTCTCCTTTTTTTATCCTCTAAATATCCAATCCATGAATACACCAGCTAAATTTCATCGTATAGATCTCGATCAATGGCCAAGAAAAGAATACTTTGAATATTATTTTCATAAAATAAAATGCAAGTATACCTTAAATGCCAACATCGACATCACCCAATTAATGGCAGAAAGAAAGAAGCGAAACTTGAAGTTTTATCCCACCTTCATGTATACAATAATGAGAGCTATCAATCGAAACCAAGAGTTCAGAATGAGTTTCGAAGATGGAATCTTAGGTTATTGGGACTATCTAGTTCCCTCATATACCATTTTCCATGAAGATGATCACACCTTCTCCGATGTATGGAGCGAATATCACGAATCATTCGCTCTGTTTTATGATACGATTTGTAACGATATAGATAAGTATAAGGATGTCAAAGGTATAAAAGCAAGAAAGGATAGAGTGGCTAATTTTTGTTCCATTTCATCGGTTCCTTGGCTCAGTTTCACTTCTTTTAGTCAAGATACTTATAGTGAGTCTGATCTACTTTTTCCACTGATCAGGTACGGTAAATTTTTCGAAGAAAACGGAAAAATACTGCTTTCCTTTGCCATCTTTGTCAACCATGCTGTTGCCGATGGCTATCACACCTCCAAGCTCATCAATGAGATACAAGCATTGGCTGAAGATCCAAAAAGCTGGATGGATACGTAAAAAAGTAGGGCAATGTTTTCGATGACACTACCCTACTTCTCTTAATTCTTAATATAAAGAGTTGACTTTTATTTTGTCAAATCCAATACATCTGTTTCAAGCATATACACACCAAGAGCATGTGCCGGATGTGATTCTTTAGCTTTAAAAACATATTCTGCATCTTTTACAGGGGTTACTCCTGGCTCAGCTAAAAGCTCAGCATGAATTGTATCACCTTCTTTAAATGGCAAATCTCCCGAGTTTATCGCTGTTACTTCAATTTTAACAACTGTCACAGGGAATTTACCAGCAGCAGCTCCTCTACCAACGTCAGTACCTTGTACTTCAAGCACTTTTCCTGTCCATGCTAAGTCTTGTTTGATACCTTCAGGCATATTTTCCGAAGTTTTTTCTGTTTTAGAAACTTCTTTCACTAACGTATACTTAATAGATGATGCGTCTGCAGGCACTGGTTCAGCTACAGCTTCCTTCTTCACTTCTAGTACATACTCATATCCTGGCTCATAATTGAAGCCTTCGATATTAGTATAAAAGAATGACCAATCAGTGTCAGCACCCTCTTTCACAACCAAAACTTCCATTGGAGCTACTCCCATTGCCATTCTTTTTTCTGAAGCAACAGTCATTTGCACTGTATTTTTAGTATCATTGCATGATGACAATAAAATAATGGCAGTAATTAATAAGAATCCTACTCTTTTCATTTTCCTTTTTTTAAGTTTGTATTTAATAAAATTTCAAATCGAAGTTAACTATTATTGCTTAATTATGTTTATAATAAACAAGAATATTTTAAAAGAGATTTTTTTGTCGAATAAATCGTAGTTTTTGATAATGTAATTTAATTAAGATGGGGCAAAGGTTCACTATTCTATATTTTTTATTCACGTTTTTTTGTATTACTCTCACTGCACAAAATAAATTAACTCCTAGAGACGGAGAAGGTATTCATGCGTTCTTGCGAAGGCATAAATGTACTAATGCTGGAGACTATGACAATTTTTTATCGTTGAACAAGGGTAAATTTGGGAAAAATCATAGTTTATTAAAAGGAGTCTCCTATAAACTGCCAACAACTACAACAGCAGAAGAATCGACTACAGTAACCCAAACAGCGACTTATTCATCGAGTGGAACAAAGAAAAAGTATGCTCTATTTGGTAAGAAATATGAAGAATATACAGTAAAATCAAACCAACTGAAAGGAGCTACTTTCTTCCTATCCAGCGGACATGGAGGTCCTGACAGTGGAGCTGTGGGTTGGGTAAATGGGCACGAACTACATGAGGATGAGTATGCCTATGATATAACTCTAAGACTGGCTCGTTGCCTGATGGAAGAAGGTGCTACTGTTCACATGATTATTCAAGATGCAAAGGATGGCATCAGAGACGATGTGTACTTACAAAATAGCAAGCGAGAAACTTGCATGGGCAAACCAATCCCTTTGAATCAACTAGCTAGACTGAAACAAAGAAGCGATAAAATCAACGAATTGAGCAAAAAATCGAATTCTAAGTATCAGCGAGCTGTCTTCATTCATGTAGATAGCAGAAGTAAGAAGAAACAACTAGATGTCTTTTTCTACCATGCTCCCAAAAGCAAAGGTGGAGAAAAAATAGCAAAAACGATGCGCACAACCTTCAATGAGCATTATGCCAAACATCAGCCTAGCAGAGGTTTTTCGGGCACAGTAAGCGCACGCGACCTATATGTACTCAAGAACACTACTCCTGTTGGTTTGTTCGCTGAATTGGGAAATATTCAGAATGGATTTGATCAACGACGCATTCTACAAGCAGATAATCGACAAGCACTGGCCAACTGGCTATGCAGAGGATTTATTAAAGATTATAAAAATAGATAAACACCCTTAAGAAATAAAAAAGGGAACTATCATCTTTCAGACAGTTCCCTTTTCTTTTTTCCTTTGATACTTACTTCACTTCTTCAAAAATAACTATATCTGAATATCA
>CALKIV010000037.1 GCA_937995835.1 uncultured Dysgonomonas sp. | reverse complement strand
TCCTGCATACACCAACCTTTTTTGTGTACTTTGCTGATCAAACCAAGCTTCAAACCCTTGGATCAAATTCTTCATTCTGTGTATTGTGTTACTAGTTTGTTGTTAAAATCTCATCGCACGATCCATCGTTCGTTTGTCGTCTTTTTCTCGTATGCTCTGACGTTTATCGTATTCTTTCTTCCCTTTGGCAACCGCTACTACAACTTTAGCCAAACCTCTATCGTTGATAAACATACGAGTGGGAACAATCGTATGACCTGTTTCCTTTACCAAGCGCTCTATCTTCTTGAGCTCCTTTTTTTGTAAGAGTAATTTACGATCTCGTCGTGCTTTATGGTTATTGTATGAACCGTAAAAATATTCTGAGATGTTCATATTCTTCACCCACAGCTCACCTTTCTCAAGGTAGCAGTAAGTATCTACTAAACTAGCCTTTCCTAGTCGTATAGATTTAATTTCTGTCCCAGTCAGAACAATACCCGCTGTAAACGAGTCGAGCAACTCATAGTCGAAAGTTGCTCTTTTATTTTTTATATTTATAGCTGATTGCTTTTCTTGCTTTGCCATACTCGTTGTTATTTTACTTTTCCCTAATCAAAATATTGATAGGAGTTCCCGAAAAATCCCAATGTTTTCGGATCTGATTTTCCAAAAATCTTCTGTAAGGCTCTTTTACCCAGTTAGGCAGATTACAGAAGAAAATAAAAGTGGGCACAGAGGTTTTAGGCAACTGTGTCACATATTTTATCTTCACATATTTCCCTTTGGTTGCCGGTGGAGGAGTCTGTTGAATGATTTCTAACATCACCTCATTAAGCTCATGTGTCGGCACGCGTTTGGTTTTCACATCGTACACCTCTTTTGCAGTTTCCAATACTTTCAAGATGCGTTGCTTGGTCAATGCCGAAGTAAAGATAATAGGGAAATCTTTGAATGGAGCAAGCCTTTCACGGATGGCATTCTCAAAAGTTCGAATCACAACCTGCGATTTATCTTCTACCAAATCCCATTTATTAACACAAACAACCAAGCCTTTTTTATTCTTTTGAATAATAGAGAAAATATTCAAATCTTGTGCTTCAATTCCTTTCGTAGCGTCGATCACCAAGATACACACATCCGAATTTTCAATCGCTCTGATGGAACGTAAAACGGAATAATATTCAATATCTTCGTTCACTTTATTCTTCTTCCTAATACCTGCTGTATCAACAAGATAGAAGTCCATATTGAATTTATCATACTTTGTATATATAGAGTCACGTGTTGTACCAGCAATATCTGTTACAATACTTCTACCCTCACCTGTCAGTGTGTTCAGTATTGAAGATTTTCCTGCATTTGGGCGCCCCACAATAGCCAATCTTGGTATTTCTTCCAATTCCTCATCTTCATGTTTCTTTGTAAACTTAGAAAGAATAAGGTCAAGCAAATCTCCTGTACCGGAACCATTTACAGCTGACACATTGATAGGATCTCCTAAACCTAAGGAGTAAAACTCTGCTGAATCGTAGTGCAGATCAAAGTTGTCTGCTTTGTTCGATACCAAAAGGACAGGTTTGTCAGCACGTCTGAGAATGTGCGCCACACTTAGGTCTAGATCTGTGAGCCCATTCATAACATCTAACACAAATAAAATAACATCAGCTTCATCCAATGCTACTTGTACTTGCTTATTGATCTCATCTTCAAAAATATCCTCTGAATTGACTACCCATCCACCGGTGTCTATCAACGAAAATTCTTCTGCTCCCCATAGCACCTTGCCATATTGTCTGTCTCGAGTTGTTCCCGAAACATCATCAACGATAGCTTGTCTACTCTGTGTCAAACGATTAAAGAGTGTAGATTTCCCCACATTAGGTCGTCCTACGATGGCCACTATATTTTTCATCTTCTTATTTTCTATTTTATTGCAAAAATACTTGTTTTATTCCAATTGTGCCTCTTCTCAGAGCATCAAGTTGAAATACGTTTTTTAATATCTCGACTTGGTGTTCATCACCTCATCTAAAGTAATACTTTAAGTTGACCCAAATTACTGAATCTTTAGGATTCTTAAAATCTTTGGGATCGTCAAATCCTATCTTTTTCAGAGCCGACTCTAGAGTTATCACTTCTTTGTCCATCGGTTCCAAAGGCTTTCCACTGACAAAATCTCCATTCTCCTCGTTTTTATCTTTTATCAAAGGTAGTTCTAAGCCCAGATCTCTATAATATTCGCCTGTTTTCTCATCCACATAGGCAACGTACACTGGAGTAACACCACCTTTCAGCACCTCCAACTCATTATTATTATATTGATATGTAGAAATAATGGTTACTAGATTTGGGTTTCGTTCCACATAACGCATTAGTGTGGGTTCATCCGGCAAAAATTCGAACTGAATATCATTTCTCGATTGCACCTCATTGCTATAAATGGAACTAAAATATTTATTCATCACCAACTCCCGATAAAGGCTATCTACATCCAAATAGATAGTATCTGGCTCTTTCAGTATAGTGGTATCTTTTCTTATTATTTCTCCATATTCATCCACTATATCCTTTATATCAAGATGATGAATAAGTTTAATCGTATCAGGAAACACCTCTTTTGCACCCTCTGCCGATCCTCTGAAGATACGTAAATCTCGATGATCAACATCCGATTTACGTTTTACATTGCCCGATCCTTTATCATTGCTACAAGCAATCATCCCCAAAATAAGAATTGTAAACAGTCCTCCTATCAGATACTTCATATGCACGATATTATACTTTTTTCTTAGTTCTTTTTTAGCAAAGCATAAAGATAAAAAAAGGCTATCAGTATAGATAGCCTTTTTGATATTATTTTAAGCATTGAATATCAATAAGCCCATTTTAGATATACAGCACCCCATGTAAATCCTGCTCCAAAAGCTGTAAGTATGAGGTTGTCGCCTTTTTTCAGCTTCGACTCCCATTCTGACAAGCATACAGGTATAGTACCGGCACTTGTATTTCCATATTTTTGAATATTGATCATCACTTGATCTTCCGAAACCCCCATTCTTCTACCCACAGCCTCAATGATTCTCACATTAGCTTGATGAGGCACAAGATAAGCAACATCTTTACCACTCAATCCATTACGCTCCATAATTTCAGAAGACACATCTGCCATTTTAGAAACAGCGTGCTTGAATACTACTTGACCTTCTTGGTACACATAATGCATATCATCATCTATTGTTTCGTACGATGCAGGGTAAGCCGAACCTCCACCTTTCATATGCAAGTGAGGAATTCCTACTCCGTCAACATGAAGAATGGTATCCATTACTCCAAACTCTTCGGTTGTAGGCTCTAGCATTACTGCTCCCACAGCATCACCAAACAAAGGGCAAGTGGTTCTATCTTTATAGTTTGTTATAGCAGTCATTTTATCTCCTGCCACAACAGCTACTTTCTTATATTTTCCTGATTTAATAAAGTTTGATCCAACTTCTAGGGCATACAAAAAGCCTGAACATGCAGCTTGCACGTCAAAACCTAATGCATTTTTTATCCCACACGCCTCAGCAGTCATTGCAGCCGTAGACGGGAAAGGATAATCTGGAGTTGTAGTGGCAAAAATCAACACTTCCACCTCTTCTGGCTTCGTATTAGTTTTTTCCAACAATTGACCCAAAGCTCTAGCTCCCATGTATGATGTCCCTTTACCTTCTCCTTTCAGCACTCTTCGTTCTTTGATGCCCACACGACTCATGATCCACTCGTCGTTAGTATCAACTAATTTTGCCAATTGTTCATTGGTAATGATTTCTTCCGGAACATAAGCACCTACGCCTGTTATTGCAGCTCTGATCATTCTTTTATTTATTTGTATATATAGAAAATGCCCTAATAAATAGGGCGTTAACTTGTTTTTATCTTTTAAATAGCAGCTTCTTTATTGATAGCTATTTGTCCGCGATAATATCCACATTCACTACATACTGTGTGAAAAATGTGCCAAGAACCACAGTTTGAACATATTGCTAGTGTAGGTGCATTGATTGCATCGTGAGCTCTTCTTGTTCTAGTTCTTGTTTTCGATTGTCTACGTTTCGGATTTGCCATTGTCTTATTATAATTTTAATTATTGTATAATCTTGTTTGTATATTATCCAATATACTTTTTTATCTAAATACTGTAATATAATTCTTTTATCCTTGTTCCTCTTAATCCATTTCCAGATCTTTCAGGGCATTCCACCGCGGATCTGAAGCTCCTGCGTCGTCGTCCTGATCATCATCAGCATCATCAAAATCATCATCGCCATCCTCATCATTAGGATCTATAGCTCTGTGTTTTTTCAATTTTTGAGACACCACTTTATTACAACTTCCTGCAGGGTGAACACGCTTGGCAGGTAATGACAGTACAATGAATTCATAGAGAAACCACGCAATGTTTATCTCTCCCTCATCCTCGGGCACAACAACTATCTCATCGCTTTCTTCAGAATATTCTTTTCCGAATTTTACGATTAATTTTTGTTGTACATCTACCGGCATCACTACATCGTCCAAACATCTATCACAAGGCACAAAAATATCTCCGTTGAGACTAAACTTCAACTCAAATGCTTTAATTGTGCGAGCAATCTCCACAACGACTGCCACCTTTCCTCTCTTCACGTCAGAATCTTCGTCGTTGATCAGCTTAAAAAAAGCATCATCCAACGCATACTCACGCTTTGTCTTACCATCTGGTAAATCCTTAAGGATCAGTTTATATTCGCTATATTTTGCCACTATATTAGTTCTACTTAAGTGAAACGGTGGCAAAGATAGGTATATTTTTTTATTAAAGTAAATTAATTTCAGATTTATATTTCATATTTCGCCGACGAAGTTCTTCGCCTCAGTTGATGAAAGTGACAAAGTTAAACAATCTTTTATAAAAGATATGGTTGCTCTAATTAGAAAAGAGTCACAAAAATCAACTATCTTTAAGCAGGACAAAATAGACACACCAAAAAGAAAACAAATCTCTCTCTACCATAATAATCATTATTTTAGGCTAAAATCATGATCGTTTGTGGTAATGCTTGGATGATTATCTTATAGAGAATATAAAAAAGAATAGGAATGAATATATATATAAAAAACATGGTGTGCAATCGCTGCATCATGGTGGTGGAAAACGAATTAAAGAATCTTAATCTGACTCCTACTGCCATCACATTGGGCGAGGTGACATTGGACAAAGACCTGACAGATAATGACAAAGAGAAATTACGCAATAAACTGGAAAGTTTAGGTTTCGAACTGATTGACGACAAGAAAAGCCGATTGATAGAACAGATAAAAACGCTGATTGTGCAACTGATTCATTACAACAATGATAATTCTAAAATAAATCTATCCGATTACTTAAGTGATAAACTGCATCACGATTATAATTATATAAGCAATACTTTTTCGGAAATAGAGGGCACTACCATCGAGAAGTTTTTCATCGCTCAGAAAATAGAACGTGTGAAAGAATTATTGGTCTATGACGAGCTGACCCTCAGCCAGATTGCAGACAATTTGAACTACTCTAGCGTGGCACACCTCAGCAGTCAGTTCAAAAAGGTAACAGGACTGACTCCTAGCCACTTCAAGCAGATTGGAGCAAACAAACGCAAACCACTGGACAAGATATAATGATAGTCCAAAAAAAAGGGTAAATTTGTTCTCCGAAATGATTTTTGCATTATGCCCCAAAAAAGATCCACCACTATTGCCCTGACTGTTGCCATTGCATTTTTTATGCAAAACCTAGATACCACGGCAGTCAACACAGCCATTCCGGCAATGGCAAAGTCTTTTGGCACGGATGTCATTCACATCAGTTCGGGAATCACCTCCTACCTCATCGCCTTGGCCATCTTTATCCCCGTCAGTGGATGGATAGCCGACCGATATGGCACACGAAAGGTCTTTTGCACAGCTGTGGGCTTGTTCATCATTTCGTCATTGTTGTGTGGTTCTGCACAAACACTCTCACAATTTGTGCTCTTCAGAATATTTCAAGGAATATCAGGAGCTATGATGACACCCGTAGGCAGACTAGCTGTGCTAAAAGCTACACCCAAAAGTGAACTGGTGGTCGCCATGAACTACATTACCCTACCCGCCCTCGTAGCCCCCATCTTAGGCCCATTGGTAGGTGGATATCTGACCACATATTGGTCGTGGCATTGGATTTTCCTATTAAATATTCCTTTCAGCATCCTGTGCATTGTTCTGGCTTGGCGAAATATTCCGGCTGACGATCAGACACAAGAACCCAAAAGACGTCTGGATATGCCGGGCTTTATCCTTAGTGGCTTTGGTTTGGCTGGCTTCATGTATGGCGTAGAGTTGTTCAGCAAGGAGGGTATTCCATATTATCTGCCTTTCATTATTTTAGCGATCAGCGTATTTCTTTTATACCTCAACCTCAAACACTCTAAACACATCTCTAATCCTTTGATCGATTATTCTATCTTGAAGATCAAAACTTTTAGAATCACCATTTTTGTGGGTACACTCTCACGGATGGTTATTGGTGTAGCGCCTTACCTTGTGCCTTTGATGTTTCAGATTGGTTTTGGGCTCAATCCTTTCGAGGCCGGTTTGCTGTTTGTTGCCACCATGGCCGGCAATCTGTCGATGAAGTCTATCACCGTATATATTGTTCGTCGATTTTCGTTCCGTAATATTCTATTGGTCAATGGTGTGATCATTTCCATTTTCACGCTGATCACGGCATTTCTCTTGCCCACCACCCCTGTATATATTGTGGTGGCAGTGATGTTTCTTTCGGGAATGGCACGTTCCATGCAGTTTACCAGCATCACCACTTTGGCTTTTGCCGATATTCCATCAGACAAGATGACCAATGCCAATTCGTTCTATAGCACCATTCAGCAAATGTCCTCTGGAATGGGAATTGCTATCGGAGCTGTCGCTCTGCGTTTCTCTAGCATGATCAACGGACAAGACACTGATAGCTATTCTGTTGCCGACTTCCGTTTATCCTTCTTCTTTGTCACAGCCCTTGCCCTTATCCATCTTTGGGGCTATACCAAACTTTCGGATGAGGATGGAGCAGAGTTGAGGAGAAAGAGATAAGAAAGACTGTGCAACACATTAGATTAATATAAATCTAACAAGAAATTATATAACATCTTTTATCTGATCTGTCATTATCTTTGTCTTATCAAAATTAAAGAAAATAAAAATGGCAACAATAAAGAAAGAATATAACGTTCTTGGCATGTCATGCGCATCGTGTGTAGCACATGTGCAATCAACCCTAGCCAAGCAAAAGGGCGTGAAAGAAGCAAGCGTAAATCTTGCCACACAAATAGCCCACATAGAATATGAAGAGGGAGCAACTACCCCCAAGGAACTAAAAAAAGCAGTAGACGGTATCGGTTTCGAACTGGTGATAGAAGGCAAAACCAGAGAAGAAATCAAAGCCGTGAAAGCAAAAGAATTATCTGTTCTGAAGAACAAAACCATCGGGGCTATCATCTTATGTATTCCGCTAGCTGTCATTGCCATGGGGTATCATACGATGCCTTATGCCAATTTTATCATGTGGGCATTGGCAACGCCTTATGTGCTCTACTTCGGAAGTCAGTTTTTCACAGGAGCATGGAAACAGTTAAAGCATAAGACCTCCAATATGGACACACTGGTGGCACTGAGCACAGGCATAGCCTATCTGTTCAGCATCACCACCACCCTATTCCCCGAATTCTGGAGCAACCATGGCATGGAACCTCATGTCTATTTTGAGGTAACAGGTATGGTGATCACCTTCGTGTTGCTTGGTCGATACTTAGAAGACCGTGCCAAGAAAGGAACAGCAACAGCCATCGAGGAGTTGATCGGTTTGCAAGCCAATACAGCCACCTTGGTGAAAGATGGTGAGTTTGTAGAAATTAAAATAGAAGAAGTAAAACTGGGCGACGAACTACTGGTGAAGGCTGGAGAAAAGATTGCAGTGGATGGAGTGGTGACCAAAGGGCACTCCTTTGTGGACGAAAGCACCATCACGGGCGAACCTCTGGCTGCCGAAAAAAACGCAGGCGAAAAAGTGTATGCAGGCACCATCAATCAAACAGGGAACTTTCAATATAAGGCCGAGAAGGTGGGCAAAGACACCCTCCTCTCTCAGATCATTCGCATGGTGGAAGAGGCTCAAGGAAGCCAAGCACCCATCCAAAAAACTGTGGACAAGATAGCAAGCATCTTTGTGCCGGTGGTGGTGCTGGTGGCGCTGATCACCTTTGGGGCATGGATCATTTTTAGCCCTGCCAATGGTGTGGTGCAAGGTTTGCTCTCTATGATCACCGTGCTGATCATCGCTTGTCCGTGTGCCCTAGGCTTAGCAACGCCCACTGCCCTGATGGTGGGGATAGGCAAAGGTGCTTCGAATGGCATCCTGATCAAAGGAGCTGAAGCCATTGAACGCACCAAAAAAGTGACAGCCATCGTGCTCGACAAAACAGGAACCATCACCGAGGGTAAGCCCCAGGTAACAGCCTTATTGTGGGTGGGAGATGAAAGCAAAGAGCTAAAAGACATTCTTTTCAGCATCGAAGCTTATTCGGAACATCCTTTGGCTGATGCCGTTAAAAAACATTTGGAAGCAGAGGCAACACTCATTGCAGACATCAAGGTGAACACACTACCCGGGCGAGGCGTATCTGGCGTGGTGAAAGAGAAAATATATTTCATCGGTAACCAAAAGCTGATAGCCGACAACCAAATAGCTGTATCGCCTGAGGTGAAACAACTGATAGCCAAGCAAGGCGAGGAAGCCAACACCCTTGTGCTCTTTGCCGATCAACAACAAGTGTATGCTGTGATTGCCATTGCTGACAAGATAAAAGCAAACTCTAAAGATGCCATTGCACAATTGCATAAATCAGGGCTGAAGGTGCACATGTTGACAGGCGACAATCAACAATCAGCCGAGCTGATTGCTCACCAAATAGGCATCCAATCGGTGACTGCAGGAGTATTACCTTCAGAAAAAACCGATTTCATCCTCAACCTGCAAAAGCAAGGCGAAGTGGTGGCCATGGTGGGCGACGGCATCAACGACAGTGGTGCTCTGGCAACAGCCGATGTCAGCATTGCCATGGGACACGGAAGCGATATTGCCATTGATGTGGCACAAGTGACCATCATCTCCTCTGACTTGCAAAAGCTCAATCAAGCATTCCGCCTGTCAAAAGCCACAGTGAAGACCATACACACCAATCTATTTTGGGCATTCATCTACAACATCATTGGCATCCCCATTGCAGCGGGTATTCTCTACCCCATCAGTGGTTTCTTGCTCAATCCTATGATAGCAGGTGCAGCCATGGCGCTGAGTTCGGTATGTGTAGTAAGCAATAGCTTATTGTTGAAAATGAAAAAGATCTAAGGATTGAATATCTAGTAAATATATAGAGATAGCCTGCAGAAGCAGGCTATCTCTATATATTTAAATCAATCGATAATTAAAAAGTTAAATCGGTGCTGAACAGGCACGTGTGCATTAAAATATTCGTAACATGCATCTGTAAAACTAGGATCGTTGGGATAGAGTTCTCTATATTCCAACTTCAATTTGTTAAACTCCGAGTCTTCTTTCACTACATCAAAGGGCTTTGGTCCTCCTAGTGTTTCTTTTCCGGTTTTATCAAACCATTCATAATAGCTATCGACATAAGCTTGTAAAAACTGCTGATATTTTTCACCTTGCACTTTAGCCAAGTTTTCTGGCACAGGATTGAAACGAGGCAGATCCTTATATGCTGTTTTTTCAATAATTATTTCTACATCGGAATCTTTTAACGCACCATCGTTAAAGAAGTCCCAAGACTCTTTTTCTCTGAAGATCTTCTTTCTAGAGGTTTGGAAATGCTCCCCCGTATCGCTAAAGATTGTTGCATTATCTGCTAAGTTTTCATCCAAACCATACTCCCACGAATTTTGTGTATGTTCAATAAACAAATCGTTGTAAACTTTGATAGGAGCAAATACCCTTACGGTATCTCCTTCTATCTTGATATCAATAGAATCTCCGTTTATTTTGATAAAATGTTCATAGAAACTTTCGAACGTTTCATCATCAGTACCATCAACGACATATAGTTGCGAGTAGTTAATATAATTGCTTTGCGTAGGGTTAATGATAACTTTTTTATCAACACTACTTTTCACGAATACAGTAATCGACTGATCTCCATACTTTAACGTATGTTTACCATATTCTATCTCAACATCTAGTCCCGATGTTGGTGGAATGGTATATTCCGTATCGTCAACAGATACAACAATTTGCTCACCTGTAGGATTATCTATCCAATAAGTTCCTGCTGCTTTTTGAGAGCAAGAGACTGCACTCACAGTCACTAACACGATAATTCCCAAGTGTAATAAATAATTCTTCATATAAAATTTATGTTAATTTAGATTGAATAGATAGGACGCTAATACTTATATTCTGTTACATCAAACGTTCAACTATCCAAAGATTGTGCCTTTAATATCATATTTATAGATCTATCTCTCTGTTTCATTTAGAGTATATGTACTTTATCTGAAAATAGAAAATTAGTCTTCAATGGAGTTTTTTTGCTCAAAAATCTCTTTATAAGAGAAGATTTCATCCCTATGATATACAGATCTTCCATCATCAATAACCTGCTCTACCAAATCATCGCTGATTGTATATCCCAAAACATCGGAAACGATGTACATAATACTTCCGGTATTTATATTATACTCAGTTTCGGCTTCCCATACCTGTTGATCCAAATACTTGGCAACCACAGAATCTATTGAATACAAACTATTATTTATAGTAACTAAAGGAACTTTAAATTGTGTTTTGGTCATCGTAAAGCCATGCCCCACGCCTATATCCTCACCATGATCAGACATATAAATAAGAAGAGAAGATTGATCTTTGCTCATCACTTCATTATATAACCGTTGCAAGAACCGATCTGTATGATAAATACTTCGATCATAGTCAACAACAACTCCTTCACCATTTATTGCATCTTCATCTATTTCGTCATAGCGATCTGAATAAGTCTCATGGCTACCAGTGATGTGCAAAACAAAAAGCTGGGGCCTATCAGTTTCCTCATGCACCTCTTTTAATGCAGATAGCACATCAAAGTCTTCGCCATAAGCAGGAGATAAGTGACGTAAGTTTTGCGACATCTGAGATAACCTGGAAATAAAACTCCCCATTTGAATATCCCAACTATCAACTCGAGGTTGATTGGAAAGCCAAAATGTTTCGTATCCAGACTCATTTGCTAAATCAAGCAGTGTTTTTTCTCGACTAAATGCTGTTCTATCGTGAGCCGAAGAGGTTCCTAAAATCATAGGAACAGAATTACGAGTAAGAGTTGCTCCTGTCAAAGCATAATAGTAAGACATGTTTACACTATCTACATACGACAAGCTATCTAAAAATGGAGTCGTCTTTACACTATAATCATAAAGTGACATATGCGCTCGAGTAGCACTTTCACCCACCACTAAATAAATCTTACTGACTTTCAAAGAATCACTCAATTCTGTATTGATAGTCATCCCATCTTTAATCTTTCGCTCATTTTGGAAAGCTTGCTTAAGTGTGCTAACCTCATTGACATAGGACACCAACGTTGCTACATTACCATATAAAAGAGGAGAATATTCATTTACTACCAATTGTGTATAAAAAAGAGAAAGACTATGAAACTGAAATCTCAAATTAGTAAGAAGAATACGGCGAAGCGTTAACACCGGAAGTAAAGAAAAGGCATAAAAGAAGACAATCAAAACAGACACTCGTCGTTTTAATGCCGACACCTTCAGCTCTCTCAGTGCCAAGTATATCAAACTCGTAGTCAATACAACAATAATCAGGATGGGCAATATCCGTCCACCTAACACCGTTACAGCCTCACTAACATCAGACTCGATCATAGATGCTATTATCCCCAAACTTATAAAATTGGTAGTAAGCACAAAAGAGAAATAAGCATTGATAATGATTATTATCCCCAATAGAATAGTCAGAGGTAAGGTATACCTTGTTTTTGCCAAGACATGCAGAATAAAGATCAAAGATACGGCTCCTAAAAATTTACTTATAGCAAAAGAAGAAAACTCTGTTGATGAAAAATTTGGATAAAAAACGATCATACAAAAGTAAATACTACATAGTATAGACCATTTATAAGCTAGAATAGAGGACAGTACCGATTTGATCTGTGATATTTTGAAAAAAGCCATAGCCACAAGTAAGATTGCGTAAGTAGAAATATTCTCCTTACGCGCAAAGTTAATTTTTTAAATCAATAAAAAAGAACTTAAAATTACTTTTTGCCTCCTCCTCCCTAATTCATATATCAGTAGAGAACTATGCAAGAGAATAACAGTCTGTATTTTATACCCGTCTATTGTCATCTACCAAGCTAAAATCCTACTTTTAGCCCAGCAGAGGCATAAGGAGCCACCTGAAAATAATAGCCTTTACTTTTGAACATGCTCTTAAGATTTCTATTAGACATTTCGGCCGGACGTGTAGCACTGATTCCTAAAGTTATGGGTATCGTTACTCGACTTCCCAGTTTGATCTCCGGACGGAATCCCACAACAATGTATTGATGCGAAAATATTTTATCTTTACCCTCTTGTTCCAACAAAGCCATTTGGCCACTCATCTCCACAACAACATTCAGTTTCAACATTTTGCTAGCCTCATAATTTGCCGATAATGCCAAACCATCCATCAATGATATGTTAACTCCAAATCGCCCTTGAGTAGCCCAATTGAGATAGATTGCTGGAAACACCATCGGAAAGCCGAAGGAGTTGTTCATCGCTACTCCTCCTCCAAATTGAAACTTGTCATTGAAATGATGAATAAAGACAATTGCCCCACTGGCAAGTACGTTCTTATATCTTATCTTAGAAAATCGAGTAGTTGGCATAAATATTCCACCTCCAAGGCTAGCCATCATCGACCACTTGGCACTCAATGGTCTGAGGTGATTGAGACTGATCCCTAAATTCATTATTTCATCAATAACGAGCGGCTCTGTAAACTTCTCATTATTCAGGTTTACATAAGTTCCTCCAGCACTGACAGACCACATCGTCGGACGTTTATTTTCATTAAATTTCAGAGACAAAGGCACATTTACAGCTGCCTGATAAACCATAGCAGAACCTTTACTCTCGCCCACTCGTTCGTCCTTGTCGTCCTTATTGATCCGATAGTTAGATTTTCCAAAATATTCAGTTTTTAACGATACTTGCGCATAATTTGATAAACTTAATGCACAGATAAAAAAACAAGTCAATAATAATCTCATAGGTTTTAATTGTTATCTTTAAATAATTCCTTTTTCTATTCAGTTTTACGTTGCAAATATCATGAGGATTTCAAGAAGTGCGAAATGATTTTGATCGTTGGACTTTTACCTTTGATTGTTGGCAAGCTCACTATAAATTAATCGCTTACCTTTGTAGCATGAAATTTGATCATATAAAAAATTTAGACCAATTTGTCAACCTCACTTGGGGTTTTATCTTCACTGTCTATTGGGTTCAATTTATGGAGGCAATGGGCATTTATGAGTCTTTTGCTTTTGCTCTTACTGTGGTGGTGGTAGCATATCCATTTACGAATTATCTGAGCAAATCATTGCTGAGAAAAGCCATGAATGACAAAAATATGCTGAAATTTGTCGTTCAGTTTTTTGTTCTATCCTTAAGTTATGCCATCTGCATTCCTTTCATTATTATTCTGTTCAATCAATTGGAACATATAGGCATATTTTCTCCCTCAGAGTTTATGCAAAAGTGGAACATTGGCGAATATCAGTTTTTGAATATCATTCTCACCTCTTTGGTCATCAATCTTAGTTTTTGTGGAATAAGATTCTTTGAGCAAAATATCAGATTGCAGAAAGAGTTAGCAGATTCCAGCTTGCAAATCCTTCAGGCTCAAATCAATCCTCACTTTATGTTTAACGTACTGAATCACATCAACATCCTGATCAGAAAAGAGCCCGAACTGGCTTCCTCTGTTTTAGTACAATACACCAATATCCTTCGCTATCAGCTCTATAATGGTCAGAAGGAAACAGTGAGCATCCGACAAGAGATAGACTTCTTAGAAGATTTTATCAAAATAGAAAAAATGAGATGGAAAAACACCCTAGACGTACAATGCTCTTGGGACGTGGAAGATGATAGTATCACATTTCCTCCTCTCTTGCTCATCACCTTCATCGAGAATGCCTTCAAACATGTCTCCCGCTCCAAAACCGAAAAGGGATATGTACACATCACTCTAAAACAGCTAGGTAGAAACTTGACACTGACAGTAGAAAACTCAAAATATGCTGATCAACCCAAAATCAAGAAAGACGAATCAGGCATCGGATTAGAAAACATCAAGAAGAGATTAAATATTCTTTATGCAAATAAATATAACTTACAGATTAATGATTCTGATACATCCTATTCCACGATTCTCAATCTAAAAATGTAAACAATGACTAATATAATAGCCAACCAAGCCACGAATCCACGAATGAAATGTTTGATAGTGGATGATGAAGAAAATGCCATCGATGGCATTGTAGATTTCTTAGAAGACATTGGTTCTTTTGAGGTTGTCGACACCTGTCTGTCGGCCTTAGAAGCAATAGAAATATTAAAGGAGAAGCCCATCGACCTGATGTTTTTGGATATAAATATGCCTCGTCTGACAGGTCTGGAACTGTTGGAAACATTACCCAATCCTCCTTTAACAATACTGACGACCGCCTACTCGGAATATGCCTTAGAAGGGTATCGTCTCAATGTAGTTGACTACTTATTGAAGCCATACACCTTTCAGCGCTTTTTACAAGCAACACAGAAGGCTCTTGACTTATACAAATCACGCATCATACTAGATAGTAGAGAAAATGACAATGTTCTGAGTATGTATATTCGCCAAGGAGACACATATCAGAGGATAGAATGGGAAGATATTTTGTTTGCAGAATCGATGCAAAACTACTTAAAGTTGAACTTCATTTCTGGCAAAACTTTTGTTATCCATCAAACGATGATTTCGCTTGAAGATATATTACCTAAATCTCATTTTTTCAGAATACACAATTCTTATCTGGTAAATGTCAGTCGTATCGATAAAGTTAGTGGAACGAAGTTAGTGATCAATGGTAAAGAGTTACCCATATCACGACACCGAAGAGAAGAATTTCTCAACTCCATAGTATATAAAAATCTCATTAGTAAATAAGATAATTTGCACTATTTGCAAATTCCATGTAGTCCTTTCGTCAGCATGACAATTTGTTTCACAAAATAGACTCAGAGCTCTCTTCACAACTATAAATAAATACAATTACATCATATTGCTTTAAAAAATGCAAATTGACGAGTATAATATTGTTTTTTTGAATCTCAAATTTGTATTAATATGCCCATAATATACTAAAATATAAGTATCTTTTTCTACATTTGTGCCTAAACAATTTACACAATGGAAGAGAAAATAAATTCTAAATTAGTAGATACTATATCACTTTTTTTCACAAACAAAAAAGAATGTATTGATTATGTTTCAACCATACTCTCTATAGGAAAAAGTGCAGCTATAAGAAGATTAAATAAAGAAGTTTTATTTTCTTATGGAGAAGCCGTCCTACTTGCTCAAGAACTAAACATTTCCCTCGACAGTCTATCAGTTTCCAATAACATATACATGAATCTGGCTTTCAGAGGCACTGAGGCTGATCCTATTGCTTTTAGTCGACATGTTTTAGAAAAACAATTAGATTTATATGAAGGTATAGAAGATATCAGCCAAACAGAACTCAATGTTGCTTGCAATATTATACCTTATTCTTGTGTGTTAAAATACGACAATCTCTACAAATTTTACATCTACAAGAAATACTTTCAGAATATAACTTCTGTGACGATTAAAACATTCTCTGAATCAACAATACCTCCATCGCACAAAGCCCTCTGCCGTAGATTGGAGGCTAGAATGCATGCTCTTAACTCAACAACCATCATCTTCGACAAGCATATTATCTTAGAAATAGTCGACGATATCCTGTATTTCAAAGAGTTGGAACTTCTGAGCGATGAAGATTTAAAGCTTTTGAAAACCGATCTGATAGAGTTTATAAAAGAATTGGAGATACTATGCAGTACAGGAAAAAACAAACTAGGAAATAAAATAAATATCTATATCTCTGATATCTCTCTGGATGCATCTTATGCTTATATAGACACTAAGAGCTCTAAATATGCACAAATGCAATTACACACCTTGAATATAATGATTTCAGAGAACCCTCTATTTATCACGATGCAAGAGGAGTGGATAAATTCCGTCAAAAAATATTCAACGCTTATCTCAAAAGGAGGCAGCGTTGAAAAGAAAATATTTTTCGATAAGCAGAAACAATATTGTCGAAGAATTATTACATTGAACTAATTATTTTTCGCTGTCTCGACAAATAAGGAATACGATATTTAGCTCCACTTTGAGTGATGAGAGTAGAAAAGTTCAATAGATGCCTAAAATAGTTTTTCGTCAATGTTACAATATTTTCACTAAAGGTGAGGATATGGCTTGTCGTTCCAAACAGAGTGTGAACAGAGGCTTCTGTATTGATTAAGCTTTGGTCTTCATTTTTAAGATAAACCAAAGAGGTTGGAATATCTACATTAGAAATGTAAATTTTCAC
>CALKIV010000036.1 GCA_937995835.1 uncultured Dysgonomonas sp. | reverse complement strand
TTGAACCAAGGACCCTCTGATTAACAGTCAGATGCTCTAACCAACTGAGCTAAAGGAGAAAATATATAAAATTTTGCCTGTTGCTCTCCCTCTTGGACTTGAACCAAGGACCCTCTGATTAACAGTCAGATGCTCTAACCAACTGAGCTAAGGGAGAATGTTAAAACCAACGCTTTTCTTTAAAAGCACGACAAAAGTAGGCCTAATTTCTGAATTAAACAATATCTTCGTGTAAAAAATTACAACAAATCGCATTAAATGACTTTTGAAACTTCTGTTTCAGGGCTTTTAGTTGATTTGTTTCATTTATCAAAAAACATAAAATCACCTTTTGCAGAGCAAATTGAAATAAAAAAACATCTATTATATGAAAGTATTAGGAATGGGCAATGCCCTAGTTGACGCCTTGGTGCAGATAAAAGACGATAACTTATTACCCTCTTTAGACTTATTGCGAGGAGCTATGACCCTCATCAATGAAGAACATTTCTTGAAAATCAGCAAGATGTTGAGTAAGATGGATAAACACATCGTATCAGGAGGCTCAGCTTCTAATACCGTCAGTGGCCTAGCCAGTCTAGGCATCGAGACCGGCTTCATTGGCCGAGTAGGCAAAGACGAATACGGAAAGCTCTACAAAGACGAGCTAGTAGCACATGGCGTACGCCCTCACCTCACTGAAGTAAACGAAACCTCAGGAGTAGCTTCTACATTTATTTCGGAAGATGGAGAACGTACATTTGGCACCTACCTAGGTGCAGCTGCTTTATTGGCTCCAGAAGACTTATCTGCCGAAATCTTCAAAGGATATGATTTCTTTTACATCGAAGGCTACCTGGTACAAAGCCATGCATTAATAGAAAGAGCTGTAAAAATGGCTAAAGAAGCTGGTCTAAAAGTGGCAATAGACATGGCGAGCTTCAATATTGTGGAACAAAATCTAGATTTCCTACTAAAGATTATTCCACAATATGTAGACATCGTATTCTCAAACGAGGAGGAGGCTTTTACTCTAACGAAACTACCTGCCGAAGAGGCTGTTTCTAAACTACACGAGATGGTAGATCTAGCCATTGTGAAAACAGGAGCAGATGGCTCATGGGTTCAGCAAGGAGATTACAAAATAAAAGTAGGAGCAAACAAAGTAAATTGCAAAGATGCCACAGGGGCTGGCGATCTATATGCTGCCGGGTTCATATATGGACTGGCTAAAAATAAAGACTTAGAAACGTGTGCAAAGTTAGGAACCCTTTTGGCAGGCGAGGTAATACAAGTCATTGGACCTAAAATACCAAGCAACAGATGGAGCTACATTAAGGAAGAGATTTCAAAAATGTAATCCTACCAAACACGACCAATAGCGTAAGTTTGATTTTGAGATATACACCAAAATATTATTATTTTCTTATATCTTTATAAAGATTGACAAAACCATTAAATAAAAACCATGATATACGATTTAGCAATCATCGGCGGAGGCCCTGCAGGTTATACAGCTGCCGAAAAAGCAGGAAAAGCAGGAAAAAAGGTAATTATATTCGAAAAGCAAGCTCTAGGAGGTATCTGCCTGAATGAGGGTTGTATGCCAACAAAAACCTTGCTACATTCTGCCAAGATATTTGATAGCCTTGCCGAAGCCAATCGCTATGGAGTAAAAGTAGAAAATACAACAATAGAGCTAGAGCAAGTAATCAAAAGAAAGCAAAGAATAGTGAGAAGACTCACTGCTGGCGTTCGACAAAAGTTGACTGCTCAAAATGTGGAGCAAATTTTACACGAAGCTAAAATTGCGGGAGAAGATCAAGCCAAGAACATCCTAATAGAGGCCAATGGCGAAACCTATTCTGCTAAAAACATCATGCTCTGCACAGGCTCTGAGGCTTTCGTTCCTCCTATAAAAGGGCTAGACCAGAGAGAATATTGGACATCAAGAGAGGCACTAGAAAACAAAGAAGTACCGCAATCTCTAACCATTATTGGTGGAGGTGTGATCGGCACAGAGTTTGCATCATTCTTCAACAGCTTAGGCACAAAAGTAACCGTAGTGGAAATGCTTCCTGAGATATTAGGCAACATGGACGGTGAGTTATCTAAAATGCTTCGTGAAGATCTAGCAAAAAAAGGAGTAACCTTTCATATTTCAGCCAAAGTAGTGGAGGTGACCAACGAAAAAGTAATTGTAGAAACCAACGAAGGCGAAACAATAGAGGTAGATGCAGAAAAGCTACTATTGAGCACGGGGCGCATTCCTTCCACCAAAAATTTTGGCTTGGAAAACTTCTCTTTAGAAATGCATGGTCGAGGCTTGAAAGTGAATGAGCAAATGCAAACTTCTGATAACAGAGTTTATGCCTGTGGCGATATCACAGGGCAATCACTACTGGCGCACACAGCCATCAGAGAGGCTGAAGTGGCTGTAAACACCCTCCTAGGCAAAAAGGACAGCATGAGCTACAAGGCTATCCCTAGCGTGGTGTACACCTCACCCGAAGTGGCAGGAGTGGGAATGACAGAGAAACTATTGACGGAAAAAGGAGTAAACTACAAAGTTTTGCAATTGCCAATGGCTTTTGCCGGACGCTTCATGGTGGAGAACGAAATAGGAGGAGGAGTGGTGAAAATCATCGTGAACGACAATGGCACCCTTGTAGGATGCCACATGATCGGCAGTCCCGCATCTGAAATCATTGTCATTGCTGGCATAGCCATCGAAAAGGCATTCACAGTAGAGGAGTTCAAAAAGATCGTTTTCCCTCATCCAACAGTAGGAGAGATCTTGCATGAGGCACTAGGAGCAGAGTAAAAGCCTAAAAAAGTCAAAACAGCTTTGTCTTGTCTTATTTTTTAGTTAGATTTAATCATTCAGAAAATAATGATCAACTAACTTAAAACTATTATCAGATGAAGAAGTACAAATGTGATGCATGCGACTATGTTTACGATCCTGTAGCAGGAGACCCCGACAGTGGAATTGCTCCGGGAACAGCTTTCGAAGACATTCCAGAAGATTGGACATGCCCAGAGTGCGGAGTGGGAAAAGATGATTTTTCCCCACTAGATTAAAAAAACAAAGAGGCTGTTTCGATGAAACAGCCTCTTTTGTTATATCATATTCTCTGATCAAAACTTCAGACCAAACCCTCCCATGAAGTTCATACCTTGCATGGCATAGCCAGGTTGATAATCATATTTTTGATTAAAGATATTATTTATTCTTCCATGCACTGACAAGAAATCCAACACTTCATATTCTACATGCGTGTTAAACTCATTGATCGCTTTCATTTTAATTTCTCTTTCTGAAAAGAAACTCTCAGGAATAGGCTCTAAACTTATCTCATCTACGTTATCTGGTATTTCACGCCCAGCCAAAACCCCAAATCCTTTTCGTCCACTCATCAACAGGTATTGCAACGAAATTGTCAATTTGTCTATCGGCTTAATATCAGCTGTTAGATCAGCAGTAAAGGTTGGTTTACCCCAAGCTTCTTTTTGCTCTTTCACATTATAAAAGTAACCAACAAATCGACCTTTGAGTGTAGTATAAGGAATTAACTTCGTTTTTACTTGTGCTCCAAAATGCCCAGTAGAAACTTGATCATAAATAGGCATACTCATATTTGCCCAAGATAATTGGTCTTCTTTTAAGAGAACCATAGCGGAAGCAATATATAGATGATCATCCTTTGTTTGCTTATAACCTCCAAAGATTTCAAATTCAAGATTAGGTATAACACCTGATTTAAAACCTGCATTGACATCAAATACAGTTTTAGAATATTTTACTCTACTGCTTAATCTCACATACCTATTTTCTCTCAGAATATCTACAAAGGTGTTATTATTTACCCCTCCAGTCACTCCAGCATATAAAGTATGTACTTCGTTGATGTGAAATTGCGCAGTCAGATTAGGAGCAACAACTAGCTTATTTTTGTCATCGTTGACAAAGCTTACGTTAGCACCAATATTAACATCCCAATTAAGATCTCCAATTTTATAGTATGGATTTACAGCAAAATTGGTATAACCTCCAAAGTTCTCTTTACTTTTATCATAAGTATCTCTGCCACTGAAAGACTGATTTAAGAAACTTCCTCCTAGACCAATATTTCCATCCCCTAGCCCTGTATAAAAATAAAAATCACCTTCGATGATTCCCCCTTTAGGCCCTTTTTCAACTAATGGAGGAAGAAAATTTCCATACTTAGCCTTGAAAGAGGTGTAAGCAATATTTGCAGCATACTTCAACAAACCTTGGTTGGCTTCACTCGATTTTAAGCCGGCATGGAATGAAAACAAGTCTACCTTCTGCTTGGTATCTAAATCTAGCTCTTGAGGAGTAATCTGATCTGTAAAAGGGTTACCATAATAGTTATACCCTAAACCTTCATACCATCCTCCAAAATGAAATACAGAAGGCTCAAAGTTGTGCTGATAGTTCATCCCCACTTTCATATCGCTAAATTTAGCTTTCGCTTTCTTAAACTCGCCAATAGGTTCAACATAATCCACATTTCCACTTGCCCCTTGATAGCTTGCAGTGATATCCAATTTGTCGTTTTCGGTATCCACAGCACGCACACCAAGCACGCCATCAATATTACCATGCGAACCGGCACCAGCTTTCAGATAGAAGCGTTGCTTGTTGAACGGCACGTTAGTTTGAATATCTCCCGAAGCCACTTTGCCTAGTTTGTTATTCTTTATATTCAGCTCCGGCGCTTGATCCAAGAAACGGACATCACGCGTTGACTGAATTTTAGGGGAAAAGATATTTGGAGCAGTATTGATTTTGCTTGCTTCGTTCAGCGTTGGATTATATTCACGCTCAAGATTGACCTGACGATTCAGTTCCGACTCTTTCTTGTCCTGTGCCGATGTGCTTAGGCTCAGAAGCCCTGCACCTAATATCAAAATAGATTTATATATTGTTTTCATCTCTTTTTTCTTTCTTAATATTTGATCTTGCATATCCATGAATGAGTTAGTTGTTCAAACTTGCCAATCTGTCCGAAATCATTTGCTCTATATCGGCTTCTCCACCTCGGTAGTTAGATTGTAAACTTTCAAGATATTGACGAGCTTGGAACATATCTCCTTTTGCTTTATAAACATCAGAAAGCAACACAATCCCTTTTGCCATCCAATATTCGTATGGAGTTCCTTCTTTCATGAAGGCTAACATTTGCTTTTCTGCTTTGTCATATTCCTTTTGCTTATATAGAATTTCGCCCATCAAATATTGTGATTCTGCACCAAATGCCGTTCTAGTGTTTTTACCCACCAAAACCAAATCTTTGTAAGCAACATCCAGCTTGCCGGCATTTAACAGAGATTTACCTCTATGGAATCGAGCTTCCATTTCCACATCTGCCGACAGATTACTGTTTTCCAGCAACTTATTGGCAGAGCTGATCACTTTTTGATCTTCACCCAATAGATATGATGTACGAAGCATCCCCAGTTGAGCTGTATTTCTATTCGCTGTTGTGCCTGCCACATCATTCAGGTGAGCATACATCTCATAAGCTGTCTCATAATTTTTATTATCGAATTCGATACCCGAAGCAAAAATTAGAGCATCAGCGATATATTTAGGATTCTTTTCTTTGATCACTTCATTGAAATGTGTCAAAGCAGACGATTTGTCATTCGCATTGAAAGCCATATCTCCCAAATAGAAGTGAGCATCACCCACAAATCGTCCATCAGGATAAGACTCGATGTAGCGACTGAACGAGCGTTTAGCCTCATCTTTTCTGCCTTTCATAAATACGTTTTCAGCAGCTTGGAAAGTCAAAGTATCTTGACGAGAAGAAGAAATCACACGATTGCCACCTAAAGTATTAACATATGAAACATAGGATCCCACATCATTGATATCCTTATAAACAGCCTCAAGACTCTTCACTGCTATATTCGCCTCTTCAGTATTAGGGGCTTCTTTCACCACAGCCTTATATGCTGTAATAGATTTTTGAGGGTTATTATTATTAAAATAAAGTTGCCCTAATTGCACCCCTGACTTGGCTGTAAATGCCGAATTAGGGTATTCCTTCAAGATACGCTCCAAGATATTGATCGCCTCTTTGTCCTTACTCAGCATCACATAAGCTCTACTTTGCTCAAACAAAGCATTCACCAAGTAAGGAGAATTGGGATGACTAGACATCATACTATTCAGAGCAGAAATTTTATCATTATATTTATGTTGCAATCCTAACACAAAAGCCCTCTGAAACAGAGCATAGTCAGCATTTGCAGGATCGGCAGTGGTGGCTTGCGCATAATATTTTTCAGCCGTTTCGAAATCACGTCTGAACAAATAGCAGTCTCCCACCCTGTTGAGTGCATCTGAATAGGTAGGATTCTTTTTATCCGACTCCATTGAGGTGTAACGGCTAAATCCATTCAGTGCTTTATTGTAGTCTTTCAATTGAAAATGAGCATATCCCAAATTGTAAAGAGCCGGCAAATAATTCTTTTCTGCCAACGACACCTCTGACACATAAGTAGAATAGTCGCTTGCTGCTTCTCTGAACTCTCCTTGACGATAGAGCGTTTCGGCACGCCAAAAGAAAGATTCTTTTTTCACTTCCATGTTATAATTCCCCAATTGGATGGAAGAATTAAATTTGTTCAAAGCCAAATTATAATCATTTCCGATGAAAGCTTGCACCCCTTGTTGATAAAGAATAATTTGTTTAGCCTCCAAAACAGGTGTTCCAGGTCTCTTGATCTGATTGATTGCTTCCAATGCCATATCATAGTTTTGGGTCGAAAGCAATGTGGACGCCAATGCATTATTAATATTATTAATATACTTGGAGTTAGGATAGGTGGTCAAGAAGCGTTGAAATGCTTTGATGGATTGACCAAAGACATCCACGCCTTGATTGGTCAGCATCACATAATTATATAGAGCTTCTTCGCTCATCGCCGGGTCGAAGTTCAGACGAGCTGTGGTGTCAAAAGCCATGAGCGCACTATTGGTGTTCCCCAGTTTGAGATAAGATTGCCCCAACAACATATTGCTGGCTTGTCCAAGCAAATCGCTGGATGATGCTGATTTTTTTAACACACCAACAGCTTTCTCATATTCTCCTGACTTATAATATAAGTCTCCCATTTGGAACATATCTTCACGGAAGTGTTCTGCATTGGAATATAAATATTTTTCATAATGGCTGAGAGAGTTAGAGGCATCTCCTAGTTTATAGTAACTACTTCCTAATAGACGATTAGTTTCCACCACATTAGGCGTATTAGGATAAAATCTCAAATATTCCAATCCTTCGTTTACTGTCTTTTGATAGTTTCCTTTCAGGTATTCACTTTGAATAAGAAAGAATGTTGCATTTTCTCTAAATGCAGGTTTCGATTTTAAGATAGAAAAAACAGCGATTGCCTGATCATAATCTCCTTCTTGAAAATCGATGTATGCCAAACAGTAAGAAGCGGCATCTGAATATTTTTCACTGGTACGAGTCAATGTAGCAAAGTCTACTTTGGCTCTGTCCACTTTTTTCTCTTGCAAACTAGCAAACGCCGATCTGTATATAAAATCTTCTTTATCAGCCGGGTCTAAGTAATCTCTGTCAGCTTGATTGAACCAATAGAGCGCCAAATTCCATTCTTTCTTTGCAAAATGTGTACTCCCGATCAGGAAGCAAATTTGATTGTGGTGAAGTGTAGAAGGATAGTCAGCCAAATAATCTTTTAACAATTGACTAGCTTGCGCTTCTCCTCTATAGTATTGAGAGCTTACGATCATAAACTTTGCTTCTTGCAAAAGTTGCGGATCGTTAGACAGCTTTCCGAACTCTTGAAAACTATGAATAGCTCCCAAGTAATTTTTGTTCAGATACATTTCTTTACCTTGTGTAAACAGTCCATCGAGCTTCTCGCTGTACATAGACTTCTGCGCATAAATCAGTGGTGCGCTACACAAAAAACTTATTAATACGATAAACAGCTTCTTCATCTACTTTTGAATATTTTATAATTCTTTTTCTTTCAGCTTTTTTATAATTCCTTTTATTGATAACAATCCAAACTCATTAGGGTTTAGATTTTCTCTACAAATAAAATTTAGTTTATTCACATCATCCTCGGCTCTCATTGAGCTAAAGTCATCCACTCGGCATTCAAAAACCATATCAAGTGTATGCACCTCAAAACCGGAATAGACATAAGTATTGGGCACAGAGAATAGATACTTGAGATCAACAACATCCAGATTGGTTTCTTCTTTTATCTCTCGTTTCATGGCTTCCTCACCCGTCTCATACATATCCACAAAACCACCGGGCAAATCATATGTCCCTTTCGAGGGCTCATGAGCTCGTGTGGCAACCAACAATTCGCCTTTCTGATTAAAAATCAAGCCGACGGTGGATGCACAAGAGTTGAAATAATAGACAAATCCACAGTGAGCACACCTTCTGGATTTGAAGTTATTATCCAAAAATTGATCTGATCCACACTTCGGACAATATTTAAACTGCTCCAATGGGTGTTTTATTGCTGACATCACGTACTTATTTTTGTGATTTGAAATATTCTTCGACCACCAAACAGAGTTCGTCGTACCATTCTTGACCAAATTTTCTGATCAACGGCTCTTTTAAGAACTGATACACTTTCACCCCTTCATCTTTCCCCAATTGCAAAGCAGCCTTACAGATAGACCACTGATGATAGTTGACTGCTGCAAACTCTTTATACTGCTGAATACGAATTGGATAAAGGTGGCACGAAATTGGCTTGTAAAAATCTACTCTACCCTCACGATAAGCTTTTTCGATAGCGCATTTACAAATGCTATGCTCATCATAATACGTAAAAACACAGTCCTCTCCATTGATGATGGAGGTCACCATCTCACCATCATAATCTTTGTAAGCCACACCATTTTTATTGATTTCTTCCTGAGCCTCAAGTGAAAGATCCTCCCATACGTCAGGCAATATTTTTTTCAATATTTCTACCTCCTCATCTTCCAGAGGGGCTCCCGCATCTCCTTCTACACAACAACTGCCCTTGCAGACAGACAGATCACATATAAAATCTTTCTCTACAACATCTCTGCCTACGATGGCATTTCCTATCTGAAACATCCCTCTTGTTTGTTAATTTTCAGTAACCTTAAAACTTGATTAGTATACAAAAATACATTAAAATAATCAGACTCATGCAGTGATGAGGATAAAGAATATTAATATAGGAGTTTGCAGATCATCAAAAAACATTTACTTTTGCAACGGCGCGATAGTTCAACGGATAGAATAGGAGTTTCCTAAACTTTAGATCCGGGTTCGATTCCCGGTCGTGCTACTGATTAAGCTGTCTACAAGGCAGCTTTTTTGTTTAAA
>CALKIV010000035.1 GCA_937995835.1 uncultured Dysgonomonas sp. | reverse complement strand
GTCCATTTTTAGACATCTGTATGAGAAACGAAAATTATCATGTATATTTGTAACTCAATTCAATAAATATAAATCTTTTAGCATTACAAAGAAATGAGAATAGCAATTGTTGGTGTTAGTGGTGCTGTTGGTCAGGAGTTCTTGAGCCTTTTGGAAGAAAGGACAGATTTTCCGATCAGCGAGTTTTCCATCTTTGGTTCTGCTCGCAGTGCAGGACAAGTATACAAACTTAGAGGAAAAGAGTATACGGTCAAGGAACTCAAACACAACGATGATTTTAAGAATATAGATATTGCTTTCACATCGGCTGGTGGAGGTGTTTCCATTGAGTTTGCAGAAACCATTACCAAGTATGGTACTGTGATGATAGATAACTCTAGTGCTTTCCGTATGGATGCTGATGTGCCTTTGGTGGTGCCTGAGGTAAACGGAGAAGATGCCAAGAATCGTCCAAGAGGGATTATTGCAAATCCTAATTGTACGACCATACAAATGGTGGTAGCTTTGAAGGCAATTGAAGATCTATCGCATATCAAAAAAGTGCATGTGGCAACCTATCAGTCAGCATCTGGAGCAGGAGCATCGGGTATGGATGAGTTAGTGGCTCAGCTAAAGGAATTGGCTAAAGGTGGAGAAGCTAATGTGGAAAAGTTTGCTTATCAATTAGCATACAATCTGATTCCTCATGTGGATGTATTTACTGAAAATGGTTATACAAAGGAAGAAATGAAGATGTATAACGAAACGCGTAAGATTATGCACTCTGATGTAGAAGTTAGTGCTACTTGTGTGCGTGTTCCGGTACTTCGTGCTCATTCGGAAGTGGTATGGGTGGAAACCGAAAAACCATTGGCAGTAGAAGAGGTTAGAAAAGCATTTGAAAGTGCCGAAGGAATTATTTTGCAAGACAAACCAGAGGAAAAAGAGTATCCAATGCCGCTCTTTGTTGAGGGTAAAGATAAAGTATATGTAGGAAGAGTGAGAAAAGACCTTTCTAATGCTAATGGATTAAGCTTCTGGGTGGTAGCAGATCAAATTCGCAAAGGGGCAGCATTGAATGCCGTGCAAATAGCAGAATATTTGATAAAAGAAAAAGCGATTTAAATAATATACAAGATTAGAATAATGATAAGAATTAATGTATTCCTTCAAGTAGAAGAAGGAAACCGTGCAGAAGTGATTGAACTTGCTAAAGAGTTGGTTAAAAAGTCAGAGAAAGAAGAAGGCTGTATAGCTTATGATTTTTTTGAAAGCACAACTCGTAAAAATGTGTTGATGTTTTGCGAAACATGGAAAGATGAGGCTACTTTAGCTGCTCATGAGAAGTCTGAGCACTTTGCAACTATCCTTCCCAAAATTCAAGCACTTAGCGCATCAAAAGCAGAGAAATTTCAATTTTAAATCTATCCTTTGATCTTGCTAGAAGATAGGCTAGATATACTATTTGAGAAAAAAGGAAATGAATTTTTGAATATCTCTTGCTTTGTTATATACAAAGAACTATATTTGCATCGCATTTTAGCGAAGGACGCTAATTAAGGATGCAAAAGGAGGTGTGGGTGAGTGGCTGAAACCACCAGTTTGCTAAACTGACGTACGGGTAACTGTACCGCGAGTTCGAATCTCGCCGCCTCCGCTGAAAGAAAAAGGTAACTCAATTGAGTTACCTTTTTTTGTTGTGATTTTGTGTGTAAATATGTGATACGTGTGATGTATTACTCATTTTTCTTAATCACCATCTGTGCTTTAGCAGCAGAAGCTATTTCTTTGAAAAAGGCTTTGAGGGTATCATATTCTGTTTGGTCATACCTATCTGAGGCAAGTTCTACGTATTGTGTGTAGACTATTGTGTTGTCATCTACTTTCTCTGCTTTAGTTCTCAAGGTGCCATAAGGGCTTAGGGTTTCCTTAGCCTTGGGCAAACTCTCGATGGAGTATCCTGTTGGAATATTGATAATAATAGAATCGGATTCGCTAAAAGCATTGCCAAAGTCAATGGGTAGGGTGCGATTCTTTGCCGTAAAAGTAGAATAATAGCCCTTCTTTAGGGGCAAGAGAGGAATAAACATTCTTTGGCCTGAAATATTAATTGCATCTTCAGCCACATAGTCGGCTTCCAAGGTGCAAGATGGTAGATCTGAGACGTCTTCTGAGGTTTTAATCTCTCCAACTCTAGGACTCGAAAAGTTGATTCTGTTAGTTATGTATTTGATATGCGTTTTTCGGTCATTGTTTCTCATTTCCTGTTGCCAATCTCCATAGCCATGTACATGTTCCACAAACTTCATTTTCCCTTCTATTTTTCCATCCAAAGCAATGTTCATTTCTACGAAAGATTCAGCAAGATTTTCTTTACTGCTGTAATTGGGGAGCTGACAAAACAAGCCACCCTCTTCTGTGACTACCAATGCATCGTGTCCGGCAATGCCATCATGGATATAACCTAAAGGTAGAGTAGAGGAGGTGCACTCCACCCAGATGGTGTCATTGGGTAGAGGAACCCTAAGAATAGCGTGATTGGTTTGGGTGGGGTCAGGAAAGTCCTCTCTTAACGATTTCCTATTGCCAGAGTAAATTTCAGTATAGTTTGATGGAATGTCTATTGCTTTAAGCATTGCCAGCATCAGGTTGCTGAGGGCTTTGCAGTCTCCGAACCTGTTTTTGTAAGTAGACTCTGCTGAAAAAGGCTGAAAGCCACCTATGCCGAGCTGAATGCTTACATATCTAGAGTTGTCTTGCAGAAACTTATAGATAATAGCTACTTTTTCTCTATCAGTTTTAGCATCCTTGGTGATTTCGCCTATTTTTGCGACAGCATCTGGAGGGAGAATATCACGTCCATTAAGAAGTCCGTTTTGCCATACCCCCCAGCTTTCCCAAGTAGAGTAATCTCCACAGGATTTGTCGTAGCAAAAATCTGTTACCCCTATTCTCACTATTGGGGCATATTCAGAAAAAGAAGGTGATAAAGGTTCATTCTTTATGGCTTTCATGGCTCCTGTTCGAAAAGTGTAGATCTTTTGTTTTTCTGTGGTTTCATCGTGTTTTTCGCAATCGAAGTTTGAGTAGAAGCGCAACTTGGTTTCTAAAGGAACTTCTATTCTATACTCTGCTTTCTCTACAGATTGACCTGTGCCCATGATGGGGTTAAATGGATAGTAATTGATGATCCCATTTTTGAATTTTATTTCATAGGTGTACTCTATGGTGTAAGGATAAACAGGGGACGACACAATGTAGAATAGCTTGGTGTCTCCTGTTGCCATCTGATCAGAAAAACTGGATTCTATCAAGTCTTTTCTTTTTATCTTCTTTATTTCTTTTCCTGTGTTGCTTTTTAGTATTCCTTCAAATTTTTGCAGATCTACAAACTTATCTTTCCTTGCTAAAAATTGAGCAAAGCTATTTCCTTTCTCGTTGAGGATAGTCATTGCATAACTCACCGTAAACGTGCCATTGTTTACATCATGTTGTGTATATGTTGCCGAAAAATCGCGTAGAACAGCTACTGCCCCATCTTTGAGGCTGTCGGGGATGCTCTCTATGTTGTAGTCAAATGCCCCAATTTTAGTTAAAGGACATAGCAGGAGAAAGATTATGAGTAAAGGAAGAATGTTATATTGTTTTCTCGATTTCATTATTGTCTGCTTTTAGGGTTCCTTGATTTTCTGTTTTCTTGAAAACGATCTGTTCTTTATTCTTGAGTAGCATTTTGGCAAAAAATTCTTTCAGAATATCATACTGATCAGTAAGGAATGTGAGTTCTCGCAATTGATATTTAGTATTGACTAGAATTTTATTATTTACAACTCGAATAGTGTAGATGTAAGAAAGGGTATTGTTTTCGAGAATAATTCTTTCAGAGTTGGGTAGTTCTGCAACTTCGTAGCCATCTGGTATTTCTATTTCTAATGCTTGAATATAAGCGCGCAGGTAATCGAAATTGATAGGAAAGCTTCTTGTTTCAGCCTTAAAAGGATTTTCTGTATACAGATTAGCCAAAGGAAGTGTATAGTAGAAATGATCGCCAGTGAGTGGAAGGTCTGTTTTCTTTAGATATTGGACTCTAAATTGATCATCAATGTCACTGTAGCCTGTAATTTCAAAATTATCAATTTCGCAATTTTCTTTTTCTTGCATTTTCTCGATAAATTTTTCCTCGTTGTCGAAGGTCGCAAAAGTGTGTCTTGCATTGTAAGCGTCCATTCCTTTGCGCACTTCGTTTACAGTCATTTCGGCTTGGCTGTCTTTGAACTGAACTGCGGTTTGTAGAAATACAGTGCCGGTGGATATTGTGCTCAAGTCTACCCAGTCTCCACGTAGACCTCTGATTGCTCTGGCTTGCTGTACCATCGATTTCTGAGGTAAAATATTCCAGCCGCTAAACTTGTCTGAGGCATCAGTGTAGTAGAGCATTGTGTCGATTTGGATACCGGTTATCATATAATTGAATGCTGATGCCGATGGGTGTGTGTATGGTAAGCGTCCAGCTTTGCGAGTCCTTAACAGAACGGGAAAGGCGTCAATGCCTCCTGCTGTTAATGCATTGATAAGTAAAAAATTCATGTCAGCGCTGTTTCCTACACCTTTCTCCAGAGCATTCTTTAGCTTAGAAGTGTAGGCTGCGTTTGTGTCATTCCATTGCACTTTATTTGCTATTAGTTGTCTGATTTCTGATGCTTGTTCAAGGTTCGGGTTGGGAGTAGGGGTGATTTCATTTTTGAACCATCCTGAATGTTTCAAGTTGCCTCCAAAGCCACTCATTTCTTTGAAGTCTTTGTCAATCTCTTCCCATGAGGTGGTGAAGTTTTTGTGAAAACTACCGGGAAAATTAGTTGCTTTGAGTTCAAATGTGTTTGTTGCAATGTAATCGTCAACCGTCCATAAGTGTGGTTCATTCTTGATAGCAGGAAGGTCATGGCCAATGTATAGATATTTGTCGCCTGTGCATCTGTGATCGTGAGTCTGATATTTATCCCTGATTGAGAAGCTTAAATTTTCTTGTTCTTTTTTAGCAGATACTAAGCTTACATCTCCTTGAAAATTTACGTTGTATATCCAATATTCAGGGATGATAGCTTCGCATTTTACATAGTCTGTAGGTATAGATGATTGAAATACAAAGTCGCGCAATTCGTAGAAGAAAGGAGAGGATATGGTGTATTTGTATTCTATCACCGAGCCTACTTTAGCTCCCGGAATGGTAAATTTTGTTTGTTTCCATTTTCCTTCCATGTCTTCTTCAAAGATATTGTCTTTAGACATTTTGGTTTTTACGATTTTGCCATTCTCTAGATTATACGCAGTGGCTGATAGTCCTACTATCTCTTCAGCAGTGGATCGATCTTTGACATAATATCTCACGTGTTGGTCAGCCCAGCGATGTCCTTCGGGTTTTAGTATTTTTATCTTCTCTCTCTGCGTGTATTCGAATAGGAAGCCCTTATTATTGTCATACTTATAGGCGAGATATACATCTTTGTGCAGAACGACAGCTTCGGCTGTGCTGTCTTTTTCATAAGTTGTCATTTTTAATTCGTCCATGGTGGCGTTACCAAATTTAGATTGGCTAATGGTTGGTAAGCTGATTATGAACATTAACACTGCTAGGGGGATACTGTGTTTCATTGTATTCATAGTTTTTTCCTTAAGGTTGGATAGTTATTAGATCATTTAAACAATATAAACAAATTTTCACAAACAGCCATGGTTTAGCTGTGAAATGTTGGAGAAATTCTCTTTGAGTGAATGTTATGTCTTGATGGTGTTTTCTCTTACTGGTGAGGAAAAGTATTTTCAGTTTTATTCTTTTTGAGGAAAATGTTCTGGAGAAGGCTGAGAGTACGCTCAGACAATAATCTTTTGTCAATTAATTTATCCGATAATTAGATAAATTAAAGCACTGTTTGAGATAAATTTACATGTTTTATAGAAATATAGCATCAAAATGTTATAAAAGTTGCTATTTTTGCAGAAAGTCTAGAATCTGCTTGTATTTTCACAATAGAGTATGATACCCCAAAGTCAGTACAATGTTCCT
>CALKIV010000034.1 GCA_937995835.1 uncultured Dysgonomonas sp. | reverse complement strand
AAATAATAGAAATATGGCAAACATGTATGACATTTCAACCTTGACCTATCACCCATCTTCCAACATGGAATGGTTTACAAAAGCAGTTTTTGGAGGAAAACTGATAGAGAGAGGAAAAATCACTCCTGTGATCGGGGTGAAAGATAACACACAGTTGAATCTGATTGACATTGCAGGAAATATTCTGCAAGCTGACTCTAGCGACTGTGCGTGGACGCCTCAACAAGTGGCTAAGTTGAGCGAAAAAGAACTGAAAATCAAAACCTACAAGATCAATCTCGAACAATGTATCGACGATCTTGAGCGCAAACGCACCGTATGGATGCTTTCGCCAGGAGCTAGAAATCAAGAATTGCCCGAATCGCTCGAAGAAGCTACTATGGCGCTATTAGCTAGTGAATTGTCTAGCGAGATAGAAGCTAAGATCTTCAAGGGAGACAGCACTGTGAATGCCGACGACTTTGATGGAGCTATTAAGGTATTGACCGACAGCACGGAAGCTATTAAGGTGGCTGGTGTGGCACTGACCAAAGACAATGTGCTAGACGAAGTGGCAAAAGTTCTTTCAGCAATTCCGGAAGATGTAGTGATCAGAGGAATGGAAGAAAATACCTTGAGCATCTTTGTTTCATACGCTACGATGTTGAAAATCAAAGTAGCACTGGGCAAAGTGGAAGGGCAAAATGTGGTGGTGCATCCAAACTTCGCAGTAGAAGGCGACGTGGTAAAATACATGGACGTGGAAATTCTACCTGTGAAAGGCTTGGGCAACGATGAAATGATTGCTGCCGATGCTCGCAACTTCTTGATGGGCACAGACTTGGTGCGCGATATGGAAGAAATTCGTTTGGGGCAATTTGCTGCACCTCACGATAGCAAGATCTTCATCGATGGACGCTTGCGCATTGGTTTCGCTATCCCTTTCGAAGACGAAGTAGTTTATTACAAAAAAGCGTAAGAGGCTAGATTTCAATTCATAATATAAAAACAACAGAACACAGGGCTTGTTTTCCTTTTGGATGAGGCTGTTTTCTTCAGAAAGCCCTGTGTTTTGTTTTCTTCAGAACTTAATTTTAACACATAAAAAGAGATAAAAATGGCAAATTGTAACTTAGCAACAAATATTACAAAAGCAAAATGTAGCTACGATGTGGCTGGTGTAGCAGCGATCTATTTGATCAATTTTGATAGAAAAAATAAAATTGGAACTCCCATCATTACAGAAAAAATAAAGGAAGTAGAATTAAATGGAGGCGAGAAAGTGTATAAAGTAGACTTCCAGAAAGATACAGCATCTTTCACCGACGAATTGGCAGAAGGTGGCAACGGAGGAAAATACAGAACACACACCGTAAACTTTTCTATCGGCGAATTAAATTATGAAAAACTAAATGCTGGTGATGCTCTTAGCCTTGGCAAATTTACAGCTGTGGTGGTGGATAGAGACGGCAAATGTTTCGTTTTGGGACGTAAAAATGGACTCTCGGCCACTTCGTTCAACTACGAATCTGGTGCTGCCGATGCCGATGCCAAAGGATGGACAGTGGTGATGGCTGGTTCGGAAACCGAAATTGCTCCAATCTTGGAGGCTGAAAGCTTATTAGAACCTCTTCTTTTTGACTCAAAGGGAGAACCTGAACCGACAATAGAAGGTTAATAAAGATTCGTTATCGAATCTTTTGAATAAAACTAAAAGCGGTAGTATGTTTTCGACAAAAACTACTATCGCTTTTCTCAATAAAAAAGGATAAAATGACTTGTAGATTATTAAAAGAGATAACCCATTCTTGCGAATATAATTCGGGAGGAATCGCCGAAATATTTTTGATGGACATAGCCAATTTCACATCCTATAAGTTCCTTGACGACAGCTTGTATGATTCGTGTTTGGTGGAAGAAATTGAGCGTAGTGCCGATGCTGGACAATTGGACGTTCCCGTTTCTTTGGGGGTGGTGAGCGAAAGTAGCTTCACGGAGCAAGAGAACAACGATATCTATAATCAGACGTTGAACACCTTTGTGCGTTCGCTCGATTATGAAAAACTGGCACAGCTATTAAGGCTAAAAGCTCGCAAAAATTTAGTGCTGTTTAAAACTCATCAAGACAAGTGGTTCACCTTTGGTTCCGACACAGGAGCAAGCCTTGGTTTTGAGCAAATTTCGGGACAATTGGGCGAGAGCAATGGTTATAAGATCACCATCAAAGCCAGTTCCGTTTTTCCTCTCTTCGAACTAGCTGGCGAACCCAATTGGGGGGAAGAGCCTGAGGTGAAAATCGTTTCGGTGATTGGCACAGAAGGCGGAGCAGTCATCATGTCAGAGGATGAAGTTTATGCCTTCGAAATGTATTAATCGCAAATATATCAACACATCAAAAAAAATAAAAACAATTATGAGTAATATACAACTAAAACCTGTGCCACAGTCACAGTTTGACGAAACCAAAAGTGCAGAAGATCTCTTTCTTTCAGGCTATACGGACAAGGATGGAGCAAGAAAAAATGTCCGTATCAAAGCCTCTTCGTTGGTTGGATCGGCACATGCTAAAGCCTATCAAGGTGATATATTAGAAACTAAGGTATTTAGACTTAGCTCTTCAGAAGAGATGTATATGGGGACAATTACAAACGATGTACTCTTGTCTGAAACGAATGCATCTTCGTGCTACGGCACGCTCTATCTGTTTGTCAAAAATGATACGGACAAAGAGCATAGCATCACTTTGCCGGAGGGTAGCTATCATTTCTTTCCTCAAAGCCAAAATAAGATTGGCATACCTGCTGGAAGTTATATTGAGCTCGCTATCAAGGCTTATGGAGTGGATCGTGTGGTGACAAATTTGTCGGGGCTGG
>CALKIV010000033.1 GCA_937995835.1 uncultured Dysgonomonas sp. | reverse complement strand
TAATCGCCAATACTGACATGAGATAACGCTTCTTCTTTTGAACAAACTCCTATATCAATCCATATATCATTATAATCTATTATTTTCTGTTCTTTCTCTGAAAAAATAACATGTATAGGTAATTTTGACACAATCCCTAGAACATGCTTCTTTTCATTCAAAATAGTAACCTGAGAGCCCGGAATCATTGGTTTGTCAAAGCCACCTAAGTTGCGAATTGCGATGAATCCATTCTCATCGATATCTGCAACTTGAAACCCAATCTCATCACAATGGGCTATCAACATTACCTTTAAGGCTCCACTTACCTCTTTTGCTGCATATACATTTCCCAATGTGTCAGAAGAAACATCAGCAATCTCGTTGAAATAGTCTTTGATTATTGTTACTATTTCCTGCTCTCTTCCCGAAGGAGAATTTGTATCTAACAAATTACTTAATAATACTTTATCCATATATTACAATTCACAAAATTCATTTATATCTCTCTTCGTATTTGTTCTTTCTGACTTATGTACCGTTGTACCATCTTTATTGATATTATTACAAAACTGATAGCAAAATCTAGGCTTGCAGTTTTGTAGAGCATAGACTAACTCTTTAAAATTAGATATTTCATTAAGTTCAATGTAGTCAGAAGTATGGACTTCTACATTCTTGTTAAAATAAGTATTGAAAACATCAATATACGCAATCTGAGGGCACAAATATATTCTGCCTTTGCGATAGTTGTTACATGTATTTTTATGATAACAATGCGATAGACAATCTATTCGGCCTGATGTTAGTCTAATATTTTTCAAGTACCAATTGGTTCCGTTTCTGTAAACATCACATTTAACACCTCTGTTAGTTATTTTAGAGTGGAGCTCCTCAATATCAAGAATTCCATAATCAGTTATCTGTATTTTCACATCATTAGCCACGCAAGTTTCGAAAAAATCTTCTTGCTTTTTTGATAACAATAAACCATTCGTTACAATACTTATTTTAGTAATAGGGAACAGCTCTCGTGTCAAATGAATACACTGATTAATATCTTTATGCAACAAAGGTTCTCCTCCCAACAAACGTATCCAATCAAGAGACATTCCATCATTTGTTTTCTCTTTTAGCAGAAGAAGCTCTTTTCGTAAAGTCTCTAGAGAGACCCCTTGTTTATCATCAGATAATGATGAATAATGCGAACAACCAGCACAATTTAGGTTACAAGAGTCTATTAAGTGATATTCTACACCAAATGTATTATTCATAAAATTTTCTTTTGGGCATCCTATTTTTGAATGTATGAAGTAATAATTCACCTATTAATGAAAAAGATCCAAACATTATTTCCTTTGGAGTTCCAATAATAGCTGTAATCTTGTTTTTTATGGATTTGTCTAAGTCAAGTAGATGATTATAAACAATATCTTTCTCCACGTTCCTACAATTTGACTTAATCATAGATCGATAGTATAGATAAGATCTTATTCCTACCCTCTGCGAAAGAACATAAAGCATCTTATATTTTCGACCAACTAAAAAATAAATACAACTCATCGGAACTTTATGAAGTTGAGCAAACACAAGTGCTTTATTTATACTAATTATAAAACCCTCAACCTTTTTTTTATAGCTATTCCCAAAAGAAATTGAACTTGTTCTTTGTCGATAGTGATATAAAAACTGTGGAACGATGGCTATTCTATTAGCTAGGAGAGCTCCTTTGGCTGTGTACTCGAAATCTTCATATAGAATTTTATCTGTAAAGTATAGTCTGTTTTGCCGAATAAGATCCGTTTTCCATAAGAATTTCCAGACCATAGGACCTGAGTTGAACGCAATAGATAGTTTATCATAAGCCGTTTCGTAAGACACCTCACTAATTTCTGAAACCCTTGGAGGTTTATTACAACCATCTCTTAATTCTTCCTGATAAAAGAACTGAGTAAGATCTGCATCCGTTTCAATCGCTTTATCATATATCTGCTGACACAAGAAAGGACTAATCCAATCATCTGAGTCGACAAAAAGAGTGTACTGTCCCTTTGCATGTTCAATTCCATAATTTCTAGCACTAGAGAGCCCTCCATTTTCCTTATGTACAACAACAACTCTCTTGTCTCTTGCCATTATAGCGTCACATAACTGTGCAGAACTATCTGTAGACCCATCATTAATACATATCACTTCTATATCTCTCATTGATTGCCTTAATATCGAATCTAGACACTCTTCGAGATATTTTTCAGTATTATATATCGGTACGATGATGGATATTTTAGGATTCATTTTTTCAAAATTCGTATATATAATCAGAGATTATAGGTTTTTCTAGAGTACGGTTTCTATTTTTAAAAGTTGCAACTGTTATCACCGGTATTATTCTTTTAAATTCACAATGACGTGCTTGCCATAGCTTTTCCAAGCGGCTTTGGAACTCAATAGGCTTTTCTACATCATATTCCATTATTGGCTCAAAAGGCTCTTGACTAGGATCTAGAAAATAGGTTGAACTTTCATTATCTTCCAGATTCCACATATATTCCCTTTCTGATGACGAGTTTAACGCATCGATCAATGTTTTAAGCAATTCTTTTTCTTGATTCATTTGTTCCATTTTTATTGGTACTCATTGTCTCCTATATTCTCCTTCAACAATATAAAATTCTCTAGAACTAGGACATCCATTTCTGTTGCCACAAAACAATTGTAAGCATCCTCTAGGGAGCACACAATTGGTTCTCCTCTTACATTAAAAGAAGTATTCAAAACAACCCCACATCCAGTTTGCTCTTCAAAGGCTTTTATGATATTATATAAATAGGGATTACGTTCTTTATCTACGGTTTGTATTCTTGCTGAATAATCAACATGTGTTACTGCCGGAATAGTGGAGCGTTTTTGGTTTATAATATCTAAAAGATTGGGGCTGTGCGAGTATTCTATTTTTGGCACATCATGCCTTATTTCATGAGCTACATGAGCTACAAGTAGCATATACGGGCTTTCTGCCTTTATATCGAAGTATTGTGATATATTTTCTTTTCTAACAGCTGGTGCAAAGGGACGAAATGATTCTCTATATTTTATTTTCAAGTTCACCTTAGCTTGCATCTCTTCATTCTGAGACGATGCAATGATACTCCGATGTCCCAAAGCACGAGGTCCAAATTCCATTCGTCCATTAAAGAGTCCTATAACTTTATTTTGAGACAAATGAGTTGTTATGGAGTAATACAAATCTTCATTCTTTTGATATTCGAAAAATGTCACTTTTTTCTTATTCAAAAAATCAGATATTTCATCTCTTGTATAGGCAGGGCCCAAAAAGCTTCCTTGTTGACTATCATTAGAATCTACTTTCCTTCTGCGATTACCTAATGCATAATGTGCATATAATGCAGCACCAATAGCTCCACC
>CALKIV010000032.1 GCA_937995835.1 uncultured Dysgonomonas sp. | reverse complement strand
GAGATAGGAAGTCATAAGATATTGGACGGTTGTAGTGAACAGGCTTGAAGCTTGCCGCTGCACGCTTATTGTATTTTTCCAATCTACTTTCGAAGGCGTTATGTCTCTTTAGTAGAGCCCAACGGCTAAATTCACCGCAAAGTTCACGAGCATACTCATCAAAGATGTCATTTTCAGTAACTGTTGTCAATTTCACTTTGCTGAAGTCAGCACCACTGCGTAATGCACGTTCACGTAACTTGTTTATGTATGGTGCTGCTGCTGCTCCGTTACCTAGTGCAACTTCCGCTTCTGCTGCAATTAGATAGACTTCGGCCATACGCATGATAAACATGTCACCATATTTGCGTTGTAGGTTGCTACCCATAAATACACCTTGGTAAGACCAGTTGAACTTGTTTAAAGATGGATATACTTGATTTATATTAGTGTTGTTGATTGGTGTGCTGTGTGGCAAACCATCAGAAGTATATAAATCATCAATATTGATGACTAAGTGTTTGCGTTTCCATTTATCCTCTTTACTCATTGGATTCTTTGATAGGGTGATAACGAAACGATCATCATCTTCTGCCACAGGATAGTCTACAACGTAAACTTTCTTGTGATTTCTTTCTAATAGGGCAACTCTATCTGAGTTCTTAGCCATTGCTGCAATTTCAGCCCCTTTTCCTTTAGGCCATACAGATGCAGGATACTGATTTCCTCCATAGGTTGCAGATATTGCATTACAGTCTGCATATGGATATAGCTTTTGGCCTACAAATTCGGGATTCATACCATATTTGTCAATCATAGCTTGAGTAATGGTAATGATTCCGTCCTTATATTGTACCCATTCAGGTTGCACCATTGACCATTCCGAGTAGGCATGTGTAAAGGAATTTTCCCAACGTTTATCCCAGCTTGGATCAAAGCAGTCCATTAAGTATTTTGAAGGCATGTAGGTAGCTGAATTCATACGTCCATAGAAATATCCTTTGTCGCTAGGCTTGTGATTCTTGTTCCAAAACTCTTCTAGTTTTCCAGGATCACTGCATGTATAGGCAAATAGAGCAGTTGCCCCTTGTGCATGAACGAATGCTTCTTCTTGCCCAGCTTGAGGTCCTGTAGCAGTAAATAGAGATTCTTTATTGTTGCGATTGTTTGCGTCTGCCCACATATCAGAGATATCAGTATACAGATATGCACCATAAGATTCTGCATTAGTGATTAGATCAGCAGCTACATCTCTAGCCTTTTCCCAATAAGATTTGCCATCTTCCTTTAGATCAAGCCCAGCTCCTTGTGCATAGGCACGAGCCATTAGCCCCAGAGCTGTTTTTTTGGTTGCACGTGCGTAGTTTCCACCATATGGATCTACCTTAAGATCGGCTGCAGCTTCTTTTAAATCTGTGATTATTTGAGCATAAATTTCAGCTTCAGAAGCTCTGTTAGGAGTAAATGTTGGGTACTCTACAGTTTCTAAGTTTAGAGTTATAGGACCATAATGAGTTGTCAAAACTAAATAATAGAAAGCACGTAAAACTTTAGCTTCAGCAACTAAGATTTTAATCTTTTCGGGATCGCCATCTGTAACTTTGTCTGCTCCGTTGATGACTGTATTGCAGCTGGTAATCAATGAGTAGCACTGTCTGAATACTTTGTTGCTTGCATTGGTACTTGTTGTGAGAGTTTCGTAGTAAAACATCTCTTTTGTTGAAGTTCCATTGGCTTTTACAAGCCATAGATCACTTCCTGTTTCTGCTAATGAAAGATAGTCAGTGGCAGTGAATAGTTGGGAGTATAGAGGAGAGTAGCAATATGCTTGTAGTCCATACCAACCGCTAAAAGCAGTGGTTGTTCCATCTCCTGCTGAAGGGTTATATTCATCCAAGCTACAAGAATTAAACATTGTAATGAGGAGAAACAAACCTACTAATTTATATATTGTTTTTTTCATTTTATCTTTTTTATCTTTTTAGAATGAGAAATTAACACCGAAAACAAGTTGTCTTGTTAGAGGAAAATCTAGGCTTCCATTCATCTCTGGGTCATAATCTTTTAGCAAGTGGCTTTTGGCTACAATCAGAGGATTTGTGATTGTTCCATATACTCTTAGCTTGTCGATTTGCAATTTGTTAGTTAGAGATCTTGGCATGGTATAGCCCAAGGTTATATTCTTAATTTTGAAGAAAGATCCATCAACATATGCTAGCCCCATATATCCTGCATAATCTTTTAGTTCATATTCTGAGTTTAGAGCAGGAAAATCATTTGATGCATTTGTTGAAGTCCAATAATCAAAATGAGAAAGGAAGTTTTTACCTCCAGTTGGATCGTAGTTCGTTAGCATGTCGTATTTAATCTTCTGTCCAAAACGCGCATACATGTAGACAGATAGGTCGAAATCTCTCCAAGTAAATGTATTTTGGAATCCTAAGTTCCAGTCAGGTGAGTTTTTTCCTACAATTTGTCTGTCATTATCTCCTATGTTATAGGTGTTGTCCGCATTGTAAATAGTTGTTACAGGTTCTCCATTATCTCCTATGATTGTTTTTTCGTATTGACCTTCTGCAGTTCTAACAAGGCCCGGTACATTAACTTTAAGAAATCCAGGTTTTGCTCCAAATACGGCAGCATCAGCTTCTTCACCATATTGCCACACTCCATCAATTTTATGAGAATAGTAAGAATTTACAGCATGTCCTAAGGCTAAAGTGTAGTCTTCATCAGGCATAGTGATTAGGTTTTGACTACCATCTCCAAGAGAAGTAACTTTTTCCCAATTTCTGTTGAATGTAACTGTTGATGTCCAGTTGAATTCTTTAGTCTCCACATTGCGAGTTGTTAGTGCAAGCTCTATACCTTTGTTGCGAGTAGAGGCCAAGTTAACCTTTCTATTGAAGAAGTCTTTAGCACTAGCACCTCCATTAGTGATTGGTAGTGGTTGTGTCCAGATAACATCGTCTGTATTTGTAAGATAGTAATCGAAAGTAAGTTCAATCCTGTTTTTTAACAGAGATAAGTCTAGACCAATATTTGTATTGTAAGATTTTTCCCATCCTAAGAATGGATTGGTAACTGTACCTGGATATTGATAACTTGTTATTTTATCTCCCCCTAAAGTGATATTTCCTTGTCCTAAAATAGACCAAGAATCATAAGGTTTGATTCCTGCTGCTCCTGTAACACCATATCCTGCACGAATTTTAGCACTATCTAACCAGTCTTTTGTTTCCTCCATGAATGCTTCGTCAGAGAATCTCCATCCTCCATTGATAGCTGGGAATGTATCCCATTTTTGCCCTTTCGCTAATCTAGAGTCACCTTCATGACGTATAGATGCAGAGAGCAAGTAGCGTCCAAGATACGAATAGCTTAAACGTCCTATGTAGGCCATGTCTTTACCCATAGAGTAACCAGATTTTATGGTTTTGTTACCTGTGGCTACTCCTAAATTTGTCCATTTATAGATGTTGCTTGTTATTCCATCAGCACCAGCAGTAGATGATTGTGACTGAGAGTGCCCATAAGTTGTTACTCCTGTTAGAGTAAAGTCATGATCTTCGAACAATTTGAAATTGTATGTTAGAATATTCTCCCATTTATAGTTGTAACTGTGGCTATTATTAACCTCTCCTTTCATGTTGGCTGTTATAGGGTCACTTGTTACTGCACCTACTCCTGCTACGTCATAATATTGATAAGAGCCATAGCCTTCATAGTAGTTACCTGTACTGTAACCTAGAGAAGCATTGATTCTAGACTCAACAGTAAGACCCTTTAAAGGTGAAATACGAATATACGGGGTAATATATAAATTAAGTCTCCTGTTGTCATTCGTGTATACATCTTTATTTTCATTCAGTAGTAAATTTACTTGTCTGTTATCTCCTGCAACAGGGAATGGGTTTAGTTTGCCATTTCCGTCGTAAAGCTCCCCATAAGGAGAAGTTGCCATAATACGATCCAGCTTACTGTATGCCTTGCTTTGGTTTCTATACGATCCTTGTACATTCATACCTAGAGCAAGCCATTTCTTTACTTGATAATCAGTTTTGTATGTTCCGGAAAACACTTTATAGCTGTCTCTTTCATACTGACCATCTTCTTGAGAATAGTTTAAAGAAAAATAATTCTTTCTCTTATCTGTTCCTTCTGATAGTGAGAGTGAATAATTTTGAGTGATACCTGTTTTCAGTATGGCATCTAACCAATCGATTGTATGTCCTTTTTTATATGCATCATAAATGGCTGTGCCTAAGGTCGTTTCATCGTCAATGTATTTTCCTGCTTCTTGATCTGCAAGACGCTTAGTGCCCAAGTAGCTTTCTCCATTATGTACTTTGGGTAGTGTAGACCAACTGTTGATACCAATATAAGAGTTGAAGTTGACACTGAGTTTTCCTTCTTTAGCATTTTTGGTGGTAATGATGATGACCCCATTGGATCCTGAAGATCCATAAATTGCAGTTGAAGAAGCATCCTTCAAAACTTCAATACTTTCTATATCGTTAGGATTTAGACTTGAATAGTCTCCTGGTAGGCCATCAATCAAGAATAGAGGACTTCCTGAAGCTGTAAATGAACGAGTTCCACGCAATTGCATGTTTACTCCAGCCCCGGCCTGTCCCGATGTCTTAGTAATGTCCAAACCAGCTACACGCCCTTGTAGAGCTTCCATTGGGTTTGATGTTGGCGACATGGTGATCACATCACTTTTTACAGATGAGATAGCACCGGTCAAGTCACGTTTTTTCATCGTACCATAACCAATCACAACGACCTCGTCTAGAAGTTCGGTGTCTTCTTGCAAGACTATGCTTAATGATGTTTGATTATTGATTTTTACAGTTTGTTCTTTATATCCAACATACGAAACTTTCAAGCTTGCGTTGGATGCAACAGACAAGGTGAAATTTCCATCAATATCAGTAATAGTTCCTGTTTTAGACCCCACTGGTTGTATTGCAGCTCCGATAACGGGCTCGCCAGTATGATCTACAACTGTTCCACTCACTTTTATTTCTTGTTGTGCATACACACTTGTAGCAAACAAGCAACAAAAAATAAGAGATAGGATCTGCAAAAAGAGCTTGGTGCTCATTGCTTTGCCTATTCTACAATAGTAATAGTTACTTTTTTTCATGTTAAATTAAGTAATTGAGTTTAATAGAATTTTTGGTATTGTTTATTTTATACTTGGTATTATATCCTTCAGTGTTTCTTGGTTTAGAGACTTATTGATCCTTGTTATGTATATAGTGTTCAATAAGTGTTTAGCTAAAGATTTCTTTTTTCTTTGTTTTCTTAAGCTAGGGCGCTTTATATTTAGGTTACAAATCAGTCTTTTAAGGTTCAGATGTTTAGCAAAGGCTAAACGTCTTTTTAGCTCTGTAAGTGTTTATTCATAACCAAGTTAATCTTTTATGCCCAACTTTGTTTTCAAGAAGAAATTAATATTTTATCTAAATTCATATGTTTTATTAGAGCCTTAGATATATAAATGTAAAACTTCTATTTTTACTAAAATCTTTGTTTTGCTTCTTATTTTTACTTTTGACAAAGTTAATGGTTATGATGAAAAATAAAACTCCTTTAACTATGTTATAAAACATGTTAAAAGAGTTCTGATTTTGTATAAAATATCAGCCTAAATGGCTTGTCCGTTTATTTTCTTTTCTTGCCTTTAGTTCCAACTAAGGCATTTACGACAGTCTTGGCAAGGGGTACGAAGACGTTCTTCGCTAGTCCAGTAAACATTTTTTGGCGCTCTTTTGCCGCTTTTTCTTTGGCTTTCTCTTCAGCTTTGTCTATTCGTTCTTGTTCTTTTCTTCGTTTCTCTTCCTCTTTCTTTTGCGCTGCTTGTGTTTTTTCTAGTTCTTTCTCTTCTTTTTCGCTCAAAGTATTTTCACGAAGCGTTGTTATTTTTTCGTAAGCCGACTCTCTGTCAATGGCTTCGGCATAAAAACGATAGAGTAATGAACCCTTTATCATTTGATCTCTTTCGCTGGCTTCTATTGGTCCTATTTGCGATTGTGGAGGAAGAATGAATGCACGTTCCACTTCCTGTGGTGCACCTTTAGCATCCAAAAATGAAACCAAGGCTTCTCCTGTAGATAGTTCTGAGATGGCTGTCTCGGTGCTGAATTTGGGGTTTGTTCTGAAGGATTGTGCAGCTGCTTTCAGTGCCTTCTGATCTTTTGGGGTATAGGCTCGCAGAGCGTGTTGTATTCGGTTGCCCAATTGCCCCAGCACACTGTCGGGCATGTCAGAAGGGGTTTGCGAGATGAAATATACACCAACACCTTTGGAGCGGATGAGGCGCACAGTTTGCTCCACCTTTTCCACCAATGCTTTCGGTGCATCGCTAAACAGCATATGGGCTTCATCGAAGAAGAAAACCAGCTTCGGCTTGTCCATATCTCCTACTTCAGGCAACACCTCAAACAGCTTGGTCAGGAGCCACATCAGAAAGGTAGAATATACCTTGGGCGAATGCATCAGCTTTTCTGCATGCAGAATGTTGATCACTCCTTTGTCGCCGTCGGTCTGCATCAGATCGTCGATATTGAGGTCTGGTTCACCGAAAAATTGCGCTATACCGTCATGATCTAAGGCAATTAACCCTCGTTGAATGGCGCCGATGCTTGCTGCCGAAATATTTCCATAATTGGTTGTATATTCTTTGGCATTGTTGCCCACATCTTCCAGAGTTTTTTGCAAGTCCTTGAAGTCAATTATCTCCCATCCTTTATCTTTGGCTATCTTGAACACGATGGTCAACACGGCAGACTGTGTATCGTTCAGATTCAGCAATCGACCAAGGAGCAGAGGCCCCATATCGTTGACTTGGGCACGGATAGGGATGCCATCCACGCCAAATACATCCCAAAACTGAACGGGAAATTTTTGATAGTCAAAGCCTCTTTCTTCTAGTTTGTACGATGCCACACGTTCTTTTACACTATTCTTGTTGCCACCCACACAGGCCACTCCTGAGAGGTCGCCTTTGGCATCAGCCGCAAAAACGGGCACGCCCATTTGGCTGAACGTTTCTGCTAAAGTTTGCAAGGTAACGGTTTTCCCCGTTCCTGTGGCTCCTGTGATTAGTCCATGGCGGTTTGCCATTTTCGGAATCAGGCATATTGATTGGTTGTCACTTGTGGTGGCAATGTAAGCTTGCTTATCTATGTCGTACATATTTTACGTTTTTGGTAAAAGAATGTTTATAAGTTTAAACCACTAAGATACAACTTTTGTTCTGTCTTTCTTCCTTGTGTTCATAGATTTCAAATTGTTGTCTCTTTGTGGAATTTTGCACCAAAAGATATCTATTGTATAGAATCTAATAAATGGAGATATTATGAAAATAAAACTTACTTTTCTTTTTATTGCCTTTTTGCTTTGTGGGGCAATGTGGTCGCAAAAAACTATTTCCGATAGCATAATAAAGATGATACACAGCGATAGTTGTGCCCTTGAAAGGGAGTTAGACGAAACCATAACAGAATGGAAAAAAGAAGACAACATCAATGATGAAAGTCGAACAATATGTGTGCTTTATTTAGAGACTTCACCCACTTTTCCGGGAGGAGAGCAAGCCATGTTGAAATTTATTGCAGATAGTCTCAATTATCCTTCAAGTGCTTATAAACGTGGAATTGAGGGACGTGTTGTTGTTCGTTTTGTTATAGATGAAACAGGTGAAATTACAGATATAACTCTTCTTAGGGGGATAGATGAAGAGTGTGATGCAGAGGTTATCCGAGTCGTAGAGCGTATGCCACGTTGGGAGCCGGGAAAATTAAATGGAATCAAGGTGCCTGTATATTTCAATCTGCCGATAACTTTTCGTCTTAACCCAAATTCCGGAGACCAAACCCGTTAACCGAAATCGCATTCTCTTTTCCTCTGCTCACCTCTCAATTGGTGAAAAAACGAACCCCACTCATACCTCCAACCCTTCTTTTTTTCTTTGTGGGCGTGCCCCCTTGCAGGGGTCGGGCTGTTCGCAGTAGTCCTCGCCCTGTCGGGCTGTGGGCTACTTTGTTGCCATCCCTCACGCGCTGCGCACTACATCTCCACTACATCTCCAAGTCTCCCTCCCTCCCAAGGAGGGAAGATTTAGAAGGGGGTTGTCTACTTGTTTACTCGTCAACTCGTTTGTCATTCACAAGAAGGACTTATTTTCCCTCCAGCTAAAAAAATGCATCTACTTTAGAAAATTTTGTGGAATACGGCTTTCAATCTCCTCTACAAATACAGAAAGTAAAATATCAATAAACTAAAATTATATGATTATGAGAAAGATAAAATTCCGACCTGTAGTAGTGGGTTTAATCTTAGCCATATTCTGGTCATGCGGAACGGGTAAGAAACAGAAAGCATCGCTAAGTATGCAAGAGGTTGAAATGAACCTTACTGAGATTCCTCAAGAAGATGAAGATGATGCAGTTCCGCCACCACCACCGCCACATTCAACAGTCCGTTTTGTGCCTCCTGTGATCGCTGAAGATGAGGTGGTGGCTGACTATGAAATTCATACGCAGGAGGACCTGTTGGTTTCTAGAGAGCAATTATCAATTGCTGATATGGATACGAAAGAGGTGCTTCCTAATAATGTATATCATTCTCCCCAAAGGCATGAGGTGGATACCGAAGAATATTCAAGCTTTGTAGAAAATGGCTTTATGCTTGCGCAAAGCAATCCTCTTTCCACTTTTTCTATCGATGTCGATAATGCATCTTATAGTAATGTGCGTCGCTTTATCAATCAAGGACAAAAGCCCAGAGCCGATGCCGTGCGTGTAGAGGAGATGATCAATTATTTTGACTACCAATATCCTGCGCCTAAAGGGGCTGACCCTGTGCATATTTCTACCGAAATAGGAGCGTCGCCTTGGAACAAAGGCCACAGATTGGTGAAGATAGGCTTGAAGGCAAAAGATGTTGATTTGAAAGATTTGCCCAATTCTAACCTCGTTTTCTTGATCGATGTGTCGGGCTCCATGAGTGGTGCCACGCGTCTTGATTTGGTAAAATCTTCGATGAAGTTGCTGTTGGATAATCTTCGAGCAGACGACAGGGTGGCTATCGTGGTCTATGCCAACGAGGTGGGCGTCAAATTGCCATCTACCCCAGTGAGTGAAAAAGATAAGATAATCAGAGTTCTAGATGGATTGGAGGCTTCTGGTGGAACATCCGGAGGCGATGGCATTCAGCAAGCCTACAAGGTGGCAGAAAAGAACTTTATAAAAGGAGGCAACAATAGAATAATTCTTTGCACGGATGGAGATTTCAATATCGGAATTTCTGACGATGCCGCATTGGAAAAAATGATTGAATCGAAGCGAGAGTCAGGTGTTTTCCTATCCATCTTAGGCTATGGAATGGGTAACTATAAAGATCGGAAGATGCAAACCCTTTCGCAAGCTGGAAATGGTAATCATGCCTACATTGACAATTTGCAAGAAGCTCAAAAAGTCTTGGAGAAAGAGTTTAAAGGTACAATGTTTACGCTGGCAAAGGATGTGAAAATTCAAGTGGAATTTAATCCTGCAAAAGTGCAAGCCTATCGCCTTGTGGGTTACGAAACCAGAAAGCTAAATAAAGAAGATTTTAACGACGACACCAAAGATGCCGGCGAAATGGGGGTGGGGCATACCGTTACTGCACTCTATGAAGTAGTGCCTGTGGGAGTGGCTAGTAATATGATACCTAGTGTAGATCCACTGAAATATCAAACGAAAGAGGAAAAGTCAAAAGTGAAAAATGCTTCCAGCGAGATGTTGACTGTCAAGCTGCGTTACAAAGAACCTGCTGGAAATACAAGTAAATTGCTCTCCCGAGCAGTTGTGGATAGGGGTGGCGACGATGTGTCACAAGATTTTCGCTTCGTCTCGGCAGTGGCAATGTTCGGACAGCTTTTGCGAAATTCTAAATATAAAGGAGAATCTGATTACGAACAAGTGATAGCACTAGCTAAAAAGGGGCTTAACAATGACGAACAAGGTTATCGTAGAGAGTTTGTCCGTTTGGCTGAAGCGATGAAATCGATACACTAAGCGTAGAGATTAGCTAAATGTGCTAAAACAAAAAGGCTGTTTCCATTGACAGAAACAGCCTTTTTGTTTGTTGTATTTTTATTCGATCAGCAAGGCTTTTTTCATTTCTCTTACTTTTTCATCTTCCACATTCAATGGGTTATATGCTAGCCACAATTGATTGATGGTTTCTTCTTTTCCTTTCCAAATAATCTTGGTGTTTTCCGGTAAATTTTCTTCTTTGATAAAGAGATCGGAAACGATGGCGATGCCATAGCCAAGTTGTACGGAATCTATCATGATGCTGATGTTGGGGACGATGTAGTGTGGTTTGATGAGGGGGCGTTTGTTGAAGTTGTCTCTCCAAAATCGCCGAATAATCGACAATTTATTGTCGTATGAAATCCACTTTTGTTCCAACAACCATTTCTCTGCTTCTTGCAAATTGTTACTTGCAATATGCTGTTCAAAGTCTGTTGTGGCCAGTGACGAATGTGCCAGAAGCATAAATTGTTCCTCTTCCAAAGGTTCATACACGATGCCCAACTTTTCAATATACTGTGTGGCAATCACAAAATCAAGATCTTTCTTTTCCAAGTCGTCCATCAGTTCCGTAGCTACCCCAAATTTCAGATACATGTTGGCGTCACACTGTCCGATTTTTGGGAGTAGAATCTGTTGAGCATACTCTATGGGGCTTCCAAGACGAATGTCTCTGGAGCGTTGCAGTGCATTTTTGCGAAACTCGGTTTCCACTTTCTCCAGATTTTCCACCGACTCTATCACCTGCGTGTAGAGCATCTTGCCATACTCGGTAGGGATTAGCTTTCGGGGCTTTCGGATAAAGAGTTTATGTCCAATATAGTTTTCCAGTGATGCCAACTGTAGGCTTACACTAGGTTGTGATACCAATAGAGTCTCTGCAGCACGGGTCAAGTTGCCATGCTGATAGATTGCTTTAAATGTTCTGTACCATTCGAAATTAACCATCTTATATCTATAAATATATTAATAGATCGCTATTATTTTTCTGTTTCATTTTATAGGTAAAGTTGCCCTATCTTTGCAATGTAATAAAGAAAACAACAAACTTAAAAGAAAGGTACAAAATAATGAAAACTATATTTTACGGTGCAGATACTAGAGGGGTTGCCAATCATGGATGGTTAGACAGCAAACATACATTTAGCTTTGCCAATTATTATAACCCCGAAAGAATGAGCTTTGGGCTTTTGCGAGTAGTTAATGATGATGTTGTAGCGCCTAAGATGGGCTTTGGTACACATCCTCACGACAATATGGAGATTGTTTCTATTCCTCTTTTTGGCGATTTGGCACACAAAGACAGTATGGGCAATGTGCAAACCATCAAGCAAGGCGAAATACAGGTAATGAGTGCCGGTACAGGCATCACACACAGCGAATTTAATGCTAATGCCGACAAGGCTGTTGAGTTTTTTCAGATATGGGTATACCCAAGAGCACAATCTTTGAAGCCAAAATATGATCAGAAGGAGTTTGATTTTAACGCTAAAAGAAATGACTTTACTCTTGTTGTATCTCCTGATTCGGAAGCCGGTAGCTTGCATACTTATCAAGATGTGTGGTTCAGTATTGGCAAGTTCGACCAAGGGGTAGAGAAGCCTTATCAGGTGAGAAAACCGACCAATGGTGTATTTGCCATGGTGATTGAAGGACAGTTTGAGGTGAATGGTAAAACTCTTGAAAGACGCGATGCCATCGGTCTTTGGGAAGTTGATACGATAAATATCAAGTCACTGACGGAAGATGCGCAGATCTTATTGATCGATGTTCCAATGGACTTTGAGTAATTGTTTTTTAGTTTTGTTTGTAAAAAGAAATGGGCTGAATCGTTTAAGATTCAGCCCATTTTATGTTTTCAATTCAGCCTTTTTATCGCTTAATTCTTCAATCTTCTTTCTATCTCTGCTACCTCTTCTCTGAATGCTTTGTCTACTTCCATTTGTTCTTGAACTGTTTTGTAGGCATGGAGCACCGTTGCGTGATTTTTCTTCCCTATCACTGCGCCAATCTGAGCTAGAGACATCTCTGTATGATTCTTAGTCAGGTACATTGCCACTTGGCGAGCCTGAACGATCTGACGTTTGCGAGAGCTCGATTGTATTTGTTCTTGCGAGATGTTATAATATTTGCTTACAGCTTCTTCTATACTTTCTGCTGTGATCTTTTTCTTTTCTATCTTCTTGATCGCTTGGCTGATCACTCTTCTGGCTAGTGCTAGGTCGATTTCCTTGTTGTAAACCAACGAGTGTGCCATGATGGATACGATGATTCCTTCCAGATCACGAGCGTTGTCGGTCACATTATCAGCGATGAATTCAACTACATCTTGAGGAATTGACAAGCCATCTTGCAATATCTTGTTGTTCAAAATCTGCATGCGTAGCCCTTTGTCAGGATTTTCCACTCTGGTAGTCAAACCCCATCTGAAACGTGTTAATAGTCTTTCTTCCACTCCTTTAAGCTCTGCTGGCGCTTTGTCTGAAGTCAAGATCAACTGCTTGTTGTTTTGATGCAAGTGATTGAAGATGTGGAAAAACGTACTTTGTGTTTTTTCAATACCTGACAACTCGTGGATGTCATCGATGATTAGTACATCTATACCCTGATAGAAGTTGATAAAATCATTGGTGGTATTAAATCTTCCTGCATCTGCATATTGTATTTTGAACAAGTGTGCCGATACATAAAGTACGCGTTTATCGGGAAATTTTTCCTTGATGGTGTTCCCGATGGCATGGCAAAGATGAGTTTTTCCTACTCCTGACGAACCGTGTACAAATAGCGGATTAAACGCGTTTTTTCCCGGATTGTTGGTGATAGCTTCTCCTGCTGTTCTTGCCAATTTATTGCTGTCTCCTTCGAAGAAATTGCCAAATGTATATTTGGAATTGAGTTGAGAATCGAAATCCTCGGTCACAACCTTTTCGAATGGATTGGGTATTTTGTTTACTTTGTTTGCGCTTCCACTTACTTTTTTGTCAAACGCAAGCGGTTTCGAATCACCTCTATACTCCACTACGGTATTAGAAGTGTTTTCCATTAATATGCGATACTGAAGTATTGTGTCTGCCCCTATTTCTCGATGAATAGTCACTCTTAGCAGATCTACGAATTTGTCTTCTAGATACTCGTAGAAAAATTGGCTGGGTACTTGTATCGTAAACACCTTCTCTTTATAAGATAGTGGCACGATAGGCAAGAACCATGTTTGGAACGCAGCTTCAGGGATATTGTCCTTTATTACACTTAGACACCTAGCCCACAACTTTTCTGTATCAGTATTCATTTTATATGTTAGTAATTTACTTTTGTTGTATTATTCTCTAATTCGAATGTAAAATTGCCAAATTATTTTGTTTTAAAAAAGCTGCTTAAAATTTGGAATTCATTTCTCATATATATTGTTCTGAAATATAGCGACTTACATCGTCTGTCATGTTCCACTTCTGTAAACCTATACAATGAGTTGTATAATAGCGAATTAGGAATTAAAAACCTAAAAGTTAAAAAGTGTAAAATTTAAAACATCTTGATTATCCTTTGCTGTTGCTACTTTCAGTTCTTTCTTTAATTTTCCTTATTTAGACAGATTCTAAATAGAGTGTTTTTGTCAAAACACTTTTACATTGACATATTTCGATGGATTCAGCTTTACATCCTCCAAAAGTAGTGATGCATTTTCGAGTGTTCCGTTGATTTCATCGTACATTTTTCTATCGTTTAGCAATAAGCCTAAAGAGTTGTCCGGCGATTTTAATTTGGTCGATAGGTATTGAACATTCGACATCGTTGTATCCAACTTGTTGAAAGTTGATACTAAATCTATACCTTTCACTTGGTAAGATAGTTGCTCTATATTGCCGGTCGTAGCTACTAAATTTTGTGAAATTGCTGGCAGATCTTTGTTCAATGTTGTTAATAAACTGTTTACCTGTCTTGTTGAATTTGCCAATTCACCCGACAGTACACTCACATTAGTTAGTGTTTGTTTTAATGCAGGATCGGCAGCCAACAACTGAATGCTATGCAAGATGGAGTCTAGCTTAGGAATCAGATCTTCTACTTTGGGCACCACACGAGCAGCTACATCAGTAAGTCCCGATTTTTTTTCTCCTTGGATCAGGTCACTTTCTTTATAATATTCAGTTACTCCTTCCGCTGGTTCTATGATCAGCGTCGAGTTTGAGATCATTCCTGCATCGTGCAACACCTTGCTGCCCACAGGTATTTTGATGCCTTTGCCCAGATGTATGTCCACAAGGGCAGTTTTGGGATCGTCGGGATTAAGTCTGAGGTCAAATACTTGTCCAACCTTCAATCCGTTGATGGTCACAGCATCTGCGATGAGTATGCCCGAAACGTTATTAAACTCAACGGTATATGAGTTAGACGGTTTGAAGATATTTAATCCTTTTAGGAAGTTGATTCCAAAATATAAAACGAACAACGCAACGATGAATGCAAGTCCTATTTTTACTTCTTTAGTTATTTTACTCATATTAATATTGGTTAGCGCTACACTTTTATTCTTGTTTTAGGGTGTAGCTTCTTTTTTTAATGTTAGTAAATTAGTTTAAAACTCGTTTTCCGTTTTTCATTCTGATGATAAAGGCATCCGAAAACTTGGTCTGCACTTGTCTGAACAGTCTTCTGATTTCGTTATAATCGGTGGTAGATCCTACCGTATATTTATATCCATTGTCCACATAGTAGGACACATCTTCCATTCCTTTAAATCTTGGAGAATTGTCTTCCAGTTTTGTTTGCGAATACAAAAACTGCACTCTGTACTCAATTGCATTGGCAGGGATTCCCGTATTGCTCGACACAGTTTGTTGGCTTGTTGTAGTACCTCTGTTGCTTTGCGGAGCAGTTTGTTGCTGTGTGTTGGCAGGTCTATTGTTTGTCGTATTGACAGCCGTGCGAGGAATATTATTCATATTATCAGTACCTTGGCTTGCCGGTTGCCTTTCTGCTATCACATTTTTCTTGGGTGCAGAACTGTAGTCTACCTTGTCGAAGGTGTCTTTATATTTTTTGAATCCATTGTATATAGCAGCAGCCATGCTTTTTTGCCCGTTGGTAGAGTTCAAGTATTTGGCTTCCACAGGGTTGTTGATGAAGCCTAGTTCTATCAAAATGCTGGGCATGCCCGATTCACGCAACACCAAGAAGCCTGCTTGACGTACGCCTCGGTCTACACGCTTGGCTTCTTGTTTGAAGGCACTTTGAATGTGCGATGCCACGTCTAAGCTTTGTTGCATATGGTGGTTGGTCATAAATTCGAAAATGATATACGATTCGGGCGAGTCGGGGTCGAAGCCTTCGTATTTAGTGGTGTAGTCGTCTTCAAATTTTATTACCGAGTTTTCGCGTTTTGCCACTGCTAAGTTTTCTGCACTTCTGGCCAACCCCAAGATGTAGGTGTCAGCACCCACAGCTCTGGTGGTGGTGGCTGATGTGGAGTTGGTGTGAATGGAAATAAAAAGGTTAGCCTTATTCTGATTGGCTATTTTTGTCCGTTTTTCTAATGGAACAAAAACGTCTGTTTTTCTGGTGTACACTACCTTCACATCGGGTGCATTGCTCTCTATGAGCTTCCCCAATTCTAGAGCTACCGCCAAATTGATTTCTTTCTCTTTGATTGAGCCACGCAAGCTTCCCGGATCTCGTCCACCATGTCCGGGGTCGATCACTACTACAAAGTTTGACGACAGTAGGCTGCCACCAATCAATATTAATCCAGTAAATAGCAATAAAATCTTCTTCATACTCGCGTCTAATGTACTTTTTAATAAACAGGTACTCGCCAGATCTTTTTTACTTGAAATTATCGTAAACCACTTCGTTGACCAATTTTTCGCCTGCAAAGTGTGCTTTGATATTTTCCATTGTTGTTGTAGCAATATTCGACATGGCTTCTTTGGTAAAGAAAGCCTGATGCGAAGTCACGATCACGTTGTTGAACGATAGTAGTCTGGCCAATACTTCGTCAGTCATGATCTTGTCAGAGAAGTCTTCATAAAAGAATTCTCCTTCTTCTTCATAAACGTCCAGACCTGCGTAACCCACTTTTCGGCTCACAAGACCATCAATCAAATCTTTGGAATTGATTAGTTTTCCTCTACCTGTATTGATGATCATTACGCCATCTTTCATTTTCGAGATGGAGCTTTCCGAAATCAAGTATTCTGTTTCAGGAGTCAGCGGACAGTGTAGGGTTAGCACATCAGAGTTTTTATAAAGTTCGTCCAAAGATACGTATTTTATATTTTCTTTTTGTGCAAATTCTTCATTTGGATATAAATCATATGCCAAAACGTTCATCCCTAGTCCTTTGAGAACGGATATCACTGTGCGTCCTATTTTCCCTGTACCGATCACACCCACTGTTTTGCCAAACATATCGAAACCAAGCATGCCGTTGAGCGAGAAGTTGTTTTCTCTGGTTCTCAAGAATGCACGATGCACCTTTCTGTTGAGGCACAGCATCAAGGCCAGCGTATGTTCTGCGATGGCATGTGGCGAGTATTCAGGTACTCTGACTACGGGTATTTTGCCTTTGGCTGCTGCGATGTCTACGTTGTTGAATCCTGCGCAACGAAGGGCTATAAGTTTGATGCCCAGTTCATGCAGTTTGTCGATCACCCTTTTGTCCACCACGGCATTTACGAAGATACACACCGCATCGGCACCACTGGCTAATATGACATTGTTATAGTCCAAGTGTTCTTTGTGGAAGATCAACTCGAAATTGTACTTTTGATTTATTTCGTTGAAAATGGCCTCATCATACGATTTGGCATCAAAAACAGCTATTTTATAAGACATGTTTGCTTTATTTTGCGATCAATATTCTCTAATTAATTTTAATACAAAAATAACAAAATAACGTCAACCTCAACAATTATTTCATGAGAATGATTGCAAATCTCCCACCTATCATGAGAATAATTGATACTCATTCTTCTCATTTATCTTGCTCCTCTATCAATGTTTAAGGAGAGTTTCCTTTAATGTAGAATTAATAAATTTAACATAAAGGCTGTCAAATATTTAAACGTTAATTTGTCTCTCGCAAAAGATGCATGCAGGGCAAGCTTAGCATTCTTGTTTAGGTATCTGTTTAGTTATCAAATAAGTAATTTGTATGATAGGTTTTGTAGTTATAATTTAATTTATATCTTTGCGCTCACAATTTTGATACAACATTATAAAATAATTTAAAACAAATGGAAGAAAAAAAAGTACAACAAAAGACCATGATGATCATCATCTGTCTTTTAGCAGGAGGATTAGGTATTCATCGTTTCCTAATGGGATATTCTAACTGGTGGTTAATGCTTATCACTTTAGGTGGTTGTGGTCTTTGGACATTGTATGATCTGATTATGATTATTACAGGCAAAATGAACATGGCTGACGGACGCGAACTTGCTGAATAATTGCCGATTAATAGATATTAAATCTGCATGATACAGATACTATCCTGCTATATGAAAAAGAATTGGATTGCTTTTTCGATAGCAGGATATTTTATATTCTCTTGCCTGCTCAAACTTTTTACAGGTATAGATATTTGTTTTCCTTGTCTTTGGACGGCGATTTTCGGCGTTCATTGCCCCGGTTGCGGGCTCACTACTGCCTTTATTGCCTTACTTCACTTCGATATTCTTGGTGCTTACCATGCCAATTGGTTTATATTTATAGTTTTACCAGCTGGGGTCTACTATATTGTTAACGATTTCTATAAGTTTTATAACAAGGCTATTGGATAATAAAAAGTCAGTTCAGGGGATAGGCTTTGATTTTTTATTCTGTTAGTTTTGTTTTATATGTTTATATTTGCATTTACTAAAATCTATTGAACTTTGATATTGTAGACGCAGTCGGAAACAATAATGACTATGCAAACTTTTTTTGTTAAAAAGAATAAATATTTATTCTTTACTCTATTGGTATTTATCCTAGCTTTTGGCATTCGATGTTATAAGTTTTCTGATAAGGGACATCTGTTTTTAGATGAATACTTATCCATTGTGATCTCCAATGACAATGGATATGGTTGGGATAAAACTTATGAAAATGATTCTACCATTCTCAGAGGACAAGATCTGACAGCCGTTTTTTTGTCAGATACTAATGATTTACCTTCTATCTTGGAGGATATTCAAAATGTCAGAATTCATAATTCAGACATTTCGCATACTAATTTATATTTCTCGTTGATTCGCTTAAGTGTGTGGAATGTGGGGCCTTCAGTAGAGTCTGTTATTCATCGTTATTTTGGCCTGAATTTGTTATTCTTTCTATTTAGTTTTCTTCTTCTATATCGGATTTGTATTAAACTAAAGTTTGGGGAGATAGCTGTAATAGGTATATTAGCAGTTACTTACTTAAATCCTATTTCGGTAGGTAATTCTCTATATTTGAGGCCTTATGCTATGCAAGAGCTCTTTTTTTTACTTCTAGCATATCTGTCTATTTCATACTATTGTCTATTGAGGAGTGGAGATGAAGTGCGCAAGTGGTATAACTTGTTAAGTTATGCTATTGCAATAGCACTTGTGCTTCTGACAGGTTATTTTGCTATCTTTTATGTTTTTCTTATAGGACTGTTTCTATTGTTTGTCACGCTAAAATATGATAAAAAGAACATCTGGTTTTTGATGATGGCTATGATCTTGGCAGGTATATTGTTGTACGCTATTTATCCAATTTATATCAATGGATTGTTGTCACCTAGAGGAACAGAGGCTATGGACAAATTGAAATTGGAAGTGTTATTTCAAGGAGCTTGGGATTCTTTTATTCAATTAGTTCAAAAAATAGTATTCCTCAAACATAATATTTTTCCTCTCTTGCTCACCATTGTCATGTTTGCCGTTTTCTTTATTCAGGGAAATCTAAAGAAACATCTGCAAAACAGCAAATTGTCTATTATTTGGTTCTGCATTGGATTTCTTTGGTGTTGGGGGATTTTTTATATAGCACCATATAAGACTGAAAGGTATATTGCGCCTGCTATGCCCCTTGTGTTGTTGTTTATTCCTATTGTTTTGTCAGCATTTGATCATAAGAGACAGATGCTTTTCGCACTATCTTTATCTTTGCTTTTGCTATTTATTACTCTTAACGATAAAGATATTTATTGGTCTAAAGATGCAGTAGATAAAGGGTATTTGGAACAGCCCGAAACTCCAAGTATTATAGCTGGTAGCGGATATTGGCATCAGGTTGTTACGATTCCTTACTATACTGAAGACAGACCAATAGAATTGACCTTTTCATCAGAAGATATGTTTGATAAAGTGCAAAAGTATGATAGCCTTTACTTATTCATAATTGCTGATATGTTAGACAAATATCCTATTCCCGAAAATTATGAGGTAGAGTCTAATTTTGCTATTCATACCTATTATGAAGTATATCGTTTAAGAAAAAAGTAAACTTTAAATATGGATTTTCTACTCAAAAACACTCTACTTGATATAGCATAAAAAGCGATCATTTTTAAAACTTTATTTACTATCTTTCGAGTTCAAATTAAATAGCAAACTTTTGGCATTTCTAGGTTTACATAAAAGGAGAAATAACCTGACTGATGAGGAGCTTTTGGAGCAACTACACAAAACACAGGATATGAAATACTTTCAACTGCTGTATGAGAGGTACATGCCCTTGGCTTATGGTTTGAGTTTGAAGTATCTGAAAGATGCTCAATTGGCACAAGATGCAGTAATAGATGTTTACGAAGATCTGGCTCCCAAAATCATGAATTATCAGATAGAGGTATTCAAGAATTGGCTCTACAGTGTGGTCAAAAATCACTGTTTTGCTGTGCTCAGGGCTAGTAAAAAAGAAATTATTGTAGATTTTGACTCCAATCTTATGGAATCTGACAGCATAATCGATCTATTAGACGAGAACAATGATGAGGAAAAAGCGCAAGCCGTGAATGACTGCATCAGCCAACTGCCCGAACCTCAGAGAGTGTCGGTTGTGGCTTTCTTTTACGAGAACAAATCGTATGTGGAAATTGTGGAGCTCACGGGATATAATATGAAAAGTGTGAAAAGCTATTTGCAAAATGGTAAACGAAATCTGAAGATTTGTCTCGAAAAGAAAATACAAATATGAAAACATTAATTATAAAAAGTGTTTTACTGATCATAGCCTTGTTTTCTTTCCAGTCAACAGTCTTGGCACAGGCTGATACTGTTTTGATTAAAAAGCATTTGACCAAAATAACAAAGACTGAAGGATATAGAAACCATTTGAATGTCAAATTGTTGGATGAAACAGCAAAGTACATTTTTAACGAGTTTGAAAAATATGCTGATACTACATATTATCAACCTTACGAGGTGGATGGTAAAGTTTATAAGAATGTGATATGCCGTTTTGGTTCTAAAATCGATAAACCCATCATGGTGCTAGGTGCACATTATGATGTGTGTGGCGATCAGGAGGGGGCAGACGACAATGCATCGGGCGTTGTTGGACTTTTGGAAGTGGCTCGGATGCTCAAGGGGCAAAAACTGACTCGCCCTTTGGAATTGGTTGCCTATACTTTGGAAGAGCCTCCTTATTTTCGCACACCGTATATGGGAAGTAATATCCATGCACAGTCGCTCTTAGAGTCTCAAACAGAGGTTTATGGGATGGCCGCCATAGAGATGATTGGTTATTTTAGCGATATAAAAGGATCGCAACAATATCCCGTCAAGGTGATGAAAGTGGCTTATGGCACTCGAGGAGATTTTATTTTGCTGGTGAAAAAAAGAGGACATGGAGATTTTGTAAAGAACTTTTCGAGGGCTTTTGAGGATGCCAAAACCATTGAAACCAGTAATCTAAAAGTACCTTTCGAGATTGAGGGTGTAGACTTTTCAGATCATTTGAACTATTGGAATGCTGGCTTTGATGCTTTGATGGTGACGAATACAGCATTTTTTAGAAATTTTAATTATCATCAGAAAACGGATGTGATGGAAACTTTGGACATCCAACGAATGGGAGATGTGATAACAGCGATCTATCAGGCTGTGATCAATATAGATGATATGCCTGTGTCTAAGGTGAGTAACAAATTCAGTAAAATGAAGAACTAAAATTAGGTTGTCACTTTGATGTAATATACCTAATCTTTAATATATTAGAATGCAATGAACATAATCAATTATCTAAAAGGAAATCGCAAGGGCATCGAAGCCAATCGGCTAGAGAAAGATGCCATGAACGATCCTTTCTTACAAGAGGCGCTTGAGGGCTTCGATGCTGTGGATGATGATCATATGGCACGCTTGGAGGCCATAGGTCAGCATATCGGCAAAGGTAAACCTCAACAGGTGGGGCTCAGTCTTGTCTGGAAGATTGCCATCGCTGCCTCTGTGGTGATTCTAGCTCTGGTGGGCAAAGATATGTTCACCAATTCGATCGATGCCGGTTTGCAGGCTAACAATATGGTGGAGCGTCCGATGGATATCTATGTGCCTCAGGCTTTTTACGAGGAAAATATTGCAGTCATAGCCTCGATGAATACTGAGCTGAGCAAAGATTTGTCCGTGCCGGCTGATAGGGGGCAAAAGAATGAGTCTTCGTGGAGCGAAACCTCGCTAGAGGTAGATGTGGTGACGCCAGAGATGGCACCAATTGATATTTATCTTCCCACTAAAGAATGATGTTTTGGGGGATTGATTGGCTAAAACGAAAGCATCAAGAGGACATAGGACAGATGAAAATAAAAAAAAGTGATGGCAATTATTTGTCATCACTTTTATTTTTTATCATGTTAACTCCTAATTCAATTCCCCAAGAAAAGTCATTTCTTTTCTTGCCTGTGTTTCCTTCTTGATGTTCTTAATCTTGTCGATCACCAATAAATTGTGAGGATCAATCTGCAAAACTTTTTGATAGTCAGTCAAGGCATCTTCTTGCATCCCTTTTTGAAGATAGGCATTCGCACGATTGAAGTAGGTCATTGCCTTCATAGAGTCCATCTCGATGGCGATGGTGTAGTCGTTGATAGCCTTGTCATAAAACTTCATTTGCTGATAAGTGTTTCCTCTATTGTTGTAAATATCAGTGATATATGGAGGATTCAATTTTATAGCTTGGCTATAATCTTCTATTGCCAGCTGGAAGTCTGTATTGCCCTCGTAAATCATGCCCCTGTTGTAGTAGGCATCGGCAAAGTTGCCATTTACTTCCAATGCTTTGGTGTAGTTGTCAATGGCCAACGAATCGTTGCCTATCAACTCGTAAAGACAGCCACGATTGAAGTAGGCTTCCTTATTTTCCACATTTAGCATGATAGCCAGATTGCAACTTTCGATGGCATCATCGGCTCTGAAGGTGTCGTAATACTCGGCACTGATGGAGGTGTATATCTCGCTGAGCAACATATTCTTTTTGCGCACCGTGATCAGGTGTTTGTCTTCGCTAGCTTGTGCTACCAGCGATTTGTAAGCTTTTATACGTTCGGCATTGCTTTTGATGCTGTCGTTTATCACATAGACACGATGTCTGTAATATGCTAGTTTTTGATCTTGTCTGAGTTCTTTCTTAAAAAAAATATCACATGAGGACATCAGTGTCAAAATTCCAAGAAAGATCGGTAGGGTGGCGATCAGCTTGGTGTTCAATATTTTTTTATCTTTTTTCATACCTTGATATTTCTATTCTCAGTTGTGCATGGAATGTGCATGTGCTTGTTCTCTAAATATCTTGTACTTTAGTAATTTACAAGCCCCATGTCATAACTTCTATCTTGCAAAGTCTTATTTTATGTAAGAAGGTTCCACAAAAATACAATAAAAAATGATACTTTGCTAATGTAGCTGTGCTGAAGCTGCAAAATAATTTACCGAAAAAGAAGCTCTCCTCTTCTTGAATAGCTACTATATAAACGCAAAACAGAGTGAAATAGTTTGTCATTTCACCCTGTTTTGTAACATATTATTTTCAGCTATCTTATTCTTTGATCAACTGGAAAACACGGTCGTGTCCCCATTTCTCTTCTACTTCATCATGCGATGTAAAAACGTTTTGCCAATTAAAGTTCTCGATACAGATTCTGTCTGATGCCGTATTTTTCCATTTTACTGCAAAGCCGGCATTCTCTAGTGCTGTTGCCACTTTCACACCTATCTGTATGGCTTCTTTTTCGTTATTCTCATGCATACCCGAAAAGCCAATTAGCAGGTTGCCATCGTTGATCACTCGCTCCAGATCTTGTCCATGATAGTAGCAATAACCTATGGGATGGATATCTTCATCCTCCAGTTGCTCCCAAAGATCTTGCGTGTCGTAGACGGCTTCAGCATTGGTGTAGCCAATGTTGTGCACTGCAAGAATTTTGTCTTTGCTGCAGAGTTGATTAAATACTTCGGCAAGTCTAATAGGATCCGTGGTTGTGCTCCACGCTTTACTTGCTTGCAGGTTTTTTTCATATTCACGAGTAAAGGTTTCTCGTATCCACTGTTCAGAAATTTCGTGCTCCCAGCCTTCTTCTTCCACAGCTTCAATGGCTCCATCAATGATGTCATCTAATGATTCGAACCCTGATTTCACATCAATCAGGAAATGATCATACAGATATTTTTCATTTTCCGTCATAGCGTACAAAAGAAAATTTTAGTGTTTTATGTTAATTAAAAGTTTAAGTAATTGGTTCTGTTTTTTTTATGTGGCTTATCCCAAAGTCAATTTTTTATCAGCTTTGTTAGTCCACACGCATGATGTTGGCGCCTAGTGCATTTAGACGAACATCAATGTTTTGATATCCACGGTCTATTTGGTCGATGTTGTTGATCGTACTTTTGCCATCGGCGCACATGGCGGCTATCAGCAGAGCAATACCTGCACGAATGTCGGGCGAGGTCATTGTAGTGGCTCTTAGCGAGCGTCTGCCTGTACCGATCACTGTGGCACGGTGTGGATCGCAAAGAATGATCTCTGCACCCATATCTATCAGTCTGTCAACGAAGAACAGACGGCTCTCGAACATTTTTTGGTGAATCAACACGCTGCCTTTTGCCTGTGTGGCAACCACCAACAGCACGCTGATCAGGTCGGGGGTTAAGCCCGGCCAAGGAGCGTCGGAAATGGTGAGGTGAGCTCCGTCGATGAATTTTTCGATCTCGTATTCTGCCTGTGCAGGAAGAAAGATGTCATCGCCACGACGTTCTACGGTGATACCCAAACGGCGAAAAGCATCAGGAATGATTCCCAGTTCGTCGTATGCCACATTCTTGATGGTGATTTCAGACTGGGTCATAGCTGCCATACCGATGAAGCTTCCGATCTCGATCATATCGGGCAACACTCTGTGTTTGGCTCCTCCCAATGTGCTAACTCCTTCTATACGAAGAAGATTGGATCCTACACCTTCTATCTTTGCTCCCATCTGTATCAGGAGTTTCGATAGTTGTTGCAAGTAGGGTTCGCAAGCTGCATTGTATATGGTGGTTTGTCCTTCTGCCAATACGGCTGCCATCAGGATGTTGGCTGTACCTGTAACGGATGCCTCGTCCAAGAGCATATAAGTGCCCTTTAGCTTGTCGGCGCTGATGTTGTAACGTTGATTGGCACTGTCGTACTCAAATTTTGCACCTAGTTTTTCGATGCCCAAGAAGTGAGTGTCCAGACGGCGACGCCCTATTTTGTCGCCTCCCGGTTTGGGGATAATGGCTGTGCCATAGCGAGCTACCAATGGACCAATAATCATCACCGAGCCACGCAAAGATGAGCTCTTCTTGAAAAATTCAGGAGTTTGAAGATAGTCCAAATCTACGTTTTCGGCTTTGAAAGACCATGTCGATTCGTCTAGTCTCTTGACCTCAACGCCCATCTCTTCGAGCAGGAGGATGAGATTTCTGATATCTAGTATATCGGGAATATTCTCTATTACTACCTCTTCGGGGGTTAAAAGCGTTGCACAAAGTATTTGTAACGCCTCGTTTTTTGCTCCTTGTGGGGTTATTTCTCCACTTAGGCGGCAGCCTCCTTCAATAATAAATGATGACATGTTTTTAGTTATAAGTTGTTGGTTATGAGTCTTCAGCTTGATTTTAGTTCATAACGGTTTAATATATTCTTACCTCAGGTTCTAGTTCTATCCCGAAAGTGTTTTTTACGGCTGCTTGAATTTCGCACATAAAGTCTACAATCTCTTGACCTTTTGTGGCGCCATAGTTTACCACCACCAAAGGTTGGGTGGCATAGGTGCCCACATTGCCCGATCGTTTGCCTTTATATCCGGACTTGTCTACAAGGAAAGCCGCTGATGTTTTCACCGTTCCGTCTTTTTGTGGAAAGGCAGGCATCTGTGGATATTCCTTCAGCAAGTTGTCGGCAAGCTCGGTAGAGATGCATGGGTTTTTGAAGAAACTGCCTGCATTGGGCAACTCCTTTTCGTCAGGAAGTTTGCGCTTTCTGACACGAATCACAGCATCTCTGACCTCCTGAAGTGTTGGTTCTTCTATCTCCTCCAATTCTTCGTTCAGGTCTTTATATTTAGGGATGTAAGTAAAATCTTTTTTCAGGTAAAAAACTACCGAAACGATAACATATTTTTGCGTGCGCTTGAACATGCTGTCGCGATAGCCAAATTCACACTCTTGATTGGTGAACGATACCACCTCGCCGGTGTTGATGTCTAGGGCCACCACTTCGCGGATCACGTCTTTGACCTCTGCTCCGTATGCGCCAATGTTTTGCACAGGTGATGCGCCCACTGTGCCGGGAATGTACGATAGATTTTCTACTCCTGCATATCCGTTGTTTACGCAGTACTCTACAAATTCGTCCCAGTTTTCTGATGCATTGACTTCGATAAAAAGGTCGTGCTCTTCCTCAAAGTCATCATCATCCCACGATTCGCGGATGCCTTTGATTTGCGGATAGATCACCAGCCCGTCAAAGTCTTGGGTGAAGAATAAGTTGCATCCTTCGCCTATGATCAGTTTTTTTTCGTTAGGATTGTCTTGTATGCATTTTTGAAGTTCGCTTACAGTTTTGGGACTACAAAATAATTTAGCTACGGCCTCTGTCTTAAATGAGTTATAGTCTTTTAATGGGTGGTTCTGTCGATATTCCATAATTAAAGATAAAGCAAATCGTTGTTGAGGGTAAGTTGCCCTTCTTTTTTCTTTTTGTTTTTTATTGAATTATATTTTGCTATTATAACTTGCGATGCGTTGATAGGTTTACTGTGCTGACTGTCATTTGCTTTGTCTTTGCTTTTAGACCGTTTTTTTTGCTAAAACTTTTCTCCTTCAATCAGCGTACCTGTTTCTTTTGCACCCCTGGTTAAAATATGATAGAGCTAAATTACAGATAATTTATTTTTTACCATACATTTCTTCATAATATTTAAGATAATCTCCTGAGGTCACTTCTTCCACCCAGTCTTGATTGTCTAAATACCAGTAGATAGTCTTCACGATGCCCTGATCGAACATGGTTTCGGGCAGCCAGTCTAGCTCTCTAGAGATTTTGGTGGGGTCAATGGCATAACGGAAGTCGTGCCCTTGACGATCCTTCACAAAGGTGATCAGCTCGTGATTGATCCAGCTGGTGTCTATTGTGCCATCTGTTTTCTTCACTTGTTTTTTTAGCACCTTGCGATATTCCGGTTGCTTGTCCATGATGTCACGTAGGGTATCAATGACCAGTTTTACGATGTCGATGTTGGTTTTCTCGTTGTGTCCACCCACGTTATACACCTCGCCAGCTCTACCTTTGTGCAGCACTCTGTCTATGGCCTTGCAGTGGTCTTCCACATAGAGCCAGTCTCTCACATTGAGCCCATCGCCATAGACCGGTAGCGATTTTCCTTCCAGAATATTTTTGATAATCAGAGGAATAAGTTTCTCCGGAAAATGATATGGTCCATAGTTATTTGAGCATCTGGTGATGTTGATCGGCATTTTGTAAGTCTCGGCATAGGCTCTGACAATCAGATCGCCACCTGTTTTGGAGGCGCTGTATGGCGAACGAGGGTCGAGTGGGGTTTCTTCTGTGAAGAAGCCTTCATCGTCTAATGAGCCATATACCTCATCGGTGGATACTTGAAGATATTTGACACCTTCTTTCCAGATGGGATAGTTGTTTTCGTCTTTGCCCGTAGTCCAATATTTTTTGGCCGTGTTGAGCATGTTTTGCGTACCCAAGATGTTGACCTCCAAAAAGAGTTGTGGGTTTTCGATGCTTCTGTCCACATGGCTTTCGGCTGCAAAGTTGACCACATGGTCTATGTCGTATGTTTCAAAGATTTGTTCTATCTCTTGTTGGTTGCAGATGTCAGCTTTCACAAAGGTGACTCTTGGGTCATTCAGCACGTCTTTGAGTGTGCCCAAGTTGCCTGCGTAGGTCAGAGCGTCTACAACGATAAGTTTTGCATTGTCATGTGTCTTTAACATGTGCTTTACAAAGTTAGAACCTATAAAGCCAGCTCCACCTGTAATCAAGTATGTCATTTCTAGTCTTTTTATATGTTATATATACTGTTATACGCAAATTTAAAAAAAAGTATAACAATTAAAACATATTGAGTCAATTATAATTTGCAGTTTCCTTTTTGACTCTATATTGGGTGAGATAAAATAAAAATAGCAGTAGCTTTTTGTGTGGGCTACTACTATTTTCGTTATGTTGAATCAATATTCGCTTATTCGTTTTTCTTGCATCTTACGGATAGAGGGATGAAAGAAGCTTCGACAGAACCTCTGACCACTGCTGGATATGGGTTGGGGGCTTCTGGATTTGGAGGACTAGAGACATCACTAAAGAAGGCTCGTATCCATATCTCTTCAAAACTTTTGCTGCTTGCCCAAAAGTACGTGCCATAGCCATACTCCAATTCAAATGCATCTTTTTCCACAGTTCCTACAAGTAAAATATCAAAGCCTCCTTGCCCTGCCGATGAGCTTTTGCCAAAAGTGTATGGTTTGGGGCTGGCAACAGGGTGGCATGTGCTGAGCATGGCTAACCCATGACCAGTTTCACCATTAGCCCCTCTTGGATTGTTTGTTGTATTCCATTCTGGATCCCATGCATTGGGATTGAACGGGGAAAGTCCATTGACGAGCGCATAACTGCTATATTTGTTTGGATGATTGTATATCTCTTTTTCCAATTCGTTCCATTCTCGATCGCTAGGAAGATGCCATCCCGGAGGGCAGATGCCTTGTATGATGGGGTGAGTGTAGCCTTGATCTTCACCTTCCTGTCCTTGTTCTATCTCTGTAACGTTATCTTGCGCCCCTAATGTGGCTGCAGCGTAGGTGTATAATATGCCTTGATTGGGCCTCCAACTCGTTGGCACAGCAGCCGGATCAGCTTCCACAGGGTTAGGGTAGGTGTAGCATTGGTCGGTTTCGTCATCACCGATTAAGGCTGCTTTCATTCCCGGTTGTACGTAGCGCAAGTTTTCTAACATCCATTCGCCTGCATCGCCAAATTTGCGGTAACGGTATAGGTCCACTTTGCCATCTCGCGTGTCGGCATATATTTTGACTTCCGGAGCATCTTGGGGAAGTGTAAATTGTGCTTGCCATTCTGTTCCTGTCCATACGTATAAACCGTTGGGGATGGAGTAGGGGTCGCAGGCGTCATATTCTTCGGCGTGATATACCAACAGTCCGATGTGTGCTGTGGGATCCCATGTTTCAGAGGCACCTTTGACGGTGGTTGCCAAATTGTTACTGTTGTCTTTGATGGTTAGCGAACTCAGACCTACACGAGGCATTGCTAGTCCTTTGGTCGTTGTTCCTTCTTCTTTCAGGTCTAAGATGGCTCCTTGATTTGGGGCTTCTTTGCTTCCAATAGTCACCTGTGCGTTTAGATGAGCCATGAAAAGAATGCTAAAAAAGAAGATAGTAAGAGCTTTGTATCTGTTGTGAGACATTTTGTAGTTTTATTATTATTACGTGTATGACATCCTCAAGTCTCTCTTTGTTTTGAGGTTGTAAGATTGTTTTGCAAAAATACTTAATTTTTTAATGTTAAAAAAGTCATTGATAGAAAGATGCGATCGTTTTACGATTTTTATATCTTATTTAAAACTTTTTTTTGTATTTTCAAGATCTACTATGATACCATAAAGGCAATAGACTTATAAAAATAAATAATGGCAACAAGATGACAACAACTAAGCAATATTATTGGCGTTACTCTCAGATAGCGCTCATTCTACTCCTTGGGATAATGATTTTTAGAGAGATGTGGGTGTTTGCGGGCGGATTTTTGGGTGCTTTCACCATCTATGTTTTGGTCAGAAAACAAATGCATTGGCTGACAGAAGTGAAAAAGATGAGGAGCAGCTTGGCAGCAATATTAATTATGTTTGAGGTGCTTTTTTGCTTTTTGATTCCCGCTTCAGTGGCTGTTTTCTTGTTGATGAAAATGATTGATATTCTGGTACAGGGTTCGGGAGATATTATTGCCTCTGTGGAGTCTATGGTGGCTGTGGTGCAAGAAAAATTGGAGATTGATCTCTTGAATAAGGATACCTTGTTGCAAGCTACGGGCATCTTGACCAAGGTGGGGAAGGTGGTGGTAGGAGAGATTTCTTCTTTTGCTATCAATGCTTTTGTGCTCCTTTTTGTACTCTTTTTTATGCTGTTGGGGAGCCGACCGATGGAGAAATATATCTTCGATCTGCTTCCGTTCAATGAAGAAAATAAGGCCTATATGTCTAGTCAAATTCAGAAGATGGTGCTCTCTAATGCCATTGGAATTCCTTTGTTGGCTATTGTTCAGGGTATTACTGCTTCTTTGGGCTATTGGATATTCGATGTGCCTTGGGCGTTTGTCTTTGGCTTTCTGACCTGTTTTGCCACCATCATTCCATTGGTGGGCACGGCATTGGTGTGGGTGCCTTTGGTGATCTACCTGATGGTGTCGGGCGATTGGGCAAATGCCATAGGATTAGGAATATTTGGTCTGGTGGTGATCTCCAATGTAGACAATCTTTTTCGTTTCCTTTTGCAAAAGAAAATGGCAGATATCCATCCCCTGATCACCGTCTTTGGGGTGATCATAGGGTTGTCTATCTATGGTTTTTGGGGAGTGATTTTTGGTCCGGTACTCATCTCCATCTTTCTAATCTTGTTGGATATGTTTAAGAAAGAGTATCTGGACAAAGGTGAGGAGCCAGCTCAACAGTCAGACGATGGCTCAGTCTGATCCATAGCCTCAAAATCTTTAGGTTTGCTTTCGAAAACATAGCCCACTTGGCTTAAATAGTCCTTACATTCTTGGATGTGAGGGTTTTCTCCGTATTCGTTGCTTTCCTCATCGCTTTGTAGAATCAAAAAGTAGTACACCACCAAGCCCACGATGGGGATGAATGATAGTAAGATATACCATCCACATCTGCCCGTGTCGTGCAAGCGTCGCACAGTGACTGCCAGTGCAGGTAAAAAGAAGGGTACAAGGACAAGAAACATAGCAAGATAGAGCCCCAACATGGCAAAGATGCCGATGAATGGAGATTGCGCCATGTCGTTGTTTTTGACAGTAAAAGCTATTAAAAATAGAAAAAAGAAGAAAAGAACTACTAGCATCAACACCATTGCTATCATATTGTATATGATCGTGAATAGCCAATATTCTCTTCTGCTGGCACGTCCTTTGAAATTGGCATAGTTTTCTAAAAATACTTTTTTGAATATGTTTTTAAGCTCTTCCATTGTTGTGTGATTTAAAGTTTTTTGAAATTTAAAAAAAACGAAAGTATTTAATCTTATGTTTTAAAGCTATAACTAACAGTGATCGTCATACTTGGATGGACGATAAATAATTGGCTAACGCCGATTTTCAATTCTGCGAACTGACTTGTTTCTCTCTAAGGTAGAATAAAAAAATAAATGGAGACCATCTTGCAACAAAATAATTTACAAAATGAAGATAGATTGATCAGTTTTAGTCTCCATGCAACTAAATATCAGGTTGATCTTGCTACTTTTTTGCCAGCACCACTTTGTCGAATCGGCTATCCATGCAAGCGCTGAGGTCGGTGGTCACAAATTTACCATTATAAAAGAGGCTGAAAATAGTAGCAGGTGAGGACGCTGTTTGCGCCTGCTCCAGTGTTTCTATTTTGATCACTTGCAAGGCTAGATTACGCTTTTGGGCAGTCTCTGTCAATGATTGAGTGATGTGATATTCTGTAAAAGGACACCGATTGGAGTAGTAAACCACAATGCCATCTTTGTGTTGGCATTCGCCACTCATCACCGAAGCGTTGAAAGTCGGTGTGGGTGCATCCGTTCTGAATTTTTTGACCAAAAGGCTGAAGCCTGATGGTGTCTGTTGACAGTCTACGAAGCCTTGTTTGATCAGCCACTTGGTGTCGCTCATGAAGTGGAATTTCTTTGTGCCCACTACGGTCACCAATCCGTCCATGCCTTGTGCTCGAGCATCGTCTGTGGCCGACTGAAGCAGCTGCTTGGCATAGCCCTGACCTTTATATTGTCCTGACACCCAAAAGCAGTTGATCATCATGTAGTTGGGAGCCGACACAGGCGTCCATGCCTTTTCTGCAGGGCAATATTCTATAAATACCTTTGCCCGAGCATCCAATCGGCGAAACACATAGCCCTCGTCGAACTGTTTGCTAAGCCAATCTTTTTTCAATTGATAGCCCTCAGTACATTTTTTGTCAGCGATGGCACAACAGATGTGCTCCTCTGCTATGTTGCCCTTATTTAATGTGATGAAATTCATTTCGGTATAAGTTACATGGTTTGGTGTTAGTATTGTCGTTGTTATTCTTTAGTCAATTTTCACCACCTTGGTGTCTGATACCATATGGTGGAGCCATCGGTGCGAAGTGAAAAAATAGAGTAGGGGGAGAAATGGAAAAAATAATCTAAAGAAGGAGCGCAGAAGTAAAGCTTTCAGCTCCGGTTGAGCGTTTTCTTGGGTCACCACTTTTGTCTTAGTTACCACTTTTCCAATGGTTTGCTGAAATTTTAGCTCCATGATGGTAAAATATAGAATAAAGGAAATGAACATGATCAGATTGCCCAATATTTTTTCTGTTGGATTGCTGACACTAAATGGTAATGTGAGCACAAAAGCAATGAGCAACCAAACAATTAGATCGATGATGAAGTTGACTGCCCGTAGACCAAATTTGGCATCATTTTTTTCTTCTGTTGCCATTGTCTCCTCCACCACTGTGTGCTCTTGTACAATGTTTTCTATTTCGTCTTGAGAAATATTTCTATCTTTCAATTCTTGTTCGGCAGTCGCTAGAGCCATTGGCGTGTAGTTGTCACGCTCCAGATATATAATCTTGATCAATTCCTGATCAGACTTGCATTGCATCACTTTTTTAAAGTCTTGTGTCATAGTATTATTCATTTAAGGTTTACGAAGATAGACAATAGGCTTTGTTTATTTTCCATAAAGTTAAAATATTATTCTTATCAATATGTAACTTTCTTTTATTTTCGATTTCTTTCTATCAAAAGGAAACGCTGTTATCAAACATGTTATCAGCTATTGTGCAATCGGTGGCGAAGAAGTAATTTTATCATCTAAGAATTATTTACCTCAAAAAGTATTTATATACTATGAAAAAAACACTTCGTTTTTCTTTGTTTGTTTTCTTATTGTTTTTCACGGCGATGGCTTATGCACAAAGCACAGAAGCATGGAAGGCAATAAGTCTGTCGCCAAAAGATGGACGATCGACTTATAAATCAGCAATATACGGCAATCCTTTTTCTGGAAGCACAAGAAGCATTTTAGCCATTTGTCCAGAGTTGAGCAAATTGACAGGCATACGTTTGCCTGTGGATGCGGAAGGGAAAATGAAAGCCGAAAAAATACAGTTTTCGCTTCCTCAAAATGCTAACCTGTTGATTGCCATAACGCCCAAAGTGGGAAGCGCTGAAAGCAATGCACAACAATTGGCAAAAGTGAATTTGGGGAAAGGTGTGGTCAATGCTGATGCCGTTCTGACAAATGCTATCAGCATCACCGAAATGCCGGCATTGGATGTATATGCCGTGAGCTACAAAAAAGGAAATCACACGATTGATATTCCTGCCAATTTAGATTTTCAGATTGTCCTTTTGGGAGCAGTGCCCACTACGCAGGTTTTAGCATTCAGAGATGTGGCGCTAAGCGATGAGGTGGACTATCCTGCTTTCCATATCGAAGAATTTGCTGAAGGTAAACCCCTGTTTACAGTGGTGGGAGGAATGGACGAACCCGTGGTCAATGTCGGTTCACCGGGCACAGAACTCAATCAAGGAGGCTTTGAAGGAGGTACGGTAGTGAAAATCAACGGCACGTACCATATGTTTCCTACCGAGCGCATTGGCGAGCAAGGTGTGCCTTCGTATCACGACCGTGTGAAGACGCGCATCGGCTATTGGACAAGCCCTGATGCTATCAAGTGGACACGCCAACACACCATCTTGGAGTCCAGTGGAGTATATGCTTTGACGCACGAAGACAACCCGATGAACGACAGACGATCGGCAATCTGGTCGTACAACGCTATTTTCAGTAAAGAGAAAAACCGTTGGTATGGCTTTTATCTTGCCTATACCAGCGACAAGGATATTTCACCCAATCACTCTTTCGGGCGCATTTGGAGATGCGAATCTACCGTAGAGGGTATTGAGGGTATTGGTGGACCTTATAGAGATATGGGCATCATGATAGAGCCCGGCTTGGATTCGCAACTCTGGGAGGGGCGTCAAGGCGTGGCATCTTTTTTCCCTTTCCAAGTGGAGGGGGGCTGGAATGCGTTCATCAGTGGCGCTTATCCTTTCCAGACGAAGGCTGATTATCCACTGCGTGGAGGTGCTGACAAAGAGGCTTGGTATGTTGGGTTGGCAAATTCCAAAGCGCTGGAAGGGCCTTGGACAAGGATGAGCGAGCAGGTGAACCCCTTGACGGAGATTCATCCTCGATTTGTGGAAAATCCCATTGTGTCACGTTTGCCCAATGGACTCTATATCGCCATCTTTGATGGAGGACCTGAATATCTGAAATTGCCCAATAAGATTGCTTATACCTTGTCGAAAGATGGGTTAAACTGGAGTGAGGCACGTTATATAGCGCTTGATGCCAAAATAGCGAAATGGTGGATGGTGATGCGAACTCCTCTTTGCCTGATCGACGAGGGCAACAACGTCTATACGATGGTGTTCACGGCATGGGTGCATGACCAAAGCAGCTCTAATCCACATGCCAAAACACGATTTAACCCCATAGGAATGGTCAAACTGAAGCTCGATCCGCAAGTATTGGACAAAAGAGCTGAGGAACTTCAATAATTTTTTTCATCTATATAGGTCGGTCTGAAAAAGGCTGACCTATATTTTTTTAAGGGGAGTTAATGCTGTTGTAAATTCTTTTTTGCATTCGAGTTGTGCTGAAAAACAGTAGCAACAATTAGACAATTATCTAATTCTACGCAATCGCCACAGGTGTTAAATCCTTTTTCATTTACACATTTACGAATCTCACAAAGATTGCTGCAAAATATAGTCTTTGCCCCATCAGCGCGACATCCCATACAATGGATAGCTTCTGCTGTTATTTTTGTATTGTTCAATTGACTCCATTCCTGAGCAGTTTTTTCTTTTAGCTCATCATCATTTGTAATGGTGGCTATGCGAGCATCACAACTTTCGCAATCTAATCCACAACATGCTATTAATTGGTTCATCATTGTTCTCTTTAAGGTGTTGATCTGTAAAGCTATTTATTTTCTCAAATATAGAAATACTAATCCAAAGGATACTGTTTTTCTTTATGCTTATTAATAAAAATATTCAGTGAAATTTATTAAATTGATAACTCTTAAATATAATGCTACAATCAACATGAAGAAAAAGAAAAAAGATATTAAACACCATGAACAGCCCAAAATGAAAGTGATTGATTGGATAACAGTTATAATAGTAATCTTATTTTTGATTATTTTATTGTTTTTTGGTGTGCCTCCCAAGAACTATTATCCGGGCAAACCTCCATGGATTAGATGATGAAGAACCTAAAGTAGTAACTCGCTAGTTGTTTAAAACTTTACACTTATAACTCAAAACTTAAAACTCAAATACCTCCAAAGCAAAATAAGATCATAAGCACCACTGACTTTCTGTTTTTTCTTACTATCATTGCACCCTGATTATTAAATACAAAAAACAAAGACTATTACCCTAGAGTATGTTAAAAGATAAACTATCTTATTTGAAGCCTCTTCTCCATTTCTTTTTGATTGGATTGGCGATCATGACCCTTGGTCGTTTGGCTATTTTTTTCCTCTATTTCGATCGTGTGACACAGGCAGAAGATTTTTGGTGGATATTCCCCTTAGGGCTCCGTCTGGACCTCATCATGCTTTGCTATCTCTCTTTCTTGCCGGCTTTGGTCATCACTTTTATTCCCAAAATGGCAGAAAAGGGAACAACTATATTTTTGAGTATCTATTTTTCCATCTTCTTGTTTCTGATCTTCCTTACAGAGGTGGCAACTCCCGAATTTGTTGATCAATACGACACTCGTCCCAACAAACTTTTTATCGAATATCTAGTTTATCCCAAAGAGGTGGTGAGCATGTTGGTGAAATCTCGCGCTTGGCTTCTGGCCATCACTTTTCCCATCTTTGCGGCAGTCATTTGGGCACTCACCAAGATTTCGCCCAAGCTGTTCAAGGCCACTGCAAGCCCTTGGAAAACCCGTCTGATTCTCTTCCCTTTGCTCGTTCTGCTTCTGATTTTTGGGGCACGAGGAAGCATCACCAGCAAGCGACCAATAAACGCCAGTAACTCAGTTTTTAGCAACGATCAATTGGTCAATGTGCTTGGTGTCAATTCACTATACACCGTTGCGTTTGCTGCCTACTCGATGAAAAACGAGGTGGAACCATCGAAATTATACGGCAAAATGAGCGAAGAAGAAGCCTTCGAACGTGTGAAAAAATATATGGGCATTGCCGACAAAGAGTTTACCTCAACAGAAATACCATTGTTGCATGCCCTAACTCCTGACACATTGTTAGAGCAGCCATACAATCTGGTTATCTTTTTGCAAGAAAGCCTTGGCGCCGAATATGTGGGCACTCTTGGCGGAATGCCTTTGACCCCTAATCTCGACAAGCTGGCAGAAGACGGTCTACTCTTCACCAACCTATATTGTACAGGTACACGTAGCGTGCGAGGCATCGAGGCCGTGAGCACCGGTTTCTTGCCTTCGCCATCCGAGAGTGTGGTGAAATTGAGCAATTCGCAAACCGGATTCTTCACCCTTGCCGACCTGCTAGGGCAAAAGGGATATGCCACCAGTTTCATTTATGGAGGAATGGCAAATTTCGACAACATGGGCGCTTTCTTCAGTGGCAATGGCTTTAGAGACATTGTAGACGAAACCACAATGGATGCCGATGCCAACCAATATGCATTGAAAAGTGCTTGGGGATATTCTGATGAAGATTTGGTGGTCAAAGCCAACGAATACTTTAAGAGTCAAGGCAACAAACCGTTCTTTTCTCTGATGTTCTCATCGTCTAATCACGAGCCTTTCGAATTTCCCGAAGGACGTATCGAGCTTTACGAACAACCACAAGGCACGGTGCACAATGCCATGAAATATGCTGACTTTGCCATTGGCAAGTTTTTCGAGTTGGCAAAAAAAGAAGAATACTTCAAAAATACGGTGTTTGTGATCATTGCCGACCACAACACCCGCACCTATGGTCAGCACCTGGTGCCGATCAATAAGTTTCACATTCCGGCGCTGATCATCAGCCCCAATATCAAAGAAGGTATACGATACGATAAACTTTCGAGCCAGATCGATATCCCTGTCACAGCCCTTCATTTGTTAGGCTTGGAACTGGAGACACCGATGCCCGGACGCGATCTTTTGGCTTTGCCCGACAGTGTGGACGGACGCAGCATCATGCAGTTTCATAATATCAATGCCTTCCGAGTGGAAAATCAAGTGGTGATCATGCAACCCAACAAAGAGCCTCAACAATTTGAGCTCAATGGCGACACCAATATGACTCCCGTGCCTGTAGACCCAGAGCTAGCCAAAGATGCACTGGCACACGTTATTGCGGCACACTATATGTACAAAGAACGGAAATACAGATTGAGAGGACAAGACAACCAATAACATAAAAAAGAGCTTTAAGAATGAAAACTTAAAGCTCTTCTTATTTAAATTTAACTGAGGACATGTCAAGAAACTTTTTTTGTAAAATGGTCTTTTGCAAAAGATTATCTACTTTTGCCATTTCATTATTATAAAAAATAAAGAAAGATAAGAATGATTAAGACTGACAATTATGTGGTGAAACGCACTGCAGAACTATCGGACAAAGAGCTAGATCGTTTGCTCAATTTGGTGAACGAGCAAAACACTTGGGCAGATTTTATTTTGCAAGATCATGCTAATCAGAAATATTGGGAACACATGCACAAGGATTTTCCTAACTATCAGTTTTTCCTTTTAGACGGCGAAACGCTGGTGGGTTGTGGTAATTGCCTCCCTCTGCATTTAGAAAATAAGGACTTGACACAGCTCCCCGACGAAGGCTGGGATTGGGCTATGACACAGGCTTTTGAGGGTAAGAAAAACGGTACGACACCCAATGCCCTTTCGGCCATTCAGATATCCATCAATCCTGCATACAGAGGCAAGGGAGTGAGCCAGATGTTGGTGGGCACAATGAAACATATTGCTCAGGAGCAAGGCTTTGGAGATTTCATTTTGCCTGTGCGCCCTAATCTGAAACATAAATATCCGTTGATAGATATTGATCAATACATCGAGTGGAAAACCGAAGAAGGTTTGCCTTACGATGCTTGGCTTAGGGTTCATGCGCGCAATGGCGCTCAGATGATCAAATCGTGTAGGAAGTCGATGTTTGTTTCGGGCACCATTGCCCAGTGGGAAGCATGGACGGGCTACGACCTGAAAAGTTCGGGGCAATACCTGTTTCCTAGTGCGTTAACACCCATCGAGGTGGATCTGGAAAAAGATCTTGCTACCTATTGCGAACCCAATGTGTGGATGCACTACACGCTTTAAATGTTGTAAGAACAAGTAGCACATTACAATAAGATTAGATATTAAAAAGAGCTTTAAGTTTTCATTCTTAAAGCTCTTTTTTTATGGTTTCGGACTCAATCTTTATTCTGAAGGATTGAACACAGGGTCTGTGCCCAAAACATCCCATAGATATTCTGCTATGTCTTTCGGATCGGTCAACCCTCGGGCTTCCACAGAGTCTTTATAATTGACATAAATTGGATTGTCGCCGGACATGCTGTCGTATTTAACATATCGTGGACATGCTGTGTAGGGCTTCTTTAGAAATACGGCGATAGGCTTCATCTGATCAGACTGGTAGAGACTGTCTACATTGAGGTGGGCAATGGAGATGGGCAAACTCTGATCAAGCAGATCCAACTGGTTGCGATATTCCCTATATTTAAAGTCCGATCTAGCGATCTTCATCTCTTGGAAGCTATACAAATGGAGCGTGTAGAAAATAAACTCTTGCGAGCAGAGTGGAATGATTTCATAATCGGTTCTGATGATTGCTCTGTAGAGCTGGTCGGGGATGTTTGATAGTTGCTTGCAAATATTTTCTTCATTTCTGATGTTTCGTCGCTCTTCTTTGGTTTGCCCCCTTTTGTCGTACGATAGGTTAGCATCATTATTGTTTAAAATGCGCCAGTCTTTATCTTTGGCATCTATTATGCCATTATATTCTTCTTTGGCAAAGCGATGATTTTTCACTGTCAGAATATAAGGAATATACACCCCTATGGAATCTCTATTGATAAGAGCAAATTTTGGAGCATACTTATCCGTTCTCTCAAAGCTAATGCTGATAGGAGGTTGCGTGTAGTTGTATCCCACATAAACAATGGCTATCACAGCTAAGGCAATCAGTATCTTCTTGCTGTGTTGTTTTAGTGTTTTCTTCATCGTTTGTGTTATATGTATGTTTGTTCTAAAAATGCAATCAAGCTACACCATATTAAAAAAAAACGATATAGCCTGATTATGTATTTTAAGTTATAAATAGGTACAAATCAATTTCTATTTCCAAGAACAAAATTTAAAGCTCTAGGAGCTATCTTCTTTAGTAGTAAATATGCTGCAACACTAATAATCAATGTCAGCAGAATACAAGAAAAATAATAAATAGTGTATTTAATAGGAACCATAATTCCTGCTAAATAAGATCTAGCAAAATTCAACACAGGTTCATGTACTATATATACAAAAAAACTAGAGGAAGACAGTGTCAATAATACTTTATTAATCTCAAATCGATCTAATGAGGCAATTGATATCCTCAAAACCACAACTATGAGTATGAGAATGCAAGTTTTATTAATTGTAGAGTTTATAATAGAATAATATAAATCAAATCCTACAAAAAAGATGCATAGTGGTAATAGTATAGATAACGGAACTTTTCTGATAAGGGCTGAAAACGAAAGCTTATTTATTGACAGGTATGCACCTGAAACAAAGAATAGAACAGAAATACTTCTAAATCCAGGATAATTAAATATGTCAAGATACCACCAAACTAATAAAATGAAAATCAACAACAATTTGACTTTTTTAACCAGTAAGTATATCAGTGGGGTTAATATGCATAGAATCATTAAATCTCTCAGAAACCAAAGGGGGTATAACAAAGGCATAGAGCCACTAATAAGATTCCAATAAGATTTTAAAAACGTGGTGAGGGTAAAACCATCTTTGTAGTATGCTGAAAATGTATTGTGATCAAAAAGGGATATAAAAAGGATGTATAAGCTTATCCAAAATATATATGGAATGAATAAACTCCAAAAACGTTTCTTCACCTGTTTAAGATAAATCTCTTTATTGAAAGTATCTTTTTTGTAGAAGAATAAATATCCAGAAAAAAAGAAAAATAAAGGGACAGAAATTCGTCCCAGCATTTGAGAAAAGAAATATTGGATATGATTAAAGATAGATAGCTGTGGGTTAAAAGAAATATCTAGATGGTATGCATGTATAGCAACAATACCCACGATGAGAGGGAAACGAAGATACTTTATTATCGAGGAGTCCATTTTAGTATGCATTCTACAAATATAAAAACTATTAATATATGAGCAAATTCAATCAAAGTGTAAGATTATGAATAGTCAGCATTCATAACTCTCAGAGAAAATATAGTATTTGAATTTTCAATACCTTTAGGGAGCAATAGTGTTTCTTTTCCCTTCGAAAGAGATTTTTTTGTTACTCTCAATCACCTCAAAAGTAATCAAGCTACACCATATTTTTAAGAAAAAACGATGTAGCCTGATTCTCAATCTTTTGATCACAATATTATTTGTGATGTGCCAACTTCTCCAGCATATCTTTTGCCATAGATTCCAAATCATACTCCGGTTTCCATCCCCATTCTTCACGGGCGCAAGTGTCGTCTAGCGAGTTGGGCCACGAGTTGGCAATGGCTTGCTTGATAGGATCTATCTCATACGTCATTTTGAAGTCAGGGCAATGCTGTTGGATCGTTTTGTAGATCATCTCGGGATCGAAGCTCATGGAAGCAATGTTGAACGAGTTGCGATGTACCAATTTTTCAGGATTGGCTTCCATCAGCTGTACGCAAGCATTCAGCGCATCAGGCATATACATCATATCCATAAACGTGCCGGCTTGCACAGGGCACACAAAGTCTTCGCCCCTGACAGCATTGTAGAAAATTTCCACAGCGTAGTCCGTTGTTCCTCCACCGGGAGGCGTCACGTAAGAGATCAGACCCGGAAAGCGCACCGAACGAGTGTCCACTGCCCAACGTTTGTGGTAGTAGTCGCTCAGCAATTCGCCTGTCACCTTGGTGATGCCATAGATGGTGGATGGGCGTTGAATGGTGTCTTGTGGAGTTTTGTCTTTGGGTGTGTTTTCGCCAAAAGCTCCGATGGAACTAGGGGTGAAGAGACTGCATCCAAACTCTTTGCTGACCTCCAAGCAATTGATCAAGCTGTTGATGCCTACATCCCAACCCAGTTTTGGGTTCTTCTCTGCCACCACCGATAGGATGGCGGCGAGGTTGAAGATGGCATCTATTTTATATTTTTTCACCACTTCGGCTATCTGATTGGCATCTGTGGCATCTATTTCGGCTGTTGGTCCACTCTCAAAAAAGTGGGCAGGGTAGGGTGGTTTATAATATCCACATACCACATTGTCTGTTCCGTATTCCGAGCGTAATTTCACACTCAATTCCGAGCCTATTTGTCCCGTACTTCCTACAATCAGGATTCGTTTCATCTTTTCTCGATTCTTAGGCTATTATTTTCAACTCTTTTGCCACCTTCGTGAAGGCAGCAATACATTGGTCTAGTTGCTCTCTGGTGTGTCCAGCCGATAGTTGCACACGAATGCGCGCCTCGTTTCTAGGCACCACAGGGAAGAAGAAGCCTGTGACGTAGATACCCTCTTCTTGCAGTCGGGCAGCCACATCTTGCGATAGTTGTGCATCGTAAAGCATTACGGCGCAGATAGATGATTCGGTAGGCTTGATGTCAAACCCGGCAGCCTTCATTTGGCTTACAAAGTAGCAGGTGTTTTCGTGCAACTGATCTTGCAACTTGTTCGATTCGCTCAACATCTGAAAGGCTTTGATGCCCGCAGCTGCCACCATCGGAGGGATAGAGTTGGAGAAAAGATAAGGGCGCGAACGTTGACGAAGCATCTCGACGATCTCCCTTTTGCCAGTAGTAAAGCCACCGATAGCACCTCCAAAGGCTTTGCCCAGTGTGCCGGTGATGATTTCCACTTGTCCTTTCAGGTTATAAAGTTCGGTGGTTCCTCGTCCGGTTTTTCCCACCACACCCGCCGAGTGCGATTCGTCTACCATGATCATGGCATCGTATTTTTCGGCAAGTGCATATATTTTGTCCAATGGAGCCACGTTGCCATCCATTGAGAATACGCCATCGGTCACAATCACTCTATAGCGTTGTGCTTGTGCGTCTTGTAGTTGTTTTTCCAAATCTTTCATATCAGCATTGGCATATCTGTAACGCTTAGCCTTGCAAAGACGAACCCCGTCGATGATGGATGCATGGTTTAGCGCATCCGAAATGATGGCATCTTCTTCGGTCAGCAGAGGGTCAAAGACTCCACCATTGGCATCGAAACACGAAGCATAAAGGATGGTATCTTCTGTGCCAAAAAACTGAGCAATGATCTGTTCCAATTGCTTGTGCAGATCCTGTGTACCACAGATAAAACGCACCGACGACATGCCGTAGCCATGCGAATCCAGTGCCGACTTTGCTGCCTCTATCAGTTCTTTGCTGTCTGAAAGCCCAAGATAGTTGTTGGCACAAAAATTCAAAACTCGTTCTCCGGTGCTTATTTCTATTTGCGATTTTTGAGGTGAGGTGATCACTCGTTCCTCTTTGTAAAGGCCTGACGACTTGATGGTCGAAATCTCTTTTTGCAAATGTTCTTGAAATACTTTGTATCTGCTCATAGTTCTATTTTTGGAATTGTTTTTTAGTTGATCAAAGGTATAAAAAAGTTTTGAGTTATAAGTTTAGAGTCAAAAGCATTAATGAGTTTTGAACTGATACCTCCCCTTGCCCCCCTCCCAAGGAAGGGGAGATGCTAGAGGCTTGTCGATTTTTTTCGAGCAAAAGACGTTCAACTCGTTACTCATTACTTTTAACTTATGCGGGCGTGCCCCTTCGCGTCGGGCTATCCGCAGTAGTCCTCGCCCTGAAAGGGCTGTGGGCTACTTGCTTCTATCCCTCACGCAAGGCTGACGCAAAAAAAGGAGTTTCGCTCGCGCGGACGTCTCATCCGTGTATTTCAATTGTTTATAAATAAATATATTGATCGAAAAAGACACACGGACGAGACGTCCGCGCGAGCGAAAGTGATTAATAGGCTCATTCTTCATCTTCCTTATACAACAGACTAGAGAGCCAAGGACTTTTCCTCAAATCAAGAGGCTCTTTTTCTAGTTGTTCCAAATATTTATAATAGTCTGTGCTGTCATTAATCGGATAATCGAACAATAGCACACAGTATTCTGTATCTATCGAATCATAAACAGCAAGGAAGTGTCTTTTATTAATTTCTCCACTATCATAGTCGTTATTAAGTATAATACTGGATTCAATCACCTTCTTCTCGCCATTTAGCTCAAGATACATTTTTGCCCATCTTGAAGATACACCAGGACCTAAATACTTAGAATATTCAATAACATAACTTATCGAGTATTTGCTATTAGCAGTAACTCTTGCTCTTACGTATTCCTCCTTAATTGGACGATATAACCACATTGTAGCACATGAGATAGTAAGAACCATTAAAAAAGAAAAAGAATACCAATCCATTTCTCGCTTTACCAGTTTGATAATGTAGTAAATCACTAAAACTATAGCTATCAATGCAAGAATGCTTAAGCTCAACACTAGTCTCATATTCCTTTATAGTATAAATTATTAACTTTATTTTTTAGGTAAATTTTGAACAGGAGGATTATAGTTTTTCAAATTATTGTATTGGAAATTTATATTTTTGGGGTCCATTGAATATCTGAAATATTCTTTATTGTACTGAAAGTTTTTTTAAGGATCCAGATGCTGAAGATTACTACCCTTATATTTCAGTAAATCTTTGCGTGCACCGTCCATCAAAGCACTAAAGAGAGTTGCTTCTCCAGTTGTAATATATCCAAACCTCCACCAACAACTAGTCCAGAACCGGCTCCGGTAGTACGCAAAGCTAGGTTATCTCCTAAAATATTTATATCGAATTTACGTTGACCTATTCTTCAATGCTACTTTTCTTCGCTCTTTTCTTCCAAAACCACTTTTTCTTTAACCAAGGGCAATCAGATGAATTGGGTATAATTCTACTACTATCACTCCTTTGTAAAATATGATTTGAAAAATACTCAGTCTTCGTGATGTTTTTTATTCCACTTTTCTCTAACACCTCCAATTCGTTTTTCGATATTATCAAATATTTAGTAGCATAACTAGTCGCACCTTGAACGACATATGAGTCAGCAATGTATTGGATATCTATGGTATCTCCTCTTATATCATAAACTCCCCAATAGCCACTCATATTATTATACGCTAAAGCATTATTATATAATGCAAATGAGCTATATGAATCATATGGTTTTCCTCTACTTAGAGTTTTCAGAGGTTCAGTAGCTACAAAATATCCATCAATATTTATTAAACTATCTATTCCATTATACTCTCCTGTATATTTATAAGTGAATCCACGAGGAGCCCAAAAATTATTTTTTACTATTCCACAAGAAGTAGATAATACTATTATTATAACAAAAACATATATTTTGCTCATTATCGATGGCTTTAATATAAGGTGTAAACTCTATTTGTAGTGTAATGAAGATATGGAGCATTTTCTTTTGTCTCATTGGTGATCAGACCTATTATACAACAGACTGGAGAGCCAAGGACTTTTCCTCAAATCAAGAGGCTCTTTTCCTAGTTGTTCCAAATATTTATAATAGTCTGTGCTGTCATTAATCGGATAATCGAACAATAGCACACAGTATTCTGTATCTATCGAATCATAAACAGCAAGAAAGTGTCTTTTATTAATTTCTCCACTAGCATAGTCGTTATTAAGTATAATACTGGATTTAACCACCTTCTTCTCTCCATTTAGCTCAAGATACATTTTTGCTGAACTAGAAGAAACTTTGGGACCTACTGACTTGGAGTATCTAATAACATAACTTATCGAGTATTTGCTACTAGCAGTAACTCTTGCCCTTACGTATTCCTCCTTAATTGGACGATGTAGCCATAATGCAGCACATGAAATTGTCAAAATCATTGAAAATGAAAAAGAATACCAATCCCATTCTCGTTTTATCAGTTTAATAATATAGTAAATCACTAAAACTGTAGCTATCAATGCAAGAATGCTCAAGCTCAACACTAGTCTCATATTAGTCTAAATATTTTATTTTACCTCAACATAGACTTCTCACTCAATAAAAGTACTATTGTCAACCCAATTATCCAACGATAAAGTATAATTATAGTGTTAGCGAATCTATCAATTTCACCACGGAGTTGATTGAAATATAAAAACTCCGTGCTACTCTGTGTGCCTCCGTGGTTTAAAATCTCTGTACCCTAATATAGCATTATTCCAACGATAAAGCATATATTTGTACATTACTCTAAATGATAAATTATTAAC
>CALKIV010000031.1 GCA_937995835.1 uncultured Dysgonomonas sp. | reverse complement strand
AAATCGCAACTAAAAGAAGGCGGAAATGTGTCTTCAAAAAGCTTCGATAAATATCTGGCTCCATACCATATTGCAAGTAATAATATTGCTTACAACGGTTATAGATGGAATATGGCTCATTATCTTGATCCCATAGCAGCAGAACATATATTGGTCACTTCGGGTGGTGGAGCTGTGGAGAACTCTCCTATCTATCAGAATCCAGGATGGCCTTATAATGCGGGTGACGCTGCAAAATAAAATAATCTAGGGTACTAGTCTGCAATGATTATGGGCTGGTACCCCTAGAAATCATTATATAAAGTTCATTTACATATAATAAAATATCATGAAAACAATAAAAATATTTATTGCTTTAGGTATCGCTTGCCTATTTATATATGCTAGCTGTACCGATAATCTGAATGAATCGAGTGACTCTAAAAAGAACTATAGTGTAAAAAGTTCGACAACTGAAGTTAGTAAACTTATTGTGGAAGACGGAAAAAGCTACATTGCTGTAGATGGTCAACCATTCCCTTTTCTAGGTGCACAAATAAGGCTTGATGCTTTTCTAAACTGCGACAAGATGACCATAGATCAGGTAGAAAAGTATTTTGTAAAAGCAAAGGACTTGGGGGTAAACTGTATACAGATTCCTATTGCTTGGAATATGATTGAACCACAAAAAGATAATTTTGATTTTTCTATTGTAGACCAAATGCTGAAATATGCAAACAAGTATGATTTAAAAGTCGAGCTCTTGTGGTTTAGCACCAACATGATTGGAGATTCTTTTTCGTTTCTTGTGCCACAATATATCCTTCAGAACTACAATAAGAGACTGAGCAGAAATGACGAAGGCTGGTTTTGGAATTACTATGGGTATCAGTATCTTATGATTCTTGACGACGAGTGGGTGCTGGAGAATGAAGTGAGAGCCGTAACATCTCTATTCGATCATATCAGGGTGTGGGACTTAGAAAATGGAGAAAGACATCCAGTGATTTCAGCTCAAATTCATAACGAGCCTGATGGGCTGATTCGTTGGAGACTAGAGCAAAAAGATTTCAAATTTAGAGATGGCACTCCTCTCAGCAAAGAGCGAGGATGGCAAATGACACTCAATGCACTGAATACGGTGGGCAAAGCTGTGAAAAACAGTGATTACAAGGTTGTTACCCGAACCAATTTGATTGGCTCTACGAATGGTGTTGATGCTTATCCTGAGGCTCCAAATGCTAAGCCAAGAGATGTTTTCGATCTAGAAGGGATTGATTTTATTTCAGTTGACTCCTACAAAGACAACATCAAAAATTTCAAGAAAGAAGTTGCAGCTTATGCCTCCATACATGGCAATTATGCTCTTGTAGGAGAAAACAAAGGATCGTATGCCAATACTCCCAGTCTGATACTTACGGCTGTGGCTCTTGGTAGTGGATATGATATTTATGACCTAGCCACGAGTAAATTTTTCATAGATCATACTACTGTGCCTGATGAAATAGACCATGGTGTATATACTTGGAATCTAGAAGAAAAATGGTACAACGATGAGTGGTTTACAGACAAAGTAAGAAGAACCATCAAAGGGCTTGTGGCTGCATCCGTTGATGTTGCAAAAGCTAAACCTGAAAACTTTGCTGTATTCAATGTCAGTGACAATATGCCCCTGCAACAAAAACATCAAAGAATACAAACAACAGGTGTGAAGATCAATTGTCAAACAAGCACTAGATCAGTTGGTTTCGTCATCGATATGAAGACCCATCTCTTAGTCTATTCCGTGTACGACACTTTTTACGAGTTCAGCAATGGCACTTTTGGGCAAGCTGTAAGTGGACATTATGACAAGAAAGGAAACTTTATAGAAGGAGAAATCACATCCTTATCTGCAACTAACGGATTAAATGCTAAAGGTGGCATACTCTACAAGATAAAATATACTTCGGATGGCAATCTAAGGAGTACAACGTTAGAAAATATCGGTAATAATTCTTAACTAAAAAAATAATGATAAAATATATAACCTCCTGTTTAATAGCTTTGTTATTGCTAAACTGTTCTGAGACAAAAAAAAATAATTCAGAAGTGAGCAAAACCCCTATGGCTGTTCTGTTTGAAACAGATATGGGGAATGATATTGATGATGCACTTGCCCTAGATATGCTTTACAAGTATTTGGATGCTGGTGAAATAAACTTACTAGGAATTTCCATCAATAAGGATAATGCATATGCTGCTCAATTTATTGATATTATAAATACATGGTACGGCTACCCCAATATTCCAATTGCCCAAGTGCGTGAAGGAATAGAAGATGGTGTTCCTACCAACTTTGGGCAAGCAGTCTGCGAATATCAAAAGAAGAATGGAGAAACGTTTGAAAGATCGATAAAAAACTATTCAGATCTTCCTGAATCCACTCTCCTTTATCGTAAAGTTTTGAGTTCTCAGCCAGACAGTTCGGTTACAATAATAAGTGTCGGTTATTCAACTAATCTAGCTCGTTTACTTGAAACCCCAGCAGACGACTATTCACCATTGACAGGTAGCGAACTGGTGAAAAAGAAAGTTAAGCTGCTGAGTGTCATGGGAGGAAATTTTGATGGTACAAATCCCCACGAGTATAACATCGAAAAGGATGTAAAATCTGCTCAAAAACTGTTTACCGATTGGCCAACAAAGCTTGTGTTAAGCCCATTCGAAGTGGGTATTGCAGTCAACTTTCCTGGCAATGTGATCGAAAATAATCTTCTGTATGCAGAAGAACATCCCTTGGCAATCGCTTATAAGGCATATTTACCGATGCCATATAATCGTCCGACATGGGATCTGACTTCTACGCTTTATGCCATAGAAGGAGCAGATAACTATTTTGGTTTGTCCTCTGGTGGCATTGTTGAGGTAGATGGCGAAGGAGCAACATCTTTTACCTCAACAGACAAGGGAAAACACTTCTATTTAACAATTAATAATATGCAAAAGAAAGTAATAAATAATAGATTTATAGAAATGATAAGCCAAAAGCCTTTACATCTGGCTGAATGATATAATTGCTGTTTGATCCTGTTTTAGGATGAGGGGGGATGCTAATGATTGTTGCATTATGAGGAGCTTTTGTTTCGAAGGAATTTAAGGAAAAAGCATTGTTGGGTCAATCTTATTTGACTGCTTATGCTCATATGCTTTATTCATTAAACATCTTCCCTCGTCTTATCTCAAATCAATTGATATTCAAGAATAAAAAAAAGACGTTATGAAAATAAAAATGACTTTCGCTCTGTTGTTACTTTCTGTGATGCTTTATGCTCAGAACAAAGAGTGGGAAAATCCTGAGATTTTTGCTATAAACAAAGAACCATATCGATCGACATCTATACCGTATAATACAATAAAGGATGCCATAAACGATATTCATTCTGCATCGCCATACTATCAGCTGTTGAATGGGGAGTGGAAATTCAAATGGGTAGCTAAACCATCAGAAGCCCCTCAAGATTTTCACAAAGAAGAATATAATGTAGATAACTGGAAAACCATCCCTGTGCCTAGCAATTGGGAATTTCAAGGATATGGTGTTCCTATCTATACCAATACGGTTTATCCTTTTCCTGTGAATCCTCCATATGTAAACCATGAAGACAATCCTGTTGGCTCATATAAGCAGACTTTCAGCATGCCTGACAACTGGAAAAATAGAAGAGTTTTTATCCACTTTGAAGGAGGAACCACAGCAATGTATTTGTGGATCAATGGAGAGAAAGTAGGATATACCGAAAATGCTAAAAGCTCGGCAGAGTTTGATATTACTGATTATGTGCGAGATGGGCAAAACACCTTAGCGTGTCAGGTATATAAATATGGTGATGGCTCTTATCTCGAAGATCAAGATATGTGGCGCCTTGGTGGCATCAGTCGCAATGTATACCTATATAGTACAGAGCAGGTAAGTATCAAAGATTTCTTTGCTCGTCCTGATCTCGATCATCATTATCGTGATGGTCTCTTCAGTGTAGATGTCAAACTTCAGAATCACAAAAAGGCAAATGTAGAACAAGTGGTGGAAGTCGCTCTTCTCGATCATATTGGCAAAAAAGTATTCGAGAAAAAGCAAAAGACAACGATCTCAGCAGAAGCAACATCTGACTTATCTTTTAAAGGAAATATCTCAAACCCTCTGAAGTGGACAGCCGAGACTCCCTACTTGTATACCATGCTTATCTCATTGAAAGATGAGAACAATAATATTGTAGAAATAACTTCACATAAAATAGGATTCAGAAAAGTAGAAATAAAAGACAATCAGTTTTTTATCAATGGCAAAAAAGTGTTCCTAAAGGGTGTCAATCTACATGAGTTCAATTATAAAACTGGGCAAGTAGTGGATGAAGAGGTGATGAGGCGCAACATCCAACTGATGAAAGAGCTGAACATCAATGCTGTTCGTACCTCACACTATCCTCAGCCTCCTCTTTGGTATAAATTATGCGATGAGTATGGACTCTATCTGGTAGATGAGGCAAATATAGAATCGCATGGCTTAGGCTATGGACCTGAAAATGTATCCAACTTTTCGGAATGGGATGCTGCACATCTAGACAGAATGAAAGCAGTGGTGGAGAGAGATAAAAACCACCCTTCAGTCATCATCTGGTCGCTAGGGAATGAAGCTAGCAACGGCAAAGTCTTTTTCGATCTATATGAGTGGACTAAGCAAAGAGACAGCAGTCGCCCAGTACAATATGAGCAAGCCTTTAGTTATCAAAACACCTTAGCAAGTGCAAGCAATTCGGACATCCTTGCTCCGATGTATCCCACTTGGGAGTCTATGGTGGAGGATGCAAACAGAGAGCTAGGACGTCCATATATTATGTGCGAATATGCTCATGCAATGGGAAATAGTATGGGCAACTTTCAAGAATATTGGGATCTGATGAGGAAGAGTAAGAATATGCAAGGTGGTTTTATTTGGGAATGGTATAACCATGGTTATCCTACAACAGATGAGCAAGGGCGTTTCTATTGGGCATATGGTGGAGATCTGGGAGGATACAATCAGGTGAATGACAACAACTTTTGCATGGATGGTATCATCACCCCTGATCAACAATATTTACCTCATACACACATCGTGAAAAAAGTATATCAGAATATACTCTTTGAAGCTAAAGATATCGACAAAGGTGTGATTACAGTCATCAATGATTTTGATTTTATTGATTTAACAAAAGAAAATTATACATACAAATGGCACTTATTGAAGAATGGGAAAAAAGATGCAGAAGGAGAATTTTCGGTAACCATCCCTGCAAAATCGAAAAAAGAAGTGACGCTAAATTTGCCCCAAAGAGATATGACTGCTGGTGTAGAGTACTACTTACAGGTGTTTGCATATACGAAGAAAGATAGCCCTCTGATCAAGGCTGGTTACGAAGTAGCAAAAGAAGAATTTACCTTCAGCACCAATAATTATTTCGTCCTACAGAAGAGTGATAAGCAACTAAATGTGAATCAAGGAGATGATAAAACGACCATCAGTGTAGGAAGAATGAGCTACGAATTTTCTAAAACAGATAAATGGAATAGCCTAACCAAGATAAGCCAAGACAACAAAACACTTCTATCAGAGTTGCCTCGTTTAAACTTTTGGAGAGCCCCAACAGATAATGATTTTGGCGCATGGGATCAATATAATCTTCGCATCTGGCAGGTTGCCAATCACCATTTAGAATATAAATTTCTAGGGCAAAGTGAAAAAGAAAATGCTATCTCCATGAATTATCAATGCACACTATCGGGGGTAGATGCCAAAGTAAATAGTTCTTATCCTGTGAATGGAGATGGAAGCTTGACAATAGAAAATGAATATATAGCCACCTCTGCTAATA
>CALKIV010000030.1 GCA_937995835.1 uncultured Dysgonomonas sp. | reverse complement strand
TATTTTTGTGTAAATTGTCCTATAATCGACAGGGTGTCCTTCTGCCGGATTATCAAACCAAACCATCACAGCCTGATCCAGGGGGTATGTGTCATTATACTCTAGTATTAGCAGATCATAATTATATTCATTCCATTGATGTATATCTGATATTTTGAGTGTGCCTTGATGCTCTTCTTTAAAATGATCTCTTCTGTATTCGATGAGTTCATCTAAATCCTTTGCATAGTTTTTCTCCATTGCCCAATAAAGTATAGGTAAGCAAAGAATCAAGATAAGGGTTGTGCATCCTAAAAAATATAATAGATTTTTATTTATCAGACTTTTCATTCTTCTATCCATTGGTAACCTGTTCCGTAAACAGTTTTTATATTACAATTGCAACCGTGATCAGCCAGCTTTGCTTTCAGATTCTTAATATGGGTATACACAAAGTTTTGATTATCTAGCATATCTGCCATATCTCCGGACAAGTGTTCAGCAATAGCATTCTTAGATACAACCCGGTTCTTATTTCCTATTAAAAATAGTAATAGAGAATACTCCGATTTTGTAAGAATTATGTCTTTGCGATCCACCTGAACGGCTTTTGATAATAAGTCTACAGTCAAATTGCCTGACTGCATAATGTTACTCATTGAGGATAACTGTCTACGCATCAAGGCATGTATGCGAACACTTAATTCAGGTAAGGCAAATGGTTTAGGCAAGTAATCATCTGCTCCAATGGTAAGACCAGCTATCTTATCGTCCAAAGAGCCTCTTGCTGAGATAATTATTATTCCACTTTTAATATTCTCTGACTTAATAAATTCTAATAAATTCAAACCATCTCCTCCTGGAAGATTCAAGTCTAGCAAGATACAATCATATTCATATAGTTCTATTTTTTCTATTGCACTAAAATAATCGTATACCTGTTCGCACAGATAGTTTGAAGACAAGAATTTCGCTATATTATTTGAAAGTTCTCGTTCATCTTCGACAATTAATATCTTCATGAGTATTGCTATTAGATGTTTACAAAGCTAGTAAGATAATGGGTGATTTTGTGGAAATTTTGAATTTTAATACTTCTAATGATAGATAGTTATTCTTTGTTAATGACATCTCAAGTTGGCAACTTCCTCAAAATTTCCTCAAAATTCAGTATGTAGTTTTGTATTACAATTCAAATACAATATAGCCTATGTTAAGATATTACGCTTGAAGATTATATATAATGTAATAATAAGCAAAATGAATTCGATGAAAGAAACTTTGTTCGTTATCGTAAATCCGATATCCGGAACTAGAAAGAAGCATAAAGCATTACAAAAGATCACACGACTTCGGGAAGAAGGTTATACAGTTGCGCTGCATTGGACAGAATATGCTTGTCATGCAACAGAACTGGGCAGACAGGCTATTGCCGAAAGTGCAGATTATGTTGTAGTGGTAGGAGGTGATGGTACTGTTAATGAAGTAGCACAAGCTCTTGTGCATACAAAAATACCATTAGTAATTATCCCCCACGGATCAGGTGATGGTTTGGCAAGACATTTGATGATACCTCTAAATCCTGAAAAAGCTATTGATGTTATTCGTTATGGCAAACCGGTTGATATTGACTATGGTAGAGCCAATGGGCATTTGTTCTTTTGCACCTGTGGTGTGGGGTATGATGCTCAAGTGAGCTTGAAAGTATTGAAGGCCAAGAAACGAGGTAAATTGATGTATGCGAAGAATATGTTATCCGTATTTAGAAGTTATAAACCTCAAGAATATAAAGTTACAACATCGAGTGGATCTTATGAAGGAAAGGCTTTTACTATAACATGTGCTAACGCAAATCAATATGGAAATAATGGTTTTATTGCTCCTAATGCAAATATCTCTGACGGGCTCCTGAATATTGAAATAATAAAACCAATATCGGCGTTGGATGTGCCTAAGTTGGGTCTGCAAATGTTAACAAAGTGTATAACCAAAAATAAAAATCTGAAAGAAATAATATCAAATAAAGTACATCTGGAGCAAGATAGTGGAGCCATTATGCATCTGGATGGAAATGCTATTATGATGCCTAAAAGTATTGATATTGAAGTTATCCCATGTGGCTTAAGTGTATTAGTTCTCTAAAATTTGAATATTATGATCTCAAAGAAAAATTATATCTCTAGCAAGGATGAATCTATAAATAAACCGTACTATCTATTGTTCTCTACTATAGCAAAGATATGTTTATTCTCGCTCATCATAGGGTTTGTTTTGCGTCTAGCTTTAGTGTTAACAGAAAACACAGAAGTTGGATTTACATTTGGCGAATGGTTTAAAATATTTTTTCTAGGAGCTTTTAATGATCTCTGTTTTGCTGTAATAGCAAGTGTATTTATCTGGTTTGATTTGCTATTTGTTTCTAAAAGCAAGTATCGTAAACCATGGGGGTATATCCTATGGGTATTTATTCTTATAGCCTTGGTATATGTTTCTTTTTTTAATACTGTTTTTCATGAGTATGGAAGTGCTGTTCCACGAATTGTGCAGATGCTATTACTGTATAAGTCTATAAGCTTTGGTATACGGTTATTTGTACCATCGATACGCATGAAGTGGAGTTTTGCAGTATATGTGGTTCTTATATTTCTGTATGTGGCAAATATTTTATTATTTGTGCCGATAGGAGAATATTTATTTTGGGATGAGTTTGGCGTAAGATATAATTTTATAGCAGTCGATTACTTGATATACACAAATGAGGTTATAGGCAACATAATGGAGTCATACCCTGTCGTGCCATTACTTATAGGGCTAGCTATAATATCTGGAATCATTACTTATCTTATGGTAAATGACACGAAACGATATTTCGATTTACCGTTGACGCTAAAACAAAAAGTAGTTTCTTCTATCGGTTATTTGGCTTTCATAGGACTAGCTTGCATTGTTATCAAATTTAACACCCGTTTCCAAGATTCTGAAAACGTATATGCTAATGAGTTACAAGCAAATGGTAGTTTCAAGTTCTACAATGCTTTTATGAATAGTAGTCTTGAATTTAAAGATTTCTATACCTTATTGCCTAAGCAGGATGCAATAGATATAGTGAACCTGCAATGTGGAAGTGTTGGTATAAATAATAGTCGTTTGATAAGCGACTCTTTACCTGAAATACATAAAAATATAGTGTTGATTACCGTAGAGAGTTTGAGTGCATCTTTTATGACATACTTTGGCAATACTGAAAATATTACTCCTAATCTTGACACATTGGCAAATCATAGTTTATTCTTCACCAACTTATTTGCTACTGGTAATAGGACAGTTAGGGGGCTAGAAGCTGTTACCCTTTCTCGTCCTCCATGTTCAGGAGAAAGTATTGTGAAGCAACCAAACAATTCAAACCTTTTTTCGACAGCAAAAGTTTTAAAAGACAAGGGATATATTGTTCAGTTTTTGTATGGGGGAGATAGCTATTTCGATAACATGGGAACTTTCTTTGGAGGAAATAGTTACGAAATTATTGACAAGAAAGATTTTTTGAAAAATGAGATAACATTCAGTAATATTTGGGGAGTTTGTGACGAGGATATGTATAACAAGGCTATAAATATTTTTGATCATAATGTGAAAACAAAAAAGCCTTTCTTTGGGCATATTATGACTACAAGCAATCATCGTCCATATACCTATCCTAAGGGGAAAATCGATATTCCTACCGATTCTAAATCAAGGGCGGGAGGTGTTAAATACTCAGACTATGCACTTGGTCAGTTTTTGCATGATGCTAAGTCTAAACCTTGGTTTAAAAATACAGTATTTGTCATTGTGGCAGATCATTGTGCTTCAAGTGCAGGTAAAACAAGTATACCTTTAGAGGGGTATCATATTCCTGCATTGGTATATGCTCCTGGATTTGTTGCTCCTAAGCAGGAAGATCGCATCGTATCACAGATAGATTTAATTCCAACCTTATTCGGGATGTTAAATTTTTCGTATGAGTCAAATTTCTTTGGGCAAGATATTAATGAGGCAAGCTATCATGAAAGAGCATTTATAGCAACTTATCAAAACTTGGGTTATCTCAAAGATAATATATTAACTGTTCTTTCTCCTGTTAAAAAGATAGAACAATTTCGAATTACAAAAACGGAAAATCAGAAGTATGATATGTCGCCTTTTTATGATGTTGACTCTACTTTGGTAAAAGAGACTATTGCTAATTACCAAATGACAAGCTATCAATGAAGTAAGACCATGCAATTTCTAAGGCAACCAATTGTATATTTAGTTTTTACTATAATTAGTCTCATTCTGGAAAGTATTGTTGAATTCGATGAGTTCTTTCAACAAATTTTCTTCCAGAATGGGAGTTGGAGTATTTCAGCTGAATTTCATGCTAATTATAAATGGCTCCTTTACACGGGTATAAAAGTTTGTATTATTATTTTTACAATAGGTTTGTTCTTATTCTCTATCTACTGTATTTATAGCAAAAAAGAGAGACTAAGAGAGTGGATAAAACCATCATTTGTAGTTGTTGTATCCATTGCTGTTATTCCATTAATTGTTTCATTATTAAAATATTATACAGGTATTTATGCACCTAGAGAATTAATGCTATATGGAGGAAATAAAGAGCATGTCGGTTTCTTAATGCAGATATGGAAATATGGTTATATAGCAGGAGGACGCTGTTTTCCTGCAGGTCATGCCAGTGGAGGCTTTGCTTTGATGAGCTTATGTTTATTGCCGTTTTCTAGTAGAAATCACAAGATGTTTTTTTTACTTGGGTTGATTCTTGGTTGGTTTATGGGATTATATCAGATGGCTAGAGGGGAGCATTTTATATCGCATACATTATTTACCATGTTCTTAGCTTTATTCGTCATTTCTATGTTAAATAAATATGTGCTGAAGAGCCCTAAACTATTCTGACAGTGCCAATATTACTCTATCTATGAGTTTGATTTTACTGCTAAGAAATTCTATCACAAAAAATGTTTTTTGAAAAAGATTAATATGTTAGAACTTTAAATGTGTAATGTGTTGATTATTAATTGATGGAGTAGGGGTTAGGTGCAGCCTTTCATGTTTAGTTATTTTATTTCTTAGTATACGTTTGAACTGTTAGGTCAATACTTGAATGTGTTTTCCATTGGAAATTTGTTTCTGTGGAAAATATTATATTCCTTTGTGTTATAACTCCTATGGATATTATTTCTAATGGAAATGAATAGTGTATAACTATATTAGAATATTAAATATGAAAAAAGTTAGTTTAATTATCAGTTTCATTTTGCTTGCAGTGTCAATGCAGGGCCAAGTGACTAAGTACATTTCAGTAGATGAGGTTATTGATATTGCTAGGATAAACAACAGTCATGTAAAGCTAACGACGTTGGACGAAAAGGTAGCCAGTGCCAATTATCAGCAAACTGATGCTGTATTTTTGCCTCAAATATCATTGGGGTATACAGCTCTCAGTACAAACAACCCTTTAAACGCTTTTGGTTTTTTGTTACAGCAAGAATCTGTTACAGCAATGGATTTTGAGCCTACAAAACTCAATAATCCAGGGGCTAGTCAAAATTACAGTACCCAAATAGAAGCTAAGCTTCCGCTGATAAACACAGATCTGATTTATGCTCGTAAAGGAGCAAAAGCCCAACGAGAAGCTTACAAATATAAGGCTGAACGAACTAAAGAATATATTGAATTTGAGGTAAGGAAAGCATATACTCAATTGCAAATGGCTTACCAAGCTCGCAAGGTACTACAGCAGTCTCTAGAAGATGTTAAAGAAATACATCAATCTGTTACTAACTTCTATAATCAGGGTCTGATTCAGAAATCTGATGTGTTGAATGCTCAAGTACAAGTCAACACTATTGAAACTGCTCTAGCAAAAGCTGAAAGCAATATCCGCAATGCTTCTGACGGGTTAAACTTATTGATGGGGGCAGACATTGGTGAGCAGTATATTTATGCTACAGACTCATTGTCACAGAGTATAAGCATATTGCAAGACGGAAAATTATCTACATCACGTTCAGATATTCTTGCTCTTAGTAAGGCCGTAGATGCAACAAGTATGATGCTAAAGTCATCCAAAATGTCTTTTTTGCCTCGAGTTAATGCCTTTGGTGCCTATAGTTTGAATGATCCAAAAGCTTTTAAATTTCGCAATGATTCTTATTTAGTTGGCATAAACCTAAGCTGGACAATATTTTCAGGAAACCAAAATCGAAGTAAAATAAGGTCGGCTAAGTTTCAACACAACAAACAACAAGAGGAGTTAAACTTACATATTCAAAAAGAACAATTTGAACTTAACAAAACTCAACGAGAGCTAGCTGATTCGCAAGTAGAAATTAACAAACAGAAAGTCAGTACTCAACATGCAGAGGAGGCTTTGCGAATAATGTCTAATCGCCATAAAGAAGGATTGGTGAGCACTACTGATCTATTGATGGCACAAGCACAACTTTCTAAGCAGCAGCTCCTGTTGGCACAGTCTGTCATGACATACAACATAACTGTGGCACATCTCAATTTTTTATCAAAAAAATGAACAGATAAAATTAAAAACATAACATAATTCGATATGAAAACTTTAATGAAAATAATTTTAGGAGTCGTAGGAGTTACCACAATCTATTCTTGCTCTTCTGCTAATAAGAGTAATGATAGTGTTGAAAATGTAGTGATTGTAAAGACTTACTATCCTGCACAATCTACTAATGAAGGTTTTTATCTGAGTGGAGAAGTTACTGCTCAGCAAACCGTCTCAATCAGCACCCGGATGATGGGTTATGTAAATAGGATACACGTAAAACCCGGAGATAAAGTTACTGCGGGACAGCTTTTGGTTTCAATTAGTAGCGATGAGATTTATGCCAAGAAAGCACAAGTGCAAGCTATGATTGTAGAAGCTGAAGCAGCAGCAAAAAACGCACAACGAGACTACGAACGTTTCCAAGTATTGCATGCACAAAGTAGTGTTTCGGATAAGGAATTAGAGAATGTGGCGCTACAAAGTACATCTATGAATGCCAAAGTGCAGATGGCTCGTCAGCAAATGGATGAAGTAAATGCCATGTTAGCTTATACTAATATTCGAGCACCATTTGCTGGGATAATAACACAAAAGAACATAGATGAGGGTAGTATGGCAAATCCAGGTGCACCAATATTAACTATGGAGCAAACCGGAGAGTTGCAGATTATAGCCTCTGTTCCTGAAACTTATATACAGTATGTGAAGGTGGGCGATGTAGCTAAGATAGAATTGAAATCTACAGGAGTACATTTAGATGGACATGTGTTAGAGTTAAGCCCTTCAGCATTTCAGTCCAGTGGTCAATATTCGATAAAGATAGCCATTGAAACAAAAGACAAAGCGAATGTTCGTTCAGGTATGTATGCCAATGTATTGATACCAAATGAAATGCAAAATAAAGTGAGATCAAGTGTTATGTTAGATGCAAAGTCAATTATTTATCGAGATCAGCTGACAGGAGTATATGTTGTAAACGATCAAAATCAAGTTTATTTGCGTTGGGTGCGTTTGGGTAAAACTATTGGAAGTCAAGTAGAAATACTTTCGGGTTTGAGCCCAAGTGACCAAATTGTGGCTAAGGCTGAGGGTAAATTATATAACGGAGTAAAAGTATCTGTATCAAAATAAGTAAGATTATGGAAAACGGAATTTCAGGAAAAATAGCTAGAGCATTCATCAAGTCAAAGTTGAGTATACTGCTTATGTTTGCCTTTACGCTCCTTGGACTATTCAGCATATATTTTATCCCCCGCGAAGAAGAACCTCAAATTGAAGTTCCTATGGCGGATATAATGATTGGTTACCCTGGTGCTAGCCCTCAAGCAGTAGAATCAGTAGTTGTGCAGCCCATTGAAAAAATGATCTCCAATATCAAAGGAGTTGAGCATGTATATTCTACATCTATGAATGGGATGGGAATGCTTACTGTACAGTTTTATGTAGGTGAAGATGTAGAACGCTCGTTAGTGAAGCTTTACAATGAGATGATGAAAAATATGGATCGTATGCCGCAAGGAGTAACTATGCCCTTGGTAAAATCACGAGCCATAGACGATGTCCCTGCTTTGGCTTTGACATTTTGGAGCGATAAAATGGGCGATTTTCAAATACGCCAAGTAGCAGAAGTGGTGGGTACTGAGATAAAGAAAATATCAGATGTAGCACAAATTAATATCATCGGAGGACAAAGTCGCCAGCTAAAAGTGATGCTCGACAAAGATAAAATGGCACAGCGTAAGCTTGATTTTGGAGCAATAGCACAATCGCTACAATCTAATAATACACAAATGCAGAGCGGCAATATTGTAACAGGTGATGTGGTGTATTCTGTTCAAACTGGAAATTTCTTTAAAGATGTAGAGGAAGTCAAAAACTTGATTGTAGGGACAAATAATAATCACCCTATATATCTGCATCAAGTAGCCGAAATTGAAGATGGACCTGAAGTCCCCAAAGAATATGTGTCGTTTGGCTATGGTGTAGCATCAAAAGATAATAAAGCTGGTATGCCTGACGACTATTCAGCAGTGACTATTTCTATTGCTAAGAAAAAAGGGGCAGATGCCATGACATTAGCAGATATTGTCATCGATAAAATAGAACATCTAAAGAAAGATGTAATTACAAACGAACTCAATGTAGAAGTTACTCGCAACTATGGTGAAACAGCGTCGCACAAGGTGTCAGAACTGTTAGCTCATTTATCTATTGCAATTCTAGTTGTAACGTTATTCGTGATGCTGGCAATGGGGTGGCGAGGTGGATTAGTTGTATTTCTTTCGGTTCCTGTCACCTTTGCGTTAACCTTGTTTGCGTATTATTTTTTAGGATATACACTAAACCGAATTACCCTCTTTGCCTTGGTGTTTGTAACGGGTATTGTAGTAGATGATTCTATTGTAATTGCCGAGAATATGCATCGTCATCTCAAGATGAAAAAGATGCCTCCTTTGCAAGCAGCTCTTTATGCGATCAACGAGGTAGGAAATCCTACCATCTTGGCAACATTGACAGTGATAGCTGCTGTGCTACCTATGGCTTTTGTATCGGGGATGATGGGACCATATATGAGTCCTATGCCAATTGGAGCGTCCATAGCTATGATATTCTCATTAGTGATTGCTTTGACATTAACTCCGTACTTTGGCTACCTTTTCTTGCAACGTAAAGAAAAGAATGGGAAAGGGGCTCTAGAAGAAAAAGAGCCTAATTTGCAAGAAACAAAAATATATAAGCTATACTCTAAAGTAGTTACTCCATTTTTAGAAAATAGAAAGCGTCGTTGGACATTTATGATAGGTCTTACTGTGATACTTTTGGGATCGTTCATACTATTTTATACAAAGTCTGTTCCGGTGAAGATGCTTCCATTCGACAATAAGAATGAGTTTCAGGTAGTGATTGATATGCCTGAAGGGACTACTCTTGAGCGTACAGCTGCTGTAGCAAAAGAATTGGCCGTGTATGTTAGCAATAATGATAAGGTTACCAACTATCAAACATATGTAGGGACATCTGCTCCTATCAGCTTTAATGGGTTGGTTCGTCACTATGATATGCGTATGGGCGACAACGTAGCCGACATACAAGTTAATCTTGTGAATAAAGATGACCGAAGTGAACAAAGTCATGATATTGCAAGCTCTGTTCGCGAAGGTTTGCAAGCTATTGGCAAGAAATATGATGCCAATGTAAAGGTGGTAGAAGTACCTCCGGGTCCTCCTGTAATGTCAACCATCGTTGCTGAAATATATGGTCCAAACTATGAGCAACAAATAGCTGTAGCCAAACAAGTGAAAGATTTATTGGCAACCACAGATAATGTTGTTGATGTAGATTGGTCTGTAGAAGATGAGCAGACAGAATATAAATTTGAAGTAGACAAAGAAAAAGCAATGAAACTGGGAATACCCAATGCTCAGATAGTTCAAAATATGAGAGCAGCACTTGCAGGAATCTCCGTTGGAGTATTGCATCAGTCTTCGTCTGTTAATCAGGTTGAGATTGTACTTCAATTACCCGAAAAACAGAAATCAAGCATTGAAGATGTCTTGAGCATGAAGGTGGTCAATCAACAAGGAATAGCTATTCCTATTAGCGATTTAGTGAAAGTAAGCAAGGGTGAAAAAGAAAAAAGTATCAATAGAAAAGATCAGAAACGTGTTGTTTATGTATTAACAGAAGTTGCTGGGAGTCTAGAAAGTCCTGTCTATCCGATAACCGAGGTATCTGATAGACTTTCAGAGGTGAAGTTACCTGAGGGATACAGTCTGTCAGAAGAGTATAGTGAGCAGCCTATGTATGAAGATAACTTTACGTTGAAATGGGATGGTGAATGGCAAATAACCTATGAGGTTTTTCGTGATTTGGGATTAGCATTCCTCTTTGTTCTGATTATTATTTACGTATTAATCGTGGCTTGGTTTCAGAACTTTGTAACTCCTCTAATACAGTTGTCAGCCATCCCGTTATCGCTGATCGGTATCATATTCGGGCATTGGATTATAGGGGCTTATTTTAGTGCACCATCAATGATTGGCTTTATTGCTCTCGCTGGAATCATGGTGCGAAACTCGGTCTTGCTGATAGACTTTATAGATATTCGATTAAAAGATGGAATTCCTCTAAAACAAGCTATAATTGAGGCTGGTGCTGTACGGACTACACCTATTATTCTAACAGCTGGAGGGGTCGTTTTGGGGGCTATCGTAATATTATTCGACCCAATATTTCAAGGCTTGGCTATCTCTCTAATGGGGGGGACTATCACCTCTACTGTACTGACTCTGATTGTAGTACCACTACTGTATTTTAAAATGTTGAAGAAAAAAGTTAAATAATTATGACACGTGAATATATTATTCGTTTAGTTGCAGGAACATTTGTTTTGTTAGGTATTTCCTTGGCTTATTTTGTTGCTATTGAATGGCTATTGTTACCTGCTTTTGTTGGAGTTAATCTTATACAATCATCTTTCACCAAATTCTGTCCTCTTGAAATTTTGCTTAAGAAACTGAATGTAAAAGATTAAGATTCTGTATAAAGAAAAGGAGAGTAAATATTATATATACTTTCCTTTTTAATGCTCAGGGCAAGAGACACTCTCAATGTTTTGGAACTCTGGGTATCAGGTCTTCTGGATGAAGCGGATGTTGAGTTAACCGAAGGAATAGGCCAGAGAGGAAAAACTTCTGTATTGCGTTTTCTTGGCCGAAAAGAATCTCAAATAAATACGAGTAATAGTCTACTATTACTCGTATTTATCTTTTAAATCGTTTTAACGACGATCGATCTTCACTATGGTTTTACTACTGATCTGAGTAATTTAGGAATGTCAAATTTGGAACATTTAATTTGTTCCATTTTTTTACGTCCGGAATTAGTCAGAGTGAAATACATTTGACGCTTATCCTCTTCTCCTATAATACGTTCGATAAGCCCTTTCTTTTCTACTGACTTTATTATTTTCGATGTATTTGAATTGCTAAGCCCCAATTTATCAGCTAACTCATTAGAAGAGTATTTCTGAGTATTGAGCGAGCATAATAGCATTCCTTCATTCATTCCTAAATCATGTAGCTTTTGAAAGTCTACTTCAAACTCAGATATAGCTTTATATACATCTCGAATTTTACATAGTGCACTTATTTGTGAGTTGTCACTGTTATTTGTATTTGCCATAATTGTAAAATTTAAATCAATTACTTTTTCAATAATACATTCTCGATAGATTCTTTTAATTGATCTTTGGGTAATGCACCCGTGCTCATTTGAGGTTGTTCATCCATCGGCACAAATAGGAGAGAGGGAATGCTACGAATGCCCAAAAGTGCAGTAAGATCTTGTTCTTCTTGTGTATTTATCTTGTATACAATTAAAGCAGGTTTGTCTCCCAAATATTTCCATTCATTATCATTTTCCTCACTGTTAGCAACCTTTTTTATGAATTCGTACTTTGCCAAATTTGTTGTCTTCATGTCCTTCTCTTTTCTGTGCCTTACAAAGATAAAATAATTGTTTCTTTAGGAAAATTATTCCCGTGGAATTATTGTTTGATAATAATATATTACCTTCGTTCTATTATAAATCTTACTTTAGGTTATCCTCTTCTTGCGACAAACTAAATGGCAGAAATAGAAAAAAAGTAGCAATTCTACAATCCAATTATATTCCTTGGAAAGGATATTTTGACATGATTAATCTGGTGGATGAATTCATCATATTGGATGAGGTACAATATACTCGTCGGGACTGGAGAAACAGAAACAAGATTAAGACACAGAATGGACTACTTTGGTTACTTCACTGTTTAACCAAGAAAACATTGAAGTGGAATGGATGGATTATTCTGGATATAAAGAGTATAATCAACAGTATCCTCCTTTTCAGCATGGAGTCTCTATATTGGATTTACTTTTTCGGAAGGGGAGAATGCAAAACTATACAGGAAATCTTTTGATAAATCATGCTTGACTTCTCTGTAATAATTATGATAAATTATCACTTTTTTTCAATCTCCAAGGCACATACATGAGAAACTGTACAAGAACTACAGCTGATAGCATCCACAGAATTCGAATGGGCCATGGTCCAAATACATCGACCATTGTGGCAGTATCTGGCGATGAATTGCCGATAAAACCATAATTGAAATTGAAAACCACATCTATTGGTAAGATGATGATGATATATAAAATATCGCAAAGCACCACGAATAGGAAGCTTTTGAAAGTTGGGCTATATTTTCTGATGCAAATCTCATAAATGGAAGCGAGGATGATACCAGCATGTAGGCACCAAAATAGCCAAAATCTGATTAGAAGAGGATTTTGTTCTCCTGTTGGTGTCATGATTGCTTGACTTGTAAGTGGTAAGGCACAAAAGTATAAAACTGTGCGAGCTTTTCTATTTTGGCTCAGCAAAGCTATAATAGATACTCCAGCCAGTACATCGCAGACATGTAGGGGGAGACTTTCTCCAATTTTGAAGTTTGTAGGCAAGAAATTGTAAATGTTATACAATATCCATACTGTTAAGATAGTGTAACCAAAGATTTTAGCCCATTTGGTCTCATTTTTTGAGATGTTATTTCTATTTATGATGATTAATCCTGCTAATATAACAATCAGCGCAACCATAAAGAGATGTAATCCAATACTATTTATTATCTGCATAATGTATTTCCCGCAATTTGATAATCTAAAGAAACGATAATTTAGTAGCTTATCAAAAAAATGTACGATATATGATAAAACATCTTTTAGCCCTTAGTTCTTCTTCTCAGAGAACAGATCAAGGATCATCAATTTTATTTAAGGGGATAACAAATGGCTATTTCTTCTTTGTCTTCTGAATGGAGGATCTCGATATCCACATCATACACTTGTTTGATGATCGTTGGGGTAACTACCTCCTGAGGAGAACCAAAACTAGCTACCTGCCCATCTTTTAGAGCATAAATCTTGTCGCAGAAGTTGTATGCAAAAGCAATGTCATGGATGGCGGCAATGGTCGTGATCTGCATTTCTTTGAGGATAGAGAATAATTGTAATTGATGCTTGATGTCTAGGTGATTTGTTGGTTCGTCCAATATCAAGCATTTTGGCTCTTGTGCTAAGGCTCGGGCAACAATGATGCGTTGCTTCTCGCCACCTGATAGGGTAGAGATGCTACGAGAAGCATATGCTTTCATGCCCATTTTATCAAGACTTAGAAAAGCTATTTCTTTGTCTCTCTGATTCATCTTTTCGAATTTCTTTTTGTGTGGATAACGTCCCATTAGGACAAAATCCAGCACACTAAAGTCAAAGTCAGTGTGATTGAACTGTCCTACTACTGCCAACTCTTTAGCCAATTGTTGTAATGGAGAGGTTAGAACTTCACGTTCGTTGAGGTAGATGGTTCCTGATATTGGTTTCAGAACTCTGTAAATGGTTTTCAATAGGGTAGACTTGCCACTCCCATTTGCTCCTAGTAGTCCTATAAACTGCCTAGGAGAAGCCAACAGGGAGATGTCTTGTAGTATATTTCTGTCTTGTATGTTGACAGATATATTTTTAATTTTAAGTTCCATATTGTTTTTACTCTTATGCTCCATAATCTTTTTTCAGAAATATAATTAAGAATATTGGGGCTCCAATAACAGAGGTGATGATGCCAATGGGAATTTCTTGATTGCTCAGTGCCACTCTAGAGAGTAAATCGATGAGAACAAGGAAAACACTGCCAGATAGGAGCACTACTGGAAGGATATTACTGTTACTTGTATGGCAAATGGCTCTGACGGCATGGGGAATGATTAGTCCTGCAAATCCAATGATACCACATTGAGCTACCATGATGCCAGTTAAGAGAGTGACTATCAGTATATAGATCTTCCTTTTTAGATGTGTGTTGACACCTAGTGTAATGGCTGTATCGTCTCCCAAACTGATGATGTTTAAGGTGCGAAGCTGAGTTAGAAAATATATTATACATAGTAGTAGCACAAATGCAACACCCGAAACCTGAAACCAAGAGATATTTGTCAGACTGCCCATTGTCCAAAACGTAACACTTCTGATTCCTTCAATATCCTTAGCTGTGTATATCAACATATTACTTGTGGCAGTACAGAGAGTATTGACAATGACACCAGCCAAAACCAAACGGGTAGTGGTCAGCTTGCCTTTATAAGTAGCAGTGATATAGACCAAGCCGATGGCTAGTACAGCTCCTAAAAAGGCAGAAATGGAGATTAGTATCTCTTGTCCTAAACTGCCAATCGTAAAGTTGACTAGAAGAAAGAATGTAGCTCCTAAGGAAGCTCCCGATGAGATACCTAAAATATACGGATCGGCCAATGGGTTTTGTACAGAGGCTTGCATCACATAGCCACACAGTGCTAAAGCACAGCCAACTAAAGCAGCAAAAATGATTCTAGGCAGGCGAAGATTGAAAATAATATCAGTAATCAATTGATCTTCCTGAAAGAGGAAAGTATTGTATATCTCTTGAAGTGAAATATCCAATTGCCCCAATTTTAGTGAGATAGCAATTGATATTAATAATGTGCATGCCAATGCAAAAATGGCTGTCTTATATGTCTTTGTCATTCTTTCAAAAAATTGTGAGTCTTATTATAAATATCTTCCATATCTGCAGCTCCTCTAATGGCCTGAGTGTAGTCTACTTCTAGTAGAAGATGATTCTTAATAACAGGTAAATGATTCAGAATAGGGTTGTTGATTAGCTTATTGATAATTATATCTCCTCTCTGTTTTCTAAATTGAGTAACAATTATCTTATCAGGTTTGGCTTCTATGATTGCTTCTGTAGAAATAATGAAAGACTTGTCTCCAAGGTTGATGAAACCACCTCCACAGTCTTCTATGATTTCATCAATCAGACACATCCCAGGAGGGTAGTAGTACATCTGATTGTTTCCTATAAAGGATAGATGTAGAATCCTTTGCCGTTGAGGTTTTTTTCTTGAATATTTACCTCTCGTCTCCGTTATTCTTTTCAGAATAGGATTTGTCTTGTGGGGAATATCAAATAACTCTCCTGTATTTTGAATGTCTTTACAATAATTTTCAAAGCACTTTTCTTCCTTATAATTATCTACAATAAAAGTCTTTACTCCTCTTTTGTTCCAAAAGGTTTCACTACCTATTCTGTCTGTTCTGAAGGCAGCCTCCATAGCAAAGATCAGGTCGGGCTTTAATGACAGAATAGTTTCTTTATCAGTCCAATTCGTAGATAGAACAGGAAGGCTACTTTCTACGGTGAAATCACCTAAATTATCGAAATATGCGATTCCAACGATCTTGTCTTCTAATCCTAGTTCTAAAAGTAACTCTATGGCAGCCTGTCCTAAAACGATGACTCGTTCATAGTTGGATTCTTTGGGCTCTTTCTTTACTGGTTGACAGGACATGCACAAGAATAGAAATGTTATTATGAATAGTTTTAGCCTCATCTTTTCTTTGTGATAAATAATGCACTACAACAAGCAATACCCAATAAAACAACAACAATAGTCAATGATATTTGGAAGGCATAGGCAAAGCTATGCTCTCTGCCTAGGGAGAAAAATACGCTTCCGATGCCTGCAACACCTATGGCAGAGCCAATTTGCAGTGAGCAATTGATGACTCCTGATGCTAAGCCTGCATATCGGTGAGGGATGTTTAGCAGTGAGATTCTTACAATGGAGGATAGTGTTAGCCCCATACCACAGCCTGCCAATGCTAATCCTATAGAAAATAAGATGCCTGTTGGGCTAGGTAGCGAAATGCTGTATATGATCAGGATAAAACCCAAGGCTTTAGTCAAAATGCCAATGTTTAGGATTGTGTTGCCAATCCATTTCACCACCTTTGGAGATCCTAAAGAGGAGATAAGGAAGGCAATACCAAATGGAACAATTGCTGTGCCAGCATCTAGTGAGCTCCAATGTTGGTCTTCTTGCAAGTAGATACCCAAAGCAAGATAAAAAATGCCACTGGTGTAAAATAGAAAAGCAACAAAACTACCTATCGAGAGATTTTTGAATTTGAAAACATTAAGGTCTATCAAGGGTGTTTTGCTTTTAGCCACCATCTTCTTTTGATAGGTGATAAATGAAATTAAGAACATGAAACTACTCAACAACATGGTGATCACTGTAATACTCCAACCTTCTTCTGAAACTAAAGTTAGGGGATAAACAATTAGCCCTAAGGATAATGATAGTAGTATGATGCCTAAAATATCGATGCTATCACTTGGTTCTTTTTCTGGCTTAGGGAGTAGAAATATTGCCCCAATAAAAGCTGTTAAACCAATTGGTATATTCATCAAGAAGATAACTCTCCAGCCTAAGTCCATAATATTGTAGGCAATGAGTAAGCCTCCAAGATATTGACCAAGTACAGCAGCAAGTCCAAAAGTGAAACTGTAAAGTGCCATTACTTTTGTTTTCTCTTTTTCTGTGAAGGTGACATGAATGATTGCAAGCACCTGTGGCGCCATTATGGCACCTGAAACACCTTGCATCACTCGTCCGACAATAATCATTGTGGGACTGATGGCCAATCCACAGATAGCAGAAGCACTTATAAAACCAAATAATCCTGTGAGAAACATCTGTTTTTTTCCAAGTAAATCACCTAATCTACCTCCTGTTATCTGGAAGACAGCATACGCGCAGGTATAGAACGAAACAATCATCTGCAATTGTCCTGCAGAGGTGTTTAGCCCTTTTTGAATAGGGGTGAGGGCTAGGTTGACAATATAGAAATCGAGAGGACTGAGAATAGTAGCAATCAACAAAATGATGAGAATGAATGCCTTATTTTTATTTGCTTGCATCTTTTGTTATTTAGATTGATTTTAAATAATTATCTTTGTGGTGCAAAGATCAGATTTCTAAATATGCAAGTACTTACGCAATCGGAAGTATAAACAACGTAATCGGAAGAAAGGATGAATTATAACATGACTTTGGATTCAAGAAACTATTTTATTGGGGCTATTGACTCCATCGAAAGGGTAGATAAATTGACAGATAATGAGGGTTTTGAAATTGAGCTAAATAATGTTTTTCTGAATGGTATTCATCTGAAATGGGGGAGATATACTTCTTCGTCCTCCAAATCGTATTCTGTTTTGCCTACGAATGAAAGCATTGTAGCTCATTTTTGTTTGCAAGGTTCTTGTATCACAGAGGGCAATAATTATTTAGATGTCTGCCGTGGAGAATGTCTGCTATTCAAGGAAGAGCAAGATGAATACATGTATCAAATGGGTACAGATAATCAGCTTGGGGCATTTTTCGAAATAGGCATTAATCCTCAATTGTTTGACGACTTATTTCTTGGAGAAAATGAGTTGCTTGATGGTGTTATGGATAATAGGAAACTGTTTGCCAGATTGGGGCAGGATGCCCGATTCTATTCTATTATATCCGAAATGCATGATGAGAAATCGAAGTATTCAGGTAAACTGAAAACCCTTTATTTAGAGTCTAAAGTGATGGAGTTGCTCTTGCTCCAAAGTTCTTATCTGCAACAGGCTGACACACGAAGGCAAACGAAACTACAAAACAGAGATATAGAGGCGCTCCATCAGGTGAAAAACTTGCTTGAGACCTCATTAGAGCATGTATCTATTCCTCAATTGGCTTTGTCTGTGGGAATCAATCAAACTAAATTGAAATCAGGATTCAAAGAACTGTTTGGCAAAACCGTTTTTGACTACCTCACTAGCCAACGAATGCAGAAGGCATCAACTTTACTGAAAACGACAGAGCTTTCTATAGCCGATATTGCTGAGACTGTCGGCTACAAACATGCGCAACATTTTGCTGTAGCCTTCCAAAAGATGTATGGCTATTTACCTAGTGAGGGGAGAGAATAACCCGTTTTTACTCTTTTTTGTTTTGTTGCTCATATCTTTGGATGGCTTCTCTCAGAGCCTTCAGATCATTTGACGCTAGATATTGTTTCAATGCTTCATACTTTTCTACCTCCCAATCATAAATGTTTAGTTCTAAGAGATTTTTGATTGTTTCTTCATCGAATCTATATTTTATGATTCTTGCTGGATTTCCTGCTACCACAGCATAGGGGGGAACATCTTTGGTGACTATGGCTCCAGATGCCACTATAGCCCCTTGCCCAATGGTGATACCAGGCATAATCATCGATCGCATTCCTAGCCATGCGCCATCACCTATAGTTGTATCGCCAGCCTTGATATATGCTTCTTGGATATATTCCACATATGGATATAAACTAAACCAATCAGAACGATGTGTGTTATTGCCACCCATGAGGATGACCACTTCACCAGCGATGCAGACATGTGAGCCAATATATAGCTGATCTACATGCCATTGAGGTTCCCAATTTGCCAAACTGTAGGGATCTCCATAGAGATAGCGAACAACACTTTCTTCGAAAGAACCTGTCCACGCATCACTGTAATAGCTAGTTGTTCCTTTGATGTGTATATTGGGGTTGGTCACACTTTCATGTAAATATTCCACTTTTGACCAATGTTTTATTTCGTTTTTCCCTTTATTCATCGAACTTTTTATTGTTTATTTTATCTTCTGAATGTAATAATCATGCAATCCTTTGATGTCTGCGCTGCACATAAGGGGCATCACTGCATGAAGATCTGCCAATTGCCAGTTCCACCATTGCATTTCCAGCAACACTTTGATCTCATCTTCTTGAAATCTTTTCTTAATTTCCTTAGCTGGATTGCCTCCTACAACTGTGTATGGTGCTACATCTTTAGTAACCAAGGCTCTGCTACCTATTACAGCACCATCGCCAATCTTGATTCCTGCCATGATCATAGCTTCCGAGCCAATCCAGACATCATTACCTATAATGGTGTCGCCAGCAGGTAGATAGCCATTTGTAGAACCATCAAATTCAGGCACTTCACTCATGTAGAAGAAAGGAAAACTAGATATCCACTCATGTCTATGTCCTTGGTTGCCAGCCATTATAAAGGAAGCTCCTGTTCCGATAGAGCAAAAACTACCAATAATTAGTTTATCTACATCATCTCTGTTGGGCATCAAGTATCTGGCACAGTCGTCGAATGAGTGTCCATGATAATAACCTGAATAATAGCTATACTTGCCAACAATGATATTGGGATTCGTTATCTGTTCTGCTATCGTTTTTCCTTTATATGGGTTATCGAAATAATTATTTATTTTCATTTTATACAGTTTAAATCTTAAAATACGAAACTAGCAAAATTACATAATGATTTTAAAATTCAAGTCTACTTCTTTTGTCTTTGTGGGTGCTTTAATGCTTATACAGGTTGCGAACTGTATGTTGTGTGGTTTTGTTGTATGGTGTTCGATGATCGTTCTGTATATCTCATTTATTCTTTAAATAAGTGAGATATAGTTATCTAGTTTAAGGTGTAGTGATGTTAACTATTTGCTGATACATAATGTTATGTGTTTGTTTTTATTGAAAAATAATCTAAAGATTTAAGTATTTTATTGTAAATTTAGAGATAATATATCTAAACATTGAACGAATGAGACGAGTGGTTAAACTTTTTATTATTGTTGTGATAGTTGGTTTGGTTTCTTCGTGTGTGAAAGAAAATCATGTATGCTATCGCTTTGAAGTTTGTAACGTAACAGAGACACCTATTACTATTCATTTATCGTCGTGGGGAGGCTACAGTATGTATATTAACGAGATGTACGACTCTAAATATAAGTTTCATGATTTGGAGACTATTGAGCCACACTCGTCTCTGATTTTTAGTACAGAAGTAGGTGGCGATCCTGATCCTTATAAGATTCCTTCATCACTCATTCCTGCATGGAAATATATCACAGCAATAGAGTGTGGTGGTGAGGCAATTGCTAAAGAGTATTTTAATGATCCTGAGAACTGGAAACTTAGCGTTGCAAGGCAAATGAATGGAACGTTTACGCACATTAGACTGTTAATACAAAAGCAAAAGTGAAATTTTATCATGGATAGGCTCTTTTATTACTTATGCTAATGCGTATCTAGCCTAGAGTTAGATACTACTGTTAAAAATATTTAAATATGAATCCTCTGTTTTGAGTTCTGAAAAAGAATAAAATGCAAGCATTTTTGTTCGTATGCTGAAAAAAGTGTTGTCTGTTCTGATAAATTGTAACTTTTTTTAGTCTTTTGGGCTGTTGTATTACTCTCAAAAGGATGAAAAATTCAGTAAAATGTTGTAAATTCAATGCACAATATAAAAATATAAAATATGCGAACTCTTACGTCAGAAAAATTAACAATTGTTGGTGCTGCAGGAATGATAGGTTCTAACATGGCACAATCAGCTATCCTTATGGGACTTTCAAGTAATATTTGTCTATACGACCCTTATGTTAAAGGGCTTGAAGGTGTGGCTGAAGAATTATTACAATGTGGCTTTAAAGGTGTGAATATTACTTTTACAGGCGACATTAAAGAAGCTCTAAAAGACAGTAAATACGTTATCTCATCGGGTGGGGCAGCCAGAAAAGAAGGTATGACCAGAGAAGACCTTTTGAAAGGAAATGCAGAGATCGCTATTGAATTCGGTAAAAATATCAAAAACTATTGTCCGGATGTGAAACACGTGGTGGTGATTTTCAACCCTGCTGACATCACCGGTCTTTTGGCTCTTCTTTATTCAGGACTTAAACCTTCACAAGTGACTACTCTTGCTGCTTTAGACAGCACACGCTTGAGAAACGAACTTGCTAAGCATTTTAACATCCATCCTGATAAAGTGGAAAATTGTAGAACTTATGGAGGGCATGGTGAGCAAATGGCTGTTTTCTCTTCTACTGCTAAAGTAGATGGAAAAGCTTTGAATAGCTTGATCGGAACTCCTGCTTTGACAAACGAGCAATGGGAAGCGCTCAAGGTGAGAGTAATTCAAGGTGGTAAAAATATTATTGACCTAAGAGGACGCTCTTCGTTCCAAAGCCCCGCTTACTTGTCGCTAGAAATGATTGGCGCTGCTATGGGTGGCGAAAAATTTGATTGGCCAGTAGGTTGTTATGTATCTAATGGAGAGTTTAACCATGTGATGATGGCAATGGAAACCACTCTTGACAAGAATGGAGTACAATATAAGGACGTAAAAGGAACAGATAAAGAGTATACTGAGTTGAAACAAAGCTACCAACATCTTTGCGATTTGAGAGATAGCTTGATCAATACAGGTGTGATTCCTGCAATCAGCGAATGGAAATCAATCAATCCTAACCTTTAAGCAAAAATGAACACTAATTTAACACTTCCATTATATGAAAGAGTAGATGCTTCAGAAGTAGCACCGGAGATTTACGTTTATCTTCCTCAAAAGCAATCTACCCCAACAAAGGCGGTTGTGATTTGTGGAGGTGGCGGTTACAATCAGGTTAACATCGAGCACGAAGGGCGTCAGTTCGCTCAATGGCTCAATAGTATTAATGTTGCTGGTATTGTGTTAAATTATCGTTTACCTCAAGGAGATAGAACAAAACCCGAGGCAGATTTGCGACAAGCCGTGAAAATAGTAAGATCACATGCTTCGCAATGGAATATTGACCAGCAACAAATAGGAGCTGCAGGTTTCTCCATCGGAGGACACGCTGTTTCGCTCTTGGCTGTGAAGGAAGAGGCTGAATCGAAGCTTAATTTCACTATGTTGTTTTATGCAGTGGTTAGTATGACTGACCAGCTGACGCATAAGCCCTCGCGTGAAAGACTTTTAGGAGTTTCTCCTACTCTGGATGTGTTAAATTGTTATAGTTCAGAAAATAGCATCTCTGCATCTACGCCTCCATGCCTATTTATGGCAAGTGATGATGATCAGGTCGTTTCTCCTCTCAATGGAGTGATCTATTATGAAAAGTTGAAAGCTCATCATGTGCCTGCTTCATTGCATGTATTTCCTTGTGGAGGACATGGTTGGGGGATGAAAGAGGACTTTCTATATCACCAAGAAATGTTGACCATTATAGATAAATGGCTCAATAAATAAGGTGATTTTAAGATATTTCCATACAGCTGATTTAGGGTTGTATGGAAATATTTTTTTGCATGTTAACCTTTTTTTATCTACTTTTGTCAACGGTCGTGAATTTTTTTCGACTAATTCAGGGTTGGCAACCAAGCCAAATCACAATATAAAGATTGCTGATTTTGTCACATATTAAACCCGAATTTCACGTATTTATTTTAGCATAGCATTTTTTAGGACTCCAAAATCATTTGGTTATGATATGTCCTTCTGTTGTTTGGCAGTATGTTGTGTTTGTTTTGCAAATTAATTTTAGCATTTCAATTAATTTTTAATTACGCTTCCTCAAAAGTGGAGTGTGATTTAGCTTTTTAGACTCATGATAAATAAAATGAAACATAATGCTTCGTGCATTTTACTTTTTCTTGTATTAATTTCCTCATCGTTAAGTGCTGAAGAACCCGATGAATCCGATTATTTAAACATCGGAGGAGCACTCCGTTTTAATGCAGCAGTACAAAACTACGAACAAAGTAATAAAGACCTGGATACCTACATGAAGATGGATACTTGGTTTTTATCTGCCGATGCCCGTCTCATGGGCTTTGACCTGAGCATTCAATACCGCTTCTATTCAGAATTTAAAATGCACTTTCTTCATCATGGATATATTGGTTATCAGATAGATGATAAATGGTATGGACAGCTAGGTGTTCTTCAAAAACCTTTTGGAATTGGTCCTGCAGCATCACACTCTTGGTGGTATCAGGCTCCATATTATATAGGCTTAGAGGATGCATATAGTACGGGATTAAATTTTTCTTATAAACATGATAAACTAGCATTCGATCTAGCTTATTTCAGACAGGCAGCACCTAAAGGACCAATAGATTCAGATAGTCAAGACAATGGAGTGGGCAATGGACGATTTTCTTATGCCATTGTGCCAACAACAGGCTATGCTGATGGACAGTTGGTGGATGCTAATATTAGAGAACTGGATCAATTTAACATACGTGCTCGCTATCATGTGTTAAAAGAGGTGGAGTTAGGCTTTTCGGCACAATTTGGTAGCATCTATAATAGAGAAATTGACCGACGAAAATGGGGCTTGACATGGGCAGCTCATACACAAATCGATTACAACCGATGGAACTTCAAAGGAGAAGTCATCGGATACAATTATAACGCCCTAGGGAACGATGGTCAAAAACTGGACATCATACAAATGGGAGCTTTTGGAGCCACTCAGGATGTGGCAGCCAAAGGCATGGTCTATGTGGCAGGATTATCTTATAAGATTCCGGTAAACAGGAAGTTTATCACCAGTATAGAACCTTATGTAGACTATTCGGTGGTGGACAAAAAAGTGAAAAGCTACAAGAGTACACATTATCTTATTCCGGGTGTGCTTATAACCTCTGGACCCATCTATACCTACGTAGATTATGCATGGGGGAAGAATACTCCAACCTTAACTTCACAAGAGCCTATTGGCTTAGGAGCAGGAAGTAGGGATGCACGATGGAATAGCAGATTTAACATAAACATAGGATATTATTTCAATTTCAAAATATGAATAAAATAGAAGTTAAAGATTTATACTTAATATTTGGATCAGCCAAACGCCAAGCAATGAAAATGCTCAAAGCAGGCAAAAGCAAGCAAGAGATCCATAAGAAAACAAAATGTACAATAGCAGTAAATAATGCGAATCTTAAAATCACAGAGGGTGAAATCTTTGTCATTATGGGACTTTCGGGTAGTGGAAAGTCATCGCTACTACGCTGTTTTAATATGCTCAATGTGCCAACATCAGGTTCTATCTCTATTGATGGCGAAGATATCACTAAGATGAGCAAAGACCGATTACTGGATTTTCGCCGTCGAAAAGTGGGGATGGTATTTCAAAACTTTGGATTGCTACCACATCGAAGCATTTTGGAGAATGTCGCTTTTGGCTTAGAGATAAAGGATATGAATAGCGATGACCGCAACAATAAGGCTCGCGAAGTGATCAAAATGGTAGGGCTTTCAGGATACGAAAACTCTTATCCTCACCAGTTGAGTGGAGGTATGCAACAACGTGTGGGAATAGCAAGGGCGATTGCCAACGATTCTCAAGTGCTATTGATGGATGAGGCCTTTAGCGCCTTAGACCCTTTGATTCGTTCTCAAATGCAGGATGAGTTGATTGATATTCAGCAGACGCTGAAGAAAACGATCATCTTTATTACTCATGATTTGGATGAGGCTCTGAAACTTGGTAATACAATTGCTATCATGAAAGATGGTGTTATCGTTCAGCAAGGTAGCTCAGATGATATTTTGATGAATCCTGCAGATGACTATGTCGAAGCCTTTATCGGTAATATCGATAAATCTAAGATAATCACAGCATCTACAGTACAAGAGCCATTTAAAGCTCGTGTAAGAATAGGAAAGCATGGTTTGGCCGTTGCTCTCCGTTTGATGAATCAATTCACCTTAAAACTGTTACCAGTAGTGGACAATGATCGTGTATTCATCGGTTTTGTTCGCAAAAAAGATGTAGAACGAAAGATTGCTAATAAAGAAATAGGATTAGAATCTATCTTGATCGAAGTGCCTAAGGTACATGAAGATCACTCCATTTCAGACATGTTGCCTCTTTTCATCAATCAGAAATATCCATTAGTAGTGGTCGATGATGATGATTACCCTGTGGGCTACATCATACATTCGGACGTAGTTGCTATGGTGACCGGATATGATGATGATGCAGTACAAACAATAATTGATAACGCAAACTAAAAAACTAAGATATAGATATGAAAATATTAGATATAGGAAAATATATTGAATACTTTGTAGATTGGCTATCCGATGCTGGTGCGCCACTCTTCAGACAAATTACCATCATCATCGAAAATTGTGTCGATGTGTTGCAAGAAGCCTTAGCATTTATCCCTTTCTACGTCATCATTTTGCTATTTGCTGTAGGAGCTTTTTTGATAAAAGCTAAAGCTGCTAAAATGAAAATGAAAAAAATACGTATCACAAAGGAAAATGCTGGAGAATTGCTAGGTTTATCGCTTTTTTGCATCATCGGGCTTACTTTTGTCTACTTGATGGGATATTGGCAAGAAACGATGGATACACTGGTGCTGGTGTTGGTTTCCACTATTCTCATTTTGATAATCGGAATTCCATTAGGAATCTGGTGTGCTCACAACAAAACTGTGTTTAGCATCATTCGTCCTTTGTTAGACTTTATGCAAACGATGCCGGCTTTTGTTTATCTGATTCCGGCTATTCTGTTTTTCTCAGTGGGAAATGTACCCGGTGTTTTAGCTACGGTTATTTTTTCCTTACCTCCAGCTGTACGAATGACTTCCTTAGGGATTCATAATGTGCCTAAAGAGATTGTAGAGGCATCCGTTGCTTTCGGATGTACATGTTCGCAAACATTGCTTAAGGTACAAATTCCTTTGGCTATGCCAACTATATTAGCTGGTGTCAATCAGGTGATTATGTTGGCACTGTCTATGGTTGTTATTGCCTCCATGGTAGGTGCTGGGGGACTTGGAGAAAGTGTTTATGCAGGTATACAGCAGGCTGATGTGGCACTAGGATTCGAGGCCGGATTGTGTATTGTGATTTTAGCAATCATTTTAGACCGAATGACACAGTCTTTTGCAAAAAATAGGGAGGGCGTGAAATGAGAAAACTAAAAATGCTCACCATACTTTTAGCTGGTTTACTTCTTGGCATGACTGCCTGTGAAAAAAGGCATAAACAGGATGTATTGATTCTTTATCCCAATTGGGCTGAAGGTATTGCCATTACGCATTTAGCTAAAATAATGTTGGAAGAAAAAGGGTATACTACTACACTAAAACGAATAGAGCCAGGTCCAATTTATGCAGCACTTTCTAGAGGAGATGCAGATGTTTATCTTGATGCATGGTTACCGTATACTCATAAAGACTACTGGGAAAGATATAGTACCAAATTAGATGTTTTGGGCTCGGTGTTTGATGGAGGAACAACTGGCATTGTTGTACCTACTTATGTGGAAATAAACTCTATTGAGGAGTTGAATGAAAATAAGGACAAATTTGATTCTAAGATCTTTGGTATTGGCGTCGGGGCCGGTATTTATTACAATACTGAAAAGGCTATCAAAGAGTATGATCTGGAGCTTAGTCAATTGGCATCCTCCGAAACATCTATGGTGACGGCCTTACGCAAAGCTGTGTCGAGAGGCGAATGGATAGCCATTACAGGATGGAAGCCACATTTTATGTGGACAAATTTTGATCTGAAAACATTAGAAGATCCTAAAAATGTTTTTCCGACGGATGAGATTAAAATCGTCACTCGTAAGAATTTTAAGGAAGAAAAGCCCGAAATAGCGAATATCTTATCAAACTACAAATTGAGCGAGGATCTGCTCAATGAACTGATTACAGAGGTAGATAAGGATGCTGATCCCGATGTTGGTGCAAGATATTTTTATGAAAAATATAAAGAGGTATTACTCTAAAATTTGAATTAGATTAAACCTCTTGTTTAAAAAGGCGACTATGTAGATTCTTTAGCTATATAGTCGCCTTTTTCTATAAAGACAGCGCCTAGCCAGCCATTTTTATTTTCTTTTTTAGAGAAGTAAATCTTCTTTGCTGTATCTTTATACTAATCTAAATGCTAGACAGAGAAGCTTAATATAATTTTACCTAACATGAAAATAAAGAAAAGCTCCATTCCATCAGATAGTCTGACAAATAATTATTTGCCGGCTAGCTATGTCGATGTTTTCTCCTGCCAATTTGCGATGAATAAGGCAATTACAGCCGATGATTTGCAAGTTGCATTTTGGACCAAGCATCCTGCTTGGGTAGGGCGCTTGTTTACCATACGCAACAGTGTTGTCAAACTAGTGGGTTTGAAAACTGACAAAGGGGAAAGTCTACAAGTAGAAGATTGTATCCGTGAAGGAAGATGTAGTGATAACTTTTGTGTGAAAGAAAAATCTGAAAACGAAACTGTTGTTAAGCTCAGTGATAAACATTTAGATGCTTATATGTCAGTGCACTTAAAAGAACTAGAGCAAAATGAGAAGCTGGTAAATGTGATCACAGTAGTTGATATTCACAACCGCTTAGGTTATATTTATTTCTATATTATTTGTCCTTTTCATAAATTAGTGGTCAAGGGAATGCTTAAGCATATTGTCAAAGATATACTAAACACTTGATTGATCGATGAATAGGATAAATAGAGTAGGGGAGGTCACTCTAACAAGCCTTCAGGCAGATCAAGATGAATAATTTTTATCTCTTGATCTATTTCAGAAATAAAATCCTCATTAGCCGGGATAATAAGCTCTTCCTCTTTTTGATTTTTCACCATGAAAAGGGTATTTATCGTCTGTGTGTCTACAGCAACGACTTCACCTAAGTCCCCAATATGCTTGTCATGCACATTGAAGCCTATAAAATAAACCCATGAAAATTCTAATTCCCCAGATTGGTCCTCTTCATGGTACTTTCTAGGAAACCAAACCCCAAGTCCTTGCAGTTTAGATGCTTTTTCTTCGTTATTTATATCCTCAAATAATACTAGCGCTGTATCACGACCTTTGAAACGATATTCAGCGATGAAGAAAGGAACAAATATCTCATCTATCTTGAGGATTAGATAAGGGCAATCTACTTGGTCAAAAATATCATTGTCAAAGTTGAAGCTAATTTCTCCCTTGATTCCGTGTGTTTTGGTCAATTGTCCAATTCTGAAAACTTCGCTTTCTTCTATCATATATCTCTTTATCTTTTTCTTTTACTACGTCCTCCACCTCCAGAACCACTTTGTCTTTGCTGACCTTGTTCTTTTACTTCAGGAAGTTTAATATTTGAATCTCTTAAATCAAGCTTTTTGCTAGATAGTTCGAATAAATCGAAGAATATTTTTTGATCATCTACTTCTTTGTTCCAATGCACATAGGCTTTTTTCATTTGAGTAGCTACTAAGACAATAAATTGTTCTTTAGCTTCGCCTTCCTCCATTTCGATAGCCAATTGAATCATTTTCTCAATGATTTTTCCGTAATGTCTAAAACGCATTGTAGGGCGGCTATATGTCACTGGATCAGGGCGTGTGTTGATCTCTTCTTTTGTCACCACAGGATAAGGATAGTCTATGTCAAGCTCAAAATTTGACATGATGGCTAGATGATCCCAAAGAATATGTTTGAAGTCGCTTACATCCCTAAGGTGTGGAAACATATTGCCCATGATATCAATGATAGAATAGGCACAACGTGTTCTCTCTTCACGGTCTTCTAGGCCTGTGCAAAAGTCTATGATGTTGTGTATGTTTCTTCCATATTCCGGAAGGGTTAGTTCTCTTAACTGCGTATTATATTTTAAATTTTCCATTTATCTGTTTAGTCTTTATTTGGTTTTCTCTGCAACTTCTACTGCATCCACCGTAGGAGCAGATAGAATTTCTTTATATTTCTCTTGATCATTTAGCACCTCTAATGCCTTTTTGATCGTTGAGTCGTGTTGCATTTTTGATATAAACTCTCCTTTTTGGTAGAAGAATCGCTTACTGATTTCAGCATTGATCATCTGCTTAATCTTATCTTTAGATACTTCTAGATCTCTATCTAGGTCTGGAACTAGTTTTTCTTCTAAAGCCTTGAATTCATCGCCGGCTGTTTTCATATAGCCTTCAAACTCCATGACCTCTTTCAGCTGTTTCATCGACTTTTCGCTCATTCTGTCGTATTCAAATTTCTTTGATTTGACAAATTCTTTGAAACTGTTATAATCTTCTTCTGAGATTGTAAAAGTTTTTGGATCTTCGATCTTTTTGTGCTCGTATACCCATTGATTTACCCAATCCATAATGATGTACTGATTGCTAAGGTAATAAGTTATTGTAGGTACTTTTTCATCCTCCATGGTGATGTCCGGAATTATACCTCCACCATCTCTCACTTCACGTCCTAACTCAGTGTGAAAGACATTGGTTAAACTGTCTGGCACACGTATTGCTGTACCATCAACTTTTCGATGCGAATAATCTAATGCTTGTACGCAACGTCCACTAGGAGTGTAATATTTGGAAGTCGTGATTTTTATACCACCTCCGAAAGGTGTATCTCGAGCCAATTGAACTAAGCCTTTTCCAAAAGATCTTTTCCCTATTAGCACTGCTCTATCCATATCTTGCAGAGCACCTGCCACGATTTCAGAGGCTGATGCAGAACCCTCATCAATCAATATAATTAGTGGTATTTCTGTGTTTAATGGTTCTACTGTGGTTTTATATACTCGTTCTGTTTGTTTGATTTTTCCTTTGGTCGAAACAACTACTTTTCCTTTAGGCACAAACATATTAACGACTTGTACTGCTTCTTCCATGATGCCTCCACCATTAAGACGTAGGTCGAGAACTAATTCTTGCATTCCTTCCTTTTTCAGATTGTCATAAGCATTACGTATCTCTTTAGCCGTTTTATCGTTGAATGTGCTCAAACTGATATATCCTGTTGACTCATTCAACATGCCAAAATAGGTGATAGGGGCAATAACAATCTTTTCGCGTAAAACTTTTATCTTCAATGGTTTCTTTTCGCCATATCTTTCCACCGTAATTTCTATCGTAGAATTTGGTTGACCTTTTAACGAGCTGCTAACGAAAGAACTAAGGGTTTGCGCATAAGCTTCACCTTCTTTCTTTTCGCAAGTGGTCATGTCTACTCCATCTATTGCCAAAATGACGTCTCCGGCTTTAATTCCTGCTTTTGCGGCGGGTTTATCTTCATATGGATCCATGAAGATGATACGTCCGTCTTTGTGACCGATTAAAGCTCCCACACCTGCATATTCACCAGTAGTCATGAAAGTAAAATCTTTCATGTCTTCTTCATTGTAATATTCATTATAAGGATCAAGGCTACTGAGCATATAGTCTATTCCGGAACGAACAGTTTTATCGATGTCAACAGTATCTACGTAGAGAAGATCTAATTCACGAAGAACAGAGTTGAATATGTTGATGTTTTTATTGATCTTGAAATAATGTTCTTGATCTTTATTTTCGACCAATTCCTGACTAGCCTTTTGGCTAAAAGAAGGTATGGTAAAAATAGATGTTATAAGTACTATTAAAAGCTTATGTCTCATATCCGTTGTTGGGTTGTTTTTAGAAATACAAAGAAACTACTTTTTTTAGATTATCCATAATGCTAGGATGTGTATCTAAGTATTTTAATCTGAATAATTGTGAAATGTTACACTGTTGGCAAACTCAAGCCTGTAATTTTTTGATACAAGTCTAAGGCATAAACATCAGTCATCCCTGAAATGAAATCAATAACAGCCAATAGCCTAGTGTATAAGAACTCAGAATCAACCTCATATTGCTCAGGAATTCTGTTGATAATAAGTTTTGAATAATTGGCCTCTGGAGTCAAAATGGCATCTACAAAAGTATCGAGGAGGAAGCCAATAATCCGATGTCCTGCCAACTCAATATCTACCACATCTCTAGACTTGTAGATTTGCTCTATGCTAATCTTTGTAGCATCTTTATAGGCCTGTCTGGGGAGGGCATTGATGTGTTTAATTAGCGCACCTTGAAACTCCCCTTTCAAGATAAGTTCTTCATTATTAAAGAATACTTTAGCACATTCATCGACTAAAAGTCCAATCACGCTAGAGCGAAGATAGGCTATTTGTTCATTCGTATCACTAACTCTTAGCAATACATTTTGCATGCGAGCCTGCTTTTCTTCAGGAAAGAAGTTCAAAAATAGCTCTATTGTTTTTTCTTTGGAAAGTAAGCCTAGCTTATGTGCATCCTCTATGTCCATTATTTTATAGCAAATATCATCGGCAGCTTCTACCAAATATACAAGAGGATAGCGCGAAAAAGTCAAAGGATCAGTACTCTTACAGATGATTCCTAGCGAATTGGCTATGATTTTATAAGAATCTTCTTCGGATTGAAAAAAACCGAATTTATCGCTGTTATTCGTCGCTATGGATGCATGTGGGTATTTAACTATAGATGCTAACATGGAGTAGGTCATGGCAAAACCTCCTTTTCTTCGCCCTTTGAACTGATGCATCAGCAAGCGAATAGAGTTTGCATTACCTTCAAATCTCTCGAAATCAACCCATCTACCGTTCTCTTTTTCAACTGCCTCCTTCAAACTGATCGTGCTCTCTTCTCCATTTTCAATTACTTTTATCCTTTTTTTGCTTCCTCTACCTTCAGAAAAGTAACTTGTAATGGCAGTTTCTCCTGAATGCCCAAATGGAGGGTTCCCTAAATCATGTGCAAGACAAGCTGCAGCAACAATAGCACTAATGTCTTCGAAATCAACGCTATAATCAGAATACTTGTTCTTCAACATTCGCCCAACCATATCCCCCAATGATCTCCCTACTGAAGATACTTCGATGCTATGGGTCAGCCTATTGTGAACAAATACACTGCCCGGCAGAGGAAATACCTGGGTCTTGTTTTGCAACCTTCTGAATGGAGATGAAAAAATAAGTCTGTCATAATCTCTCTGAAAATCAGAGCGATTATGTTGTTTCTCATCATGGTATTCTTCCATACCAAAACGCTTAGCAGAAAGTAGTTGTTGCCAATTCATCATAATATAATAAAAGTGATGCTGATTTGAAGTAGTAAAGATACAAAAATTATTTGTCAATATATTTTTTATATATTTGTGTTCAGATTTTTATTGACACAACACATAATTTTATGATAGATATGAGTTTTAAAGCAGATGAAATTTTTCTAAAAGCTGATCAAATGATTGCAGCAGATGATATTGCTGGGGCAAGGAATATATTGTATACTTTATTGCAAGATTTTCCTGATTATGGCAGAGCTCATAATCATCTAGCATGGATCAACGAAAATAAGTTACGTTACTTTGATAAGGCTGAAGAGCATTACAAGGCAGCCTTACGCTTTTCTCCTGATTATCCGGCTGTTTGGATAAATTATGCCTACTTTCTTAGTTCGCAAGAAAGATTTGATGAGGAATTGGAACATCTGACTAAGGCACAGGATGTTAAAGGTGTATCAAAAAGCTTTGTCTATTATGAAATAGGTTCTGTTGCTGAAATGAGAGCAGCATATGATGAAGCGATTGAGTATTATAAGAAGGCAATCAAGTTTTCTCAGAATGATGAAAATATTCAACGCTATGAAAAGTCTATTGAACGTGTAGATAAGAAAAAAGAAATGGGGCTTTAAGAGCTGTTTTATACGTTGAATGCGAATGTTTTGATAATGTATTATATATAAAAAATTAAAGGAATATCACCATGCAGAATTTTACTTATGCGAATCCTGTCAAAATTATTTTTGGTAAAGGATCTATTCATAAAATAAAAGAAGAAATAGCGAAGGATCAGACAGTTCTAATCCTTTATGGAGGAGGAAGCATCAAAAAAAATGGTGTATATTCTCAAGTTATGTCAGCTATAGAGGGGTACAAAGTGTTTGAGTTTTCAGGGATAGAGCCTAATCCTCATTATGAGACTTGTATGAAGGCAGTAGAATTGATCAAAAAAGAAAAAATTGATTTCTTGCTTTCTGTGGGAGGAGGATCTGTATTAGATGCTACAAAGTTCATTGCAGCTGCTACGCTTTATGATGGTGAATCTTGGAAGATACTAAGTGAAGCTGCTCTAGTGCATAGAGCTTTACCTTTTGGCAGCGTGATTACATTGCCTGCTACGGGTTCGGAGATGAACAACGGAGGGGTGATCACAAAAGCTGCTACTCAAGAGAAATTAGCCTTTTCAACGGCATATACGTTTCCTTTGTTCTCAGTTCTTGATCCTGAAACTACTTATAGTTTGCCTAAAGGACAGATTGCCAATGGAGTTGTAGATACTTTTGTGCATGTGATGGAGCAATATCTGACAACGGGTGATGATAACGCTCTCTTACAAGATTGTATGGCTGAAGCTGTTGCTAAAACAATTGTGATGCAAGGTCCTCAAGCTCTATTACATCCGACTGATTATGATATAAGAGCAAATGTAATGTGGGCATCCACATGGGCACTTAATGGATGGATTAATTGTGGAGTGGAGCAAGATTGGGCTACTCACATGATTGGGCACGAATTGACCGCATTATTTGGACTAGATCATGGACAAACACTAGCGATTGTTTACCCGGGGCTGATGGAGGTAATGAAAGATCAAAAGGCAAAAAAGATCATCAGAATGGGGAAAGAAATCTTTGAAATTAATGAAGAGGAGGATGCAAAACAAATAACTTGTACGATTAAAGCTGTCGAACATTTCTTCGAAAAGGTGGGTATCAAAACTCGTTTATCTGATTACAATTTAGGCGATGAAGACATTGATAAAGTGGTGACTAGATTGAAAGAAAGAGGGTGGAAGCTTGGTGAGAAAAGAAATATAACTCCTGATGTGGTAAGACAAATCTTAGAACTAAGAAAGTAGATAATAAGCACTATATAAATTATAAAATAAGCGATGGAAACGTCGCTTATTCTATTTTATATCCACATCAAATCAGACATAATGCTATCTGAAATAAATATTCCTTCTTTTGTTAATTTGATATTATTATTTTCTTGAATGACTTTATGGTTGTCAATGTGTTTTTTTACGTTGGATAGGCAGTAATTGAGAAGCTTGTCTCCAAATCTGTCTTTTAGTAAATTAAGATTTACTCCCCACATTGTTCTCAATCCTGTTAGAATAAAGTCGTTGTATTGACTCTCAATGCTTAATTTTTCAACTTCTATATTGGGAGTCTTTTTAGCTATTCCATCGATGTATTTGGATATCGAAGCCACATTAAAAGCTCTATCTATACCATCAAAAGAGTGTGCTGCCGGTCCTAAACCTAAATATTTATCTCCAAGCCAATAGGATGTGTTATGTTTTGAATATTTTTGGTCTTTAGCGAAATTAGAAATCTCATAGTGTTCAAAACCAGCTGATTTGAGCTCATGGATCATTGTTGTAAACATCTCTAAGCTTAATTCTTCCTCCGTTTGAGCCACTTTCCCTTGTTCCAACAAGCGAAAGAGTTTCGTACCTTCTTCATAGATTAGATGATAGGCAGAAATGTGCTGAATATTCAATGAAATCGCTGTTTCTAGATTTTTTTTCCATATACTCATCGACTGATTGGGTAATCCATAAATTAAGTCGATGCTAATATTTTCAAAGCCTGCATCTTGTGCATCCTTTACCACATGAATGGCATCTTGTGCAGAATGTCGACGATTCAGGAAAATTAATTCTTCTTCATTGAAACTTTGAGTGCCTAAACTTAACCTCGTAAAAAGGCTAAATTTTAAATTCCTGAGATACTCTCTTGAAATATCGTCAGGATTTGCCTCTAAAGTAATCTCAGGATTTGGGTCAATTGTGAAGTTTTTATAGATTGTATTTAAAATTTTATCTAAATCAGGAAGAGATAAAAGAGAAGGCGTACCTCCACCAAAGTAGATCGTACGCACTATTTCTTTATCGATATAGTCTTTTCTTAACTCTATCTCCTTACATAGAGTTGATACATAATCAGCTCTTGAGGAAAGATTCGTTTGGGTGAAGAAATCACAATAGATGCACCTTGACTTGCAGTAGGGTACATGAATGTATATTCCAGCCATCAATTAATACATTTTACTCAGCATACATTTCATCGATAACATCGCTATACTTCTGAGTTACAAATTTACGTTTAACTTTTAGTGTGTTTGTCAATTCTCCCGATTGCATCGAGAAAGGCTCAGCTAAAAGTCTGTATTTCTTTATTTTTTCAAAGGATGCAAAATTCGCTTGTTTAAGTTCTATTCTGCTGTCAATCATCCTCAAAATTTCTTTGTTTTTTATCAGATCCTCATTATCCTTGAAATCAATATCATTTTCCTTTGCAAAGACCTCTAAAGCAGCATAGTCAGGAATGATCAGTGCACTTGCAAACTTTCTATCATCAGCGATGACTACGACGATATCAATGTATTTATCTTCAGCTATTTTTGTCTCAATAGCTTGTGGTGCAATATATTTTCCATTTGAAGTCTTTAATAAATCTTTGATTCTTTCTGTGATGAAAAGGGTCTCTCCATCCATATATCCAGCATCACCAGTTCGGAAAAAGCCATCTTCAGTGAAAACTTCTTTTGTTGCCTCTGGTTTATTATAATATTCACGCATCACAGTCTTTCCTTTGACTAGTATTTCGTTTTCATCTGATATTTTTACTTCTATACCATCTAAAGCAGTACCTACTGATCCGATTCTTTGCCCCTTGAAAGGAAAGCAAGTTACTGTGGCACAAGTCTCTGTTAGACCGTATCCAACGATGATTGGGATATCTACAGATTGTAAGAATTCATTAATGGTATCAGAAAGTGGAGAACCAGCTGTGGGAAACATTTTTCCTTTTTCGATTCCAATTACCATTTTCAGTACTTTGAAAACTGTATTTTTATAGAAAAAGAATTTTAAACGTGTTCTTAGTGGAGCTTTTAAGTTGTTGTTTCTATAATCTAAATTATGTTTTTTACCAGTCTTGATGGCATCCATAAATAGCCATTTCACAATGCCCTTAGACTCTGAAATCTTTTCTTGTACACCTGAATATACTTTTTCCCAGAAACGAGGAACACTACACATTAAAGTTGGTTTGACTTGCTTCACCGTTTTTTGAATTTCATGTGCATCTTGATTGATGGCAATCGGAATTGCTCGATGAATTAAGAAATAACACCATGCTTTCTCAAAAACGTGCGCTAGTGGTAAAAAGCAGACAGAGAGCTCTTTATTTCCAAGTACAGTCAATCTTTTATCATGCAGCAAGCATGCTTCAAGGAAGGTGGAGTGTGGTAATACTACACCTTTAGGCTCACCTGTAGTGCCTGAAGTATATATAATACATGCGATATCAGATTCTCTACGTGATTTCATGCGTACCTTTACGGTGACTTCAGCATTTGAGTTTTCGCCAGTGGTAATAAAATAGTCGAAGTATACAGAAGTTTTATCTTCTGCGTTGAAATGGATGTTATTATCAAATGCAATGATCTTTTTCAGGCATTTTGATTTTTGTTGCACCTTGAATGCATTGTTGTATTGAAATTGCTCACCAACGAATAGATATTCGATGTTTGCGTCTTCTACAATGTATTCTACTTGCATTGGCGAAGACGTGGCATAAATGGGAACTGTGGCCGCTCTATTGGCATACGATCCAAAGTCTGCATAAAAATATTGTGGCATATTCTGAGAATAGATACCAATCTTATCTCCTTCTTTTACGCCTAGCTCAGCCATTGCCCAAGCTACTTTCATTACTTTATCTGAAAAAGTTCTCCAACTTATAGACTTCCATTTTTTGTCTGTTCGGTCGTAATGCTTTAAAGCAGTTTTTTTCCCATATCTGGCAGCATGTCTATGCACCAATACAGCTAAGTGATAATAATTCATCTTCTTTTCATTTATTCCCATGAGAGCAAAGGTATATATTATAATTCTCAAAATAACATAGAATTATATCATTTTGCACTTGATAAACGATCAGATAATTTAAATCATTGCTAGATAGTTGTAAAAGAAACTATTAGGGGTGCCTGTAAAAATATTTAATAATGGAGAAATAAAATTTTGAAAGAAGATTTATAAAAGATAAGATTAGTTTATGTCTCTAGTTAGATGGTTTATCCCTTTTGTCTTAGTAATAAGATAGATATGTTTTCCTTTTCGATGTCAATATCTGTTTATATTATGTGATATAAGAATTGGTAATATTCTTTTTGGAAAACTTATTCCCTTATAAAGAAGTTATATCTATCACAAAAGTGCTACTTTTGTTTAATCAAAGAAATAAAACAAACTTCAATGGCTTCAGCTGGAATCAAGAGCTTAGTAAAAGACACCACAATATATGGATTAAGTAGTATAATAGGGCGCTTCCTGAATTGGTTGCTCGTTCCGCTATATACTAAGGTGTTCATTGATAGCCAATATGGTATTGTGAATAATATTTATGCTTATGTCGCTTTTGCTATCGTCATTTTGACTTTTGGAATGGAAACGACTTTCTTTCGGTTTATTAATAAAAAGGAAGAGGATGCAAATAAGGTTTATTCTACCATTTTGATTTTTATAGGCTCGCTTTCCTCCCTTTTTATAGCTCTTTGTTTTATTTTCATCGATCCGATTTCCAGTTTTTTGAAGTACGAGAACCACCAAGACTATATTTTAATCATGGCCATAGCAGTGGCTTTTGACGCATTCACCGCAATTCCTTTTGCCAATTTGAGACATCAAAAGCGTCCTATACGCTTCGCCACACTGAAGTTGGTGCATATTATGTTAAGTATAGGGCTTAATCTTTTCTTCCTGCTACTGTGTCCTGTGATTCATAAAACAGCACCTGAATTGATCAGTTGGTTCTATAATCCAGATTATGGCATTGGTTATATATTTGTTTCCAATCTGATTCCTAGTGTGTTGTTGGCAATATTATTGTTGCCTGATTATGCTAAATTGAAATTTGAATTTGATAGCAAATTGTTTAAACAGATGTTGCGTTATACCTATCCTTTGATCATTTTGGGGATTACAGGCATTATGAATCAGACTGTTGATAAAATTTTGTATCCATTCATTTTCGATAATCTGGAGGAGGGTAGAGCACAGTTGGGAATATATAGTGCTGGTACGAAAATAGCGGTGGTAATGGCTATGTTTACACAAGCTTTTCGTTTTGCTTATGAGCCGTTTATCTTTGCTCAAAATAAAGAGAAGGACAGTAAACAGACTTACTCTAGGGTGATGACCTTCTTTGTGCTGTTTGCCCTTGTAATGTTTCTTGGTGTGACTTTTTATCTGGATATTCTGAAATATTTTATTGATCCTTCTTATTTTGATGGAATTGTGGTAGTGCCCATCGTAATGCTAGGTGAGCTATTTTTTGGTATCTACTTCAATCTTTCTCTTTGGTTCAAATTGATAGATAAAACGATGTTTGGTGCTTTATTTTCCATTGTAGGATGTGTCGTAATAGTTTCCATCAACGTAATATTTGTACCCATGTATGGCTTCATTGCTAGTGCATGGGCTACTTTGGCGTGTTATTTCATTATGACTGCATTGTCTTATTTCTTCGGGCAAAAATACTATCCCATAAATTATGATGTCAAAAAAATGGCATTCTATTTCATTGTGGCGCTCTGTTTCTATTTTATAGGTACTCTGCCTACTATAGATAGTGAACTTTTAAGATTGGGCTATCGCACTGTGTTATTGATACTCTTTGTGTCCATCATTGTTAAACGAGATATTCCGTTATCTACAATTCCAATCCTGAATCGATATATTAAGAAGAAATAATCTTTAGAAATTAACAACCAGTTTGGCGCTTAATTGTCTGCCTGTAAGATAGTTTGGAACGGCATATTGAGATTTGTAAGCGTCTGTGATCCAATAATGGGTGCTTGTATTCTTCATATCAAAGAGGTTGAAAATATCTACTCCTAACCAAATGTCTTTGAAAGTACCCCAAAAAGAGCTCCTGTTTCTAATGGCAAAATCTTCGCCAAGCATTTGCCACGCAAAGCCGATATCGAAGCGTTTGTAGGCTGGATTTCTGAAGTATCCTATTTCATAGCCTCTATGTGGAGAGTTGAATGGTAGTCCTGCGGCATACACCCCCTTGAGGCTCATTGTTAGCCTTTGATATCCCGGAAAATAATCTTGAAAGAAAAAGGAAATATTGTATTGCTGATCTGTGGGTAATGGAACTTTCTTACCTTCGATCTCTTGCTCAGTTTTCATCAGAGATAAGCTTATCCAGCTATCTACGCCTGGAACAAACTCTCCATATAACTTAAAGTCTACGCCAGCAATGTAGCCTTTCGACTTATTTTCTCCTGCATATCTTATTTTCACGTTGTTTACTGTGTAAGGAATTAGGTTTGACAACGATTTGTAGTAAAGTTCTGTCGTAAATTTGAAAGGAGAGTTTCCACTTCTGAAGTGTAGATCATTTCCTACAACAAAATGAATGGACTTTTGCGAATTAATATCTTTGTTTAATTCTATTGTGTTATTCGTTTTGTTGGTCGTGATCTTTTGAAATTCCTTGTAGAATGGTGATTGATAGTATATTCCGGTGGAGAATCGGAAGGCTAAATTGTTGTTTCGTTCAGGGATAAAAGCAACTACTCCGCGAGGGCTGATAATTGTCTCTTTATTGAAGTCCCAATGACTAGCTCTGGCTCCTAAATTGAATATAAATAGCCCACTATTGGTTTCCATTCGATATGAATCTTGTAAGAAAGCAGAGTAGCGTGTAGACTCAATATTATTTTTAGCTTTCAGATTCGAATATACTTCTAATAGATTATCTTTTAGGGGTTGTGAGTAGCCGATAGAATCACGCATTTCCCATTCGTTGATCTTGTCATTTATTTTTTCTTTTTGATAGCTTAGTCCCCATTTTAGCTTATGCTTTCCTAATTCAGCTTGCCCGGTGTGCGAAAAAGTTAGGATATCAGATTGTAAATCATTTCTGGCATGTTCGTGGTAGGCTCCAATGCCAATCATTGAATTGGGGTCTTGTGCGGAATTATTGCCATCAGTATTCATTTCTCTTAGTACATACTCGCTGCCTATATCGTAGCGTTCATATTCATTGGAGCCGAAAATGGAGCTTGTGAGGTTTAGATCAACATGTTCTGATGGTTTGTATTTTAGGCTCAATGCTGCTTGGTGGGTGATAAACTTGTCTTTTTCCCAACCCTTAAAATATACTTTAAAGTTTTGTACATTCTCTATTGTACCAAACTTGGTCTCTCTTGTTTTGGGAGTAAAGTTATATTTATTCATCGAGTAATTCCCTAAAAATGAAGCTTCCCACTTATCAGACAAGTTAAGTGACATATATGTTTGGGCATCAATGAAGTTAGGCTCATATTCGGCATCTGTATCAGTTGTGTTGAGCAGTGATTGTGTGGTTTTATATCTGACTCCTGTCACTTGCGAGAATGCTTTAGACGAGCTACCGATGTATATATCACCACCTAAGAGACTGGCTGTTGCCGAACCCTCGAATGGTACGTTTGGTTTTTTGTAGCCAACATCAAGTACGGAAGACATTTTATCGCCGTATTCAGCGGTGAAACCACCTGTTGAGAAGTCTATATTCTTTATCATTTTGGGATTGATAAAACTTAGTCCTTCTTGCTGTGCATTTCTGATCAGAAGAGGACGATAGATCTCTATGCCATTTACATATACCATATTCTCGTCAAAGTTTCCTCCCCTGACAGAATATTGCGTGCTCAATTCGTTGCTAGAGCTCACGCCTCCCATAGTCACCAGTAGCCCTTCAATGCCACCATCTATGCTTGGATTGGAAGGTTTTACACCTGTTAGGTAGTTTAGCCGTTGACGTATAGTTCCTAAAGTATTGCCTTCCACAGTTACTTCAGGGAGGTCTGAGGCTATTCTATTGAGCTTTACATCCAAATGCGAGTCTTCATCAATTGCCGGTAGTAGATATTCTCTGTCTTTGTATCCAACATATCTGAAAATGAGCTTGAAGGGTTCATTTTTCTTGATGTCTAAAAAGTAAAATCCTTCCTGATCGGTGTAGGTTATGTTGTTTGTACCATCTTGTGCAACAGTAACATAGTCTAAGGCTTGTTCGTATTCGCCTATAACGTAGCCCATTATTGTAACTTTTTCTTGAGCATAAGCTGCTAGAGATAGACAGGCTATCATGATGAAAAGTGCAAGGCGTTTTATCTTTAAGTGCTTTATCACTAAGAGGTAATTTTGTTGGTTCTTATAAGAAAGTAGTATTGTACATTCTTTTCATATATTAATAGAATCTTTGGCGCTAAACCCTAAAGGCAAATTTATGTATAATATTCTTACAAAATGAAGTAAGCTAATAGAAAACTATAATAAGAGTTTAATGTTAATAACTTAAACAGCGAAATTTTTAGTTTCGGGGAAGTAGTCGTAAATTTGGAATTTAGAATTTAAAAAGATATAGAATATGAGTGACTTTGTACATCTGCACGTGCATTCGCAGTACTCCCTCCTTGATGGACAAGCTAGTATTAAGAATCTGGTAGATAAAGCTGTAGATGATGGAATGAAGGCAATAGCCCTCACAGACCATGGGTCTATGTTCGGCGTGAAGGAATTCTACAACTATGTGAATAAAAAGAATGCACCACAGCAAGCTATTTTGAAAAATCTAGCGAATGAACTTAAAACGCTTGATAAAGAAAAGGATGCTGATCAGGTAAAAAAAATAGAAGATCAGATAGCAATAGAGACGCAAAAACTATTTAAACCAATCATCGGTTGCGAGTGTTATGTGGCACATCGTGGACGAACTAGTAAAGAAGGGCGTCCAGATATGAGTGGGTGGCACTTAGTGGTGTTGGCCAAAAATAAACAGGGCTATCAGAATTTGATCAAAATGGTCTCGCAGAGCTGGACAGAGGGCTTCTATATGCGTCCCCGTATTGATAAAGAATTACTTGAAAAATATAGTGAAGGCTTGATTATATCTTCTGCATGTCTTGGAGGAGAAATACCGAAAAAGGTGACTTCAGGAGATCTAGAAGCTGCGGAGGAGGCTGTTCAGTGGTTCAAGAGTGTCTTTGGTGAAGACTACTATTTGGAGCTGCAACGCCATCAGGCAACTAAGCCCGGCGCAAATGTGGAAGCTTATCCATTGCAACAGCATGTGAATCAAGAATTGCTGAAGATTGGTGCCAAGTATGATGTTAAAGTAATTGCAACCAATGATGTTCACTTTGTGAATGAGGAGGATTCAGAGGCGCATGATAGATTGATTTGTTTGAGTACGGGTAAGGATTATAATGATCCTAATCGTATGCGATATACTATGCAGGAATGGCTGAAAAGCACTGCAGAGATGAAGCAACTGTTTGCTGATGTTCCTTTTGCCTTAACCAATACTTTGGAGATTGCTGAAAAGGTAGAGTTTTATTCTATTGACTCTGAGCCTTTGATGCCTTTTTTCCCTATTGATGCTAGTTTCGGAACAGAAGAAGAGTACAAAACGCGTTACAGTGAAGCCCAATTGATCGAGGAATTTGGCGAAGGTGCTTATTATCGACTTGGTGGATACAATAAGGTAATAAGGATTAAGCTGGAAGCTGACTTCTTGACTCACTTGACTTATATAGGCGCTGCAGAACGATATGGTGAAGATCTTGAACCAGACATTAAAGAACGTCTGGATTTTGAGCTAGAAACAATGAAGACAATGGGATTCCCCGGTTACTTCCTTATTGTTCAAGATTTTATTGCAGCTGCACGTGGTATGGGGGTTGCAGTGGGACCGGGACGTGGTTCTGCAGCAGGTTCGGCTGTAGCTTATTGTTTGAAGATTACCGATATTGATCCCATAAAATACGATTTGCTGTTTGAGCGTTTCTTGAATCCAGATCGTATATCGATGCCTGATATTGATATAGACTTCGATGATGATGGTCGTGGCGAGGTATTGCAGTGGGTGACTCAAAAATATGGAAAGGAGAGAGTAGCTCATATTATTACCTATGGTACAATGGCTACAAAATCGGCAATAAAGGATGTTGCACGTGTGCAACAACTGCCTTTGTCTATCTCTAATGAGTTGGCGAAGCTTGTACCTGACCGTATACCTGATAAAAAGAAGGTCACTCTAAGAGATGCCATAGAGTATGTTCCTGAGCTGAAAGAAGCTGCGAATAGTCCCGATCAGAATCTGAAAGACACCCTGAAGTTTGCTCAAATGCTAGAAGGCAACGTGAGAAACATTGGTGTGCATGCTTGTGGAATCATTATCGGACAAGATGATATTTCTAATGTAGTGCCTGTGAGTACTGCTGAAGATAAAGAAAGTGGAGAGTCAATATTGGTTACTCAGTATGAAGGATCGGTAATTGAGGAAACTGGACTTATTAAGATGGACTTTTTGGGTCTAAAGACTCTATCTATTATCAAGGAGGCTATTGAAAATATCAAACATACTACAGGTAATACTATTGATATTTCAAAGATAGCTTTGGATGATAAACGAACCTATGAGTTATATAGTCAAGGAAAGACTACAGGAACATTTCAGTTTGAGTCGGCTGGGATGCAGAAATACCTGAAAGAGCTCCAACCCTCTAAATTCGAAGACTTAATTGCGATGAATGCCCTTTATCGCCCAGGGCCGATGGATTATATCCCTTCTTTTATTGCCCGTAAGCATGGAGAGGAGGAGATTGCCTATGATATTTCTGTTATGGATAGGTATCTTGATGATACGTATGGGATTACGGTATATCAAGAACAGGTCATGCTCCTGTCACGTTTGCTTGCAGATTTCACTCGTGGTGAATCTGATGAGCTTCGTAAGGCGATGGGGAAAAAGAAAATTGAGCAGATGAATAAGCTGAAAACTAAGTTTTTGGCTGGTGGTGCGAAGAATGGGCATGAAAAGAAGGTTTTGGAAAAGGTGTGGGCTGACTGGGAAAAGTTTGCGTCTTATGCTTTTAACAAGTCGCATGCTACTTGTTATTCATGGATAGCCTATCAGACAGCTTGGTTGAAGGCTAACTTTCCTGCTGAATACATGGCTGCAGTTTTGTCTCGAAATCTGTCCAATATTACTGAAATCACCAAATTCATGGACGAATGTCGTGCTATGAATATGAGCGTTTTGGGGCCTGATGTCAATGAGTCTTTTTCTAAATTTGCAGTAAATGATGCAGGCGATATTCGTTTTGGATTAGGTGCCATAAAAGGTGTTGGAAGTGGAGCTGTTGCTGATATTGTGCAAGAAAGAGAAAAAAATGGACCTTTCAAAGGGGTATTTGACTTTGTGGAGCGCATTAATCTTACTTCATGCAATAAAAGAAATATTGAGTCGCTGGCTTTGGCCGGTGCTTTTGATGCTTTCTCTCAAGAGATTAAGCGTGAGCAATTCTTGGGGGTAAATGTTAAAGGAGAGGCTTTCCTTGATTTGTTGATTCGTTATGGTAATAAGTATCAGGCAGATAAAACCTTGGCACAAAATTCCCTTTTTGGAGATGATTCATCATTTGATATTGCTCGTCCCGAGGTTCCGGTAACTGAAGATTGGTCAGAGTTGGAGCTCCTGAATAAAGAAAGAGAGTTGATTGGTATATATTTATCAGCACACCCATTAGATGACTATTCTTTGATCCTTAACCATATTTGTAATATTGGTGTTGCCGAATTGGAAGATAAAGATGCTTTAGCAAATAAGGAAATTACATTTGGAGGCTTGGTGTCGAGTGCTCGGGAAGGAATGACCAAAAGAAATACTCCATATATGATTATCAAAGTTGAAGATTTCTCAGGTAGTGGCGAAATAGCACTATTTGGTGATGATTATATCAACTTTTCCAAATATGGAAGACCTGGGTTGTATCTTTTTGTGAGGGGTAGGGTGCAAGGACGTCATTTCAATCCCAATCAACTGGAATTCAAAATTACCTCTATTGAACTTCTGCCAGATGTGAAAGATAAGCTGATAGAGAAAATAACTATTACGTTGCCATTGCATGAAATGAATAATCAGATGATTGAGGAGTTGTCTGAGCTGACTAAAGATAAACCGGGTACTTCCTTACTCTATTTTGAGGTTGTGGATGGAGAGAAAAATATGAAAGTGGAGCTGTTTGCCAGAAATTTTAAAATTCAGGTAAGTAAGGAGTTGGTCGATTTTTTAAGTAGTAGTGAAAATTTAATATTCAGATTAAATTAAATTTTGATTATAGATTTAGTTTATTATCTTTGTGGAGTTATAAGTTTAAAGAATCAATAAAATATAAAATAAAAGTATTATGGCAGTAGAAATTACAGCTTCAAACATTGAAGAAACTCTTAAAGGAGATCAATTAGTGGTATTAGATTTTTGGGCAGGTTGGTGTGGCCCTTGTAAGATGATTGCTCCTATTATTGATGAGTTGGCAGAAGATTATCGTGGTAAAGTAGTTTTTGGTAAAGTGGATACTGAAAATGAAGATAATGATGATCTTGTGTCAGAGTATGGTATCAGAAATCTTCCTACAATCCTATTCTTAAAAGATGGTAAAATTGTAGACAAGATGGTTGGTGCTGCGAAGAAAACTGACTTTCAGGCTAAAATAGATGGTCTGTTAGCATAAATACAATCTCAGACTTAAGCTCTTTGAGTTTAAGGTAGGAATGAAATAAAAAAAAAGATAGTTACTGGAATAGTAGCTATCTTTTTTTGCTTATAAGAGGGGCATTCTTTTTTTCTTATTTGGTTGAGTTTAGCCATGTCCATTTGTGCCAAATGTATTCAAGAGGTCCTTGTTTATGTGATTTTAACCACCATTTACAAAATTGGATTTGTAGTATAAAGAATAGGATGCCAATCAAAAGGCTGGCTGTGTAACCACAGTAGGGAGCTAGGTAAAGTCCAAATGGAAAATAGATAAGTGCCCCACTAATTGATTGTGTAATGTAGTTTGTTAGGCTCATTTTTCCATATAGTTGTAAGTTTTTCGTTTTGTCTTTGAATGCTGTATGATAAAATGCTAAGACAAAAGCAGATATTAGTACAAAGGTGAATGCAAATTTTTGCCACATATCTAATATTACTCCAATGGAACTGCTGATAATCTTAGAGTCATCATTTAGAAATATATCCGCTAGGGCATTTATTGGAGCAAAGAGTATTGCTGATACTATTAATGCTTTTACCCCAAAATGAGTGTTTTCTACGGAGTTCAGAAATAATTTTTTGCGACCAATCAGATAGCCTAATAAAAATAATCCGGCAGTTTGAAGAAAGCGACCTGCTCCAATAGCCCAAAACAGACTCGCTTTCTGTCCGAGGTTTATATTTTTTACGATGAATTCGACGAAAGTTCCTTCTTTTGTGTTTTTACTTATCGCTGCATACATTTCTCCTACATTTAGGTCCGGGATGCTGTAATTTGGGATTATGTTGCTAGCAAAATAATGAAACCATTCTATAGGTTGCAATAGGAATATAATGGCTGTAATTAGGATTGTCGTGTTGCTCCATTTCCTGACAGCAAACAAAAAAATGCTGACGATAGCAAATAATAAAAGAACGTCTCCTGCAGGAAAAAAAGCTGCATTAAGAGTCGCAAAAGCAAGAAGAAGAATCATTCGCCATAAAAAACGAGGACCAAAGTCTTTACCTTTATTTTGTTGATTATTGTATTGGATGTAAAATGTAAAGCCAAAAAGAAGTGCGAAAATAGCATATGATTTTCCAGCAAATAGTGTAAAAATGATGCTGAAAACAGTGTCGTCAAGAGTATTTAACCATTGAGGTTGGCTAGATGCTTCAGGGTAGACTGAGAAGATAAAATGCTCAAGGCTGTGTACTAAGAGTATTGCCATCACGGCAAAGCCACGAAGAGCGTCAACTACTTCAATTCTAGTAGATCTTGGTTTTAGATTATTCATGTTCTTTGTTTAAAAAGTTTAAAGATAATAAAAAGAATGAGAGAGTGCCCAAGCTATGGTTTTATAGATCCTGAAATTTTGAGATATCTCTCTGAATCTCGTGATTTGGGATTTATAATCAAATAGATATGCGAGTAATGGTGCTTTTTTAGATAGTATATTATCTGTAAATTAGTTTGCGAACGTTGTATTGTATTGTGTTGTGGTTGTTTATTCGCGTAGTCAAGAGCAGAAGAAGGTGTAATAATTGTTTTGTGTCAGTGTCTCTTTCTAATTTGTGTTTTATTATACTGTGTATTTGGTAATATTTCTCGTCAATCGCCAAGTGGCTTTATATTTATTGATTGCTTAATTTGTTCATTGCATGAAATGTTAAATGGAAGAGTAAATAATAAGATGAATAAGTGTGTTTTCGAATACGCTAGGTAGGTAGTAATTGTCTAGCTTCAATTACTAAAAGATAGCACTTAAGCACTGTTTATGATGAAATAGAAGCATATTTCTGGGGGCGAAGTTTACCGTTTGTTTTTTTCTTGAATATAATTCTATCTTTGATGTCTTTTCTCTTAAAAATGAAGAATAGTTTTTATAACTTTGCTCACCGAGTAAAAAACCAGCATGAAATTACTATTTTAAATAATGTGTTTGAATAAGAAAATAAAGACTGCACTGATATCTGTTTTTCATAAAGATGGATTAGAAGATGTATTATCTGTATTAGCATCACAAGATGTTAAATTTGTATCAACAGGAGGAACGAGAGCTTTTATCGAATCTTTGGGGCACGAATGCCAAGGAGTTGAAGACTTAACTGGTTATCCTTCTATCTTAGGAGGAAGAGTGAAAACCTTGCATCCAAAAATCTTTGGAGGTATTTTGGGCAGAAGAGATCTTGAATCTGACGTTAAGCAAATAAAAGCGTATGATATATTAGAATTCGACTTGGTGATAGTTGATTTATATCCTTTTGAAGACACATTAGCATCAGGTGCTCCTGAAACTGAAATAATTGAAAAAATAGATATAGGTGGTATCTCTCTTATACGTGCTGCTGCAAAGAATTTTAGAGAGGTTGTTATTGTTGCTTCTAAAAAACAGTATCAGCCACTAGTGAAAATGCTGAATGAAGGTAAAGGAGAGTCTACTTTAGCTGACCGAAAATGGTTTGCTAAAGAAGCTTTTGCAGTTTCATCAGCTTATGATGCCGCTATATTCAATTACATGGACGAAAACTCTGGTACGGCATTTAGACAGACAGCAGATGGGGTGAACACTTTGCGATATGGTGAAAATCCACATCAAAAAGGAGTATTCTATGGTAACTTGTCTGATATGTTTGACCAATTGCATGGTAAAGAAATTTCCTATAATAACCTCTTGGATATAGAAGCGGCTGTAGATCTGATCAGTGAATTTGATGATACTACTGTTGCTATTCTTAAACATAACAATGCTTGCGGAATAGCTTCAAGAGATAATTTACTTACTGCTTGGAAAGACGCTTTGGCTGGTGATCCAGTTTCTGCATTCGGTGGAATTATCATTAGCAATAAAAAAATAGATGTAGAAACAGCAAGAGAGATTAATACAATATTTTTTGAGATAGTAATTGCACCAGCATATGATGATGAGGCATTGAAAATATTGTCTGAGAAGAAAAATAGAATAATTCTTGTTCAAAAAATATCGTCCAAAAACACGATTCAATATCGTTCACTGCTAAATGGAGTGTTGCTACAAGATAAAGACCTCAGTGTGCAAACTGCAGAAGACTTGAAACTTGTAACCAATCGTACATTGCAAGGAAGTGAAGAAGCTGATTTGTTGTTTGCCAACAAATTAGTGAAGCATACGAAATCCAATGCTATCATATTGGTTAAGAATAAGCAACTCTTGGCTGGGGGTACTGGACAAACTTCTAGAGTAGATGCGTTGAAGCAAGCAATAGAAAAGGCTCAGACCTTTAAATTTGACTTGCAAGGTGCTGTGATGGCATCAGATGCATTCTTCCCTTTCCCTGATTGTGTGGAGATTGCAAAAGGAGTAGGTGTGACGGCTGTTGTTCAGCCTGGAGGATCTATCAAAGATAATCTTTCAGTTGACTATTGCAACGAGAATGATATGTCTATGGTTATGACGGGGATTCGTCACTTTAAACATTAAGAAAACAAAATATAAATTAATTCGAATTCGAACTTTATAAAGATAAAAAATGGGATTATTTTCATTCACACAAGAAATAGCAATTGACTTGGGTACTGCGAATACGATCATCATTCACAATGGTAAGATCGTAGTAGACCAACCGTCTGTTGTAGCTTTGGAAAGGAGATCAGGCAAAGTTATCGCCGTTGGTGAGCAAGCTCGCCAAATGCATGGAAAAACACATGAGGACATTCGCACTGTAAGACCTTTAAAAGATGGGGTGATAGCAGACTTTACTGCTGCCGAACAAATGATCAGAGGGCTTATCAAAATGTTTAACAATAAGGGTAAGTTATTTGCTCCGTCTCTTCGAATCGTGATCTGTATTCCTTCAGGAAGTACTGAGGTGGAAACTAGAGCGATTAAAGACTCTGCAGAACATGCAGGAGGACGTGATGTTTATATGATTTACGAACCTATGGCAGCTGCATTGGGGATAGGTCTTGATGTTGAAGCTCCGGAAGGAAACATGATTGTTGATATAGGAGGGGGAACAACCGAAATTGCTGTTATTTCTTTAGGTGGAATCGTTTCCAATAAATCAATAAAGATAGCAGGTGATGACTTGACGGAAGATATACAGGAGTATATGGGGCGTCAGCACAATATAAAAGTGGGAGAGCGTACTGCTGAATCAATTAAAATTGCAGTGGGTGCAGCTTTGACTGAATTGCAAGAAGATGAAATTCCTGAAGATTTCATCGTGCATGGTCCTAACAGAATTACATCACTTCCGATGGATATTCCTGTATCGTACCAAGAAATGGCACATTGTTTAGATAAATCACTTTCTAAGTTGGATTCAGCTATCCTTAGTGCATTAGAGCAAACACCGCCAGAACTTTATGCTGATATCGTAAGAAACGGAATCTACCTAACAGGTGGGGGAGCCGGACTTCGCGGACTTAGTAAACGATTTACTGACAGAATAGGTATTCAATTTCACGTTGCCGAAGATCCTCTACATGCTGTAGCTAAAGGAACCGGTATCGCACTTAAGAATATTGACAAGTTTAGCTTCTTGATGCGATAAGTGTCTTATTGATAAGAATTTATATAACCTATTCACACTTCAGGTGTGAATAGGTATTACTTAGACATATGCATAACTTATTAAATTTTTTAGTAAAAAATAGCTATTGGTTTTTATTTATTTTACTAGAAGTTATTTGTTTCTATTTCATTTTCTCAGAGAATTCATATCAAAGAAGTGTATTCTTGAACTCTTCGAATGAAGTCTCAGGAAGGGTATATGCCTTGACATCTGGAGTTACATCGTATTTTGGGCTCAAAGATGAGAATGTAAGTTTGTTAGAATATAACGGAAAATTACAAAATAGAGTTGATTTTTTAGAACATCAAATTTTTGAATTGACTAAAGATTCACTTAAGACACAAGCATTTCTTGACGCTGAATATGAAAAAGCAAATGAGTATATTGCTGCTAGAGTTTTAAACAATAGCGTTGCAAAGTTACATAACTACATAACAATAGATAAAGGATCGAAAGATGGAGTAACAGAAGGCATGGGAGTAATTTCTCAGGCTGGAATAGTAGGAGAGGTGAGAGCTGTATCCTCCAATTTTGCTGTTGTTCAATCTGTGTTAAATTCCGATAGTAAGTATAGTAGTACAGTATTGAGATCCAATGCTTTTGGACCTCTTGTTTGGAAGATGGAGGATCCTCGTTTTGCTTCTATTCAAGATTATCCAGCACATGAAAAAGTGGTTGTTGGTGATACTGTTGTAACTAGTGGCCATTCCGATACATTCCCTAGAGGCATTTTGGTTGGTACAGTCTCTGATTTTAAAGAAGTGGAGGGACAGAATCACAATGATTTGACTATTGAGCTATCTACAGATTTTGTTACATTGAAAAATGTCTTAATTGTGAAGCGCAATCATTTAAAAGAAAAACAAGCATTAGAAAACCGAGTAAAAAATGTTTCGAATTAGTTCTTTACGTTATATCCTAATGTTTATTATACTTGTTTTGCTGCAAGTAGTTATTTTGAATAGCATTTCTTTCTTAAGTTTTGCTATTCCATTAGTATATATTTATTTTATTATTAAATTGCCTATTAGGTTGAGTCAGAGTGCAATGCTTCTGTTGGGCTTCGCTTTAGGTTTTGCTATCGATATCTTTAGTAATACTCCAGGAATCAATGCTGCGGCTACTACATTACTAGCTATGGTACGAAGACCAATAATGTCTATCTTCTTTTTGACCGAAGATTATGCAGAAACAGAGCCGGCAATCTCTACATTGGGTATAAGTACTTTTGTGAAGTATATTATACTAATGCTATTGGTTCATATCATTGCTTTGGTTGTTTTAGAGTCCTTTTCATTTTTCAATATAAAGTTAATCCTCTTAAGAGTCGTTTGTTCAACAGCTATCAGTGCTGTTTTGATTTTGGGTTTTGAAGGATTTAGTACATCAAAACAGAGTAATAAAACGTGGCGAAAAGTTTAGATTCAGATAAAAGGGTATATGTGTTAGTTGGAATTGTCTCTGTCGTTATTCTAATATACATTATCCAATTATTTAATTTGCAGATTGTCAGCGATTCATATAAGAATCACGCTGATGGTAACGCCTTATTGAATAAAACGATCTATCCACAAAGAGGTATCATTACAGACCGAAATGGAGAATTGTTGGTTATCAATCAACCTACATTCGATGTGGTTTTTGTGCCAAAAGAGGTGCAGCCATTCGATACTTTAGATTTTAGCCGTATGCTTGGTTTGTCAGTTGATGACTTAAAGTTGAAATTCCGTTCAGTGAAATTTTTAGCAAATGGAAGGCCAAATCCAAGCTATTCTACATATACTTTGCAGACGTTGTTAACTCAATTGAGTGTAGAGGAGGCTGCTGTGTTGGAAGAAAAACTATACAAGTTTCCTGGATTTGAATTACAAAAAAGATTTTTAAGAAATTATAATCACCCTAATGCCGGGCTGTTACTTGGATATGTTGCAGAACTAAATGCAAAGGAGATTGAGTCTGATCCTTTCTATACAAGAGGGGATTATGGAGGAAAATCCGGAATAGAATCTTCTTATGAAAAATATCTAAGAGGCGAAAAGGGAGTTGAAGTTTTACTTCGCGATGCCCATGGGAGAATCAAAGGAAAGTTTGAGAATGGAAAAATGGACAGAAGTGCCATTTCTGGAAAAAATGTTCAACTATCGTTAGATATTGAGTTGCAAGCCTATGGTGAGCAGCTAATGAAAGATAAAATTGGCGCTATTGTGATGATAGAGCCATCTTCGGGTGAAATTTTGGCTTTGGTTAGCGCTCCATCCTATGATCCATCTTTACTTCGTGGAAGAAATTATGGAAAAAACTATTTTGAATTAGAGCGAAATCCAATAAAACCGTTGTTTAATCGTGCTACTCAAGGGGCTTATCCTCCCGGATCTACATTTAAGGTTCCTCAAGGTGTAGTCTTTTTACAGGAAGGAGCTATCACTAAAGAAGTGCAGTATCCTTGCTATCGTGGTTATGCTCCACTAGGCGGAAAACCTAAATGTCATGGACATGCTTCACCTGTTTCTATTATACCAGCGATAGCTACTTCATGTAATGCTTTTTTCCCTTATGGTTTGACAAATATGCTTTCTAATAGGACGAAGTATAAAGACATTAATGAGGCATTTGAAGTTTGGAAAAATCATATGGTCGCTATGGGGTTTGGCTATCAACTAGGTGTCGATATTCCATTCGAATCTCGTGGATTTATACCTAACAGTGAGACTTATAAGAAGATACATAGAACAGACAATTGGAAGCCAGCCAATATAATCTCGATTGCTATTGGTCAAGGTGAGATTATGACTACACCTTTGCAGATGGCAAATTTTGCTGCAACAGTGGCTAATCGAGGATATTTTTATACTCCTCATATTGTGAAGAACATCGAAGATGTAACGTTAGATAAGAAATTTACTGAAAAGCGTTACACTACAGTTGATCGATCAGCTTTTGATATTGCTGCTGAAGGGATGGCAATGTCAGTTACAGGTGGTACATCTTGGCGAGGAAGAATCGCTGATATAGAGGTGTGTGGAAAGACAGGAACAGCTGAAAATCCACATGGTAGAGATCACTCAATGTGGATGGCTTTTGCTCCTAAGGAAGATCCTAAAGTTGCTATTTTTGTTATTGTTGAGAATGCAGGCTTTGGTGCTACTTACGGAGTGCCAATTGGTAAATTAATGCTTGAGAAGTATCTTAAAGGAAGCATCTCGGATGCTAATAAGTGGGATGAACAAAATATGATGAATACGGCTTTGGTGCCATCATCATATTATAAATAACTGATTTACACTGATTCTAATAGATGTATAGAAAAGAAGAAGAAAGTATTGTTAGAAATGTAGATTGGATAGTTATCTTCATCTATCTGATTTTGGTTTTTTGCGGATGGTTCAGTATCTATGCTGCAAGCTATGAGTACGAACACGTGGTGAGTATGTTCGATCTATCAGGACGTGCTGGTATGCAGTTGGTGTGGATTGGGACTTCGCTTATTCTCGGCTTCATTCTTCTCAAACTAGATGATGGACTTTATGACATCTTGGGATATTATATTTATATCGTTCTTGTATTGCTCCTATTGGTGACTATTTTTGTGGCTCCTGATATAAAAGGTTCTAAATCTTGGTTAGTGATTACCAATAGTATACGATTTCAACCCGCAGAGTTCGCTAAGTTTGGGGTTGCTTTGGCATTGGCTAAGTATATGAGTAGTTACAACTTTAAGCTGATGACAGTTAAGAGTCTTTCAACTGTAGCATTATTGATTCTAACACCTTTTATCCTTATCATTTTTCAAAATGAAACAGGATCTGCTTTAGTTTACGCAGCTTTTGTTTTGGTACTTTATAGAGAAGGTTTGCCAAGTAGCGTTTTAGTCTTTGGTACAACAGCTGTTGTTTTATTTGTTGTAGGACTCAAATATTCAGAAATAGAGTTGGGCTATAATGTCTCAATGGGAGAATTTATTTCAGTCCTTTTGGTTATTGGTATATCTGCTATCATGTTGCTGGTCTATTCTAAGGAGACTAAACCTGCTAGAAACATAATTCTTTCTACTATTTTAGTTTTTGTAGGCGCTTATTTGTTGCATGCATATGAGATCTTGACGGTCAACTTTGGGCTTCTGGCACTCATCGCTTTTGGAGCATTGTTAGCATATCTTATTTTCCTTTGCATCAAGAAATGGAATAAAACCTATATTGTTATCCTCTTATTTGGAATATTTAGCGTTGGATACGTAAGTTCTATCGATTATTTGTTCACTGATGTATTACAACCACATCAACAGTCGAGAATTAAAGTGACTCTTGGCATGGAAGAAGATGCATTAGGTGCGGGGTATAATGTAAATCAGTCTAAAATAGCGATGGGATCGGGGGGATTCAGTGGCAAGGGATTCTTAAATGGAACTCAAACCAAATTGAAATATGTTCCTGAGCAAGATACTGACTTTATCTTTTGTACAGTTGGAGAAGAGCATGGTTTTGTTGGATCTGTTTTTGTCTTGATTCTCTTTGGGGTGCTCATCATTCGTTTAATTCTTTTAGCTGAGCAACAGAAAACAGCCTTTTCACGTATATATGGCTACTCTGTGGCTAGTATACTATTCTTTCATCTAGCCGTAAATATTGGTATGGTTATCGGAATAACACCTGTAATTGGTATTCCATTACCGTTCTTTAGTTATGGAGGTTCTTCATTGTGGGGCTTCTCTATACTTCTATTTATTTTCTTGCGATTAGATATGGCTCGAAAACGCCGATGAATCAATGGAATAACTTCTTAAATAAGAAGCTAAATTACCAAAAGAGCTAAACAACTTTTGATCTTTGTCTTCAATTATCCTTATGGTAGATTGATCCTTAACTTCAATGGTGAAAATAGCTTCCTCTTTATTGGTCGTAAAATCTAGGTTCAAACGTAAAAGAAGATTGATTGTCCAAAAAAGGAACTCTTCTTGTGCATCCACGTATATTTTTCTTTCACTTGATCTTATGGGATGGAATGAGCCAGAGTATTTATTAAAAGCTATCTTGTCGTTTGAGAAGAAATTATCTATCGTCCCTGATAAAATAATATCTTCAGGAACACCATTGATCAATCCTACCTCTTTTGATAACAGCCATAATCTATCAGAAAGTAAAAAAGCTAAATCTATATCATGGGTGGATAATAATATAGTCTTATCCTTTTGATGTGCTAAGTCATGCAGTAAACTCATGATTTCTATTCTGCTTTCAATATCTAAAAAAGCGGTGGGCTCGTCTAATAAGATGATTGGACACTCCTGACTAAGCACCTTGGCAATCATGACTTTTTGTCTTTCTCCATCTGATAGATCTGCTAAGAAGTTATCAGCCTTGTGTGCTATTCCTACATCTTTGAGAGCTTGATCTATAACCATTCTGTCTTGGTCATCCAATTGACCGAAAAAGCCTGTATAGGGATATCTGCCCAGTTCCACAACCTCGCGAACGGTGAAGCCTCCTGATGCACTTTTATCTGTTAGCACTACACCAACTAGTTGTGCCAGCTCCTTGTGCTGATATTTGTTTAGATCTTTATTTAGTATCGAAATACAGCCATCTAAGGCTGGTTGCATTTTCCCTAAAGTGCGCAAAAGGGTTGATTTGCCACTTCCATTTGCCCCTAATAGACAAACTAATTCGCCCTTCAATAGTTCAAATGAAAGATTATGATATAGTTTTTGATCTCCTTTTCGTTTTGGATGCACATAGCCAATACTGAGATTTTTTCCACTTATTGTAATCTCCTGTTTCATTCTCTCTTTAATTGAAATATTGAATTTTTCGTTGATTGATGATGACATATATAATGACAGGTGCTCCAAAAATAGGAGTAATCGCATTTAACGGTAGTATTCCCGTTTCACCGGGGATTACGCTCACTAAATTGCAAAGAAGTGCAACTGCCGAACCAATCAAGATTGTGATCGGTAATAATATCTTGTGATTTGATGTACCAAGCAAAAGCCTTGCGATGTGTGGTATGGCTAGACCGATGAAGGATATAGGACCACAAAAAGCACAAGTGATAGCTGTCAGCAATCCGGCACAAAGCAATAATAACCATCGAGTAGCTTTAATATTTACACCAAGATTTGTAGCATAACGTTCTCCTAATAGTAATGCATTCAACGGTTTTATTAATCCTATGGCAAGTGCTAAGCCAATAGCAATAGTGCCAGCATAAAATGGAATTTGCTCCAAAGATACATTTGCAAAATTTCCCATTCCCCAGATCATGTATGAGTATACATTCTCGCTAGTGCTCCAAAATTGTAATAGCGTGATCATAGAAGAAGTCAAATAGCCTATCATGATACCAATGATTAGCAACATGATATTATTTCTTACAACGCTTGCAAATGCCATGATAATGCCAAGGATCAATGATGCTCCAAGAAATGCTCCAAAAACGATGGACATCGAATAACTGAATACAAATTCGCTGGTCACACCGATACTTGTTCCTAAGAGTAGAACAATAATGGCGACGCCTAAATTGGCTCCGGCACTGATTCCTAAAATACCTGAATCTGCTAAAGGATTTCTAAATACGGTTTGTAATAACAAACCGGAGACAGCGAGTGCTGCTCCGGTAAGTAATGCTGTTGTTGCTTGTGGCAATCGTGATTCTATCACAATTTGTTGCCAAGCATATTTGTTAACTTCGTTTCCGAGTAAAATATCAAGAACAGCTGTTGGAGGAATATTTACTGAGCCTATAAAGAGGTTGAGTATAAATAGGATGAATATTGTGATAATGACTATAATGCAATATTTAATTCCTTTCCCCATTTTTGGTTTTGATAATTTTATCTTTTTTAGTTTACAACTTTATATTTATCTCCTGTTTCTTTTATGACTTTTCTGTAGAAGTCTTTAGAATATCCAGGGCGATTAGGAGAATCTGGATTTCCGAACTCATTTTTTTTGAATTGGCCATTTTCTTCCTTTCTCACGATTCCATCCATATATTTGATCATCAAATATTCTCCTAACTTTTTCCATCTGTCAAAAGCATATTGAGCTTGATTAATGCTATAGGCTGTCAAAAACTTTTTAGCTTCCTCTTGAGAACTTTCTAACAAAGAAAGCGCTTTTTTATCAGTTTCATCGGTTTGTGAGCGAAATTTTTCTTCTAACTCCAATTGTACCTTCTCTACATCCGGGTACATTTGATTATACCTAGGATATACCATATTCGCTACCCAGTTGTGAATCCAGAAACTAGAAGTCCAAGAGAAGGTGTATAAGTCGCCATTGCCAGTTCTGAAGCATTCAGGAGTTTCTGTCATGGAGGTATACATTGGTGTATAAACAGTATGTCCGGCATCATCCATTCCAAACCAAAGGATTCCTCCAACGGTGTTTGGCAACCACGATCTCATTTGTGCTACGAAAGAAAAAGCTGCTTGTTGAGTGGCAATAGGGCGCTCATTGCAATACTCTGTGCCATCCACTTCCCAACTAAGAGGAGCCCATCTATAAGGTGACTCATAAGGGCCTGCACCTATATCATGTCTCCAATCTAATGGGGTGTCTTCGTAGTGGTCTCTCATCATGGCCTTCAGCTCTTTAAGTGATATCTTTTGTTTGGGCTTCATGTATAGTGGCATTGGGGTGTCTTTTACATGTCCCATAGCATATGGAACATATTTTTCCATATCCTCTGCTCCATGTTTATTGAAAAAGCTCCATACTCTGGCTTCGCAATATCTCAAAGCTCCAAAATCGGCAGGTGCATAGGCTTGGGCAAAACTAAAGTCTTTATCTTTCCCTTTATAATATCCTTTTTCTTTAGCAAAAGAAATTACATCTTTAGAATAGATACAGTTTTTCGGATCGTTAAGAGGAAACTGTTGGATTCTAGCTTGGTTGGCATGAGCTGTAATGCAATCGTCAGGAATGCGAACAGCAACCCAGACAGCACCTTTTATACCTTTACCTTTTCCGATAAGTTCCATTACCCAGATTTCATTCGGATCAGCAATCGAGAACGATTCTCCTCCACTGAAATAACCATACTTTTCCACTAAGTCAGTCATCACCTTTATAGCTTCTCTTGCAGTTTTAGCTCTTTGCAAGGTGATATAAATAAGACTTCCATAATCTATAATGCCGTCAGGATTTTCCAATTCGGCACGTCCTCCAAAAGTGGTTTCGCTGATCGCCAGTTGGTGCTCGTTCATATTACCAATGACGTTATAAGTTTCGGACACTTGATCGATTTCGCCCAAATATTTTCCCGAATCCCAGTCATGAACTTTAAGCTTACTTCCAGCTGGATATTTTTGTGCAGGGTAATGATACAACTCTCCAAAAAGACTATACGAGTCTGCCGAATATGTGATCATCGTGGAACCATCCGTGGATGCATTTTTCCCGACCAATAGATTGGTACACGAAAATATTCGATTCTGAGAGAGTAAAGCTAAAATAATAATTAGATAGATTTTTCTCATGAATATTTTATGAATTAATAATAGTTGTTCAAAGTTTCTTCCTTTGAAAATGATCTTTGAAAAGGTAAAGATAAATTATAATCTGTAAAGAATAGAAATAAGCATATGAAATAGGTGTGTTTCTCAATCTAGACAAAATGTATACAATTGTGTATTTGATCGAAAGCAATCTAAATAATAGGGGGGTGTTACAAATGTAAACAGGTCTATTTCTAGGAAATATTAAATGAATTATGGGGGTTATACATTTGTATGTATAGAGTGTTATACACAATTATATTAATTTAAATTAGTATTTATTTGTTTTTATATTATTCATATAACCAGTATATTATGATGTAATAAATAAGCTATACTATAGATTTATATGTATATATAATGAATTTATAGCTATACAGGAATTATATCACTTTATAATAGATATTAAATATTTATTTACCAGTATATTATATAAATTATATGAAATAAAGATATAGATTTATTAAGGCACTTTATACTTGGTCTGCATACATATGTTTACAGTAGGATACTTTTCTATATTTTGATAATTACTTTTAATAAACTACATTTGTATTGATTGATTTTTCACTGATATACATATGTTTTTAGTCGTATGAAAGAGCGTATAATAAAAATAATGGAGGATAATAATCTTACTCCTTCAGCTTTTGCTGATAAATTAGATATTGGACGTGCTGTGCTCTCCCATATACTAACAGGGCGAAATAAAGCGAGTATAGATGTCATAATACGCATTTTAGAGACTATGGAAACCATCGATAGCGATTGGTTGCTTTTTGGAAAAGGAGAGATGTATAAACAGCTTAACGAAACGTCTAATACTATCACTGGCACTTCTACTGTGGCTAAAGGATATCAATCTAGCTTATTCGAAGGTGTACAGCAAGAAAATGTGGTAAATGAGGCTGTAAAGCCTCAAGAAAGAGCGTCTAGTATAGAAGAGTCTGAACAACCATTATCTCATAATACTTTATCTGAAGAGCAGGTTAGTGCTGCTATTACTGCACCTATAACGAATACTATTGTAAAAACAGTGGCTAAGGATATAAGCAAAATCATAATCTATTATACTGATAATACCTTTCAAGCTTTTAATCCTAATAGCACATCATTATAGCATATACAATTGTATACTTCTAGGTTAATACTATTAAATCGAAATCTATATTCAAAAAATATTACAAATTTTAATTTGCTATGTTCAATATAAACTCGAATATACATATGTATATATAGCTAATTGACAGATTGATATCGAATCTACATGCCTACACCCATAAAGTTTACACTTATTTTCGCTATCTTTGTCACTTGATAAAATAGAAAGATGTATCTCTAACTTTCATATAATATATTGAATGAAAAAAATGCTTGATTTGCTTGTTACTGAGAATACCAAGCTAAACAACAACTACTGTTTGATCAAACTCACTACTGTGGATGGCAGCAAACTGCCAGAGATGTTTCCAGGACAGTTCGTACAAATTAAAGTAGAAGGCTCTCCAAGTACCTATCTGCGACGTCCAATATCGGTTAACTATGTTGATAAAGATAAAAATGAGCTTTGGCTTTTGATTCAGATCATTGGCGAGGGTACTAAAGCTATGTCAACATGTTTGGAAGGTGATCTAATGAACCTTGTCTTTCCTCTAGGGAACACATTTACAGTGCCAAAATCAAAAGAAAACGAACTTCTCCTTGTAGGGGGAGGTGTGGGTATTGCACCTATGCTTTTTTTAGGCTCTAACTTATCAGCGGAAGGGTATAAAGTAAATTTTCTTCTTGGAGCACGTTCGAAGAATGATCTGCTAGAGTTGGACGAATTTGCTAAATATGGAACTGTATACACAACAACAGAAGATGGTTCGCATGGCGAAAAAGGATTTGTAACCAATCATTCTATCTTAAAAAACAAGAAATTTACAAATGTATACACTTGTGGACCTAAGCCTATGATGGTGGCAATTGCTAAATATGCGCACCAACAAAACTCAGAATGTGAAGTTTCGTTAGAAAATATGATGGCTTGTGGTTTTGGAGCTTGTTTATGTTGTGTAGAGAAAACAATAAAAGGAAATATATGTGCCTGTACTGAAGGCCCAGTATTTAACATAAAAGATTTGACATGGCTGGATTGAATATAAATATAGGACAACTGGAGTTGAAAAATCCTGTGATGACAGCATCAGGAACTTTTGGTTTTGGTAGCGAGTATACAGATTTTATAGATTTGGGAAAATTGGGTGGCATTTGTGTCAAAGGAACAACCATCACAGCCCGAGAAGGAAATGACTATCCGCGAATGGCAGAAACTCCTATGGGAATGTTGAATGCTGTGGGATTACAAAACAAGGGAGTTGATTATTTTGTTTCACATATTTATCCTGAGATAAAAGACTTTGATACTAATATAGTCGTTAATGTATCAGGATCTACAGTAGATGATTATGTGGCTTGCACTGAAAAGCTAGTTGAACTGGAAAAAATTCCGGCTATAGAATTGAACATCTCTTGTCCTAATGTAAAAGAAGGTGGAATGGCTTTTGGTACATGTCCTACTTCAGCTGCAGAAGTAACAAGAGCTGTAAGAAAGGTTTGGAACAAAACCCTTATTGTAAAGCTTTCTCCTAATGTTACCGACATCACGGAAATAGCAAAAGCAGCCGAAGCAGAAGGAGCAGACTCAGTTTCACTGATCAATACCTTAATGGGAATGGCGGTAAATATCAAAACACAAAGTCCTGTTTTATCCACTATAACAGGTGGACTTTCGGGGCCATGTGTTAAGCCGGTAGCTTTGAGAATGGTATGGCAAACATATAATGCTGTCAAAATTCCAATCATTGGCATGGGCGGGATTTCCTCTTGGCAAGATGCCATTGAATTTATTTTGGCAGGTTCTTCAGCTATTCAGATTGGTACACATAACTTCATAGATCCTACAATTTCTGAAAAGGTGGTGGAAGGAATTAATCAATATTTGGATGAGAATAATATCAAGCATGTCAGCGAATTGATAGGAGCATTGAGAATATAATCTACTACCATTGAACCATATTTTAACAATTGCCCAATTGATCAGTTCTAACCTTTTCAGTTGGGTTATTTTTGTCCAATTTGTTAATAGTCGCTAATTAAGAGGCGAGAATGAGAATTTGTTGATAGTAAGTGTACTTACTATTGGCGATTTATTATATCTTTGCATCTTAACTGAAATGCATTATTTATGTTAAGAAACATATTTACTATCTCAATCTCTTTGATGTTGCTAACAGCCTTGAAGTTGGAAGCAAAAGATTCTCTGAGTCATGTATCTGCATCAAATGTTGCTGGTGGGCAGAAAGAAACTGCGGACAGTACGGTGATGAAGAAAAATTTATTTCAAAAGATCAAAGCTTATTTTGATGAGTCGAATGTTGTAAAAGAAGAAAAAACCTTTGATGTATCTTTCATTGGTGGTCCTCATTTTTCTAGTGATACAAAGTTGGGACTAGGGCTTGTGGCTTCTGGACTATATAGAGTAGATAAGGAAGATAAAACAATTTCACCATCCAATATTTCCTTGTATGGTGATGTCACCACCCGTGGCTTTTATGTTATCGGTATAAGGAGTAATACAATTTTCCCAAGAGAAGATTATAGAATAGACTTAATCACTTTTTTTGCTTCACAGCCAACAGAATATTGGGGAATTGGTTACCAAAATGGAAAATATGGTGCTTCTACAAAATATACGATCAACGAAATTTATTTAAAATTAGATTTGTTGAAGAAAATAATTCCTAATACGTATATTGGATTCATTGGTGAGTTTGTAAATCGAAATGCCGACAAATTTGGAAATCCGGATTGCCTATTGGGCGAAGAAAGAGTCTCTTCTTATGGTGGTGGTGGATTGAGCTTATCATACGATACCAGAGATTTTATCCCTAATCCTTATGATGGAATATATGCTAAATTAGAATATATTATTTATCCTCACTTTATAGGAAACAGAAATACCATAACTAAAACAGAAGCATCGTTTAGAGCTTACAAACAAGTGTGGAAAGGTGGTGTGTTGGCTTATGAATTACAAGGTATTTTTCAGGGAGGAACAGTGCCATGGAATATGTTGGTGCTTTCAGGAGGCTCACGGATGATGAGAGGATATTATGAAGGAAGATATCGAGACAGAATGATGGTGGGGACTCAAGTGGAGCTTCGTCAACATGTTTGGCGTCGTAACGGTATTGTTGTTTGGGCTGGGGCAGGAAATCTATTCAATGATTTTTCAGATTTTCATTTCAAAGAAACTTTGCCTACGGTTGGCTTTGGATATAGATGGGAGTTCAAGAATAGAGTAAATGTGCGTCTAGACTATGGGTTTGGAAGAGGCGAATCTGCATTTTACTTTAATATTAATGAGGCATTTTGACAAAATGGGAAAGTTAAAACAATTTATAAATAAGTTTGCAGAGAATCCTGTCTACTTATTTATCCTACTGATAACAGTCAATATGTTGCCTATAATTGGGCTTTTCATGACTGAACCTTTCAATCTATTAGGGAAAATTATACTCGTTGCTTTTCCTTTTGGACTTTATCTGGTACTATACTCATTGTCCAAAAAAATAGGATTGATCGGAGTTTTATTATTTCCTCTGTTGTTCTTCCATGCTTTTCAGATGGTTGTGTTCTCGCTCTTTGGAGAAGATGTTATTTCAGCCGATATGTTCTTGAATCTCTTGACCACTAGCGTTTCAGAGGCAGGGGAGGTGCTAGATAGTTTATTGCCTGCAGTGTTTTTTGTTATTGTTGTCTATATTCCGACTACTATATTGTCTTATAGAGCGATGAAAAAAGGAACTTTCCTTGCTATAAAGTTTCGATACAATGCTTGTTTGACTGGTGCAGTTTTAATTTTAGCATCTTATGTTTTGAGTTTCTTTGGATTAAACTATAACACCAAAAGATTCGCATTTCATGAAGACGTATATCCTCTGAATATGTTTTATAATCTGGACTTTGCTATCGATCATTGGAGAGCCAGTCAAGATTATCATAATAATGCGGCCAATTTCACTTTTGATGCAAAAAGAATTGATACGACCAATCAAAGGGAAATTTATGTTATAGTCGTGGGAGAAACAGCAAGAACAGAAAATTGGAGTTTAGCTGGTTACGAACGTGAGACAACACCACTGTTAGCTCAAGATACCAATATTGTATTTTTTCGCGATGCTATTACTCAATCAAATGCTACGCACAAGAGTGTTCCGATAATTCTATCAGCTGCATCGGCTGAAAACTATGATCTGATTTATCATCAAAAAAGTATTGTTACAGCCTTCAAGGAAGTAGGCTTCAGTACAGTCTTTTTATCCAATCAGGCAGCCAATAGAACATTCACAGACTTTTTTGCACAAGAGGCTGATGTTTACGAATATTACCGTTTCTTCGGAAAAACAGATAATAACTATGATGAAGTGCTAGTGGATAAAATGAAGCATTACATCGAAAGGATTGAGGGAGATATCTTTTTTGTAATTCATACTTATGGATCACATTTTAATTATACGGAACGCTATCCAAAAGAGTTTGCTAAATACACTCCAGATGTTATTCCGGGAATAAACAAAAAATATATTGCTGAGATGATGAATGCTTATGATAATACTCTGCTTTATACAGATTATTTATTGAATAAGATTACCACTATCTTAGAGGATACTGATGCTTGTACAGCAATGTTTTACTGTTCTGATCATGGAGAAGATCTGTTGGACGACAATAGAGAAAGATTCTTGCATGCCTCTCCTAAGCCCACTTTCTATCAGTTGAGAATTCCTTTCTTTTTTTGGTTTTCGCCAGCTTATAAGGAAACTTTTCCTGAAAAAACAATGTATGCCACAAAGCATAAGGATATGGCAGTTGCTACAAATTTAGTATTTCATTCCATGTTGGATGTTGCGGGTATAAGTGCGAAGTGTTCTTATCCTCACCTTTCCATCGTCAATGAGGATTTTAAAGAACCAGTGAGGATGTTTTTAGATGATCATTATGAGCCTATTCCGTTTGCGAATAGTGGTTTGAAGAAACAAGATTTAGAAATGTTGGATAAACGAAATATGAAATATTAATATTGGCTATTTCAGAGTCAATAATCTAAAATAAAACAATATAAATATGAAAAAACAAACTTATATATTAAGCCTAGCTTGTGGGTTGCTCTTGTTGCCAAACTTGTCGATGAAAGGGCAAAATACACTTCTATCAGGTGAAAAAGTGGAGATGTTGCCTTATGGCGATATGAATACTTGGATGGTGAGACATGTCAAAGAGTCTTGGGCTATTGGTGGTAACGAAAAATATTTTTATGAAATAGCTAAAGGTGATACTTTATACGATGAACCATATAAAAACGTAGATTCCCCCTGGGCAGTATCTTCTGTCTTGGCAAAAGTAAGTGGTATCACAAAGGTTAGTTCTACTGTGTTTCCCGAAAAACGAGGAAATGGATATGCAGCTAGATTGGAGACTAAAATAGAAAAAGTAAAAGTATTGGGATTGATCAATATTAATGTTCTAGCTAGTGGAACGGTCTTTTTAGGTGAAATGTTAGAACCAATCACCAGTACAAGCGATCCGATGAAAAAATTGGTTGCAGGTATTCCGTTTACTAAGCGTCCTAAAGCTCTGCAGTACGATTATAAGGTGATTACAGGAGGAGACTGTATTCAATCTACAGGATTTAGCAAGCAAAAGAAACTAGATCAAAAAGATATGGCAGAAGTTTTTCTTTATCTTCAACACCGTTGGGAAGATGCGTCTGGAAATATATATGCCAAGCGTGTAGGTACTGCGTGGGAAAATTTCAGCAAGAGTCAGACTGAATGGCAAAACGGACATCGATTAAAAATTCATTATGGGGATATAACTTCAAATCCTATTTATACAAAAGCGATGGAGTTGAGAAAAGATGATGGCGCACACTATACAAAAAACAGTAAAGGGGAGATGGTACCTATACAGGAAGTGGGATGGGCCACAGAAAATGAAGCTGTAACTCACTTAATGCTTCAATTTTCATCCAGCAATGGAGGTGCTTATATCGGCAATGTAGATAGTAGGCTATGGATTGATAATGTGGGTTTTGTGTATTGAGAATGCTCTGTTTGTATATGTGGATGCATGGTGTTCGAATATTCTTTAATGAGATTTTGAAAACTTTGAGCAAAAAATATCTTTAATATTCTTATTTTTGTTTTCTATACAAAAGAGAATAGTGTTTTGATGAAAAGAAGAGTTATTATCTTATTATACTTGCTGGCAGTTAATTTGTCAGCATTTTCTATTATTCCACAGTTGAGCGAAAAGTCTCAGGTAAGTTTATTGACTTGTTCTCCTAATACAGATGCTACTTATGCATTGTTTGGTCACACGGGTTTGCGTGTTTTTGACGATTCACTAGATATAAATGTCGTTTTCGACTATGGAGTTTTCGATTTCAATTCAGATAATTTTATTTATCGTTTTGTGAAAGGGGAAACAGATTATAAGATAGGAGATAGGCTTTTTAGTCGTTTTTTATTTGAGTATACTTTTCGTGAGTCGGGAGTAGAGGAGCAGGTTTTGAATTTAACTTTAGAAGAGAAGCAATCCATCTTTGATGCTCTATTGATCAATCTTAAGCCAGAAAACAGAGTATACCGTTATAATTTTTTCTATGACAATTGTTCTACACGCCCTAGAGATGTAGTTCAACAGAATATAAAAGGTGAAATAGAGTTTAAACCTTATACATCAGAGCAAACCTATCGTGATTTACTCGATGAATGCCTGATTTTAACTCCTTGGACGCGCTTCGGCATTAATCTAGTAATAGGTAGTGGTGCTGATAAAGTTATCAACGAACGTCAAAAAGACTTTTTACCCTCGTATGTGTCTACAGCTTTCAACCATGCAGAAATTGTATCTGCTAATGGAGAGAAACGTCCATTAGTACTAAAACAAACAGACCTATTGAAACCTGCAGGTTCTGCACTAGAACTTGTAGAGGCTAAAGAAATAGGGTATAGGGCACCTAATACACCCTTGTATGTTGGCATTGTTTTGGTGATGCTCAGTGTATTAATTACCTATTTAGTGCGTTCGAGAGAAATGTTCATTTTGGGTAAAGTATTTGATTCTATACTTTTTATTCTTGCTGGTTTGGCAGGATGTATCATTTTCTTTCTTATGTTCTTTTCAGAGCATCCATGTGTTGATGCCAATTGGAATTTGATGTGGTTGAATCCTCTCGCATTACTCTTCGGACTATTTTTCTTTGTAAAAATTGCTTCTAAGTGTGTTATTTATTACCATTTTGTTAACTTTGCCACGCTTACTCTGTTTTTGCTCTGTATACCATTTATATCGCAAACAATAGAAATAGCATTTATTCCTTATATACTGGCTCTAGGGCTACGTTCAGTAGGGAATATCTTAGAGTATAAGCAAATGAAACAAAAATGATAAGAATATTAACATCCTTAGTTGTTGCACTATCCATTAGCCCATTGAAGGCACAGATGGGAACCTCCGATGTTCCCAAATTGGTGGTAGGCATCACTGTTGATCAACTAAGAGGTGATTATATAGAACAATTCAAACATAACTTTGGTGAGAGAGGTTTTAAAAGACTTCTTTCGGGTGGATTGGTTTATCAAAATATATCGTTCGACTTTCCAAATCTCAATCAAGCTAATACCTTAGCTACTATCTATACAGGTGCTAATCCAAATCAGCATAATATTACTGATGTAGAAAAGTATTCTCCGGAAAGTAGTTTAGTTAAAAATATATTTTTGGATGATAATTTCTTGGGAAATTACACACAAGACAGATTATCTCCACTTGCTCTTTCTGGATCTACAATTGCAGATGAGCTTAAAGTGGCATCAGGAAATCTATCCGATGTTTTTGCTTTTGCTCCCAATGCAGTTCAGGCATTGATCACAGGAGGACATGCAGCTAATTCCACATATTGGATTGATGATTATTCTGGCAAGTGGGCTTCTACCACTTATTACAAAGATTTTTATTGGACAGTAGATCAAGATAACCGAAAAGTGACAAGCTTTGCCGCTAAAGTATGGGGGGGGCAGTGGAAACCTTTGGTGGAGAAGAAGGAATATAAGACTTTTCCCTATGTAAAAACTCAAGGAGCATTTCAACAATCTCTTGGAGGCAATAAAGAGACCTATAAGCTGGCTAAATATACTCCATTCGCAAATGAAAATATAAGAGAAACATTTGAAAATCTGTTGTCTAAAGCAAATTTAGGAAATCGGGGTGTTCCAGACTTCGTATCTTTGACTTTTTATGCTGGACGATATCCTAAATCTGACGATGACTACGGTGTAGAGATGAAAGATCTCTATATTCGTTTAGATAAAGATATAGAAAGCCTATTGGATAATATAGATAAGACCATTGGCTTGCAAAATACTCTCATCTTTTTAACTTCTACTGGATATTATGAGTCTGTGGTTCATGATGAAGAAAAGATTCCTACAGGAGGAGGCACATTCCATGTAGACAGATGTGAAGCTTTGCTTAATATGTATCTGATGGCTCTTTATGGACAAAATGAGAAATGGGTACAAAAAATATATAATGGACAGATCTTTCTTAACAGAGAACTGATAAAAGCTAAAGAGTTAAAGTTAAGCGAAATCCAACAAGTAGCTGCTGAATTTGTATCTGAGTTTTCAGGTGTTTTGGCTGTATATACTCAACATCAGCTTTTATTTGATAACTTATCTCCAGAGAAAGAATATATGAAAAGAGGTCTTGCTAAGGCTTCTATGGGTGATTTGGTTTTAGAAATACAACCAAGTTATAAGGTGGTTCACGAAAAAAGTAATGACACTGAAAAACTGACAAGATCGAATATGATAAGTTGTCCTGTCATCTTTTTCGGAAATAATATCAAAGCGGAGAAAATAAAAACCACTATCAAAGCAACTGAAATAGCTCCCTCCGTGGCATACATCATGAGAATCAGGGCACCTAGTGCAGCTAAAGAATTGCCTTTGGCAGAGTTTTTGTAGAGTACACTGGATTAGTGTATAGATTTAATTTTTAGAATAATAAAGAAATAATATATAGAATGACATTTGCAAGTTTTTTATCCAAGATATTTGGGAATAAATCGCAGCGAGATTTAAAGGAGATTAATCCTTATGTAGAAAAGATTACTGCATTGTATCCTGATTTTGAAAAATTGACCCATGACGAGCTTCGTGGCAAGACACAAGCAATTCGTGCCCAGATACAAGAGTATGTGGCTGAAGAGGCAAACAAGATCAAAGAACTAAAAACAAAGATTCAAAGTTTAGACATTGATCAACGTGAAGATGTTTGGGCTGAGATTGACAAGTTGGAGAAGAGAATCGTTGAAAAATATGAAGAAATCTTAGATCAAGTATTACCTGAGGTTTTCTGTATTGTAAAAGAATCGGCTCGTCGTCTAACAGAGAATGAAGAAATAGAGGTAACAGCTACAGACCTAGATAAAGAGCTAGTTGCCAATGATAATAATGACTTTTTGACCATCGATGGCGATAAGGCTGTGTATTTTAACAGTTGGACTGCCGGAGGCACTACCATTAACTGGAATATGATTCACTATGATGTACAGCTCTTTGGTGGGGTAGTGCTTCATAAAGGACGTATTGCAGAGATGGCTACAGGAGAAGGTAAAACCCTTGTGGGAACTTTACCTATCTTCTTGAATGCTTTAACTGGTGAAGGGGTACACGTTGTAACTGTGAATGATTATCTAGCAAAACGTGACTCTGAGTGGATGGGACCACTGTTTATGTTCAATGGTCTATCTGTGGATTGTATTGATAAACATGAACCTAACTCCGAAGGACGTCGCAAGGCTTATCGCTCAGACATAACTTATGGAACAAACAATGAGTTTGGTTTCGATTACTTGCGTGACAATATGGCGGTAAATCCATCAGATTTAGTACAACGCAAACATAATTTTGCTATTGTGGACGAGGTCGACTCCGTATTGATTGATGATGCACGTACGCCATTAATCATTTCGGGACCAATTCCGAAAGGCGAAGAGCAATTGTTCGAAGAGTTTATGCCTCGTGTTGAAATTATAGTAAAAGCTCAGCGTGACATGTGTACTCGTTTGCTTGCTGAAGCTAAAACTAAGCTAACATCAAGTGATAAAGCTGTTATTGAAGAAGGCAACCTATTGTTGTATCGCTCGTTTAAGGGGATGCCTAAAAATAATGCTCTGATTAAATTTTTGAGTGAAGAAGGGGTTAAAGCAGCTATGCTTAAGACCGAAGAACACTATATGGAGCAACAAAATAAAAACATGCACATCGTAACTGATGATCTTTATTTTGTAATCGATGAAAAAAATAACACTATAGAATTGACAGATAAAGGGATTGATCTTTTGACTGGAAATACCGATGATACCAAGTTCTTCGTTCTTCCGGACATAAGCTCTGAATTATCTGAATTAGAAAACTTAACGGTTTCTGATGAAGAAAAAGCTGCTAAGAAAGATGAAATCATGCAGAACTATTCTATCAAGTCAGAACGTGTACATACAGTTAACCAATTACTTAAAGCTTATACACTCTTCGAAAAAGATGTGGAATATGTGGTAATGGACAACAAAGTGATGATCGTTGACGAACAAACAGGACGTATCATGGATGGTCGTCGTTATTCTGATGGTCTTCACCAAGCTATTGAGGCAAAAGAAAGAGTGAAAGTGGAAGCTGCAACACAAACGTTTGCAACCATCACACTCCAAAACTATTTCCGTATGTACAATAAGCTTGCGGGGATGACCGGTACTGCAGAAACTGAAGCTGGAGAGTTCTGGGATATCTACAAATTGGATGTTGTAGTAATACCTACCAATAGACCAATAGCACGTAGGGATATGAATGACCGCATTTATAAAACTAAACGTGAAAAATATATTGCTGTCATTGAAGAAATTCAATCATTAGTAGGACAAGGACGAGCAGTACTTGTGGGGACTACCTCCGTTGAGATATCAGAACTTTTGAGCAAGATGCTTCAAATGCGTAAGATTCCACATAATGTGTTGAATGCTAAGTTACACCAACGTGAAGCCGAGGTGGTTGCCGAAGCTGGTCAAGTGGGAGCGGTTACCATTGCTACCAATATGGCTGGTCGTGGTACGGATATTAAGCTAGCTCCCGAAGTGAAAGCTGCTGGAGGTTTGGCTATTATTGGTACAGAACGTCACGAATCTCGCCGTGTCGACCGTCAGTTGCGTGGTCGTGCTGGTCGTCAAGGAGACCCGGGTTCATCGGTATTCTATATTTCATTGGAAGATGATTTGATGCGTCTTTTCGCTTCCGAACGTATTGCTGGAATGATGGATCGCATGGGATTCAAAGAAGGCGAAATGCTAGAACACAACATGTTGAGCAAGTCTGTTGAACGTGCACAAAGAAAAGTAGAAGAAAATAACTTTGGTATACGTAAACGCTTGCTAGAATATGATGACGTAATGAACTCTCAACGTTCTGTGATCTATAAGCGTCGTAGAAATGCTCTAATGGGCGAAAGATTGGGTATTGACATCGTTAATATGTTCTATGATTCTGCTGAAAAGATTGTTTCAGAAAATGCTGATTTTGCTGATTTTGAAACATTAAAATTAGATGTACTTCGTTTGTTTGCCATCGAACCACCATTTGATGAAGTTGCTTTCAAATCTGCAAAAGATGAAGAATCTACTGAATTGATTTTTGCCAAAGCATTGGAAAACTTCAAACAAAAGACAACTCGTCTTTCAGAGGTGGCAAACCCAGTGATCAAGCAAGTTTATGAAGAACATGGTGATAAATTTGAAAATATCATGATTCCAATCACTGATGGGAAACGTGTTTATAATATCTCTTGTAATCTGAAAGATGCTTATGACTCAGAATCAAAAAGTGTAGTACATTCTTTCGAAAAAGCTATCGTTCTACATACTATTGATGAACAATGGAAAGATCACCTTCGTGAGATGGATGATTTACGTCAATCTGTGCAACATGCAAGTTATGAGCAAAAAGATCCATTATTGATTTATAAATTGGAATCTTTCGAGTTGTTCAAAAATATGCTTGATGTGATAAATAGAAAAACTGTAACAGTGTTGATGAGAGGGCAAATTCCTGTTCGCGAAGCTGAAGAGGTGAAAGAGGCCGCTCCTGTACAAAAAACCGATTACAGCCGCTATAAAACAGAAAGAAGCTCATTAAATGAAGGTGCTGCAGAGCAAAATCAACAAAAGCCCGAACGTCAACTTGTGGCACCGGTGCAAGTAGATAAAAAACCAGGAAGAAACGAACCATGTTTCTGTGGAAGTGGCAAAAAATACAAGCATTGCCATGGTAGAGAATAAAGAAATTTGAAGCACTAAATAATAAATGAAAAAAGCCTGATTTGAAGTAACAAGATCAGGCTTTTTTATGTCTTTATATTTTAAAATAAGGCGATAAATTGCTATCTTAGCATGATTTTTAAAGATTGATTAAAAAAGATTTAAGGACAGAAATTATAACTATTACTATAATAGGAAAATATCCTAACTATAACTAAATGGCGGAAGATAGAATTATTCAAATTAACATCGAAGATGAGATGAAATCATCTTACATTGACTATTCAATGTCGGTGATAGTGTCTCGTGCTCTACCTGATGTTAGAGATGGCTTAAAGCCTGTTCATCGTCGTATTCTTTACGGGATGAGCGAACTCGGTAACACGTCTAACAAACCATATAAGAAGTCTGCGAGAATTGTAGGGGAAGTACTTGGTAAATATCACCCACATGGTGATGGATCAGTGTATTTGGCTATGGTGCGCTTGGCTCAATTTTGGAGTATGCGTTATCTACTTGTAGATGGGCAAGGAAATATGGGGAGCGTTGATGGCGATAGTCCAGCAGCGATGCGTTATACTGAGGCTCGATTGAGCAAATTGGCTGAAGAGATGTTGAAAGACATCGAAAAAGAAACCGTTGATTTTAAGTTAAACTTTGACGACACTTTACAAGAACCAACAGTATTACCAACCAGAATACCAAACTTACTGATCAATGGAGCTTCGGGGATTGCAGTAGGTATGGCAACAAATATGGCACCACACAATATGACTGAGGTCATTGATGCAACGGTGGCATATATTAATGATAGAGAGATCACTATACAAGGTCTGATGGAGTATGTTAAAGCTCCTGATTTCCCTACTGGTGCTTTCATTTATGGCTATCAAGGTGTTATTGATGCTTTTGAAACAGGACGAGGACGTGTGATAATGCGTGGTCGTGCTGAGATAGAGATTGATAAAAATCACGAAAAAATAGTTATTACTGAAATACCATATCTTGTCAATAAGGCTGATTTGATCAAGCATATTGCAGATTTGGTTTCTGAAAAACGACTAGAAGGAGTGAGCAACGTCAACGATGAGTCAGACCGTCAAGGAATGCGTATCGTTGTAGACGTTAAACGTGATGCTAATGCTAACGTTGTGCTCAATAAACTATACAAGATGACTGCTTTGCAATCATCATTTAGTGTGAATAACATTGCATTAGTGGATGGTAGACCTAGAAATCTGAATCTGAAAGATTTGATTTCTTTATTTGTCGATCATCGTCATGATGTTGTTATTCGCAGAACTAAATACGAACTTCGAAAAGCAGAAGAGCGTTCGCACATCTTAGAAGGATTGATCATTGCTTCGGATAATATTGATGAAGTGATCGCACTGATCAGAGCTTCTAAATCTCCACAAGAGGCAATTGAAGGATTGATAGCTAAATTTAGTTTGACAGAAATTCAAGCGCGTGCTATTGTGGAAATGAGACTTCGTCAGTTGACTGGTCTTGAGCAAGATAAATTGCATGCTGAATATGACGAAATCCAAAAAATGATAGCTTATTACAAGCAAATTTTATCTGATGATGAGTTGTGTATGCAAGTGATCAAAGATGAATTGATTGAAATTAGGGATAAATACGGTGATCAGCGCAAATCAGAAATCGTTTATTCATCAGAAGAATTGAATCCAGAAGATTTCTATTCGGATGATGAAATGATCATCACAATCTCTCACATGGGATACATCAAACGTACCCCGTTGACAGAGTTTAGAGCGCAAAATAGAGGTGGAGTAGGGGCCAAAGGGTCTGAGACACGTGATGAAGACTTCATTGAGCACATATATCCGGCATCGATGCACAATTACATGTTGCTCTTTACTCAAAAAGGAAAATGTTTCTGGTTGAGAGTATTTGATATTCCTGAAGGCACAAAACAATCTAAAGGTCGTGCAATTCAGAACTTATTGAATATTGATGCTGATGACAAGGTAACAGCTTTTGTCAGAGTGCGAGGATTTAATGATGAAGAGTTCTTAAATAACCATTATTTAATCTTCTGTACTAAAAATGGTGTGATCAAGAAGACAAGCCTTGAAGCTTATTCGCGACCACGACAAAATGGAGTAAATGCTATCACTATTCGCGAAGATGACAGAGTGATAGAAGTGTTACTTACAGATGGTGATAATGAGGTGCTTATAGCCAACAGAAATGGTAGAGCAATTCGTTTCCATGAAAGTCATGCTCGTGCTATGGGACGTACAGCCACTGGTGTTAGAGGTATGCGTTTGGACGAAGATGGCAAGGATGAAGTAGTGGGGATGATCTGTATGTCAAAAGAAGCACAGGACACTCATACCGTAATGGTTGTATCAGAACTGGGGTACGGAAAACGTACTTTGTTAAATGATGAAGATGGTGAGCCTGTTTATCGTATCACAAGCCGTGGAGGAAAAGGGGTAAAAACCATGAATATCTCGGATAAAACGGGGAAATTGGTGTCCATAAGCAGTGTGACAGATGAACATGACTTGATGATTATTAATAAGTCGGGAATAACTATTCGTCTAAGTATGAAAGATATTCGTACGATGGGAAGGGCAACACAAGGTGTTCGTCTAATCAATCTGGGCAAACGTAACGATGAAATCGCATCTGTATGTAAAGTTTATTCAGAGGAAGAAGAAGAGAATATTGAAGATATAGAAAGATTGGAAGGGTTAGAAGAAGGAGGAGAGACTCCTGAACAAGATCAATCTCAATCTACGGAAGAATAATTTTTGATCAAAAAAGAATAATTAAATAAATAACAAAAGAGTAATTATGAAGAAAATAGTTTTAATCGCAACACTATGTATGTTTGCCGGTTTTGCTGTTGCGCAAAAGAAAGCAGTAAAAGACGCTAAATCTTCGATGGAAAAAACTGATGAGGCTAGAAAGTTAATCAAGCCTGCATTGACTCATGAAGAAACAGCACAAGACCAAGAAACATGGAAGTTGGCAGGTGATATTGAGTATAAAGCTTTTGAAAAAGAGTATGATGCCGAAATGACCAAGGGTATGACTGGTAAAGGTGGAGACTTAGAGAAGATGTATACAGGGATAGCCAATATGATTGGTTACTACGTGAAGGCTGATGAGCTAGGAGAATTGCCTGATGCTAAAGGAAAGATTAAAAACAAAGTTCGCAAAGATATTGTTAAAAAGATAAAAGTAGCTTATCCTCAACAATATATCAATGCCGGAATTCATTACAATAATATCGCTGCAGAAGCAAAAGAAGCTAACAAAAAAGCGGACTATCAAAAGAATTTCAACAGAGCTTGTGATTTCTTTGAATTTGTTTGGGATATACCTTCTTATGACATGTTTGAAGGAGAGGCTATTGCTTTAAATGACTCTTCTTTCCAAATGTTCAAATATTATTCTTTTGTGACAGCTATTCAAGCTGAAAATAGTGAGAGGGCTATCAAACTATTGAATAAACTAATAGCAGAACCTGAATATATTCCAAATTCAACTTATGCAGAAAGTGATCCATATGAATTCTTGACTGTTGAATACTCTAAAATAAACGATAGCATCAATTTTGTTAAATCATTGGAACTAGGTGCTCATAAATTCCCTAAGAACAAATATTTTACTCCAACTTTGATCAATGAATATATCAGAATGGGAGATGCACAAGCTGCTCTAGACTATTTAGATCAAGCTATCAAGAACGATCCAGAGTCTTCTTGTGATCTATTAGGATTGAAAGGAACTTTCTTATCAAGAGATCTTAAGTTTGACGAAAGTTTAGAAGCTTTTGAAAAAGCACTAGCATATGATGCAAACTGTGAAAAAGCACTTGAAGGACTTGGTGTAGTATATGTTTTGAAAGCTCAAGACTCTAAGGAGAAAACAGGACATACTAGCAACAGACAAGAGTTGGCTGCTATTGATAAAGAAACAGTAGAACTTTATTCTAAAGCATTGCCTTATTTAGAGAAATACTACAAGTTGTTGCAAGATCGTGGTGCTGATGAAATGGACATTACAAGAACGCTACAAAATCTTGAAAATGTATATTATAACTTGAGCCTACTGAACGTTGATAAAAATGCAGAATTGGTAGAGGTTCAAAAGAAATTGGGTAAAAACTAAGCCCATAAAATCATTAAATATTAAAACTGGAGCAGAAATGTTCCAGTTTTTTTGTGTCATTATCAAATAAAAGCTTCTAGAAAGTCTAGAAGCTTTTATTTGTTACAATTTGCGGTTTTCAGTAATCCAGTCTTCCTTTGATAGGCAACTGATATGTTCTGTACGTATTTCGTTTGTTAACTCATAAAACATATCTTTCTCAATATGATGATGTTTAAATCCACATTTGCTTTGTGCCTTATACGATTTTTCGTTTCCATCGAAGTATCCACACCAAATATTGGATAATTTCAAACCTAAGAAGCCGTAGTCTACTACTTTCCGGATGGCTTCTGGCATATATCCTCTGCCCCAAAAAGGTACGCCGAGCCAATAGGAAATTTCTCCCTCATTTTCGTCGATTGGGAAATTACTTTTTGCTCCTAAAATTAGACCTATACAGCCTATGGCTAAGTCGTCTTCTTTAAGAGTGATGGCAAATACACCTTCCTGTGAAAATACAGTTTTGATAATTGTAGCACTTTCCTCTACACTTGTGTGTGGCGGCCAACCTGCTATGGGACCAACTCTTTGATCTTTTGCATAATGATATAAATCTTCTGCATCTGATTCTCGCCAAGGGCGTAAAATCAATCTTTCTGTTTCTAAAATCATATTCTTTATACTTTTTAATGTTGAATACAAAAATATAGAGATTTTGTCAAAGATTAATTATCAAAATTTGTACTAAATAGGTACTTTTGAAAACAAAATAGCTGATAAATTCAGATATATTTTATGTATTCATGTGATAATAGAAACAAACATTTATGATAAAACTAGCGCCTAGTATTTTCAAAGGAGAATCAGAGATTGAGATGGGGGAGAGTGGTATAGAAAATTTTCTAACCTATCCTTTGAAGTTGCCTTATCTTTCTATTTTTATTTGTTTGCATGGAGAGGCTCTCGTAAATGTTAATTTCAAGAACTACTTGCTAAAGAAAAATAGTATTATGGTAGTTTCAGAAGATTCGATGACAATATTTATGAAGACCTCTACTGATTTTAAGGTCTATTATTGTTTGATAAATAGGATTTTATCATCTGAGATAGCCTATAAGCTCCCTAATAATTTATTTTCTTTTTTGTGGAATAATCCTGTTTGTCTGCCTAATAGATCCGAAGAGCGATTGTTGAGCGTCTGGTTAGAGCAATTTCGCCATATGGCAGAAGAGTGTGTTATGTATAGGCATTTGATGTTTTGTAATCATCTTCAAAATTTATTTTTGAAAATAACAGAAAGAATTCCAGATGAAAATATTATTATGCAAAAATATAGTCGTAAAGAGCTCTTATGCTGGAAGTTTTGGGAGCTTATTGGCAAACATTGCAAAGAACATCGTGATGTTGCTTTCTATGCTCGTGAACTTTGTATTACTCCATTTTATCTGTCACAGATCTCTAAAATGATAATGAATGACTCTCCAAAAGATTTGATCGATCGTCAGGTGCTTTTAGAAATGAAAGTTTTATTGAGTGATCCTAATATTTCGATAAAGGAAATCGCTGAGAAGATGAATTTTGACGATACATCTTATATGTGTCGTTATTTTAAGCGACATATGAACATATCACTCTCAGAGTATCGAAAAAGTAACAATAAATAAGTTATATAATTACTATTATGTTTAATTGTGTATAGCAAATAACGTTAAGGAACGATTATTTTTTATCCTTCTACTCTTTTTTTGTTATATTTACTTCTAGATTTAAAATGAATAAATATTGCTATCTATGAACGATCATCCAGAAAACGATTCACAATATAAAGGGTTGAAAGTAAATAAGGGAATTGCTGAACAACCAACCATAAATCCGTATTTGAAGGATTTCAAAAAATTCAAACGTAAAACTTATACTGCATCTGAATATGTAGAAGGAATCAGAAATGGTAATATTTCTTTACTAAGTCAGGCAGTTACACTTGTAGAAAGCTCTAAAGTAGAACATTATGCTTTAGCTCAAGAAGTTTTGGAGAAATGTGTACCCTATTCTGGCAATTCTGTAAGAATAGGTATAACCGGTGTTCCTGGTGCTGGTAAAAGTACATCTATCGATTCTTTTGGCGTGCATTTGACCAAACAAGGCTATAAAGTAGCAGTATTGGCAATTGATCCTTCTAGTGAGATCACAAAAGGTAGTATTCTAGGAGATAAAACGAGAATGGAACGTCTTAGTGTAGAGAAGAATGCCTTTATTCGCCCCTCTCCTTCTGCTGGCTCATTGGGAGGTGTTGCTCGTAAAACGCGTGAAACGGTGATATTGTGCGAAGCTGCAGGTTTTGATCGAATTATCATTGAAACTGTAGGTGTCGGACAATCTGAAACGGCTGTACACTCGATGGTCGACTTTTTTCTTCTGTTGCAATTGGCTGGTACTGGTGATGAGCTACAAGGAATAAAACGAGGCATAATGGAAATGGCCGATGGAATAGTGATAAACAAAGCTGATGGAGACAATATTCCTAAGGCAGAAATAGCCCGCTCACATTTCAAAAATGCTTTACACCTCTTTCCCCTACCCGAGTCGGGATGGTCGCCCAAAGTCTTGACTTACTCAGGATATTATGAGCTTGGAATTAAAGAAATTTGGGAAATGATAGATGATTATATTGATTTTGTGCGCAAGAATGGCTACTTTGATTTTAAAAGGAATTCTCAATCAAAATATTGGTTATATGAGTCTATCAATGAGCAAATAAAAAATAGATTTTATTCTGACACTCGTGTAAAAGAGCATTTGCTAGAATTGGAACAGCAAGTTTTGGCTTCCCAAAAAACCTCTTTCATTGCAGCAAAAGAAATATTAGATATTTATTTTGGAAAATAAAGGGAGAAATGTAAATTATGAGAAAGAATCATTGAACATTTTTATTTTATAATTTACAGATTAACTATATTTGTAGAATTCTAAAAGAACATGAATTTCATTGTACAATTAACATTAAATATTTATCATGGATAAACCATACGCAATTGGTATAGATATCGGTGGAACTAATACTGTATTTGGTATTGTTGACAAACGAGGTCAAATTATTAACCAAGGTTCAATAAAAACAAATGTTTATAAAGAAATAAATGGATATGTTGAAGCTTTGTCAGATGCAGTTCAAAAGATTATAGACGAAGTTGGGGGAACAAACAATATCAAAGGTATTGGTATTGGAGCTCCTAATGGAAACTATTTTACTGGATGTATTGAGTTCGCTCCTAACTTACCATGGAAAGGGGTTATTCCTTTGGCTCAAATGTTGACTGACAGATTGCATATTCCTGTTGAACTGACTAATGATGCTAATGCTGCAGCCATTGGTGAAATGACTTATGGAGCTGCTAGAGGGATGAAAGACTTTTTAGTGATCACTCTAGGTACAGGTGTAGGAAGTGGAGTTGTGGTAAATGGTCAGTTGGTATACGGACATGATGGATTTGCTGGAGAGCTTGGTCATACTACTGCTCGTCGTGGTGGACGTCAATGCAACTGTGGGTTAAAGGGCTGCTTAGAAACATATAGCTCAGCTACAGGTGTTGCACGTACAGCCGTTGAGTTCTTAGAATCTCGTGATACTCCTAGTCTTTTGAGGGAGGTTAAAAAAGAAGATATCACCTCTAAGGATGTTTATGATGCAGCTATCAAGGGCGATGAGTTGGCTAAAGAAATATTTGAGTATACTGGTCAAGTATTAGGCGAATCATTCGCCAATTTCGTAGCATTCTCTTGTCCCGAAGCTATCATTTTGTTTGGAGGATTGACCAAAGCTGGAAAACTAATATTCGACCCTGTGCGTAAGCATATGGAAGAGAATATGTTACCAATATTCAGAAATAAAATCAAATTATTGATGTCTGAACTCAAAGAAAGTGATGCGGCTGTTTTAGGCGCTAGTGCTTTAGGTTGGGAAGTAAAAGATTATTAATTTTTTGGATATAAAATATACTTTATATGTGATAAAAATAGCCTGTAAAATTAAATGCAGGCTGTTTTTATTTAAATATTATCACTATTAAAAAAAGCAAAAAGAAATGAGTGATCAACGTTATAATCAGCGTGGTGTTTCTGCATCAAAAGAAGATGTGCATAAAGCAATAAAGAATGTGGATAAGGGGTTGTTCCCGAAAGCCTTTTGTAAAATTGTGCCAGATATATTGGGTGGAGATCCTGATTATTGCAATATCATGCATGCAGATGGTGCTGGAACTAAATCCTCATTGGCTTATGTTTATTGGAAAGAAACAGGAGATCTTTCCGTTTGGAAAGGTATTGCACAAGATGCTCTGATCATGAATATTGATGACTTGCTGTGTGTGGGAGCTACAGATAATATTCTACTTTCGTCAACAATTGGACGCAACAAAATGCTTGTAACAGGAGATGTAATCTCTGAAATCATTAATGGAACAAACGAGCTATGTGACGAATTAACCAAACAAGGTGTAAGAATATACCCTACAGGTGGTGAAACTGCTGATGTGGGAGATTTAGTACGTACTATAATTGTAGACAGCACAGTGGCTTGTAGAATGAAGCGAAAGGACGTTATATCTAATCATACAATCCAAGCTGGAGATGTCATTGTTGGACTTTCGTCTAGTGGACAAGCCACATATGAGAAAGAATATAATGGAGGTATGGGAAGCAATGGATTGACATCTGCTCGCCATGATGTTTTTGCTAATTATTTGGTAAAAAAATATCCTGAAAGCTATGATAATTCTATTCCTGCAGACTTAGTGTATTCTGGAAAAATGAAGCTCACTGATGAAATAGAAAATTTGGGAATAGATGCAGGAAAACTGGTTCTCTCCCCTACCCGTACATATGCTCCTGTCATTAAAACTATTTTAGAAAAACTTCGTCCACAGATACATGGTATGATTCATTGTTCGGGTGGAGCTCAAACAAAAGTGCTTCATTTTGTTGAAAATGTAAAAATAACGAAAAATAATATGTTCCCTGTACCACCACTCTTCAAATTGATTCACGAGCAATCAGGAACAGATTGGAAGGAGATGTATAAGGTTTTCAATATGGGACACAGAATGGAAATATATATTGCTCCAGAGTACGCAGAAGAAGTAATTGCCATCTCTAAATCATTTAATATCGATGCTCAAATTGTTGGTTTTGTAGAGAAATCTGATAAAGCAGAATTAGTCATTGAGAGTGAGTTTGGACGATTTGAATATTGATAATATTAATTTATTGGAGTAAATAAGAGAGGCTTCCTTTTAAGGGGGCCTCTCTTATTATTAAGTAAATGAAAGTTTATTTTCTAAAAGGTAACTTTACAATTTCGGCAGCAATATCTTTGT
>CALKIV010000029.1 GCA_937995835.1 uncultured Dysgonomonas sp. | reverse complement strand
GCCACCGATTGCACAATAGCTGATAACATGTTTGATAACAGCGTTTCCTTTTGATTGAAAGAAATCAAAAATAAAAGAAAGCTATGTATTGATTATACACGGTCTTGATGATAGGATATAGGGAACACCAAGGTGGTGAAAATTGATTCTGCAAACCATTGAAGTAATTAAAATATCACCATCAGGACAGTGAATAAAACAAAAGAATAGAATTTAAACACTTTTCACACATTATGTTAATTTTATTATTAATTTTACGACATAACGCATACTAAAAAACACATAATTGAAAAATGTTAAAGAAATTTCTATACGCTCTAACACTCTTTGTTTTGCTTCTTAACAATCTATCGTCTCAAAGCTTATCGGGTACTGTGGTGGATGCCAAAACAGAAGAAACTTTGGTGGCAGCGAGCATCAGAATGCTAACAACCAACAAGGTGCTGGAGAGTGAGATACGGACAGATGCTAATGGTCATTTCTCAATCATAATGCCCTCAGACACGTTTGAAATACAAATTTCTTACATTGGCTATTTCAGTCAATCACTAAAAGTAAAGAAAGAAGGGCAACGGGATATCAATTTGGGTAAAATTGCTTTGGAAGAAGATCATAAGACTTTGAATGAGGTGACCGTGACTGGCGATGCTGAGATCAAGGTGATCGGAAAATCTATCCTTTACCCCAATCAGCTGCAAGTGAAATCTGCTGACAATGGACTGAGACTATTGAAAAATTTGGACTTAGATGGACTTTTCATCGACCCCATCAATCAGGCTGTAAAGTCGACCTATGCCAGCGATGTGGTCTTCAAAATAAATGGGATAGAAAGTGACCTGAAACAAACTCTTGCCCTGAAACCCGAACTGGTAGAACGCATAGAATATACCAGCACCCCCTCCGGACGTTATGCCAGCAGAGATGCTGCGGTGGTCAACTATGTGCTCAAAGAACAACAGATGGGAACTTATATTTTTGTCAGTGCCACCAATGGCCCCACAACGGGCTTTGCAAACAGTACAGCAAGCATCCGATCGGTGTATGGCAAGTCGCAACTTTCGTTAGACTACAACCTCAACTGGCGTAGCTACACCAAGCTATGGGGAAACTCCCAAACGGAATATCATTTTCCGACCGAAACCCTCTATCGTCACGAGGAGTATGACGATGCCCCTTTTCATTATACTGATCATAATTTCAATTTGGGTTATCTATATCACGACGAAAAAAACACGTTTAGCGCCAAACTGATTGCCAACATCCAAAAATACAGGGGACAGATCAACAGTGATATCTATGACAATCAACTCAAGGACATTGACATCAAAAGGCACACCCACACGAAAGACAATCAAGTGACACCATCTCTCGACTTGTTTTACAAACATCTGTTTAGCAAAAAAAGAAGTTTGGAAATCAATATGGTGGGCACAATGATGAACACCAACTATGAAAAACAACTAACAGACAACTACTTGCAAAAAGAGAATCTGGAAGAGAAGTTTTTTCAGGACACCGACGGACGAAAAAGATCAATGATCGTAGAAGGAATTTACAGCAATGAAGAGAACGACAATTTCAACTATTCGGCAGGGCTCAGAGGAATGTATTCACACACCAAAAACACTTACATCTTCGACAACATTGCCAAGCTCAGACAAATAGAGGTATATCCTTATGCTGAGGTTACAGGAAAAATAAATCATCTGCGCTATCAACTCAGCACGGGATTGAAGGTACTGGATATGAACAACTTTACGGACAAGAGAAAATATTATAGAAACCTATCGACCTTCAATTTATTTTTCAAGAAAAACAACACATGGTCCATACAAAATTACTTGAGATATAATCCAGAGTACCCTAGCCTAGGGAGCATGAGCAAGGTAGATCAGGTAGAAAATTCCATCATCGTGGTGCGTGGAAATCCTGACATCAAACCTGCCCATAACATATACAATATACTTAGCTTCAACGTAAAGCATAAGAAATTAAGCATCCGAAGCAGTCTGTTTGCACAAAAGACATTTGATGCCATATTGAGCGACATCTTCTACGACAACCAACTAGACGCCATGGTGCGACACTCTGACAATACCCCCTACTCTGCAAACTATGGGGCTAGAATGGGAGTCAATTTGGATCAATTGTCCGACATCTTCTCCCTGAGAATGGGAGGAAACTGGACAGGCTACAAATCGAAAATGAACGACGTAAACTATTCCTTCAACCAATGGCAATGGTATGTGGGAGCCACCATGCAATACAAAAACTTTTCGGCAGATGTAGGCTACCACAGCCCCAACAAAAGCATGTATGGACACACCATCGTTTTACACGAAAACTATTCGGAACTTTCGTTGATGTATAAAGTTCGCAACTGGACATTCAACGCCGGGGTCTATTGGCCTCTGACCTCTGGCTCAAAATACGGTTCGCAAAGTTTGTCTAAGGTTGCCCCTTCCAAATCGGTACGTTACATCAGGGATAATAAAAACATGCTTATCCTAGGCTTTAGCTACAACATCAATTGGGGAAAATCGATATTCAATCTCAAACAATCCATAGAGAATCAAGACACCGACAGAGGTATCTTGAATTGAATGACAAAAAGTGCATCACAACATGTGGTTTAAACCTCATCTTGCAATGCACTTGACTATAAAAAGGAATGAAAGAGACTCAGCAAATTACCTCACCAAAACATCATCCACGGTAACAAAATAGTCCGTACTACCATAACGAGCCGTACGCTTGTCACTCCAAACGGGATGCTCATGCATCACCTCCAGAGTGATCGTATAATGATCATGAGGCAGTATTGGGCTCAAAAACTTTTGAGCAGAATAAGCATATTTACTGTAAAAATCGACGATGGTATTGATCACCTCCTCTTGCTTGCTATTGGTTACCCTTAGTCTTGCATAACCACTTTCGGCATCCGAAGTGCCCTTGAGTGATATTTGCTGTCCGTTGAACGAAGTGGTCAACTTTGCACCTTTTTCATTCGATCTATATTTACCTGATTCCACAGCCCATTGTCCTTCCCGATCGATTTTATTACTGATAGACTTCAGATTTTGATCAACAGCAACAATCTGCCCATTCTGATCAAAGCTCCAACTGTCCCAAAATTCCGAAATAGCAATCTCCTCTCCCAACACCTCTATCGGTTGCCAAACATGCGTTGCAGCTGATCCTTGCTTGGGAAATGACCAACGGTCACCCATATACATATATAACGTATCGAACTGAGTGACAATGGGAAAAACAAAAGAGCACTGCGAGTTCCAGGTCAAAGTGCCTTCGGGGGCAAAGAACCCTTTAGCTTCCCAAGGACCTTCTAACGAAGTGGCTGTCAGATAATAATTATCATTTCGTTCCCAACTTGTTTTGTTAGAAAACATCCAAAAATAACGATCTCCCTTGCGAAGCATAGCCGGCGACTCTCCACCCTTAGCCACATCAGACACTACAATGCGCTTGACGGATTTATAATCTTCATTCAATTCGTATATATATCCCTCATGAGTAAGCAAATAGCCTTTTTGATCATGATCTTCGAAAGTTCCTAAATCCCACTTTTTAATATATTTTCCGTCAAACAACAAATCACCCTGAAACTGATAATCGCCGTCAATTGTTTTACAAGTAGCATAACCCACATGTGGGTCACGATACCCCAGATCGTCGCAATGCATATACATCACAAACTCGCCCGTGGCAGGACACTTCATCACCTTCACTCGCTCTCCTACCCTTTCAGGGCCAAGCAGACCATCATTCTGCACGGGCAAGACAACCTTTTCGAAGCTCCAGTTCATCAAATCGTCAGACGAATAGCATCCGAAACCCGAAAAGGCATTAGAATCATCCGATTTATATTCTCCAAAAAGATAATACCGATCCCCCTCTTTCACAATGCAAGCTCCATGTGCGTTGATCTCCTTCATATTTTGATCAAACCATGCCACACCACTATGAATGGCTGTATATTTTTTTGCTTCTTGAGTCTCACTTGTTACTTTTTTACCTGAACAAGCCACCAAGACAAACAATATAAACAGAGATAATAAAAATTTAATTTTCATAGACAGTTAAATAAAAGGTTTCACAAAAAAGAAAAACAGTTTTCTCTCCAAACAAAGAAAAGATGATTCTCTTAAAATCTATGACATCATTAGTTCAATAAGATATAAAATTGTACACTATAACTTAAAAAAAATATAACTTGCACACTATTAGACAAAAAATATGAGCACACAACTAATGCATATACAGAGCCTTGGTTAGAATAAGACTTTTGAATAAATAATATATCGAAATGAATTTCATCACATTAAATAAGGGAAACATTGCAGAGGAGCACATCTGTTGTGCCATCGCTGACAAAAAATGTACTGAGGGCTATC